>JBGAUO010000031.1:0-43521 GCA_044228605.1 Nannocystis sp. | reverse complement strand
GTGATCGTCCCCTCGTAGCGCCCGAGGTCGGTCTGCGCGTTGGTGAGCCGATAGACAGGGCCCTCGGAGCCGTCCTTCAAGATCGTGACGATCTGGGGGACCACGCCCGCGGCGACGGCGCCGACGTCGTCCCGGCGGCGGACGCCACCATCCAGCTCGTCGAGCTGCAGGTGCGCGTGCGCGTCGATCCCGATCGGCTCGACGTCTACGACGAGATCGCGCTGCACCCGCAGCAGAAGCGCTACGCCGGCCGCATCCTGCAGGCCCTTCAGGTCACGGGCGGCGAATCGGTGCTCGAGATCGGCACGGGCAGCGGCTTCCTGACCGCCTGTCTCGCGCTGCAGGGCGGCGCGCAGGAACAGCAGTCCGACGACGATGCCGAGGGCGATCAACAGCGGCGCGCCGAACACGAGGCCCACGCGCGCGCGGCGAGCTCGGTGGTGAGAGGCGGCGCTGGCGGCCAGGAAGGCGGACTCGTGCGCGCGCAGGTTGCGGGGGTCGAGGCGGCGCGCCTCATCCTGCTGAAGCCTGCTCCACAGGCCGTGGGGTGGGCGACCGAGGCGGTCCCACTCGCCGGCGGCCAGCTCGAGGCGGTGATAGGTCTGGCGGTTCTCGTTCTCCTCGGTGAGCCAGACCTGCAGGCTGACCCAGCCGCGGATCAGGGCCTCGTGGGCGATCTCGTAGACGGGCGGGCCCTCGGCGAGGTCGCGGATCAGCAGCAGGCGGGCGTCGAGCAGCGCGTCGAGGGCGATGCGCGCGTCGTCGCCGTCGACCGCGAGCTCGTCGTAGTTGAGGCTCGCCCGGGTCTCCTCGATGGTGATGAGTCGCAGGAGCAGCGAGCGGGCGGCGCGGCGCTGCAGCGGGGTGAGCCGGGCCAGCACGCCCTCGGCGTGGCGGGCCAGGGCGCCCGCGACCCCGCCGATCTTGTTGAGCGCGGCGACGGTGATCGTCGAGCTGTCGCTGGCGCGGGCCTCCCACAGCTCGGACAGCGCGAACTGCAGCAGCGGCAGGCTGCCCTCGATCCCGGCGGTGACGAGCTGCTGGATCATCGCCTCCGACTCGAAGCGGACCTCGCGGGCCTGGGCCGGGCCGACGATCGCCTGGCGGACGCCCGCGGGTGAGAGCGGGTAGAGGAAGTAGAGGCCGCGCAGCAGCTCCTCGCCGAGTCCGGGCAGCGGGGCGATGCGGGTCAGGAAGTCGCCGCGGACGGTCGCTATCAGGCGCAGACGCGGGACGCCGCGGGCGATCACGCCGAGCATCTCGGCCGCGATCGCAGTCTCGGCGGGCGTGGTGAGGGTGATGAGCTCCTCCAGCTGGTCGACGAAGAGCAGGGTGCCGTGGCTGGCGCGGGCGTCGTGGAGGGCGTTGGCGAAGGCGAGGGGGGAGACGCTGGCGCGCTGCAGGACGTCCTCGTCGCACTCGCGGGCGCGGGCGAGGGCGGTGATGATCGTGTGCACGGGGCGGCGCCCGGGGGTGACGACGACGGAGAGCCAGCGGCAGCTCGGGTCGAGGCCGCCCTCGCACGCGGTGGGGATGGCGCCGGCGCGGCACAGCGAGGACTTGCCGACGCCGGAGTCGCCGGCGACGACGACGAAGTTCTGCGCGCGGATGCGGCTGACCACGGCGGCGATCTCGGCGCCGCGGCCGAAGAAGAGGTCGCGTTGGCCGGCCTCGAAGACCTGCAGGCCGCGGTAGGGGTTGCCGCTCTCGGCCTGGTGGCTGCGCACGGCGGCGGCGAGGGCCTCGAGGGCCGCGCGCAGCTCGTTGCCGGAGGCGAAGCGAGCGGCGGGCTCGCGTCGGAGGCAGCGATCGATGATGTCGGCGAGGCGGCGGTCGACCTCGGGGCTGCGCTCACGCAGGGCGGGCGGATCGTGTTGTTGTACACGCGACGAGAGGTCGAAGATGTCGGCGGCGTCGGTCGGCGGGAAGCCGCAGCACAGGCAGTGCAGGAGGACGCCGAGGGCGTAGACGTCGGAGGCGCGGGAGGCGGGCTCACCGGCCCACAGCTCGGGGGCCATGTAGTGCGGGGTGCCGAGCAGCGCGCCGACCCCGGTGATCTCGGCCTGGGCGCTCGACCACATGAGCTCGCGCGGGTCGACGGACGGGGCCCCGGGCTTGGCCGGAGCCGAGGCGTTGAGGGTGATCGTGTCGGCGAAGCGATTGACCGGGCCGGAGCCGGCGGCCGGGGCGGTGACGAGCGGCGTGGGGGCGTTGTTTGGGGCCTGGGGGGCTTCGGCGGGGACGGCGTCGCGCAGGCGCTTGTGGCTGGTGTCGACGAATTTCGCGAGGCTAAAGTCCAGCAGCTTGAGCTCGCCGGTCTCGCTGAGGACGACGTTGGCGAGCTTGATGTCGCGGTGGAGGATGCCCTGGTCGTGGGCCGCTGCGAGGCCGCGGGCCAGGCTGACGCCGAGCTCGAGCGCGCGCAGCCACGGCAGCGGCAAGATCAGCTGGGCGAGGTTTTGTCCGCGAACGTACTCGGTGATGAGATAGGGGCGGTGGTTGAGCTCGCCGACGCGATGGACGGCGACCACGTTGGGGTGCTGGATCCTCGCCGCGGCGCGGGCCTCGATGACGAAGCGCTCGCGGGCCTCGGGCTCGAGCGCCGTGATGAACTTGATGGCGACCAGGCGGTCGAGCAGGCGGTCGCGCGCGAGGTAGACCTGGCCCATGGTGCCGCGGCCGAGCTGGCGGATCAGCTTGTACTCGTCCACCTCGTCGGGCGGTGACCACTCGTCGTGGTCCGGCGGGGGCACCATGCCTAGGACCTCCGGTCGGAGCCGATGGCGTGGCGTTTGAGCTTGTTGACGAAGGTCCGGAGGGGCATGCCGATGAGCTCGGCGGCGCGGGTCTGGTTGCCGCCGGTGGCGGCGAGCGCTGCGGAGATCCGCTGGACCTCGAGCTCGCGGATCTCGTCCTCGAGCGGGCGGAATCTCGGCGGGTCGTCGGTGACCGAGGCGTCGGGGAGAGGGGCGGTGTGAGCATCCACGGGGCCGCCGAGCCAGTCGATCAGGTGGTGCGGGCGCAAGACCTCGTCAGGGTAGGCCGCGGCGACGCAGTCCATCGCGTGCCGCAGCTCGCGGACGTTGCCAGGCCACGCGTGCTCGGCGAGGCGGCGCATCGCCGCGGGAGCGATCGTCATCGGCGGTGCGCCGGCGGTGCGGCGGGCGGCGGCGAGGAAGCGCTGGGCGAGGATCGGGAGCTCGCGCGGGCGGTCACGCAGCGGTGGGAGCCACAGCTTGGCGCCCGTGAGGCGGAAGTAGAGGTCGCGGCGGAAGCTCCCGGCCTGCACGGCGTCCTCGATCGCGTGGTTGGTGGCGGCGACGATGCGCAGGTCGATCGCCCGTTCACCTTGTTCGCCGACCCGAACGACGCGGCGGGTCTCGAGCGCGCGCAGCAACTTGGCCTGAGCGCCGAGGCATAGCTCGCCGATCTCGTCGAGGAAGAGGGTGCCGCCAGCGGCCAGCTCGAGGCTCCCGGGCCGCTCGGGGCCGGATGCATCGGCGCCGCGGCCAAACAGCTCGTGCTCGAGGAGCTGCTCCGAGAGCCCGACGCAATGCATGACCATGAACGGTCCGCGCTGGCGGCCGGAGAGGGCGTGGATCGCCGCGGCGACGAGCTGCTTGCCGGTGCCGGTCTCACCGGTGATCAGCACCGGCAGCTCGCCGGTGGCGATGCGCTCGACAAACGCGAACAGGCGCTGCATCGCCGGGTCGGCGACGATCACCTCGACGTCGCCGACGCGGCGCGTCTCGCAGGCGGCGGCCGCCGCGAGCGGGCGCCCGGGGCTCGCCTGCGCAGCGGCGGCGCGCGCCCCGGCGAGGAGCGCGTCAGGGTCGTTGCCGTCCAGCGGGTAGCAGGCATGGCCCACCCGGGCCGCGTCCGTCCGCGCGAGCGCGCCAGACAGCGCCTCGGCGACGCCGGTCTCCGGCAGCAGCACGACCACGCTGCCGGTGATATCGATGCCGAGGATGTCACCGCGGCGCATCAGGCGGGTCACGGAGGTCTCGAGGCTGCGGCGCTCGCTGTCGTCCCTCGGCGGCAGGGCGCACGGCGCGAGCACGAGGATCGTGAGCTCATGGGAGAAGCGGGCGGCGCGTTCGACCTCCTCGCTGAGGCGCGTCCGCAGTTGCGGGAAGTCGAGCGCCCGGCGCTGACGCGGAGCGCTGATGCTGGCGTGGTAGACGAGGGTGGCCCCGCCGATCGTGACGCTGTCGCCGGACAGGAGCAGACGCGAGGCCGCGATCCGCTCGTCGTTGATCCACACGCCGTTGTGGCTGCCGAGGTCGGCGAGGCGGGCCTCGCCCTGGTCCATGGTCAGCGTGGCGTGACGGCGTGAGACGCCGTGATCGTCGATGCGCAGGTGGGCCTCGTCGGAGCGGCCGATCAACACGCTCCCGCTGGAGGGCAGCGCGAAGCTCGTCGAGGTCTCCCCGTGAAAGACCATGAGGTACTGGCGATCGCGCGGATCGACGGGGGTCGTCGCGTCGCGGCGATCCTCCAGGACCCCCAGAGTAGGCCCGTCGAGCGTGAGCTTCTCGCCTGGCACGGGGACCCAGACTCCCGCGGAATCGGCCCCGGAGCAAGCCGTGTGAGGACCCGAGTGGGGTCTGCGCCTACTGCGTACGCTATCGCCCACAGTCGGAAAAGGTGCGCTGCAGGGGCGCCAGCGGGCCGCGCGGGGCTCGTGACGAGGAGGGCGGGGGGTCGCGGCCGCCGCCGGGGTCGCCGCCAGCCAGGCCCTCGGGCCACGATCTCACTGCGGGCTCGCACGCCGCCAACCTCGCCTTCGAGGAGGCGCACACCCGGGCCGACCGTGCGAGCTGCACCTCGCACCTCGATCAGCGGGATGCTGGCCGTTTCACTGATGGCCTCGTCGATATTCTGCGCGAGCAGCGGATCCACCGCGGCGGCGGCCCCCCGAGCTGCCCGCGCTCGGGCCTGTCACGAGTGGTCGGGTCACTGGCGGAACCAGTGGCCGAGGCCGCAGAACTGGTGATTGGCGGCCAGCCCGTAGACGTTCATCTGGTTCTGATTGCAGGCGCAGATGTTGCCGTAGTTGCCCTGGAGATCGTAGGTGATCGCGAAGTTGAAGCTCGAGCCGCCGCTCTGCCCGTCCGGCGGGTACCACGAGCCCTGGTTGCCGAACCAGCAGTCGTACTGCTGGAACAGGCACACCGAGTTGGTGACCTTGTTGCACACCTGCTGGGCCTGACAATTGTAGTCGCCGACGTTGCAGCTGACAGACACGTTGGCGTGGCCCTCGACGACGATCGAGAGCGCGCTCTTGCAGGTGTTGGAGCAGGTGTCGTTGTTGTTCTGGTTGCCGTCGTCACACTGCTCGCCGGCCTGCAGGAAGCCGTCCCCACACGCGGCCGCCTTGCAGACGTTGGTGCAGGTGTCGGTGTTGACCAGGTTGCCGTCGTCGCACTGCTCGATGCCCTGCTGCACGAAGGTGTCGCCGCACTTGGCGAGCTTGCACATCGCCACGCAGGCGTCGGTGTTCGATGCGTTGCCGTCGTCGCACTGCTCGCCGTTGCTCGCCTGCACGAAGGTGTCGCCGCACACCGGGAGCTTGCACGACAGGGTGCAGGCGCCGCTGTTGCTGTTGTTGGCCCCGAGGTCGCAGGCCTCGCCCGGCTGCTTGAAGCCGTCGCCGCAGGTGGCGAGCTTGCAGACGTTGGTGCAGGCGTCGTCGTTGCTCTGGTTGCCGTCGTCGCAGGCCTCGCCCGGGCCCTTGTCGCCGTCGCCGCAGACGTTCTGCTTACACATCGCGTTGCAGGCCTTGCCCGGCCCGTTGTTGGCGCCGTCGTCGCACTGCTCGACGTTCTGCTGGATCAGGCTGTCGCCGCAGACCGCGTTCTTGCACATGAGGGTGCAGGCGCCGCTGTTGCTGTTGGCGCCGCCCTGGTCGCACTGCTCGCCGAGGCTCATCTGCAGCAGGCCGTCGCCGCACACCGGCTGCTTGCACGCATCGGTGCAGCCGTCGTCCTGGTTTCCGTTCTTGCCGTCGTCGCAGGCCTCGCCGGGGTCGAGGATGCCGTTGCCGCACTCTTCGAGCTTGCAGCTGGCCGAGCAGCCGTCGCCGCCCTGGCCGTTGCCGTCGTCGCATTGCTCGCCCGGGCCCTTGTCGCCGTCGCCGCAGACGTTCAGCGCGCACATCGCGTTGCAGGCCTTGCCGGGGCCGTTGTCCGCGCCGTTGTCACATGCCTCGGTGCCGCCGCCGGTGTTGAAGACCTTGCCGTCGCCACAGACATTGGCCTTGCAATCGGTCGTGCAGGCGGCATTGTCGGCGTTGTCGGGGCCGGCGTCGCAGTCCTCGTCGTTGCTCGCCTGGACGAAGCCGTCGCTGCAGGCCGCGTTGGTGCAGGCGGCCGTGCAGGCGTCGGTGTCGACCTTGTTGCCGTCGTCGCACTCCTCGGTGGGGGCGACCTTGCCGTCGCCGCAGCTGGTGAGCGCGCAGTCGTTGCCACACTCGTCAGCGTCGTTCTGGTTGCCGTCGTCGCAGCCCTCGCCGGGGCCGACCGCCCCGTCCCCGCAGACGTTGTTGCTGCAGTTGGCCTTGCAGGAATTCATGTCGCCGTTATTGGCGCCGTCGTCACATTCCTCGCCAGGGCCGGGGTCACCGTCGCCGCACATGTTGGCCTGGCACATCGCGTTGCACGGCTGGCCCGGTCCGTTGCCAGGGCCGTCGTCACAGGCCTCCCCGGGATCGACGATGCCGTCGCCGCAGAATGGGGCGGCGCCGGTGGTGTCGCTGGTGTCGCTGGCCTGGCCCGTGCTCGAGTCGTCCGTGGTGGCGGTGGTGGTCATCGGCGCCGCCGAGGTTGGACCCGCGCTGGAGGCGTCCGTGCTCGTCGGCGACGTGGGCGTCGTCGGATCCGGCGACGTGGTCGTGCTCATCATGGCCCCGGACGAGCTCGTGCCGGTTCCCGTGGACTCCGTGGCCGCGGCCCCGCCACCGCCACAGGCCTGCAGACACATCCATGTTCCCAACAAAGCGGTTCGTTTCATCATCCGATCACCCTCCGTCCACCAAGTGACGACACGATAGGCGCAAGCGCGGGGCGATGGCGCGCGGTCGCTGCCGTCCGCGCTTCGAGGGCACGCGTGCGAGGACAGACAGGACCCCGTTCAAACCGTGGGCATGTCGACGCATTCACGGTCGCGCTCGGCGCCGCCGGCGCGTATCGCTGGTCGCGGAGTTGGCCCGACCTCGAGTTCAGCGGAACCTCGGATCTCGCGCTCGACGAGTGTCGCGGGTTGTTCAGGGTGAGGTCATGCGCTGACAGGCTGGGTCGCCCGGTGCACGGGTCTGGAATTTTAGACAGATTAGTCTAGTATCATCCCGATGCGCCAGCGAGTCTTCTTCGAGGTGGACCGTATCCCGGTCGTCGGCGATCTCTACCTCCCGGCCGAGGCTGGGCCTCATCCGGCGGTCGTGGTGGCCGGGCCCATGACGTCCGTGAAGGAGCAAGTGACGGGGGTGTACGCCTGCGCTCTCGCGCAGCGGGGCTTCGCAGCGCTCGCGCTCGACCACCGTCATTACGGGGAGAGCGGGGGTGAACCCCGCCAGTACGAGTTGTGGACCCACAAGGTGGAGGACCTGAGGGCCTCCGTCGACTGGCTCGCGACCCACCCGGAGGTCGACGGGTCGAGGATGGGGCTCGTCGGCGTCTGCCTCGGCGCCGGGTATGCGGCGTGGGCCTCGGTCGGTCATCCTCGCGTGCGCGCGCTCGGGGCCGTCGCTGGCTACTACCGTGACCCGGCGGAGCTCCGTGACAAGGACCCGGTGGGGTTCCGCGACAAGGTCGAGGCGGGCCGAGCCGCACGGGAGCTCTTCGAGGCCACGGGCGAGCTTCGGACCGTCCCTGCCGTGGCGCTCTCCGGCGACGCCGCGATGACGCTGCCCGACACGTACGACTATTACGCCACTCGTCGCGCGGCGGTGGCGAACTACCGGAACGAGCTCGCGGTCATGTCACGCGAGCACTTTCTGCCGTTCGACGTGCAGGCCGCCGCCGCCGAGCTCACGGCGCCGCTCGCCATGGTGCACTCGGAGAAGGCCCTCTCGCCGACCTGGGCGCGGCGGTTCTACGACCGCGTTCGCGGGCCAAAGTCCCTGGACTGGCTCGAGTCGAGCAACCAGGTCGACTTCTACGACGATCCACGGCTCGTGCGCGCCGCGGCGGACCGGATCGCCCGCCATCTGCGTGAGCACCTCGCCGGGTCCGAGCCCACATGACGACGCGACCCACGAGGGAGGCGCTCCTGAGCGCCGGCGTGGAGCTGTTCCTCGAGGGCGGCTACGACTTCGTCGGCACCAACGCGATCCTCGCGCGCGCGAAGGTCCCGCGCGGCTCCTTTTACCACCACTTCGTGGACAAGGAGGCCTTCGCGTTGGCGGTCGCGGAGTACTACTACGAGGCGCACCTCCCCGCGCTCGACCGGGCGCTCGGCGACGACGACCGGCCCCCGGTCGAGCGGCTTCGGCGGTACTTCGAGGCCCTCGCCCGTGACTTCGCCCGCCACGGTCACACCGGTGGTTGCTTGCTCGGCATGTTCGGACAGGAGCTGGCCGATCGCAGCCCCGCGGCCCGCGAGGCGCTCGCTCGCCTCTTCGGGCGCTGGCGGCACCGAATCGCGGACTGCCTCCGCGAGGCGCGCGAGCGGGGCGAGCTCGCGGCTCCGCTCGACAGCGACGAGACCGCCGGCTTCCTCCTCGACGCGTGGGAAGGTGCCCTGATGCAGATGAAGCTGCGCAGGAGCGGCGCTCCGCTGGCGGGCTTCTTGCGCGTCGTCTTCCGCCAGCTCCTGCCCTCTGGCTGAGCCGGGCGTCGCACTCGCGCACCCGGATCGAGGCGCCGACTAGACAGGTTAGTCTAAATCGTCCGATCTGACGATCGGAGGTCGACGGGACCAACGCCGCGTTCATCGACCACCGCGGCGACTGATGCGCCGCTCGCAGCGTTCGATGACCGCGAGCCACGTCGGTGTCGCCGATGCTGAGGATGCCGAACGGCGCGCCGCTCTTGGCAGCACCCCGCTGCTTGCATCGCGGGCGTGCGATCCACGCCGATCGCTACCTGGCCGCGTACTCGGCCGCGTAGACGTCGAGGAGGATCCGGTACACGCGCGAGTTCGGCTGGTAGCGCGCGAAGAAGTCAGCGTCATCGCCGCGGAGCACCCGCGCCAGTGCGGCCGCGACCCCGGGCGAGCGGCTCACGCCGGCGTTGCAGTGGAGCACCAAGCAGGTGACCTGCGCCTGGTGAGCGAGCACGAAGTCCCAGATCTGCCGGGCATCCGCCTGCGAGAAGAGCCCCTCCGGCCCGTCATCTTCGGGCGGCAGGTCGCTATCGAAGAACGCCAGCCGAAGGATCCCCAGGCACGCTGGTGTCGCAGGGAGCCGCGCCAGGTCGAGCGGGCTCGTGGTAATCGAGATGACCAGGTGCGGCGCTTCTGGCGGCGGCATCGACTCGATGCGCTTGCGACTGTGAATGACGAAGTCCATGACGGTCCGGGCGCTCTGCCAAGGCTCAATGTTTGTCGCTGGCCTGGCAGCGGCGGTCAAGATGTGTCTTACGAGCGAACTCGGGCTCGCCAGCAGAGGTCGGGCCCCATACTCAGATTATGCATTGTATGATCGTTGTCGTCGAATACTTACATTCGTAGCTGCGCCGGGGACCGAGGTGACAATCATCGGGCTTTGAGCGGTTCGGTGTTCGGTCGATGCGGTCGGCGGGGTGTGCTGCCCCCTTGCGAAACCGGGCACGAGCGTGGACCATCGGCGCACCATGCCGACCATGCGAGCCATCCAGATCAGTCAGCCCAACGGTCCCCTCGAGCTCGTCCAGCGGGAGATCCCGACGCCGGGGCCGCGGTGGGTGCGGGTGAAGGTGGAGGCCTGTGGGGTGTGCCACAGCGACGCGTTTGTGCGCGGCGGGGGGTTCCCGGGGCTGGTGTTGCCGCGGGTGCCGGGCCATGAGATTGCGGGTCGCATCGACGCGGTCGGGCCGGAGGTGACGGCGTGGAAGGTGGGCGATCGGGTGGGGGTCGGCTGGCACGGCGGGCACTGTTTCGAGTGCGATGCGTGCCGCCGTGGGCTGTTCATCAATTGTCCGAACGGGAAGATCACGGGCATTTCGCATGATGGGGGATATGCCGAATATGCGGTGGTGCCGTCGGAGTCGGTGGCGCGGATCCCCGAGGGGTTATCGGCGGTCGACGCGGGGCCGCTGCTGTGCGCGGGGGTGACGACCTACAACGCGCTGCGCAACAGCGGGGCGCGCCCGGGGAGCCTCGTGGCGGTGCAGGGCATCGGCGGGCTCGGGCACCTGGCGATCCAGTACGCGGCGCGGATGGGCTTTCGGACGGTGGCGATCTCGCGGGGGGCGGACAAGGCCGCGCTGGCGCGCGAGCTGGGGGCGCACGAGTACATCGATACGGCGGTCACCAGCGCGGCGGACGGGCTGAAGCAGCTCGGCGGGGCCGACCTCGTGCTGGCGACGGCGCCCAGCAGCGCGGCGATGGAGGGCACGGTGGGGGGGCTCAAGGCGCGCGGGAAGCTGCTGATCGTGGCGGCGGCGTTTGAGCCGATGAAGGTGTCGACGATGATGTTGCTGAGCGGGAAGTCGATCGCGGGCTGGCCGAGCGGGAGCGCGATCGACTCGGAGGATACGATGGCCTTCAGCGCGCTGACCAACGTGCGGCCGCGGGTGGAGACCTTCCCGCTCGAGCGGGCGGAGGAGGCGTTCGCCAGCATGATGGAGGGGCGGGCCCGATTCCGCGCGGTGCTGGTGCCCTGATATCCGCCGCACGGGTCTGCCACAGCGAGGGTGGCCGGGTCTGAGCATTCACCGCTCGCAGACGATGCCGTCGCGATCGCGGTCGTTGTAATAGGCGTACTCGGGATCGCGGCCCTGGACATAGGGGCCCTTGCCGGCCGCGATCGCCTGCTTGCAGGTGCCGTAATCGGGGTCTCTGGATTCCTCGACCGGGGGCGGCGCGGTGCGCTGCGGTGCGCTTCGCGGCTCGGCCGGGACGATCGGCGCCGAGATCGGGGCGTCGCCGACGGGCGCGGGCTCGCCTGGGCAGGTGGCGAGGATCGAGTCCATCGCGTCGTGCTCGGCCGCGGTTAGCCACAGCGCATATTTGGTCTTCACGGAGATCTGGCGCGCGACGTAATTGCAATGATAGGCGGTGCTCGGCGGCAGCCAGGTCGCGGCGTCGCCGTCGCCCTTTGAGCGGTTCTCGGAGGCGGCGACGGCGAGCAGGTTGAGCGGATCGTTGGCCAGCGCGAGGCGCCGCTCCGGCGGCCAGTAGGCGGCGCCCTTGACCCACGCGTCGCCGAGCGCGACGACGTGGTCGATGTCGACGCCAGTCACGCCGTGCTCGAACGCGATCTCGGCGCCGGTGTATGGGTCCGTGAGCAGGCCGGAGAGCACGACGCAGGCGCGGGGGCCGGGCTTGAAGATCGGGTCCCGGAGGTCGCGCCGGAGGATGTCGTCGCGGGTGTCACAGCCGTTGCGATCGACGTCGGCCCAGGCGCGCCCGAACTGCTCGCGGGTGTAGCCGGATCTCGGCGCGCGGCCCTTCACGGCCAGGGCGGCCAGCAGGCGCCGGGCCGGTCCGTCGCTCGGCGCATGCGCGGCGGGGGGCGGATCGTCGCCGGGTCCGGCGGGCGCCGGGGCAGGCTCGTGCACCGCCACCGCGGCCGCGTCGCCCTCGCTCGGCTGGCAGGCGGCGAGCAGCGTGACGCCGCAGAGCCAGCGAAACCAGCGCGGCGAGGGCGGGCGATGCATCGCGGCAGGATGCCCGAGTTCGCCGCGTACACCCAATTCCGGGGGCGTCGATGGCGGCGCCATTTCGCGCCGTGGGCGGGCTCAGGGTGAGGTGTTGGCCGCGACGCAGCCGGTGCCAAACGCGACCCCGAGGTGGCTGCCCGGGATCTGGCCGAAGCACTCATAGACGACGTCGAGGTGGTGGTCGTCGTCGATGTCGAGCACCGCGATCACGTGGTGCTGGTAGCCGTCGAGGGTGCGCGTGTCCTCCTCGCGAAAGCCGCCCTTGCCGTCGCCAGCGTACACGCTGAGCTCGCCGTCCGTGTGCATGACGCCGCGGTTGGCGAAGCCGTCCGGCATCGTCGTCGAGAGCAGGTCGAGGTGGCCGTCGCCGGTGAGGTCGACCAGCGCGCCAGCCTCGAGGGTGTTCTCCGGGCCGATGAAGCCGCGGCGCTCGAGGCCGCCCTTGCCGTCGCCGGCGTACAGCTCGACGCGGGCCCCGGCGCAGCGCACGAGCACGTCGGGGGCGCCGTCCTCGTCGACGTCGCCGACCAGGGTGTGCGTCGGCCCGAAACACGACGCGACCGCGACGGTGCGGCGCATGCGGGCGCGCGTGTCTCCGGTCCAGACCTCGATCGAGGCGGCGTCGCTCTTGGGGATCACGAGCTCGAGACGGCCGTCGCTGGTGAGGTCGGCGGCGAGGAGGTCATCGGGGGTCAGGATCCGGTCGGGATAGGCTGGATCTTTGACCAGGCGCAGCCACGGGCTGGTCCGCAGCTTGCCGCCCCGGTCGCTGCGCAGCACCTCGACGTGGAAGTAGTGGGCGACGACGAGATCAGAGAAGCCGTCGAGGTCGAGGTCCGCGGCCCAGATCCCGAGCGGGTTGCGGTAGGTCTTGTAGCTCGCGCCGCGGGTCAGGGTGCCGTCGCCGGCGCCGAGCCAAAGGGTGACCGTGGCCTCGTCGTGGTCGCTGGTGGCGAGGTCGTGCTTGCCGTCGCCATCGAGGTCGAGGACCGCGAAGTACAGGCCGCCGCCGGCGTAGGGGAGGCTGCTGGCGGCATGGAAGCGGCCGCTGCGGTCGCCTTTCCACACCCGGATCGCGGGCGCGTCGCCGGCGTCGATCGCCACCGCGTCGCGCTGTCCGTCGCCGTCCATGTCGACGAGCGTGGTGTTGTAGGCGTGGTCGAAGGGAGCGGTCTTCACGACCTCGCGGAAGCAGCGGCTGCGCGCGCCGGCAGCGATGGGCGGCTGTGGCGGGTCCGGGAGCCGCGGCTTGGGCTGACTGGACGTGGGCGCGGTCAGGTTGGGCGTGGTCAGGTTGGGCGCGGTCAGGTTGGGCGTGGTCAGGTTGGGCGCGGTCAGGTTGGGCGAGGCAGGTTTGCTGGGCGTGGGCGTGGGTGTTGCCGCGATCGGCGTGGCATCTCTGGGGGCTGCCGGGAGCATCCACGCGGCGTGTTTTGTCACCGCCACGACGAGGACAGGGCGACAGGTCAGCGCGCACACGCCGGTCCCGAGCACGGTGAGCACGAGCGCGGTGCGGTGGAGGCCGAGGCGGGGGTTGACGAGGATCAGCAGCAGGAGCGGCGCGATCGGCCAGACCAGCGCCGCGGCGAGCCAGCGCGCGAGCAGGGGCCAGCCTTCGGCCGCGGCGAGGCCCCCGGCGAGCCACATCCCGGCGATGATGATGAGCGCGGCGAGTAGGGTCGCAAGCGGGTGCCTCGGCGCGCGGACAGTGGTTCTCGCCACGCGCGCAGCATACACCCCGCGGTTGGCGACGGGCGTGATCGGCCGTGCGAGGAAGTGTTGACATTCGCGGGCGAGCACATTGTTGTTTGTGCGCGCACGTCGGCGGGGAGCACGAGCGCGTCACGTGTCCCGCGGCAGCGCCCGGCGAATCCACCTCGTGGCGCGCGTACAAGCTCGTCAAGCTCCGAGCTCACGAGCTCGGCCCACGAAAACGCCCACGGCCGGCACGAGCGACCTGGCCTTCCCATGATAGGCTGGGGTCATGCGATCAGGGGCAGCTTGGATCTTTGTCGGGATTGTTGTCGGAGCGATGGCCTGCACCAGCGCGGGCAGTGGGAAGGACGACCCCGTGCCGCCGCCGTCGCCGTCGCCACCCGTGGTGACGGCGCCGCCAGCAGCCCCGACCCCGCCGGCGCCCGCGGCCGCCGACGTCGTGAACGTGACGGTGCAGATGACCGCCGCCACGCTCGCCGACGAGTGCGGGGGTCCACCGCCCGCGTCCGCGTCCGCGTCCGAGCCCGCGCCCGCGCCCGCGGAGAAGCAGAAGTCGAAGGCGAAGCGGGACAACGCGCGCAGGGCGTGTGATCAGAGCTCGATGCAGCTCTCGGTCGTTGCCGCGGCCGGCAGTCCGGTGCGCTGATCGGCGAGCTGACGCCGCGTACTCCCTCCGTCTGGGGAGCGGACGGGACCTATCAAGCCTGGGACGAGAAGGTCGCAGCGGGGCAGGAGCTTTCGGTCAGCTACGAGCTCAGCCAGCCGCCGTGGCAAAACGTGCCCGACCGCTTCAATCAGACCTACGTGCTCAAGGCCGTGATTACGGTCGGAAGCGGCGACCAGGCGGTGCAACGCGACGTGCGGGTCGCGGCGCCGACTTCCTTGCCACCCAACGTCAAGACCTGATCAGAGCGTCTGCAGGAATGTGATCAGCGCGGCCTTGTCGGCGGGGGCGAGGTCCGTGCCCGCGTGGTGGCCGGGGATCGGGCCGGGGCCGAGGCGCCCGTCGAGATAGCCAGGGTCCAGGCGCGCCGACGACAGCAGTTCGTCGAGTGACGCGACCGAGCCGTCGTGCAGGTACGGGGCGCCCTCGCGGACGCCCACGAGCGGCGGGACGCGGTAGCTCCCGGTGCCGCGACCGCGCCCCGTGGCGAGCGCGGGGTTGGTTCCGATCACGGCCGCGGCGATCGGCCGACCTCCGTGGGCAGCGTTGGCGTGGCAGCCGCGGCAGCGATCGGCGAAGACGGCGGCCCCGCGGGCGAGCTGCGGCGACGCAGGCACGACCGTCGCGGGCGGCGCGAGCGAATAGACGTACATTGCCAGCGCCCACGCGAGCTCGCGGGGCGGACGGACCAGCGCGTGATTCGAGTCGGTCAGCTGGGTCTCCTGCCGGATCGCCAGCGCGACCGGGGTATCGTGGCGGAGCGTCGCGCCCTGGGTCAGCCAGCTCTGTGCGCGCAGGCCCCAGAGATCGGGGATCGTCACGGGATCCTCGTCATTGTCCTCGGTGACATCCGCGCGGCCCGGGCCCCAGGACGCCATCCGCTTTGCGAGCGTCGGATCGACAAACTCGCCCGTGTCTGCGTAGAACGCGAGGCGTAGCCGGCCGTAGTCGAAGGTCCGGCGCGCGGCACCGGGGACGAGCACCCCGTCGCGGACGGTCGAGTGGCAGATCGCGCAGGTGATGCCGACCCGCGTCTCGCGGTCGACGTTCAAGAACACGACGAGGCCGGGGACGGCGCCGTCGGCGGTCCGCGAGAGCCCGACCGATGCGGCCAGCTCGGGCCGGGTCAGGCCATGTTCCATGAACACCTCGGCTCGCATCGGGTACTCGAAGAAGACGCGCTCGCCCAGCGCGACCCACCCGGGCATCGTCGTCGGCTGCTGCCCGTCCCACAGCGGCGGGTGATCGCCCGTGACCTCAGGCGTCTCTCCTCGCGCGAGCTGGGCCGCGAGCGCCGCGGTGACTGGCTTCGACCGGGGGTTCCAGACGGGCAGCTTGTCCCAGCCGCGCGAGCCGTGGCCATACGCGTCGAGGCGCACGCGGGAGTAGATATTGTCGTGATTGGTCAGGGCCCGCTCGAGCACGGCGCGTCGGTATGGGGTGTCGTTGATGAAGCGTTGCCCCTCCTGCAGCAGCCACGCATCGGAGCCCTCCGCGGGTCCTGGTGGATCGGCTGGCCGCGCTGGTTCGGCCAGCAGGGGTGCCTCGCTCGGCGTGCTCGAGCAGGCGCTCGCCGAGAGCAGCAGCGCCAGCAGGGGCGCCAGCGGGCGGTCTGTCGGTGGGTCGAGCGACATGGATGAGGCGCTCTCGTGGACCCGACGATGCGCGAGCTCGGCGGCCTCAAGCCGTCGCCGAGGCCGGGCTCTGCGCGGAGGCTGTCCCCTGAGCCAGGTCGGCCTGGGGCTGCGTGGTCGGGAGGCGGACGGTGAAGGTGGAGCCCGCCTTCAGGCGGCTGGTGACGGCCACGCTGCCGCCGAGCATCTCGCACAGCCGGCGACTGATGGTCAGGCCGAGGCCGGTGCCGCCGAAGCGACGAGTCGCGGTGTTGTCGACCTGGGTGAAGGCATCGAAGACGGCCTCGAGCTTGTCGGCGGGGATGCCGATGCCGGTGTCGATGACGGCGATGGCGACCCCTGGAGAGCCGTCGACCGCCTCGTTGCGGGCCGAGAGGGTGATGCTTCCGCCCAGCGTGAATTTGTTGGCGTTGCCGAGGAGGTTGAGGAGGATCTGCTGCAGGCGCAGCGGGTCGGTGTGCACGATCGGCTGGGTGAGCGAGAGCTCGGTGTGGAGCGTATTTCCGGCGCTGTGCACCGACGGGCCGAGGGTGGTGGCGAGGTCGCTGAGCAGGGTGCGCAGGTCGACGGGCTCGGGGCGCAGCGCGAGCCGTCCGGCCTCGATGCGGGCGAGGTCGAGGACGTCCTGGATGAGGTTGAGCAGGTGGCGCGAGGCGATCATCAGGCGGTCGAGGTCGAGGATGACGCCCGCGAGTCCGTTCTCCACCAGCTCCTCGCGGATCATCTCGGCGTAGCCGATGATCGCGTTCAGCGGGGTGCGGAGCTCGTGGCTGATATTGGCCAGGAAGGCGCTCTTGGCCCGGTTGGCGGCCAGCGCCTCGTCGCGGGCGGCGATCAGCGCCTGCGTGCTGTGGGCGAGCTCCTCGCCCATCATGTTGAGGCCGATCGCCATCGCGTTGGTGATCTCGTCGTTGTTCTCGTGGACCGGCACCTGGTGCTCGTAGGCGGCGGCGGCGAAGGCGGTGATGGTCTCGAAGAGCGGGAGCATCTGTTCTTCGGTGCGGGCCTTGTAGCTGCGCAGGGCGGCGAGCTCGTTGGCCGCGGCGCGCAGCAACGCCGCGTCGCCTGGCACAGCGGCGTCGGCGGCGCGGAGCAGGGCCGCGAGCGGGTCGTGGTCAGGCTGCTGCGGTGGGGCGTGCAAGCGCGGGTCCTTGGCGTCTTGGCCGGCTCAGGGGATCTGTCCCTTGAGCCAGGCGAGCGCGTCGCTCTCGTTGGTGAACAGGCGCAGCGGGAAGGGCGGCTTGTTCACGCTCATGAAGAAGTTGCCGAAGATGCGGCCGATCTGCGAGTCGATGAGCATGGCCAGCGCGGCGAGGGTCTGGGCGGCCTCGGGTCGGACGTAGTAGACGCGAGCGTCGCGGTCGAGGCCCCGCGAGGCGCGGGTGTCGAGCAGCATCGGTAGGCGGCGATTGCCGGCCAGCGACGCGACGGCGCGGTCGTTCTCGTGGGCGTCGGCGAGGGTGTGATTCGCGGTCGGGAGGACGACGCAGCGAATGACGCCGTCCTGTAACCAGATGCGCTCGGTGCGGGTGACGATCTCGGCGTGGTCCATGATGCGTGCCCTCTGGGCTCAATGGTGGCTGGCCTTGATCGCGGCACGCAGCCACGCGAGGGCCTCGTGGAGGTCGGTAAACATGCGGAACGGGAAGCGGGTCTTGTTCACGCCGAGGAAGAAATTACCGAGGATGCGGCTGACGTTGGAGCGGACCAACATGGCGACGGCGAGGTTGACCTGCTGGGCCTCGGCGCCGGCGTAGTACTCGCGGCACTCGCGGGTGGCGGAGGTGGAGTGGGCGCGCATGTCGAGCAGCAGTGCACGCGGGATCCCGGCCGCGAGCTCCCCGCAGGCGGCGACGTTGACGATCGCGTCGTCGAGGTCGGCGACCAGGCCCGGTCGCACCTCGGCGATCACGTAGCCTTCCGGATGGAGCCATAGACGCTCGGTGCGGGTCTCGACGACACCGCGGGCGTCCGCCGGGATAAGAGAATCAGGGTCCATAAAGGCTGCTCAGGGTAACGAAAGGAGCCTGTGGGAGGTGCGCAGAGCGTGCGTGGTGAACGCGCGGTGCCGCGCCGGGCGGCACGCGCGGTGCCGCCCCGAGGGACCGCCTACCAGGGGAAGATGTTCTGGCCCGGGGTCAGCGTGTTCTGCGGATCGTGGCTCAGCTTCTGCGCGACGAAGAGCGGCCACTTGTTGCCGAAGTGGTCGATCCAGTCGGCGGTGTCGAGCTCGACGCTGCCGATCGAGTAGCGCTTGCCGCCGAGGTCGCGCACGTCCTCGAAGATCGCGCGGTTCTTGGCCACGAGGTCGGCGACCACGGCCGGGTCGGCGGAGGGGGCCCAGCGCAGCAGCGAGAACAGCACGCAGATCGGCTCGCTCGGCAGCGGGACGAAGGGCGTGGTGACCTTGCTGCGTGGGAAGGGGTAGATCAGCACGGGGCCGAAGCCGATGTCGATCGCCGGGGTGGCGGCGAGGGTCGCGGTGATGAAGTCGGCGGCCTCGCTTTGCGGGAGGAAGAAGTCGGTCAGCGGGTGGGGCAGGAACCAGTCGCCGGTGAACTTGGTGAAGGCGACGATCGGCGCGAGGCGGTTGTAGAAGTCGAAGAGCGGGAGGGTCTCGGGGGTGGCGGTGCCGGGGATGTACGAGAGGCCGGCGAGCATGGCGGCGTCGTCGGGCGGGCTGCTGGGGTCGAAGTATTTGACGGCCTCGAGCAGCAGCACGTAGCTGTTGTCGGGCTGGGGGAGGCCGAGGCCCTCCACGTAGTCGAAGCGGCCGTCGTTCATCAGCAGGACCTGGTCGGCGAGCAGGGCGGCGACGGTGGGGTAGACGGCGGTGTAGCGGCGGGCGAGCGGCTTGACGGCGATGAGCTTGACGCGGGCCCGGACGATGATGCCAAACTGGCCGAGGCCGGCGCGGGCCGCGTTGAACAGCGCGGTGTTCTTGGACGGCGAGCACTCCTTGAGCTTGCCCTCGCCAGTGACGACCCACAGCTCGAGCACGTTGTCGACCTGCAGGCCGTGCTTGGCGGTCTGGCCGCCGATGCCGCCGACCGAGAGGGTGCCGCCGACGCTGAGGTCGATGTAGTCGGTGAGCACAGGCGGGCTCTTGCCGAGCGGGAGGGTCTGTTGCAGCAGCTCGAACCAGCGGACACCGGGGTCGACGACGGCGTCGTTGGTGTTGATCGCGTGGATCTCGGAGAGGCCGGACATGTCGATGACGAGGCCGCACTCGGCCTGCGATTGGCCCTGCGTGGAGTGGCTGTTGCCGACCATGCTCATCGGCCCGATCTTGATGCAGTTCTTGTTGCAGAACTTGATCGCCTTGCGGATATCGTCGATGGAGGCGGGGACGAGCACCGCGAGCGGCGTCTTGCTGACGACGTGGCCCCAGTCGTCAGCGGCGGCGGCCCGGTCGGCCGGGGAGCTCAGGAGGACGCCGTCGAGGCTGGGGATGGCGATGGCGTCGTCGTCGCCGTCGTCGTCGCAGACCCACGCCTTCGCCGACGGGCTAAACGCGAGGATCGGGACAGCGGCCGCGCCGTTGCGAAGGAAGGCTCTACGGGTGCTATGAATCGTCATGGGAGCTCCTCGAGGACAGTGCCAGCGATACGGCGTCACCGATATCGACGCCAAGGTGCACCGTATCAGAGCCGCCCTGGCCCCACTAGGCGCCGCGGTGCGGGCTCGGTGTGTGCCACTGTCATATCGAAGGTCCGGAGGTGGGCGACGAAGACATGGCACTTGGGACATGTCCCAAGGTTGTAACCCTGTGTCGGTGGCGGGAGCCGGCGTGGACGCGGCGCCTACCTGGTTGCGCGCGGCCGCGGTGCAGGTGCCACGATCCTGAGGGGCGAGGCCGCGAGCTCGCACGGCCCAGTTGCGAACGAGGGCCGGAGTCTGATACCGGTGGCTGGATGACTGAAGTATCCGAGCCCTCATCGGCGGCGGCGGAGGTGGCCGGCCTCGCTGTGGGTGACCTGTTCCAGCCGTTCTCGCCGGTATACCAGCAGGACCCGGCGCGGGCGTTCTACGCCGAGGCGCACGCGCGCGCGCCGGTGGCCTACAGCCAGGCCTTTTACTCGTATCTGGTGACGGGGCACGCGGAGGTGATGCAGGTGCTGCGCGACCCGCAGCTGTTCTCGTCGGCGCGGATCTTGGAGCCGGTCGTGCCGTTCCAGCCGGAGCTCGTGGCAGAGCTGCAGCGGCGCGGGACCTTCCCGCTGCCGCCGGGGTTGTTCAACAACGATCCGCCGGACCACACGCGGGCCCGCGCGTTGTTCTCGAAGGCGTTCACGCCGGCGAAGGTGGCCGCGCTCGAGCCGCAGATCCGCGGCTTCGCCGGCGAGCTGGCGGCCGAGCTCTGCGCGGGGCCGGAGGCGATCGAATTGATGCACGACTTTGCGTACAAGCTGCCGATGCGCGTGATCTCGGCGCTGGTCGGGGTGCCCTTCGAGGATATGGATCAGCTGAAATCGTGGCAGGACGACTGGTTCAAACTCTACGATCCGACGATCAGCCTCGAGGCCAAGCTCACCGCGGCCGGGGGCTTCATGGACTATCAGGCGTACTATGCGGCGCTGATCGAGCGGCGGCGCGCCGAGCCGGCTGACGACCTGATCTCGGCGCTGGTCCGCGCGCGCGAGGGCACGGATGCGTTCACGAACGACGAGATCATCTCGCATCTGGTCGTGCTGCTGTTCGCCGGCTACGAGACGGCGGCGAGCCTGATGGGCTCGGCGCTGTGGTCGTTGCTGGCCGAGCCATCGTTGTGGGAGCGGGTCGGCGGCGACGCCACGCTGCTGCAGGCGGCGATCGAGGAGAGCTTGCGGATGCACGCGCCGGTGCAGATGGAGCCGCGGCACACGACCGGTCCCGCGACGGTGGGTGGGGTCGAGATCCCCACGGGGAGCGCGGTGCTCACGTTCTTCGGGGCGGCCAACTACGATCCGCGGGTGTTCCCGGAGCCGCTTCGCTTCGACCTCGAGCGGCCCAACGGGGCGCGCCATCTGGGCTTCGGCTGGGGAGTGCACAGCTGCCTCGGCGCGAACCTGGCGCGGCTGGAGCTGCGGGCCGGTCTGCAGGCGCTGCGGGCCGCGTTGCCCGGGTTGCGCCTGGCCGATCCGACGGCGCCGCGGGCCTACAATCCGAGCATGTTCTTCCGCACTCCGACGGCCGTGCCGGCGCTGCGCGGCTGAGGCGTCAGGCCGCCTCGTTGACGATGCGGTCGTCGAGCACCATGCGGCGGCCGCTGGCGGTGACGAGGCCGCTGCGGGCCATCGCGCTGAGGGTGCGTGACACGGTCTCGCGGCAGGAGCCGACCATGCGGGCGAGCTCGGATTGGGTCGGCACGGGGGCGAGGATCCACCCGGTGCTGGCCGGGCCGCGGCGGCCCTGGCGGCGGACCAGGCGGGCGAGCGTGCGACGGAGACGCTCCTCGACGTCACACAGGGCCAGGCCGCTGGCGACGGCCTCGACCTCGCGCAGCTTGTCGCTCTGGAGGCGCATGAGACGGAGCACCGTCTCGGGCTCGCGGCGCAGGTGCTCGACCAGGGCCTCGGGGGAGATGCGCAGCAGCTCGGTTTGCACGGCCGCGACGGCGGTGGTCGACATCATCATGTTGCCGAAGGCACAGGCCTCGCCGAACACCTCGCCGGGGCCGAGGGCGGCGAGGATGAGGTCGCGGCCGCCATCAGCGGCGCGCAGCAGGTTCACGCGGCCTCGCAGGACGATGTAGAAGCCGTCGGGGGCCTGGCCTTCGCTGATGAGCACGCTGCCCGGCGGCTTGCGCAGGCGCACCGTGCTGCGACCCAGCAGCTCGAGCTCGCTGCTGCGGGCGGCGGTGAAGGGCTCGACACAGGCGAGGACTTCCGAGGTCTCCAAGCGTTCAAGGGGGATGCTCGGGCGCTTGGTGTCGGAGTCGAGGACCTGCATTGCGAGGTGTGCTCCGAAGCACAAAGCTTGCCAAGCAGCGCCGCCCCGGCCCGCTGGCCAACTGTCCAGGATCGTTGGATTCGCGCGGGAAGGCGCACCAGGAGGGGTTTCGCCGGAGTGTTGCATGATCGCCACACCTGACGGGCCAAAGCAACGGAGTGATCCGCGTTACATCTGCGGATCTCACGCAGGTCTGCGATCAGGGGCTGACGGGCAGCGGCGTGGCGAGGGGCAGACCGAGCTCGGTGCTGAGGATGAGGGTGACGGCCGGTTCAGGGATGCCGAGGCTGGCGCCGAGGTGGGCCAGGACCTGCACCTGGGTGCGGGTCGGCGGGCGTGAGCTCGCCGCGACGGCGCAGATCAGGAGGAAGGCGAGGTCGCGAGCGGCGGCCCCGGGCGGCGTGACGGGGAGCGATTCGAGGGTGATGCGTCCGTGCGGCATGAGGCGCTCGACGTCGTCCTCCGAGAGGCCGAGGCCGATCGTGATGGCCTCGACGAGGCGGTCGCCGTCGCTGTTGCGGTCGCCGACGAGGAAGGTGACGATCGCGAATTGGCCGAGCGACTCGCGTGCCAGCGAGGGCTCGTCGGCGAGGCGGGTGAGGACGGCGTCGAGGTCGGCGAGCAGGGCTTGGACGGTGGGCGCGGGCATGCTTTGGCGCGGGCGAGTATGCCGGCATGCGCCGCGCGTGGGGCGATGAATGCCGCGCGGCGCGGAGATCCGCGTCGCCGGTTGTTGGCGGCGAGTTAACTGTGTTCACCAGGACCTCACGCTTGCGTGCGGGGCGGTGAACCGAGAAGCTCGTAGGCGATGGCGAGATTCAAGGACGAACCTGTGAAAGCGGCCCTGGAGGCCCAGCTCCAGCCCGGCGAGCAGCTGCAATACTACGCGTTCGGCGTGAAGCAGCCGAACATGCTGCTCATCGTGCTCCTGGTGCTGCTGGCGATCTTGCCCGGACTCATCGCGGTGGCGCTGCTGACAAAGGAGTACGTCATCGGGCTCACGGACCGCCGGCTGATCGTGCTGCGCGTCGGTGGGGGCGTGAAGGTCAAGGAGGTCTCGGAGTACGCGCTCACCGAGCTGCGCGGGGTGAAGACCTCGACCGGCTCGTTGTTCACTCATATCGAGATCGGCGGGCCCGCGCCGTTCACGGCCAAGTTTCATCGCATGGGGATGAAGACCAACCGCGAGCAGGCGATGGCGATCGCCGCGGCGCTGACGAGCAAGGCGCTGCCGGCGTGAGTCCGGTCGTCGAGGTGGCGCCGCTGCTGGCGTGCCCGTTTTGTGGGGACCTGACCGGGACCGCGGAGCGCTGCGGGGGCTGTGGCCGCAACAAGCGGGCGGCGCGACGCAGCTGCCCGGGGTGCAAGATGTTCTCGCCGACTGGCGAGGCGAATTGCTGTCACTGCCGCCGGGCCTTCGCCAGCGAGATGGCGTGGAAGGTGCCAGTGATCATCGCGATCTTCCTCGCCGCGATCGCACTGTCGATCGCGGTGCGGCTCGCCTGAGCTGCGCTACTCGGCGAGGGCGCGCGTCCGGGTCGCGTTGGCCTCGTACTCGGTGCGTTGCTTGCCAGGCTTCTCGCGCTCGGCGGCCCGATCCCAGGCGTGTGCCGCCTCGAAGTAGGCGCGGGCCCGGGAGAGATCATCGGAGGCCTCTTCGGCCTTTTGTTCGGCCGTCTGGGCCTTGAGTACGTGGGGGTTGCGGCCAAAGCCCATGCCGTGAAGGTAACGTAGGTGGCCCGTGGCGGCGAGGATGGGTGGTCGCGAGGCGAAGGAAGATCTGAACGAGGCGGTATTGCGAAGGAGGCGTGATGCAACGCCCATCGGTCGCAGCCTCGCTGTCCGCGCGTCAGCCGCGATCGGCAGCAGCGTCGTCGTGGTGGGAGCCAGTCCGATTTGCGAGGGCCTGAGGGCGGTGTTTCGGCGGGCTACGCGGGCTGCTCGCGGTTTGACAGGGGCGAGAGAAGCGGCGCATTCTCCCGGCCGACAAGCGCATCCAGTCACTGGATCGCACGCTTCGCGCGCTGCGGAGCGGATGTCACGAGAAGAGAAGAGACGATGTCAAAGAAGCTTTTTGTCGGTGGTTTGAGCTGGGATACGACGGATGATGGCCTTCGCGAGGCGTTTAGCCGCTTCGGATCGGTGATCGAGGCGAAGGTCGTGACCGACCGTGAGACCGGGCGTTCGCGCGGCTTCGGGTTCGTTGGGTACCAGGATCCGGCCGACGGTGCGACGGCCCAGCAGGCGATGGACGGCGCGTCCCTCGATGGTCGCTCGATCCGCGTCAATGCTGCCGAGGACAAGCCCGGTGGCGGTAGCGGCGGCGGTGGTTCCCGCGGCGGCGGCGGTGGCGGTGGCTACGGCGGCGGCGGCGGTGGTGGTGGTTACGGTGGCGGCGGCGGTGGCGGCGGCGGCGGTGGCCGTGGTCGCGGTGGCGGTGGCGGCGGTCGCTACTAACACTCGCTCCGGCGTGTGAAGGACCCGGGCCTTGCGGCCCGGGTTTTTTTATGGCGCTCAGCGAGCGCCGAGGCGACGGCGGACGCGCGCCAGAGTGACGGGGACGAGCGCGCCGCTGCGGCGGGTCTGCTTGAGCAAGGCGCGGCCGGCCTCGCGGAGTGTGGCGCCGGAGCCGATGATGTCGTCGAGGACGAGCAGGTCGCCGGGCGGGAGGATCCGGCTGAGGGCGAGCTTGCCGTCGACGTTTTGTCGGCGCTGGTCGTTGTTGGCGAGCGCGTCTTGCGGGTCGCTCGGGGCCTCACGCCAGGTCAGAGCGTCGGGCCAGCTGGGGATGCCGAGAGCCGCGGCGATCAGGGCAGCGACGGGCTCGCGTTGGGCCCAGCGCTGCGAGGGGACCGGGATCACGGCGACGAAGTGGTGGTGGGCGGCGAGCTCGTGGACTCGCTCGGCGATCAACTCGGCGAGGGCCGAGGGGAGGGGCTGATCGTGCGCGCGGTGCTTCATCAGCCAGCCGAACAGCGGGCCGCCGAGCTCGCCGTCGAGGAGCGCGAGGCCCTCGGCCATCGCTGGGCGGGCGCTGGCGGGGATCGGTGAGGGGCGCCGCTCGAGCCACGCGGCGGCGGTGGAGATCTGGTCGCCGAGCTGAACGGAGGAGCTCTGGTGGCGACACAGCGAGCAGCGGCCGCACGGGGTGACCGCGTCGTCGCCGAGGGCGTCGCGCAGGGTCGCCATGAGGCAGTGGTCGCCGCCGGCTTCGAGTTGGCCGTAGCGGAGCATGGCGTCGAGTTCGCGGCCGCGGACCTCGCTCTGGCGGCGGTAGCGTTCGAGGTCGGGGGCGCCGCTGCGGGTGGTGGCGAGGTAGACCTGCTTGCCGCCGCGGGACTGCTTGGCGACAAAGCCCTGCTCGACGAGCTCGGCGACGACGACGGTGACGCGGGTCGGGTGCATGCCGGTGCGGACCTTGAGGGCGGTGAGGCCCGGGGCGTCGGCGTCGGCGGCGATGGCCTCGAGGATCGCGGTGAAGTCGGCGGGCTCGGGCTGGGCGGCGTCGATGAAGTGGTCCTGGATCTTTCGATCGGCGGGATCGAAGAGGAGGATGCCGCGGGCGGGCTGACCGTCGCGGCCGGCGCGGCCGACCTCCTGATAGTAGGCCGTGATCGATCCGGGGAGGTCGACGTGGACGACGTAGCGGAGGTCGCTCTTGTCGATGCCCATGCCGAGCGCGTTGGTGGCGGCGATCGCGGTGTAGCGGCCGCGCAGGAAGTCATCCTGCAGGCTTCGCTTGTGTTCGGGCTCGAGGCCGGCGTGGTAGGCGGCCGCGTCGACGCCGTGCAGCTGCAAGTACTCGGCGACCAGCTCGCTGCGCTCGCGGGTGGCGCAGTAGAGGAGGCCGGGACGGGGCAGGCGGGGGACCATCTGCGCGAGGTAGGCGAGTTTGTGGGCCATGCCGGGGGCGGGGACGACGGCGAGCGCGAGGTTTTGCCGGTCCATGCTGCTGCGATGGACGGTGAGCGGCGGGGCGCCCTCGCCCTCGAGTTGGCGGCGGATGTCGTCCTCGACTCGGGCGTCGGCGGTGGCGGTCAGGGCGAGGACACGTAGGCAGGGTCGACGCTCGCGCAGGGCGTGCAGGAGGTGGACGATCTGGCGGTAGGCGGGGCGAAAGTCGTGGCCCCAGGTGGAGATGCAGTGGGCCTCGTCGACGACGAGGAGGTCGACGGGGAGGCGGGCGATCGCGGCGAAGCGTTCGACGTGATCGAGGTGTTCGGGCGAGACAAAGAGCAGGCGCACGCGGCCGTCGGCGGCGGCCTGGCGGGCGGCGTTGTTCTCCTCGTCGGGCTGGTCGCTGTTGATGCTGGCGGCGGGGAGGTCGAAGCGGTTGTTGAGGTGGCCGAGCTGGTCGCGCACGAGCGCGAGCAGGGGCGAGACGACGATCGTCATGCCGGGGAGCAGGGCGGCGGGGAGCTGGTAGAGGAGGCTCTTGCCGTAGCCGGTGGGTTGGATCGAGAGCAGGTTACCGCCGGCGAGCAGGGCCTCGATGCTGGCGCGCTGGCCAGGGCGAAACTCGGGGAAGCCGAAGCGTTCACGCAGCAGCTGGTCGAGGTCGACGGAGGCGGGGTCCATGCGCGGACGCTATCACGCGCGCGCGGGCCTTGCGGCGTCAGCGGGGCAGGGTGCGGACCAGGCCGCTGCGGCTGACGTGGCGGCGCAGGCGATTGCCGGCTTCGGTGACGATGAAGCCGGAGCGGTCGTCGGCGAGGGTGATGGTGGTGGGCAGCCAGAAGCGGGCGAGCTCGGGCTCGCCGTCGACGAGGCCGTGCTGGCCTGGGGCGCCGGCGAGGAGTCGGAGCCGGTGCTGCTTGACCTCGTAGGCCCAGAGGATGTGGTTCTTGATGTCGGCGATGGCGAGGATGTCGTCGCCATCGAAGGCGACGCCGCCGGGGGTGAACTCGGCGACGCTGGCGACGGCGCGGGCGTCGTGGAGGTTGACGACGGTGTTGACGAGGCGGACGCGGAGGTCGACCTGGCGCACCGACTGGTTGCCGGTATCGGCGACGTAGAGGAGGTGCTGGCTGGGGTGGAGGGAGAGCGAGCGGGGGCCGTTGAAGCGGGCCTTGCGGCAGCTGGCGTTGATGATGCCGGGGGCGCCGGGTGTGCCGGCGAACAGCTCGTGGACGCGCGCGGTCGCGGGGCGCATGCCGATGATGTGTTCGGCGGCGTCACAGAAGTACACGATGCCAGAGGGTGCTTCGACGGCGGCGTGCATGATCCGGCCTTCGGGTCGCAAGGTACGCAGCGACGCAGGATCCGGATCTCATATTTTGTGGCCGGCGTCGATCGGCGTCGATCGGCGCCCTGCGGCCCGCCTGTGCAGATGCACAGGAGGGGGCGGTTTAGTCGAAGAAGGGGAGGATGTCGCCGGCGAGCTTGAATTTCTGGGCCGGGGCGCCTTCGCTGATCCCCGCGAGCTCACGCAGGGCGAGGTGGATGTGGCCGGCGGTGATCACGACGCCGGTGTCGTCGTCCTGGGCGAGGGTGGCGAGGGTGTTGGGGTCGACGGGGAGCGGCAGCTGGTCGGTGTCGTCGGTGCCGCCGATCAGGCGGCCGCCGCCGATGAGGCTGGCGTCGCCGCTGAGGAACATGGCGCTGCTGACGGGCCAGTGGTCCTTGCCGTCGCCGGGGTTGACGCCGTTGTAGCCCTTGCCGCGGCCGAAGTCGGAGCCGACCATGATCACCATGTCGCTGTAGAGGCCGGCGGCGGTGGCTTGTTCGACGACGTAGTCGATGCCCTTGAGGAGCTTGGCGAGCTGGCGGACCTGGACGGTGTCGTGGTTGGCGTGGGTGTCGAAGCCGCCGAGCTCGAGGTTGACGCCGACGGCGAGGCCCGCTTTGAAGGCGGCGATCGCCAGCTGGGTCTGCTGCATCATGCGCTCGAGGTCGGCGATCTCGTTGGGGAGGTCGATGAGGGTGTCGGGTAGTTCGACCTGGGAGAGCGTGTCGAGGTTGCCGCGGGCGGTGTAGAGCTGGCCGGCGGAGTCGGAGACACGCGGGAGGTGCTGCTTGGCCTGGAAGGCCTTGAGGCGGGCGTCCTGGGCGGTCCGGATGCGGTCGAAGGTGGCGTCTGGGACGTAGGTGCTCAGGTTCTTGGGGTCGGCGGGGTTGACCCGGTTGGGCTCGGCGAGCTTGCGGAAGGAGGTGACGGAGTTGAGGCGGGTGACGGGGATCAGGTTGCCGGTGCCGTCGTAGCCGCCGGAGCTGATGAAGGCGAGCGGGTGGTCGGGGGCGCGGGTGGCGGCGACGAGGGCGGCGAAGTTGGGGTAGCCGCCGTCGCCGCGGCCGGACCAGGTGGTGATCACGCCGCGGTCGTGGTTGTTGGTCTGCATGTTCACGCCGTTGAACACGAGCAGGTTGTTGACGTGCTTGCTGAAGAAGTCGCCGGTCTTCATCAGATACGGCAGGGCCAGCGGGTCGGTGACCAGGTTGGCGGCGAGCGGGATGTCGGCGAAGTGGAAGGGTCCGACCTTGTCGGTGGCGGGGTCGAAGTCGTAGAGGCGGTTGAAGGGGCCGCCCTTGGGCTTGGGGTCGCACAGGTAGGTGGGGTCCCAGCCGCCGCGGGCGGAGATCATGACGTAGAAGGGGCCGGCGTAGGGGGTGAGGGCGCGGGCGCTGCGGGGGACGGCGACGGCGAGCCCGGTCATCGCGGCGACTTTGAGGAAGTTTCGGCGGTCCATGGTGGTCTCCGTTCGGGCTCACTCGTAGAGGAACTTGTAGTCGGACAGCAGGTAGATGACGACGGCCTGCCACGAGCGGATCGCGTAGGTGTCGTCGACTTTGACCTGACGCTCGGCGGGGAGGTCGGTGTTGGTGGTGGGGTCCTTGAGCGCCTGGCACGAGCCGAGGGAGGTCGTCTCGGTCTTGTCGATGATGTTCTGGGTGCCGGCGATCCAGGTGTCGTAGAAGAGGGCGAGGGTGGCGTCGACCTCGGGCGAGTCCTCGGCGACGGTCTCGCCGAGCACGCGGTCGTGCAGGTAGGCGATGTTCTTGCGGATCGCGCCCTCGTTGAAGTCGGGGGTGTCGACGGGTTCGACCAGCGGGAAGAGCAGGCGCTCTTCGGCGGGCTTGCTGAAGTCGAAGGCGGTGGCGGTGCAGGCGATCTCGACGGCCATGCGGGTGGCGACGGCGGCCATGATCTGGTTGATGTCGGTGAGGCGCTGGGTGACGTCGAAGGAGTCGATGCCGCCGTAGAGGATCTTGTATTCGTTCAGCAGGAGGTCGGTGCCGGTGCCGCCCCAGCGGACGCCGGCGATCGCCTGGATCTTGCGGGTGAGGAGTTCGGGGGTGGAGAGGCGGCCGGTGCCGACGGCGACGAGCTCGGCGCGGCGGGTGTCGCTCGGCTCCTTCGTCATGTTGGTGCCGCGGTAGTACGGGCCGCGGACGACCTCGCGGATGATGAGCTTGAGGTCGTAGTTGGCGGCCACGAACTCCTCGGAGATCGCGCGCAGGAGCTCGTCCTGGACCTCCCAGGCGGCGAGGGTGGACTTGTAGTCGGGGTGGGCGGTGTCGGTGGGGTAGCGCAGCGGCTTGTGGCCGGTGAGCGCGGTGAAGACGGTGTAGGTGCTGGCGAGGCTGAAGCGCGGGTCGGCGGCGACGCGCTCGGCGAGCCACTGGACGCCGGTCGAGAAGTTGTCGGCGGGCATGAGCTCGTTGCCGTAGCCGGGCGCGAACATCTCGGGGTACCAGGTCGGCGGGTCGAGCAGGAACTCGGGGTTGTTCTTGTCGAACATCTGGAAGCCGCCGGCGATCGGGTCGATCACGCGGTGACACTTGGCGCACTCGGAGGCGTCGCGGGTCGGGTTGGCGAAGCTGCTGCCGGCGGCGGGGTCGATCGCCTGGCTGGCGAGGGCGAGCACGTCGGTGGCGAGGAACTGGTCGTAGACGCGGCGGGCGCGGGCGCGGTTGCGATTGGTCGGGGTGCTCGGCCAGCGGTTGAGCCACATCGGCGAGGTGAGCACGCCGGCGTGGGGGAACTCGATCTGTTTGCCGTTGCGGGTGACCTTGAGGACGCCCGGCTGGAGCTCGTTGGGGTTGTTGGGGTCCTCGAACTTGACGTCGACGCCGTAGATGAAGGCGGAGTCGGGGGTGAAGACGGTGTACGGGGCGAGCAGGATGTCGGTGAGGGGGAGGTTGTTGCGGACGACGTACTGGACGAGCGAGAGGGGCTCGCGTGAGACCGCCTTCTTGATCCGCGCCATCTGATCGGCCGGCAGCGGGTTCATCTTGTCGAAGTACTTGAGGACGTTCGGGAAGTCCGGGTTGCTCGAGTTCAGGGTCTGGACGCCGTCGCGGGTGAGGTAGGTGTCGGTGAAGATGACGTCGTTGTAGATGTCGGCGAGGCGGTCGTAGAAGGCGTCCTCTTGCATGAACGCGTCGAGGGCGGCGAGCAGGGCGTCCTCACCTCCGTCGGCGACGGCGCTGCGCTCCTCGGCGGTGGGCAGGCGGCCGACGAGGTGCAAGGCGGCCTTGCGCAGGGTCTCCTCGGGGGTGAGGAGGGCGACGTCGGGGAAGGCGGCGGCGGGGGGTTTGGGGGCGCACTCGACGGGGGCGTCGAGCTGGGCGATGAGCTCGGCGAGGTCGTCGTAGACCTGGGTGCCCTCGCTGAGCTGGACGCCGCCGCCGTGGTCGACGAGGCCGGTGGGCTTGGCGAGGAGGAGCGGGACGCCCTCGTACTCGTAGCCGGCGAGGCTCTTGATGTTCTCGATGTTGGCCTCGATGAAGCCGGGGTAGACGGGGGTGAGGAGGCGAAACTTGGCGCCCTTCTCGGCGGCGACGCCGGTGGGCTCGTGGCACATGGCGCAGTTGCTCGACATGAGCGGGGCCCACACCTTGTCGGCGAAGAAGTCGCGGGTCGAGTAGCAGTCGGCTGGTTCGCCGGTGGTGCTGTCGTCGGTGCCGGTGGTGCTGTCGTCGGACCCGGAGGTGGTGGGCGCACCGGTGCCGCCAGTGGTGCTCGCGGCGGGCTCGGTGGCGCTGGGGTCGGTCTCGCTGACGACGCCATCGCCGCCGTAGCACGACACCAGGCCCGCCATGGCGAGTGCGGTCGCGGCCAGGCGTAGCAGGTTTTGGGGGCTGTATTTCGCGTCGTGCATCTGCGCAGGTCCTCCACCCATCATCGGTGCCCATGGTAGCCACAGACAGCGATAAACGACAATCCTCGTGGATGTCTCTTGGGACAGGTTGTCACATGGCTGCGGGGCCCCGATGGGGAGCGAAGGCCCCACCTGCAGGTGGCTTCACTGGCGTACGACTGTCCGCTGCCGGCGCAGGGGCGCGCGTCGGTGGGCCTTAGAGATCGTCGATGGGCTCGTCGTCGGCTTCGGGTTGGTCGAGCTCGAAGGCCTGGTCGCGGCTGTTGGGGAAGGTGCCGACGCTGAAGTCGAGGAGCTCGGGGTCGCCGCCGACCAGGCGGACGCGGAACAGGCCGAGGGCGATCGGGCCGGTGTGGCCGATGAGGTCGAGGCCGACGTTGGTCTTGTTGTGGATCTCGAGGTCGCCGCTGGCGCGGCCCTGGCGAGCGCCGAGGACCGCCTCGGCGCTGCCGCGGAGATCGACGACGGCGTCGCTCTCGGCGCTGGTGATGAAGATGGCGTCGGTCCCGGTCCAGAGGCGGTGGATGACCCGGTAGCGCAGGCGCCACTGCGAGTGGCTGCGGAGGACGGCGGCGACGGGGACCAGCTCGTCGATCTCGCTGACCTCGATCTTGGCGGCGCGCAAGATGAGGGAGTCGGCGCTGGCGAAGCTGATCCGCAGGCCGGCCTGGGCGTTGAGGCCGGGGTGGACGTCGGCGCTGGCGCTGGCGGCGAGGTCGACCTCGGTGACGCCGCCGGAGCGGAACTCGAAGGGGGCGCCGGCGGTGCTGCGGGTGCCGAACTTGACGCCGAGGCTGCGGATGTTGCCCAGGCGGGTGAAGATGCCGCCGCTGATGACGCCGAAGTCGCCGAGTTCGAAGTTGTTGGCGAGCGGCAGCCAGGCGACGTGGGCGCGGAGTTGCTGGCGGATGACCCGGGCGGCGGTCTTGGCGAGGGACATATGGGGAGGGTACCTGCGCTGGCCGGGGTGCTGCACGCGGTGTGCGAGGTGCGATATTGTCGCGACGATGCGCCGGGGCGGATTTTTATTGCACAGCTTGTGGGTGTCCGCGTTGTTGGCTGCCTGTACGGAGGATGCCAGGCCGTCGCCGCTCGAGCAGTGCCACAGCGAGGCGAAGGGCGAGTGCTGTGAAGACGACGCGTGCGACGCCGGCAGCCTGTGCGACTTCGACTACATCTGCTCGCCGGCGCCGGGGGGCGGTTTGAACTGCAGCGAGCCAGGTGGTGACCGCATGTGCCACGCGCAGTGCGAGGCGTCGGCGGAGGGGGCCGCGTGTCCGGGCGGTGGGACCTGCACGATGTCCAGTCGCGCCGCCGGCGGTGACAACTTGATGGACCTGTGGCTGTGCCTTTAGGTTGGCGTGTGGTTCGCGGCTGGTTGGTCTTTTCCGCGCGGGCCGTGTTAGGGTGCGGTGGATGTCGCGGACCAAAATCGTGCTGGGTGCGCTGTGCTTCGTGTGGCAGGTGAGTTGTGCGGGCGCGTCGAAGGGGCCGCCGGCGTGCCCTGGTGCGGGCTGGTGCGGGACCGCGGACGAGGCCGGGACCGTGGCGGAGCCGGCGACCGGCACGACCTTCACCTGCCCGATCGGGATCCGGGCGGCGGTGGCGGCGGAGAGCGGAGCCGCGCTGCCGGCAGGGGTGCATACGGGGGCGCGTGGGACCCTCGATGAGAAGGCGACCAAGGCGAGGCGCAACGCGGGTGACGCGACGACCTGCTGCTACGTGTGGAATGAGCCCTGCCCGGGTTGATGTCCGGCGCGAACCAAGCTGTCCACTCGGGCATGGGCTTGCAGCCCGAGCAGATCGTCTTTCGCGACGAGGTCATGGTCGTCGTGGACAAACCTGCCGGGCTGGTGGTGCACCGCGGCTGGGCCGACGACGAGGTGGCGCTGCTGCAGCTGGTGCGGGACGCGGTCGGCGCATATGTGTACCCGGTGCACCGGCTCGATCGCGGGGCGAGCGGGGTGCTGGTGTTCGCGCTGTCGTCCGCGGTGGCGCGGGCGCTGCAAGAGCAGTGGACGGCGGGGACGGTGAGCAAGCGGTATCTGGCGATCGTCCGCGGCGCGCCGCCGGACGCGGCGGAGATCGACCACCCGATCCCGCGAAGCGAGGACGGTCCACGTGTGCCGGCGGTGACGAAGATCCGGACGCTGCACCGGGCCGGTCGTTATGCGGTGGTCGCGGCCGCGCCGGAGACGGGCCGTCTGCATCAGATCCGCCGTCACCTCAAGCACATCAGCTGTCCGCTGATCGGGGACGTCCGCTACGGCAAGGGGGAGCACAATCGGCTGTTCCGCGAGCGCCACGACCTGCACCGGCTGGCCCTGCACGCCCGTTCGCTGCGCTTGCAGCATCCGGTGAGCGGGGCGTCGCTGCTGCTGACGGCGGCCGTGCCCGCCGACCTGGCCGGGGCGCTGGCGGGGATCGGCGCGCCCGTGAGCGTATTGGCAGATGTCTTTGATGACATGTCCTGAGGGACAGGTCATACCTTCGCCCACCCACGGCAGGGCGGCAGCAGTGTTGCGGCGGAACAACGTTGGATTGCCGGTTCGTGCCGGTTTCTGTAGAGTGGCCGGACGTGGGGGTGGTGTATGCAGTTGCGCAGCGTGCGGCTGGATGGTGGGCGCCCGGGTGAGGTCGGGTTGCCGCTGGAGCTCGACTCGGAGCAGACGCTGGTGCTGGTGTTCGGGGCGTCGAACCTGCTCGATCGGCCAGGTCCGTTGATCGATCTGGCGCGGGCCTTCCCGCGCTCCAAGGTGATCGGTTGCTCGACGGCGGGGGAGATCTTCGGCCGTCAGGGCGGGCAGCGAGCAGGGGTCGGTGACGACAGCTTGGTGGTCGCGGTGGCCCGCTTCGCGGCGACGCGCCTGGCGATCGCGTCTGCGCCGGTGAGCGCGGCAGATCAGTCGTTCAGGGCGGGCGAGGCGATCGGGCGTCAGCTCGCGGGTGAGGGGCTTTGCGGGGTGCATGTGCTCTCCGATGGTCTGCTCGTCAACGGCAGCGAGCTGGTGCGCGGGCTCGGCAGCGTGCTGCCGGCGGGCGTGGTGGTCACCGGCGGGCTCGCGGGCGACGGTGATCGCTTCGCGCGGACCTGGGTGCTGCACGAGGGGGCGCCGGCGTCGGGTCAGGTGACGGCGGTGGGCTTCTATGGCGATCGTGTGGTGATCGGTCACGGCTCGGCGGGCGGCTGGGATCCCTTCGGGCCGCGGCGGCTGGTGACGCGCAGCAAGGACAACGTCCTGTACGAGCTCGACGGCAAGCCGGCGCTCGAGTTGTACAAGCAATACCTCGGCGATCGTGCGGACGGGTTGCCGGCGACCGGGCTGCTGTTCCCGCTGGCGCTGTCGCGGGCCGAGGGGCAGGGGCGCACGGTGGTGCGGACGATCCTCGCGGTCGACGAGGCGACGCAGTCGCTCACCTTCGCCGGGGACATTCCGACCGGGGCGTACGCGCAGCTGATGAAGGCGCAGCTCGACCGGTTGATCGAGGGGGCCGAGGACGCGGCCGGGCGCGCGCGCGGCGAGGCCGCGGGTGACACCCTGGCGGTGGCGATCAGCTGCGTGGGTCGGCGTCTGGTGCTGCGCGACCGCAGCGACGAGGAGGTCGAGGCGGTGCAGGAGGCGCTGCCGGCCGGGGCTCAAGTGGTGGGGTTTTATTCGTACGGAGAGCTGTCCCCGAGCGCGTCAGGGGACTGCGACCTTCATAACCAGACCATGACGCTGACGACGATCAGTGAGCGCGCAAGCTGAGCTGCATCGGCTGCTGCACCGGCAGCTGCGGCGCCTGGGCCTGGGGGTCGAGGACGGGCCGCCGTCGGCGGAGCTGTGGCCGCAGGTGTTGGCGGCGGTGAGCCGCAGCTACGCGAGCGCGGAGGAGGATCGCTACCTGCTCGAGCGCTCGCTCGACCTGTCGTCGCGGGAGATGCAGGCGCTGTACGAGAACCTGCGCCTGGCCTCGGAGACGCAGATCGCGGCGGAGCGGGACCGCCTCGGGTCGGTGCTCGCGGCGCTGAGCGAGGGGCTTTGTGTGCTCGACCCGGCGGGGCTGGTGGTGTCGGCCAACGCGAGCGCGCAGGCGCTGCTGGGGGTCGACGAGGCGAAGCTGCGCGGGCAGCCTGTGCTCGACCGTTTCGGGCTCTACGCGGTGGCGGACGGCGACCCGGTGAAGGGGGTCACGGCGATGGGCTTCGTGGTCGCGATGCGGCAGACCTTGCGCTACGACCGGTCGCTGCTGCGCAGTGACGGCGCGGTGCGGCCGGTGGCGTGCGTGTTCACGCCGCTGGTGATGAATGGGGTGGCGGCGGGGGCGGTGTTCGTGTTCCGTGACACGACGGAGTCGCGGCAGGCCGAGCGGGCGCTGCTGCGGACCTCGGAGGCGCTGGTGGAGGCGCGCGACCAGGCGCTGCGGGCCAGTCGGACCAAGAGCGTGTTCCTGGCCAACGTGAGCCACGAGCTGCGGACGCCGCTGAACGCGATCGTCGGCTACAGCGAGCTGCTGCAGGAGGAGACGTCGGACGCGTCGACGCGGACGGACGCGGGGCGGATCCACCAGGCGGCGGTGCACCTGCTGCAGCTGATCAACGACATCCTCGACGTGTCGAAGATCGAGGCGGGCAAGATGCGGCTCGAGTGTGAGACCTTCGATCTGCCGACCTTGATCGACACCGTGGCGAGCACGATGGCGACGCTGGTGCGGCGCGGGGGGAACACGCTGGTGGTCGACTGCCCGGCCGACGTCGGCGAGATCGTCGCGGACCGGACCAAGCTCGGACAGGCGCTGCTCAACCTGCTCGGCAACGCGGCGAAGTTCACCAGTCACGGGACGATCCGCCTGGTGGCGCACCGCGAGGTCGAGCCAGGGACGCCGTGGCTTGGCACCGCCGCTCGCGCGTGGATCGTGCTGGCCGTGCATGACACGGGGATCGGGATCCCGTCGGACCGGATCCGCGAGCTGTTCGTGCCCTTCTCGCAGATCGGCGACAGCACCCAGCGCAAGGGCGGGACCGGGCTCGGGCTGACGATCACGCGGGAGTACTGTCGGATGATGGGCGGGGACGTCAGCGTGAGCAGCGAGCTGGGCCGCGGATCGACCTTCAGCATCCGGGTCCCGTGCGATGTTCCGGCGGCGTTGGCCGCGACGTAGGCGTTTGGCGGAGGGGCGCGGATACGGCCTGGACAGGCCGTAAAGACGTTGCAGCTGCGCTCTTGTGCTCGGGCGACACGTGGTCGACACTCCTTCGGCCCGCGGGGTGTTTGCCCCCGGGGTGCCGCAACAGAGCCGTACGAGCTCAAGGAGGAACAACAATGGGTCTACTGTCCAAACTCACCGGTAAGGTCACCCCGCAGAAGAAGCCGGCCGACGACGCGCTGCTCTTGCACGCGATGCTGCTGATGTGCGGCGCCGACGGAAGCTTCGACGAGCAGGAGCTGCCGCAGGTGGAGAGCTACTTCAGCGCGCTGCCCGAGTTCGAGGGCAAGGAGTTCAGCGAGGTCTACCAGGAGGCGGCGAAGGTGCTGAAGCGCTACCCGAGCCTCAAGGACTCGGTGAAGGCGCTGTCGGACCTGACCAACCAGACGGTGAAGAACAAGTGCTACCTGCTGGCGGCGGACATCGCGATGTCGAGCGGTGACGTCGACGAGGCGGAGGACGCGATGCTCGAGGCGATGCAGCGGGTGCTGCAGGTCGAGGACTCGCTGGCGACCAAGATCCTCGAGGTGTTGACGCTGAAGTACGCGCGCACCTAGGTGCGTGCTGATGGGGCCGGACCTGCGCCCAGGGGCAGGTCGGCCGTGGTTTTTTCTGGTGGGAGATCCGGCATGCAGATCGATCCGAGGCAGTTTCAGGTCCGGCGCGAGCAGCAGCTGCGCGACGAGGTGGTCGGCGACTTCGGCGTGCGCAAGGCGCTGGAGAAGATCCGCGAGGTGCGCGGGGGCAAGGGCTACGGCTACCGCCGGGGGCTGCTGAGCTCGACCTTGCGGCTGACGCGGTCGATGTCGCCGGAGATCGCGGACACGGTGGCGCAGTGCAAGGCGCTGATCGGGTACGAGGGGCCGGTCGAGGTCTATGTGACACCGGAGCACCAGTTCAACGCGAGCTGCTACCGGGAGACCCGCGGGCCGACGATCTTGACGCTGTCGAGCCGCTTGCTCGAGGCGTTCACGCCGGCGGAGCTGCGCTTCGTGATCGGCCATGAGCTCGGCCACGCGGTCTTCGATCACTACGGGCTGCCGATGCCGGCGACGGCGATGATCCAGGAGATCGGGATCCCGTTCGTGTCGCGGCAGATGTCGCTCAAGCTGTACGCGTGGTGTCGCAGCGCCGAGCTGTCGGCGGACCGCATCGGCCTGCTGTGCGCCCAGGACCCGCAGGCGGCGGCCAGCGGCTTCTTCAAGCTGGCGAGCGGGATGGCGAGCCCGCGGGTGGTGCCGGACCTGGCGACCTTCGCCCGTCAGGTCGACAGCCTGGCCTCGGCCCCGGAGGCGCGCGAGGAGGAGAACGACGAGGACACGCTCGACTGCTTCAGCACGCACCCGTACAACCCGGTGCGCGTGCGGGCGGTGTGGGCGTTTAGCCGCTCGAAGGAGTTCCTCGGGGCGATGGGTAAGGCGACGGGGGACGCGTGGGGGCTCGGCGAGGTCGAGGAGATGGTCGACCGCGACATGCAGCTGATGGAGCCGACCTACCTGCAGGAGAAGAACCAGAATTCGGACACGCTGCGGCGGCTGCTGTACACGGCGGGCGTGGCGGTGGCGAACGCGTCGGGCGGGGTCGAGCCGGCCGAGCTGGAGGCGATCGGTCGCCTGCTGGGCTCGGATCACGGCGACGAGGTGGTCGACGTGGCCAGGGTACTGCGGGACCTCGACGGGCGGATCAAGGACGCGCTGGAGGTGCCGCTGCTGTACCGGGCGCAGCTCGTGCAGCACCTGACGATCGTGGCGGCGGCGGACGGCAACGTGAGCCCGCAGGAGCTGCAGGTGATGGAGGACATCGCCCAGCGGCTGGAGGTCGGTACGGGGGTGGTGCACCAGACGATCCGCGGGGCGATGCACCCGATCGACTGAGCTGGCCAGGGCGCCCGCGGGGGCGCCCGGACGGCGAAGCGGCGATGCCGTTCGCCGGGGTGTCTACTTCGAGACCTCGAAGGACCAGCTGCGGCCGGTGTCGCGCAGCTCGACCTTGGTGCCGTTCGGGCCGGCGAAGTTGTAGGTCCACTCGTTGTCGTCGTTTTTCGTGCCGCTGGTGGGCGCGCCGAGGGCCGCGGCGACCACCGCCGGGATCTCGGCCCGGACCGCCTGGTCCTTCTCATAGGAGAAGGAGGTGCCGAAGCTCTTGACCTTCTTGTCGGCCCACTCGAGCGACATGGTCAGGTTGTTGTTGGTCTCGGGCTGCGGCAGGGCGAGCTTGGCCGAGGCCTCGTCGGCGCCGGCCCACTTGGCGATGCCCGCGGTCTTGGCGTCGAGCCCGAGGGCGGCGACCTCGGCCTTCGCCTGCTCGGCGGTCTTCACCTCGAGCCACTCGGCGAAGTTCTTCTGCAGGTCCTCGCCGGTCGAGCCGATGACCGACTTGCTGAGCAGGCCCTCGGGGCCGACGAGGTCGGCGAGCGGGGTGTAGAGGTAGTAGCGGACCGAGTATTTTTCGCTGTCGTCGCCGGCGTCGGCGAAGGTGTTCTCCTCGAGCACGACCTTGATCTTCGCGGCCGGGTTGAACCAAATTTGATCGGTGTCGCCGAGGAACTCGACCGCGAGCGGGGCTCCCCAGGCCGCGGTCATCGCGGCCAGGCCGGCCGGGCTGGTCTTGAAGCGCAGCTGATCGACCTTGCCGGCGTCGGAGAACTGGAAGTACACGGTCTGCTTGCCGACCTTGAAGCGGCCGCTGGTGCCGTAGGGGCCGCCGTCGTCGAACTTGACGCCCTTGACGGCCTTGCTGGCGGCCGCCTGATCCATGCCCCACGCGAGGGTGCCGAAGATGCTCGGGATGGTCGGGCACGCCTCGAGCTTGAAGGGCAGGGCGCCCTCGGGTGCAGGGGCGGGGGCGGCAGTCTGGGTCTTGCAGCCGAACAAGCCGGTGGGCGCGGCGATCGTGGGTTTGGGGGGCTCGGGCTTGGCTGGCTCGGCGACGACCGGCTTGGGGGCGTCGACGGACTTGGCGGCGGTGGGCTTGGTCGGCTCGTCCTTGTCACATGCGGTGACAGAGACCAGCGCGACCACGATGAGGGCAGAAAAGCGCATGGGCGCGGAAGCTATCACGGGCCAGGTTTTCGTCGGGCAATTTCGCCCGCGGTTTCGCAAGGACGCGGGCTGCGGCGAGTCGCCACGTGGTGTTACGCCACAGGTAGGCCCCGTGATGGGCCCTGTGGCAGCTGCGGGCCCGTTGGGCGCTGGCACGCGGGTGGCATGGCAACGCAGCATGCTGACCCGCACGCTCGCCGTATGTACGCTGTCGCTGGCCCTGGGTGGTTGTTTCCTGACCCCGGAGTACGCCTTCATCGAGGCGGACGACGTGATGATCGATCGCGGGGCGCAGCTGCGCGAGCTGACCGAGTACGGCGATCTGTATGCGATCTCGATGCAGAGCGCGCACGAGGTGGGCGGGACGATCGCGGCGGCGATCGAGGGGATCGAGAAGGTGCTCAAGCTGCTCGATCGCTTCCCGACGGACGCGGACGACGACGGTTATCGTGTGTACGGGCCGTACCACCCGAAGGACGCGGAGATCAGCTGGCTGTTTCGCCTCGACGGCGACCCGGAGGGCTCGCGCTTCGAGGTGTGGGTCGGGCCGCCGTCGGCGGGCGAGCGGTCGGCGATGCAGCAGCTGTTGACGGGCGACGTGACGGTGGCGAAGACGCGGCGCAGCGGGGCGTTTCACCTCGACTTTGACGTGTACGAGGAACATGGCGAGGCGCTGAAGGTCGGGGCCGACCGCGACCGGCACTACACGGGGGTGGTGGAGCTGCGCTTCGAGCGGGACCTGACCTCGGAGCTGAAGACGATCGACATCGACTACGAGGATTTCACGATCACGCAGGAGGTGCCGATCCACGACGACTTTGCGGCCACCAGCTATCGCTTCGCGCGGGCGGCGGACGGCGCGGGGAGCTTCCACGTCGACCTGGCGGCGACGTTTCAGGCGGCGTTGTGGAGCGGGCCGGCGATCGAGCAGGTGGTGATCGATATGGCGTGGCAGGCGGACGGGGCCGGGCGAGCGCACGGGGAGCTGCGTGGCGAGGTCGAGGGCGACCTTTTGCTGGGTGATATGGTGCTCGACGAGTGTTTTGACGGGCGCGGGGCCTTGATCTGGCGCGAGGTGAACGAGGCGTACGCGGCGGCGCTGCCGGGGTACAACAAGGGGGACCCGGGTGGGTGCGCGGCGGTCACGGTCGGCGCGCAGCGCTGAGCTGCGGCGCCCCTGGCCACGAGCTGTCCGCAGGGACAGGTCACCTGAGGCGTGGCCGGGCTACTGGACGCGGGTGGCGACGAAGTCCCGGCGGGTGAACTCGACGGGGCACTGGTTCGCGGTGGTGTAATTCTGGATGTTGTTGACGCGGGCGAGGCCACCATCGAGGGCGGGGACGTCGTTGGCGACTTCGCCCGGCAAGACGGCGGCGTGCATGGGGAACTCGAGCTGGTAGTCGCCGAACCAGGTGAGGTTGCAACAATCGGTGGCCGCTTCCGTGCAGCAGTCGACCGCCTTGGTCTCGACCGGGATGACGAGGGCTTTGGGGCCGAGCATCGGGGGGGGGTCGATGGGCGAGAACATGCCAATTGCGAGCGCCTGCTTGCTGGCCACGTGGTTGATGAAGAAGTAGTCGATGTTACATTCAGGGCCGTCGCCGCCGCGGTAGATGACGAGCTTGGCGCAGTCGGACTTGTTGGCGGTGACCGCGTAGGCGCTGCCGAGCTGGAGAACGCCCAGGTTCTTGCCGCCGTTGCAGATCGGGTCGCTGGTGTCGAAGATGAGCTCCGCGCTGCCCGCTGCGAGGCGACCGAAAATGGTCAGGACCGCGTCGAAGCACTCCTTGGACTCCTTACCATCGACGAGGAGGGTGTCGGAGAAGCCGTCGGCCACGGTCAGCGTGCAGGCGGCTCCGCCGGTGCTGCTGCTCGAGCTGTCGACGGTGTCGGTGTCGACGGGGCCAGTGACGTCGACGGGGTCGCTGCTGCTGCTTGTGATCGGCTCGCTGGTGCCGGGGCCCTGGGTGGTGCCGGGCGCGGTGGGGTCTGTGGTGGTCGAGGTCGTGCCTGGCGCGCTGGGGTCCTGGGTGGTGCCGGGCGCGGTCGGGTCGTCGGTGGTGGGTGTCGTGTCCGCCGTGGTGGCGGCGGAGGTGGAACCGTCACCGCTGTCCGCGAGGCCAAACCACGGGTTACTGATGCTGCAGGCGGTGAAGACGAGCGCGGCGCAGTAAGGTAGTGCACGCATCGGCCGACCCTATCAGCCGCGTGGGCTCACTGCACGGTGAAGCTGGGTGAGGTCCCTGAGATCGGCGTGAAGGTGGCGATCAGCGATTTTGCGTCGCCGTGATAGACGATGCGATAGGTGCCCTTTGCCGCGTCCTTGGGGATGCGCCAGTCGATCGTGACCTCGGAGGTGGGGCTGAGTGCGCCGCCGGTGCGCAGCCAACGGAAGGTGGTCTCGGGGTCCCAGTCGTGGGCGACGGTGACCCAGCTGTTGCCGTCCTGGCGCTGGACCTCGAGGTAGCCGGTGCCGGTGCGGAGGTTGTTGCGTGGATGCGCGCCGCGGAAGGTGACGGCGACGTGTTCGCCCGGCTTGGCGGCGGCGGGCGGCGGCTTGACGACGTCGCCGAACTTTTGTCCTGGGCAGAGGATCGGGTCGGGCAGCGCGCAGGGCGAGTCGGCGACGACGGGGAGGGTCTCGATGAGCTGGGCGTCGCTGAGGTCCTTCGGGGTGCCGGTGCTGGTGGCGGCGGTGTCGTTCTTGAGGGCGTCGGCGACGTCGGCGAAGCTCTGCTGCCAGGCCGCGAGGGTCCACGGGCCGAACTGCGTGAAGGCGCCCTCGTAGTGCTGGGCCTTGTACTCCTCGCGGGTGGTGACGTAGCTCGAGTAGCCGTTGCTGAGGCCGGCGACGACGGCCCGGGTGACGCCGGTGCCGGCGAGCTGCGCGAGCACGGTGGCGCGCAGGCGAGCGCCGGAGATGGTGGTGACCTCGAAGGGGGCCGGGAGCACGGCGAGGCCGCCGATGCGCAGGACCTGGGCCGGGAGCACGCCTGGCGACCAGGGCTCGGGCAGCATGCGGCCGACGGGCAGGAGGATGGTCTTCTCGGCGTGGCACTCCTGGTCCTCGGGGACGAGGGTGACCTTGGGGAGGTCGCCGTAGACGATGCCCTCCTCGATGAAGCCGACGGCGACGCCGTCCTCGGCGCCGGCGGCGATCGAGAAGCCGATGGCGGCCTTGCAGGTGTGTTGCGGGCCGGCGCCGCCGGTGTATTGGGCGTCGATGGCGACGTTCTCCATGTCGATGAAGGCGGCGCGGGCGTCGACGGGGCCGCGCAGGAGCTCGCTGGCCTCGTCGAAGAGCTGGCGGGCGCGGGCGTACTGGAGGTCGCCGTGGATGGCGGCGTTGGCGAGGTCGTCACACTCGGGGTCGGGGCTGCCGTCGCAGGGGCGAGTCACGGTGTTCTTGGGCTCGCCGAGGATGACCTCATTGGGGCTCACGTCGCCGGCGTCGCTCTGGGCGAAGGCGGCGATGAAGGGCTCCTTGGCGGCGTAGTCGGCGGCCATGCTGCGCTCGAAATAGTAGGAGGCGAGGCCCTTGTGGTCGCCGCTGACGAGGCGGTTTTGGTTGGAGACGGAGGTGGCGTGGGAGGAGAACCAGGTGAGGGCGCCGATCGGTGTGCCGTCGGTGTCGCCGTTTTGCGTGCGCTCGAAGCGGAGCACGGTCATGCGGGTGTTGGTGTTGCGCGAGAACTCGGCCTCGTGGGCGTCGCGCTCGGCCTTGGGGTTGCCGGCGTAGGCCTGCGGGGAGCGGTTCCAGTTGGCGTCCTGCAGCGGTCCGCTGGCGATCTTGATGACACCCTCGCCGAGGTTGTCGTGGGCGCGGTCGATCGCGGTGACGATGCCGGCGACGATGGCCTCGAAGTTGTCGGGGTCGTAGCCGCCGACGGCGAGGTTAAACATGGTGTAGTGGGAGAAGCCGCCGAGGCCGCTGTGGGTGTGCGTGGCCGAGAGGGCGACGTTGTCGAGGGTGTAGACGCCGGGGTACTTGGCGGCGAGGCGCTTTAGGACCTCGAGGTGGACCGACTGGAACACCTGGCCGATGTCGCTGCTGACAAACACCACGCGCTTGTTGTTGCAGGGACTCTCGATGACGAAGGCGCGGGCCCACAAGCGGGTCGAGATGCCCTCGGCCTTCTGCTCGGGCATCGAGTAGCCCATCATGACGAGCTCGGCGGTGGGGCCGGTGACGTCAGCGATGCCGGCGCCGATGTTGTAGCGGGGGTCGTCGGCGCAGGCGTCGACGGGGGCGCCGGTGCTGGTGTCGGAGGTGGTCGCGCTGGTGTCGGCGGTGTCGCTCGCGTTCACGCCGGAGGTGGGCGGGGTGGTGTCGCTCGTGGTGGTGGTGGCGGGGCCGGTGGGGAGGTCGGCGGTGTCGCTCGCGGGTGAGGTGGTGTCGCTGGTGGTGCCGGTGCTCGCGGTGGCGGGTGGGGTGTCGCCGCAATG
>JBGAUO010000030.1:0-43972 GCA_044228605.1 Nannocystis sp. | reverse complement strand
GGCGGGCAGTCCGGGGAGGTGAGCGCGAACGCGGCGGGGGAAGTGACCGTGCCCGGGTTGATGTTGGATCTCGAGTGGCAGACGCTCGAGCTGCGGCGGGTACCGCTGCTGAACCGCTGAACGCCGCGCGGGGTTCAGGCGTCGCCGGGTTGCTGGTTGCGGTGGAGGCTGGCCCGGGCTTCTTCGAGGAGGCGCTCCAGCAGCTCGATCTGGCGCCGTTGCATCTCCACGAGGTCGGCCCACTGGCGCTCGCGCAGGAGGTCGAGCTTCTCGTGGAGGTAGCGGATCTCGAGCTCGGCCTTGAGGTTGACCTCGTAGTCGTGGGCGGCGTCGGCCCGGTCGCGGGCGGCCTGGCGGTTCTGCGACATGAGGATGACGGGGGCCTGGAGGGCGGCGAGCATCGACAGGGCGAGGTTCAGGAGGATGAAGGGGAAGGGGTCGAAGGCGCCGCCGCCGAGGGAGACGTTGAAGGCGATCCAGGCGCTGAGGAGGCCGATGCAGATGAGAATGAAGGTCCACGAGCCGCCGAAGCTGGCGATGCGGTCGGCGGTGCGCTCACCGAAGGTGCGTCCGGCGTCGAGGTTGGTCTGGACGTCGCGGCTGATCGCGGTGCCCTGACGCAGCGCCTCGGCGACGCGCCGCTCCTGCGGGTCGAGCGTGACGGGATCACTGGCCGGGGTCGTGGGCTCCATCGTCCGGAGCCTACACCGGTGAGATGGTGGTGGTGTATCGTCGGCGGGATGACGACACACCGCTCTGTCTGGCTCGGATCGTTGTTGGCAGTGATCGTGGCGGTGGCCGTGGTCGTGACCCCGTACTGGGTGATGCGGCCGTTCCGGCCCCAGGGGGCGACGGAGCTGCAGGTCGCTCTGGTGGCGCTGCGGCTGGCGCCCTGGTTGTTGGGGGCGGCGGCGATCGTGGCGTTGTGGATGACGGCGCGGGCGTGGACCGGCGGGGCGCAGGGCTTGCGCAAGTGGGGCCGGCGCGTGGCGACGGGGCTCTCGCTGGTGCTGGTGCTGGGGGCTGTGGGGGCGTCGCGGATTAATCTGTTCGAGAAGATGTTCGCGCCGCTGCCGGGGCCGACCTACGTGGCGGCTGCCGGGGCGCCGCTGCCCGCGGACGATGTGGTGATGGTGGTGGCGGAGGGCGGAGCGGGGCGGGCGTATCCGGTGCGGATCTTGGCGTACCACCACGTGGTGAACGACGAGGTGGGCGGGGTCCCGCTCGTGGCGACGTATTGAACGCTCTGCCACACCGGTCTGGTGTGGGCGCGGACGGTTCAAGGGCAGCAGCTGACGTTTCATCTCGCGGGGATCCACAACCAGAACTTCCTGATGCGCGATGAGGAGAGCGGGAGCTTCTGGCAGCAGGTCTCGGGGCGCTGTGTGGCGGGGCCGATGAAGGGGGCGCAGTTGTTGCGGGTGCACAGCGACGAGCTGACGCTGGCGCAGTTCGTGGCCGAGGCGCCGGGGGGCAGCGTGCTCCTCGGGGACCCGGCGTTTGCCGCGGAGTACGAGCCGAACTGGGAGGAGGGGGTGGCGAGGTTGCCGACGGTGGTCGACACCGGCGATACCGGCCTGGGGCCGCGCACGTTGATCGCGGGGGTCGAGGTCGGCGGGCAGGCGCGTGCCTATCTCGCCGAGTCGCTCGCGCGTGAGCCGGTGCTGCTCGATGAGATCGGTGACACGCCGCTGCTGGTGTGGTCGCGCGGCGGGCGGACGCTGCGGGTGTTCGAGCGCAAGCTCGACGGCGTGGCGCTGCTGTTCGGGCCCGCCGGCGAGGGGCGTGTGCGCGACGCGGACAGCGGGAGCGAGTGGGACTTCCGCGGCTGCGCGACCTCGGGCCCGCGTGCGGGGCAGTGCCTGCGCGCGGTACAGGTGCTGTGGGACTACTGGTTTGACTGGCGCGAGTACCACCCGGGCACCAGCGTGCACGGGCGCTAGGAGCCGGTGAGCTCGCCGGCCGTCGAGGGGTCGTCGGCGCGCTTGCCGGGCATGACGCCGTGCTCGGCGAAGTCGCTGATGATCTGCTGCGTGCGGGCGATGACCTTGCGGAGCTCGTCCGTGCTGATGCCGGCGGTGTCGATCTGGGCGCCGACGTAGATCGTGATCTTGGTGGGCGTGAACAGCCAGGTGCCCTTGCGGTTGAGCTCGAACATGCCGCGGGTGGCGAGCGGGACGACCGGGAGGCCGGCCTCGCGGGCCATGAGGAAGACGCCCTTCTTGAACTCGTGGACCCTGCCGTCGACGGTGCGGTGGGCCTCGGGGAAGACGAGGATCGAGATGCCCTTGGCGGCGCGGTCGCGGGCGGCGGCGGCGACCTCGCGATAGCGGTTGGCGCTGCCGGTCTGGACGGGGATGCCGTCGGCGAGGCGCATGATCGTGCCGTAGAAGGGGATCTTGAACTGCCAGGCGTTCATCAGGCCGCAGAAGGGGTGCGGGATGGAGGCGCAGGCGGCGTGGGCGTCCATCAGGTTGACGTGGTTTTGGCAGAAGACGCTGCGGCGCTCGGGGTCGAAGTCGGGGTCGTAGATGATCTCGACCTTGCAGAGCGTGAACTTGAAGCACGCGGCCATGCCGGGGCTGCCGATCATCATCTGCGTCTTGCGCGGCGAGATGAACACGGACGCGATGGCCCAGGTGACGGCGACGCCGCCCATCCACGCGAAGGAGACGCCCCACACGGCCGCGGAGTAGACGGCCTGTGCGGCCTTGTTTGCCAGCTTCTTGAGCATGTTCGTCAGGTCCTCACGTCGATGGCGCCAGGGACGACCTCGAGGCGCGTGGGGTTGAACTTCATCATCTCGCCGTCGATCATGACGTCGACCTCGCCGTCCAGGCGGAAGTCGACGGCGGGCGCCTGGTAGCAGCTGACGGCCGGGTGGTGCACGTGGGTGCCCTTGAAGATCTTGGGGAAGGTGCGAAGCAGCGAGAGGCGGCCCATCTTGCCGACGCGGATGATGTCGAGCAGGCCGTCGCGGGTGTTGGCGTCGGGGGCCATCATCATCTTGCCGCCGGTGAAGCGGCTGTTGTTGACCGAGAGGAAGGTGAGCGGCTCGCGATCCTCGCCCTCGCGGCCGGCGATGGTCATGGGGAACACGTAGGGGTGGAGGCCGGCGACGCGCAGCACGGTGCCGAGGGTGTAGCCGAACTCGCCGAGGCCGCTAAAGTGGCGGTTGCGGGTCGCGCCGACGGCGGCGACAAAGCCGATGCTGAAGATGTTGATGTAGTGGAGGGTGCGGCTGCTCGTGGTGGTGACGCGGATGACGTCGCAGGGGCGGCGCTTGCCGGCCTTGAGGGCCTCGATCGCGTACTCGGCTCCGGCCTCGGTGAAGTCGCGGAGGAAGGAGTTGCCGGTGCCGAGCGGGAGGAAGCCGAGGCTGGGGCGGGCGCCGGGGATCGGGGCGTCGAGGAGGCCGTTGACGATCTCGAAGGAGGTGCCGTCGCCGCCGACGGCGATGAAGTCGCGGCGGCCCGCGGCGAGCTCCTCGCGGGCGCGCCCGCGGGCGTCACCGGCGGCGCGGGTCTCGAAGACGTCGACTTGCAGGCCGGACTGGCGCAGGCGATCGATCGTCGGAGCGGCGTGACGACCACAGGCGCCGCCGCCCGCGGCGGGGTTGACGACGGCGAGGAAGCGGGTCTGGCTGGTCATGAGGCGACCTATAGCCCGTGGATGGCGCTGCGGTCGACTTTGGCGCGCAGCTCGCGGGCGAGGGGCTCGCGTTTGACCTTCTGGGAGGCCGTGCGCGGGAATTCGGGCTCCCACAGGAGGTAGCCGGACAGGCGCTTGTAGTCGGCGAGCCTGCGGTTGCGGGTGCGCAGCTCGTCGATGAGGGCGGCGCGCTGGGCCTCGTCGACGCCGTGTTTGGGGCGGACGACGATGAGCAGCTGCTCGTGGCCCTCGCCGAGCTTGCCGCTGGGCCACAGGTAGTTGCTGGCGAACACCGCGTACTCTTCGCAGTCGTCGAGTCCGGCGAAGGCGGCCTCGATGTCCTCGGGGTAGACGTTCTTGCCGCCCTCGGTGACGATCATGTTCTTGGCGCGGCCGACCAGCTTGAGGTGGCCGGCGGCGTCGAGGGTGCCGAGGTCGCCGGTGCGCAGCCAGCCGTCGACGATCGCCTCGCGGGTGAGCTCGGGCTCGTCGAGGTAGCCCTGCATGATGGTCGGGCCGCGGACCCAGACCTCGCCGACGCCGGCGTCGTTCTCGTCGCGCAGCTGGAGTTCGACGCCGGGCACGGGCTTGCCGACGCTGTCGCCGCGGAAGGGCTTGAGGTCGTTGACGGTGAGGACGGTGCCGGCCTCGGTGAGCCCGTAGCCGATCGCCACGGGGAGGCCGAGGCGGTTCAGGAATTCGGCGGAGGCGCGCTCGACGAAGGCGCCGCCGCAGAAGATGAACTTGAGCTTGCCGCCGAAGGGGTCGTGGATCGGCTTGAGGAGGGTCGCGCTGAGCTTGTGGTTGGGCTCGCGGCGGGTGACGTAGGCGTTGAGGTCGATGACCTGGTCGATGGCGAAGCGCTGCCAGCGGGGGAGGTCGTCGAGGCGCTCGCGGATCTTCTTCTCCAGGGTCTTGAGGATCGTGGGCACCAGCGCCATGTGGGTGATGCCGTAGCGCTGCATGGTCGCGCTGAGGTAGGCGGGTCGCAGGGTGCGCTGGTGGACGACGGTGGCGCCCATGATCAGGGGGATCAGGAAGCCGCACATGAAGTCGATGGCGTGGTTGGTCGGCAGCACCGAGAAGTAGCGCTCGCCCTCGACCATCGGGTACATGCGCCCGAGCACCTCGGCCTGGGCGAGGTAGTTGGCGTGCGAGAGCATGCAGCCCTTGGGGGTGCCGCCGGTGCCGGAGGAGTAGACGATGCAGGCGAGGTCGTCGCGGCCGCGCTCGTGGTAGGTGCCGGGATTGTGCGCGAGGGACTCGTAACGCACGGCCTTGCCGAGCTTGGCGTGCTCGGGCGCCTCGGTGACGATGACGAGGACACGCTCGAAGATCGCGGCGGACTCGTGCGCGAGCTTCTCCCAGGTGGGCCACTCGGTGAACAGGACGCGCGGCTTGCAGTGGGCGACGAGGGCGGCCTGCTCGGGGGCGGTGAGCTTGTAGTCGAGCGGGACCAGGGTGGCGCCGGCCCACAGGGCACCGGTGGCGCCGACGATCCACTTGCTTTGGTTCTGCATGAGGATCGCGCAGCGATCGCCGGGCAGGAAGCCGTGGGCTTGCAGGGCGCCGGTGAAGTTGTCGGCGGCGGCGCGCAGCTGGGCGTAGGTGCTGCGGCTGTTCTCGCGGTGGCGGTCGGCCTCGATCAGGGCCTCGCGGCTCTTGAAGGAGATGGTCGCGTCGCGGAGGGCGGCGCCCAGGCTTGGGATCTTGCCGAGGTCGAGCATCTAGCGCCTCTTGTCGATCTTCTGCGCGAGCGCCTCGAAGGTCTTGACGCCCTGGAGCTCGTAGTCGGGGAGCTCGATGTCGAACTCGCCCTCGAGGTCGGAGATGAGCTCGACGGCCTGGAAGCTGTCGATGCCGAGGCGCTCGAACAGGTCGTCGGTGGGGCGCAGCTGGCTCGGGTCGGCGCCGAAGCGGCGGGCGGCGAGGGCCATGAGGGTGGTGATGGTGTCGGCGGCCATGGTCTGTCTCTCAGGGCAGGTAGGGGCGGAGCTCGCTGCTCTCGACGAAGCGTCGGAGGGCGGCGAGCATGGCGGGGCGCTGGGCGAGCTCGACGAAGAGGTCGCGCTCGCGGGCCAGCTCGGCGGCGGGCAGGGGCTTGATGAAGGCCTTGGCGGCGCGGCGGGCGGTGGGGTCGAACTTGCCGGACTGTGTGGCGAGCGAGCGGGCGGCGCTGAGGCCCTCGCCGGTGGCGACCATCTGGCTGATGAGGCCGACGGCGAGGGCCTTCTTCGCGCCGACGCTGCGGCCGCTGAGGAGCAGGTCGCGGATGAGGCCGTTGCCGACGTCGCGGCGCAGGCGGGGGATGCCGCCGAAGCCGGGGATGATGCCGAGGCGCAGCTCGGGGAAGCAGAAGCGGGCGGACTTCTCGGCGATGAGCATGTCGCAGGTGAGGGCGAGCTCGAAGCCGCCGCCGAAGCAGACGCCGTGGACCACGCCGATGGTGGTCAGCGGGAGCATGTCGATGGCGTCCATGACCCGGTGGATGCGCTCGAGGAAGCCGCGGATCTGCGGGCCGTGGGCGGCGCGGGGCGAGTCCTTGAGGCCCTGGTAGAGCTCGCGCAGGTCGGCGCCGGCGCAGAAGCCCCCGCGCAGGGTGCTGTGGATGATCAGCGTGTGCGCGGCGGGGTCGAGCTCGGCGAGGACAAGCTCGAGGGCCGTGAGCATGCGGGTGCCGATCTCGTTGCAGGGCGGGACGCCGAGGGCGAGCTCGTAGACGCCGTCTTGCAGGCGCAGGTCGATGCCGTCGGCGATCGTGCTGGCGTTCACGGTGGTCATGATGCCTGGTAGGCGCGCTCGATCAGGTCTTTGAAGTGCTTCTCGACGGCGCGCCGGCGCAGCTTTTGGTTGGCGGTGAGCAGGCCGTTCTCGATCGTGAAGGCCTCGGGGACGCGCAGGTGGGCCTTGATCTTGCGGTAGTGTGGGACGTCGGCGTTGACCTGCTCGATCGCGGCGTGGATGGCGTCGTCGGTGACGGCCTGGTGGGTCGCGTCGTTTGGGATCAGGAGGATCAGGTGCGGGCGGGCGTGGCCGACCAGCATGCACTGGCTGGCGGCGGGGCAGTGGTCGAGGAACTTCTGCTCGATCGGCTCGGGGGCGATGTTGTGGCCCGACTCGGGGACCAGGATGTTCTTCACGCGGCCGATGATCTTGAGGTTGCCGCGGGCGTTGAGCTCGCACTGATCGCCGGTGAGGAACCAGCCGTCCTGCAGGGCCTCGGCGGTGGCCTGGGGGCGGTTCCAGTAGCCGGAGAAGACGCCGGGGCCGCGGACCAGCAGCTGGCCGTCGGCGTCGAGCTTGAGCTCGCAGCCGCGGAGGGCGAGGCCGACGTGGCCGGGCTCGATCTGCTCGGGCTTGTCCATGGTGACGATCGCGGTCGTCTCGGTGAGGCCGTAGACCTGGTAGACGCGCACGCCGATGAGCTCGAACCACCACTGGGTCTCCTCGGCCAGCGCGGCCGAGCCGCAGATCAGGAACTCGAGGCTGGGGCCGACCTGGCGCTTGATCGCGGAGAAGACGAGCTTGCGGGCGGCGGCGAGGGTGAGCTTGTCGAGCAGGCCGGCGCTGCCCTGGCGCTGCTTGCGGAAGGCGTCCTGGCCGCGGGAGTAGAGGGCGGCCGCGATGCCGCCGCGCTCCTTGATCTTGGCGCCGACGCCGTTGCGGATGCGCTCGAGCACGGCGGGGACGTTCAGGTAGTAGTGCGGATCGGCGGTGGCCATCTCCTGCACGAGGTTGGTGAGGTCGGTGGAGAGGAGGATCGGGTTGCCGCGGTAGAGCTGCGTCCACAGCATCACGCGCGAGCCGGCGAAGCACAGCGGGAGGAAGTGGAACACGCGGTCGGGGGCGCCGCGGCTGCCGGTGATGGCGTGCACGGCGGCGACGGTCTGCGGGACCATGTAGTCGACGTTGGCGCAGGTGAGCACGGCGCCCTTGGGCTCGCCGCTGGTGCCCGAGGTGTAGATGATCGTGACGGGGGCGTCGGGGCGCAGCGCGTGCGGGGGCTCGGAGAGCGGCGGGGCGGCGAGGGCCTCGGCGAACAGGGCGACGCGGGGGTGCTCGGGGCCGAGCGCGTGGGTCAGGGCGGCGGCGAGGGTCTCGTCGCTGGCGAGCACGAGCACGGGGGTGCAGTCGCGGACCATGCCGGCGAGCTCGTTCGGGTCCTGGCGGCTGTAGAGCGGGACGACGATGGCGCCCTCGGCGAGGATGGCGAGGTCGGCGGCGACCCAGCGCGCGCTGTTGGGGGCGAGCAGGGCGACACGCTCGCCGGGCTTCAGGCCGGCGCCGCGCAGGAAGCCGCGGATGTGGGCGACGTGCGCGAGCAGCTCGGCGCCGGTGGTCGGCACCTTCGACTTGCCGTGGATCTCGAGGACGAGCTCGCGGTTGGCGGCCGTCTCGGTGGCGGTGAAGATGCGCTGCAGGAAGTTCGGGTCGGTGGAGCTCATCCGTGATTCTCCAGGATGCTGCGCACGGCGGGCGGCAGCTCGGGGAGGTGGGCCTCCCAGGTGCGGGGCAGTTCGCGGCGGGGGAACTCGGGGTAGACGCGGACGACCTCGTCCATGAAGTCGATGCCCATCTGGCCCATGAGGCGCAGCTGTTGCGGGACGGCCTTGCCGATCTGGGCGCTGATGGCGTCGGCGTCGCGGTCGAGGCGGCGCAGGGTGTGCAGCAGCTTCTCGCCGAGGCCCTCCTCCTCGACCTCGAAGAAGAGGTCGGGGTGGCCGCGGTCGGTCATGAGGTTGCGGATGCGCTCGTCCATGGTGACGCCGGCGGAGGGGACCAGGCCGGGCATCGAGGTGACGATGGCGTGGAAGCGCGAGCTGATCATCATGTTGCAGTTACGCAGCACGCTGACGAGCTCGTACATGTCGAAGGTGTCGCTGATGAAGAGGGCACCGGGGCGATCGAGGCGGGGGTTGAGGTGCTCGCAGGCGTGGCGGTCGAGCTGCTCCATGCCGACCAGGATCGTGAAGAAGTCCTGCTCCTTGGCGAAGGCGTTGACGCCGTCGGCGAGGGCCTGGAGGTAGCCGTCGTACTGCCGGGTGGCCTTGTCGCTGTGGTGGTGGAAGTAGATCGAGCGGTAGTGCTCGTGCTTGTACTGGCCGCCGAGGGTGTGGGCGGCGGCCTTGAGGAGGTCGGGCTTGACGGGCCACCAGAACGGGTTGATCGGGCAGACGACCAGGATCTTCTGGCGGCCGTCCCAGCCGGCGTTCCGCAGCAGCTGGGCGCCGCGGGACAGGGGCGCGGGCTCGAAGGTCCAGGCCGTGTCGGCGCCCGAGGTGGTGCGGATGCCGAGCTCGTGCAGGACGTCGCGCGAGGGTTCGTTGCGGCACAGGACCAGCGAGCCCTTGCACACGTCGCGGACGAACTCTTTGAGGCTGGGGGTCATCGAGCCGGCCTCGGCGCCGTAGCCGACGCTGAGCTTGCGCTCGGCGATCGCCATGCCCATCGCGCCGGCCATCATGGTCGACAGGGCGCTGGCGAACTTCGACTTGAACATCGAGCCCTCGCAGGCGACGACGCCGTGGTAGCGCGGGCAGTTCTCGTAGAGGAAGCGGGGGAAGAGCTGCGGGAAGAGCAGCTGCTCGACCGTGCGGAAGTAGCCGGCGGAGAGCTTCTCCTCGGAGGTCATGATCGCCATCTCGAGGCGGTCGTCGCCGACGACGTGGCGGATCTGGCGGATCATCTCCTCGACGCGGACGTCGGCGCCGGTGTTGCGGGTCCCGACGTAGCCGGCGAGCAGCAGCTTGAGCGGCTTGCCGGGGGCCCAGCGCTCCTGGTCGAGGCCGAGCACGTGCTTGACGGCGGCGGCCTCGATCAGCGCGGCCATGCTGAGCTGGAGGGCGTAGTCGGGGTCGACGGCGTCCTTGAGGCGGTCCCACAGGCCGCGCTTCTTGGGGGCCTTGGGGGTCGCCTTGGTGGACGCGGACTTCTCGGGGAGTGCGGGCTTGCTGGACATCTCAGGCGACCTGCCTGACCTGGGCGCCGCCGGGCCAGGGCTGGTAGGGGTAGGTGAACTTGCCGTCGCGGGCGAATTGGAGGAGGCCCGTGGCGTACTGGTCGAAGGGGCGGGGGGCCTCGCCGAGCTCCTCGACGACGCGGCGGTTGTCGAAGACGGTGTTGAAGTTGAGGTAGGGCAGGAAGACCTTGAGCAGCGAGGCCGGGAGGCTGACGCCCCAGGCGCGCGGGGTGTTGCTGGCGGCGTCGATGGTGCGGGTGAAGGCGCCGTTGAGCCACGGGGCGAAGCGGTGGCGGACGGTGCTGCCGGCGGCCTCGAGGGCGTCGACGATCTGGCGGTAGGTGAGGGAGGATGTCCCGGAGGACAGGTTGTAGCTGGTGTAGCGCGGGCGATCGGTCTGGTGGATCTGGACGATCGCCTTGCTGACGTAGTCGGCGGGGACGATGTCGAGGCGCCAGTCGGGCTTGAAGGGCAGCACGGGGAGCTGCGCGAGCATGACGAAGGCGCGGACCATGTCGAACTGGGTCGTCTCGGGGAAGCGGCTGTCGCCGAGGACGATGCTCGGGCGCAGCACGGTGCCGGGGACGTCGGGCAGGAGCTCGTGGAGCATGTGCTCGCAGAACTTCTTGGTGCGGGCGTAGGGGTCGTAGTCGCTGCGCTCCCAGTCGACGATGTCGTCCTCGCTGACGAGGGCGTCCTGGCGCTCGCCGCAGACGGCGACGGTGGAGATGTCGGTGAAGCGGCGCAGGCCGTGGTGGTCCTGGGCGTCGCGGGCGAGCTTGATGACGCTCAGGGTGCCGCGCAGGTTGACGTTGAAGCAGGCCTTGGAGGACTTGCGGTTGAGCGAGGCGGCGACGTGGAGGACGCTGTCCATGCTGCGGACCAGCGTGTCGCGGGCGGCCGGGGCCAGGCCGAGGCCGGGGAAGGTGAGGTCGCCGAGGTAGAGGTCGCAGCGGGTGCGGACGAGCTCGAGGAAGCGCTCGAAGCCCATGTGCAGCTGCATGGACTTCCAGAGGCGCTCCTCGGCCTCGGCCGGGGACTTGGCGCGGACCAGGAGGGCGAGGCGGTCGCTGCTGCGCTCGAGCAGGCCGGCGGCGACGTAGGAGCCGATGTAGCCGGTCGCGCCGGTGAGGAAGATGGCCATGGTTTAGACCTCTGCTGCGTGGTGGGCGGGCGCGCTGCGGCCCAGGTCGGGGAGGGTCCGCGCGGGCGGGGTCGCGGGGGTCGGCGCGGGAGTTGGCGCTTGTGACCGTGGGAGCTTGAAGGGGTGGCGCGGGGTGTAGCCCGGCGGGGTCTTGTTCTCGAACAGGGGGAAGCACCACTTGCGCAGGCCGGGCACGTGCACGTCGAGCCAGTAGGCGCGCCAGTTGATGTTGCGCGGGTCGCAGTCGAACTCGGGCTCGACGACGGGGGCGGCGAACAGCGCCTCGGAGACGAAGATGTACGTGTTGTCGTTCACGAAGGGCTGGTAGAGGTCGACCATCTTGTCGATGGTGTCGACGGTGTCGAGGGCGTCGTCGGTCTTGTCGGCCCACTCGTCGGTGGTGTCGCGCAGGAACTTCGGGAACTTGGAGTCGCGCAGCCAGTCGCGCAGACCCTCGGCGGCGCTGCGGATGTTGGGGACGGAGAGCAGGTGGTCGATGTCGGTGGTGACCGCGTCCCAGCGGGACAGGACGACGCGCTCGAGGGCGGTGTCGCCGTGGTTGCGCAGGTGCTTGCGGTGGGCCAGAGCGGTGAGCTCGATGGCGCGGTCGATGGTGAGGAGGTTGCGGTCCGAGCTGCCGCACTGGTAGACCGGCGCGTGGCGGCCCTGCAGGAGGGCGGCGCTGGCGACGACGAGGCCGCGGCAGACGAAGTCGACGGGGATGACGTCGAAGGGGTTGCCGATGCGGGCGGGCAGGTGGCGAAACCAGCCGCCGAGCAGGTAGATGAGCGGGGTGCAGGTGTTGAAGCCCTGGTTCCAGCCGGGGAAGGGGTACTCGAAGGCGCTCTCGACGATCGCCGGGCGGAACATGGCGAAGCGCTCGGGCGGGAGCATGCGGGCGATCAGGGCCTCGGCCATGCTCTTGCTGTAAGTGTAGATGTTGTGCCACTGCCAGCGCTTGGCCCGGCGCTGGCCCTCGGCGATGAGGTCGTCCTTGAGGCGCTGACGCTTGACGCGGCGCAGCAGGTTGCGCAGGAGCATGGCGTTGCCCTCGTCCTGGCCCTTGGCGCGCATCTGCCGGAGGGTCTCGGCGAGCGCGGCGGCCTCGGCGTCCGGCGACTCATTGGCGGCGATGATCTGCTCGGAGGCGGCGGCGATCTCGGCGCACTCGGCCTCGACGTCGAAGGGTTCGCCGCAGGGCGAGAAGGTGGGGTCGACCTCCTCGGGGACGCGGCCCTGTCGGAGGCCGGTGACGTAGCAGGTGGAGACGTGGAGCAGGCGGGCGCGGGCGCAGCGGAGCGTGAACTCGGCGGCGTTGCGGGCCCCGTCGACGTTGGTGCTCATCGCCTCGCGGAGGTCGGGGTCGAAGTCGACGAGGCCGGCGCAGTTGAGGATGAGGTCGAGGTCGCGGTGGAGGCGTGCGGCCTGCTCGGCGTCCTGGATGCCGAAGCCGGGGAGTGAGACGTCGCCCTCGACGACCTCGACGCGGCTGGCGATGAACTCGCCCATGGCGGGGCCGTGCAGCTCGTGCAGCGGCTTAAACGCGGGCGAGGTGGCGACCATGCGCTCGAAGCGATCGAGCGCGGGTCGCAGCGCCTTGGGCCGCAGGAGCACGTAGATCTTGCCGACGTTGGGGACGCGGTGGAGGACCATCGCCAGCCACACCTTGCCGAGGAACCCGGACGCGCCGGTGAGCAGGATCTGGCGGCCGGCGAAGGTGTCCTGGATCGAGAGCGGGCTTGGGCGTGCGTGCATGGTCGCGGATCCGTTGGGGCTAGTCGCGGTACTCGATGATCGGCCAGTCGGCGTCGCGGGCGCTGCGGCGCAGTACGAAGTCGGGGTTGACCGCGCAGGGCTTGCCGACGGCGGAGAGCAGCAGCATGTCCGGGCCATGCGAGCCGTAGGCGCTGCTGTGCGCGAGGTCGATGGCGTGCTCGCTGGCGTAGTGCTGCAGCCAGCGTCCGCCCGAGGCGCCGCCGATGACGGGCTCCTGCAGGCGACCGGTGGCCTCGCCGTCGCGGAACTCGAGGTGGTTGCACACGAGCTCGTCGAAGTGGCGCAGGTGCCGGGCGAAGGGCTGCATGATGCTGCCGATGCCGTCCGACAGCAGGACGACGCGGCGGCCCTCGCCCTGGGCGCGCTTCAACAGCTCGACGCCCTGATCGAGGAGTTTGTCCTTGAGGATGTCGTCGGCGTACTCCTCGGCGAGCACGGCGACGCGGTCCTCGGTCATGCCGCGGAAGGCGAGGTGGACCAGGCGGTGGGCGAGGGCGCGGTCGGTCTGGCCGAGCACGCTGTGCACGGGCGCGGCGAGGGCGACGAGGCCGAGGCGGAGCGCACGCTCGCCGAACTTTTTGGCGTTCCCGGCGATGTACGCCGACGCGGCCAGCACCCCGCGGCTGAGCAGGATGCCCTCGACGCGGAAGAATGCGGCGGTGTTGCGGTGATTCATGGTCGATCGTTCTCGAGATTCGGTCGGCACGATGGTTCGACGGCCAGCGTGTAACTGGCGCCCCTCTGTAGCGCAGCCGGCAGCCGCAGCACAAGCCGGGTTTTTGGGCCTCGCGGGGGTTCGCGGCGCTGTGCAGGAGCTTTCGCGGTGGTGACCGATCTGGCTTTTAGGACAGCTCGTGGGGATTGGCGCGAGCGTGGACCGTTGTTGCCCGGGTGTACAATTTGAGGCGCCGACGATTGCCCGGCTGTGCAAGAAATTGCCTCGCGCGCTGGCCATGCGGCCGCGAGGGTCGTAGGGTTTCGGGCGTGGACGACCGGCCGTGCATCGTGTGCGCCGCGGAGCTCGAATCGGGCGGGCTGGCTGATGCCATCGTCGGCGTTGGCAAGGCGGCGGCGGCGATCCACATGACGCGGCTGCTACTCACACGCCGACCGGCGTGGGTGCTGTTGATCGGGGTGTGCGGGGCGTATGCGGGGGCGGGGCTCGCGGTCGGCGAACTGTGTTTGGTGGTCGAGGATCGGCTGGCGGACGAGGGGGTGGCGCTCCGAGAGGGCGGTTTTTTGCCGCTGGCCGAGCTGGGGCTGGGAGACACCGGGCCCTTCGCCGCCGACCCGCAGCGGACGGCGGACGCGGCCAGGTGGCTGCGGGCGCGGGTGGTGCGGGGGGCAACCGTGAGCAGTTGTTCGGGCAGCGACGAACTGGCGGCCGCGCTGGCGGAGCGCAGCGGTGCCCAGGTCGAAACGATGGAGGGGGCGGCGGTGCTGCAAGCATGTCGCGAGTTGCGGGTACCGGTGGTGCAGCTGCGCTGCGTCAGCAACCGCTGTGGCGAGCGAGCTCGCGGCGGCTGGGACCTCCACGCTGCAGTGGCGCAGTTGCACAGGGGTGTGCGCGCGCTGGCAGAGGCGTATGGGTGGGCGGGGGTCCAATGACGGAGGCGTTGACGATCGGGTTCTCGCCGTGTCCCAACGACACCTTTATGTTCCATGCGCTGGTCACCGGCGCGGTGCCGGGGCCGGCGCTGGTGCCGTGGCTGGCCGATATCGAGGCGCTCAACGAGCGGGCGATCGTGGGCGTCGATCCGCTGCCGGTGACGAAGCTCAGCGTGCACGCGCTGGCGCATGTGGGTGACCGCTACGTGCCGCTGAGCGCCGGGGCGGCGCTCGGGCGCGGGTGCGGACCGCTGGTGGTCGCGCGGCCCGGGAGCTTGCCGGACGATCCACGGGCAGCCTTGCGGGCGTTGACGGGTTTACGGGTGGCGATCCCGGGGCGTTACACCACGGCGCATCTGCTGCTGCGGAGCCTGGCACCGGCCCCCAGGGAGACGGTCGCGCTGCGTTTCGACGAGATCTTGCCGGCGGTCGCGGCGGGAGCGGTCGATGCTGGTCTTATTATCCACGAGAGTCGCTTCACCTACGGGCTGCACGGGCTGGTCGCGATCGCTGACCTCGGGGTCTTGTGGGAGGAAGAGACCGGGCTGCCGCTGCCGCTCGGGGTGATCGCGGTGGAACGTGCACGCGGGGAGGCGCTGGCGCGGGCTCTGGAGGTGGGTATTCAGGCCTCGCTCGCGGCGGCTTGGGCCGATCCGGGGGCGTCCGCCGGCTACGTACGGGCGCATGCGCAGGAGATGGATCCGGAGGTGTGTCGCCAGCACATCGCGCTCTACGTCAACGAGTTCTCGCGCGCGCTGGGGACCGAGGGGCGCGCGGCGATCGACGTGTTGATCGCTCGCGGCCGGCGTAGCGGCTTGCTTCCCGCGGGGCCGTCGATCTGGTGATGCCGCGGGGCCCTTTGCGAGATTGCCGCTGGAGCAGCTTCAGACGAGCGCACGGGGGACCGTGAGGCCCTGATCGTCGACGGTCTTCCAAAACTCTGGCCAGCGTGCGAGTTCCCGCAAGGTAGGCAGCACATCGAGGGCGTTGTGCGGGTAGCTGCGCCGGATGTAGCGGACGGCGGCCTCGGCCGAGGGAGCGGCGAGAAAGCGGGCCTCGGTGGCCGGGAACTCGTAGCGGAACTTCTTGAGCGGGGGAGGAGTCATGGTTTGCTCTGCGCCTGGCGGCGCCGGGTGTTCCAGAGGACCTCGGGGTGGCCGAGGCGCTGGGCGGCGGCGCGGGCGATCACAAAGAGGAGGTCGCTGAGGCGGTTCAGGTAGCGCAGCGCCTCACCACGGACGGGTTCGGCGCGCGCGAGGATGACGGCCTGACGCTCGGCACGGCGACAAACGGTGCGGGCCAGGTGGGCGGTGGCGCCGACGGGGCCGCCGCCGGGGAGGATGAAGCTCGTGAGCGGAGCGAGCGGCTCGTTGAGGGCGTCGAGCTCGTGTTCGAGGCGGGTGACATCGTCGTCGGTGACGAAGAGGCGGGCCTTCCCGGTCGTGGCCCCGGGCTCGGCGAGCTCGGCCCCGAGATCAAAGAGCTCTTGCTGGATCCGTGAGAGCGAGCTGTCGAGCTCGTGGAGGAATTCGATGCTGCTGGGCTGCTCGCCGGGCAGAGCGCGCTGGACCTCGATGCGCAGGAGGCCGAGCACGGAGTTCAGCTCGTCGACCTCGCCGTAGGCGGCGACACGCCGAGTGTCTTTGCCGACCGTGTCGCCACTGGCGAGCATCGTGTCGCCGTGGTCACCGAATTTTGTGTAGACCTTGCTGATGTAGACCATCAGCGCCTTGCTTAGCGCGCCTGGACCGCGGCGACCAGACGGGGCTGTATTTCGGGGATGATCACGAAGACCATGCCAAGTTGAGCCCGTGCTCCATCGACGAGCATGGCCCAGCGGTGGCGCTCATCGAGCTCGATCACGAAGATGTAGAGCCCGTTGTCGCCCTCGATGATGAACTTGTTGATGCCACCGGCGAGCGAGTCCTCGGACTTGGTCAATGCGCTGTGGAGTTGCTCCGACAGGCGGTTGAACAGAGCGCAAGCCTTGGGCGCCGAGTTGATGCCAGCGAGCGACATCCCCGACGCCTTGCTGATGATGTCGACGCTCAGCAGCCCGCCTCCGAGGTGATCGTCGATCTCCTCCAATATCACCTTGACGGCACGTAGATCCATTTCGGACAGCTCCTCGTCCGGTACCAGCTCGGTCTCCGGCTCGGTCGGTATCTCGGGGGGCGAGGCCGCGGGCGCCTCGTGAGTGGGTAGCCGTGGTGGCGTTGGCAACGGCCGCGAGGCGACGATCGGCGGCGTGAACTTGGGCGCGCTGCTCGTGGGGGTGCTCGGCGCTTGAACCGGAGGTGATGGCTTGTCGCGCTGCTGCTCGTCGCGCTGACGGGCGCGGTCCATCAGAAGCGCGACGATTGAGGAGTGTCGTACGGTCGTGGGGCAGTTCTCGGGCAGCTGCGAGGACGAGACGCTACCCTCACGCCAATCGAGGATGATATTGACGGCGTCATCGCCTTCGGTGCCGCCAGCCACGGCATGGAGGAGGCTGCCACCCTGAAAGAACATCGATCCTGTGCCGTGCGACGACTCGACCGAGAGCTTGATCGACATGCGCGATGTCTGAGCCAGCTGCAGGATGTCCCACAGCTCGAAGCCACCGATTTGGGCGATCGTCGTCGCCATTAGCTACCTCCCCCGACCGCCAATCGGACCGGAGTCACCACCGTACCGACGAGTTGCGGCGCGGCGCAGGCGCTCGCGCGGGCTCGCGCGACGCGGCGATTTTGATCGCTTGTCTGCAGCCTCACTCGGAATACGAGGTTGAACTTCCGAACTAGCATCCGCGCTCGCCGGGCAAGCCTACGATCCTAGGCTCAGGCCCGGCCAAGCTAACACCCTGTCTAGAAAAAAGCTACGACCAGGAGCCACGCGCGATGAGCGCGACGCAATGGGGGCCCGAAGAGGGCTGGCTGCGGGGCTCTCGTCGGGCCGGTGGGCTCGCCCAGTTCATGCCACCGGGGGAGGCGCGACGAGCAGGCTCCACAGCAACTGCATGAGGAGCAGTGGGAGGATGCTCCATGTGGCATGCGCGGGAGGTTGCAGGCGCAGGAAAAACCAGGTCAGGAAGGAGACCTTGAGCAGCCAAACGGCGAGACCAAGGCCAAGACCGGCCGCGTGCGGCATGGTGGCCGGACCGGGCCACTCGGCGCCGCCGAGACACAGGGTGGTGAAGAGGGCCGCGAGAGCGACGGCGGTGAACCGGGCTGCCAGCGGTTGGGCCCGTACCGCGGCGACCTCGGCGAGGGCGGTGAGGGCGAGTGCTGCAGTGGCAAATGGTTGCACCCACAAGCCCCAACGTAGCCCAGACTGAGCGTGGACCAACGCCTGCGGGTCAAAGCTCCCACGGGTGAAGGCCATGACCAGGACGACGAGCGCGAGCCCGAGCAGGGCCCATCGAAGGGTGGAGATCCCTCGGGTGGCGCAACATAAGAGCACGGCGAGATAGAGGCCGAGGCCATCCGGGTGCGAGAGCATCTGCAGGGAGGTGCCGCCGCGGCCGTCGCCGCATTGCTGGAGATCGGCCAGGCCGAGTGTTGCGCCCAGGTCCCAACACAGGCCGGCGCCAAGGGGAGCGATAGCCAGGGCGGTGGCCGCCGGGAGGGTGAGGGTCCACGAGATCCGACGGCGCAGCACGAAGAGCGTCGCCAGGAGCAAGGCCAGTAATCCGACGCGGGCCCATTGCACGGCTGGCGGCGGGATGTCGTCGTCGAAGTGGAGTGCGATCTTCCTGGGCTCACCGCCCGCATTGAAGGTGAGGGTGGCGCCACCGCTACGGTATCCACGTTCGCCGTCATGGCGGGAGAAGTGGTCGAGGTCGACGCGCATGCGGAGCACGACCTCGCCGTGGGCCGCGATCTGCTTGGGCAGCGTCGCATCGACGAGGGAAAAAGCACCCCAGTCGACTTCCCGGTGATCGAGGCGGATCCGGGATAGGGGCAGCGGCAGGTCGCCAGGGTGGCGAAGATGCAATTCGAGCTCGTCGTGGGACGGGCTGAAGTGCAGCGCCTGGGGGACGACACGCAGGTCGGGGTCGTCGTCGCAGCTGGCGAGCAGGGCCAGGGCGAGGGCAAATCGGCGGCTCACGAGACGTTGGCCTGGTGGGTGGCACGTAGCAGCGCCGCGATCAGCGCGGTGACCAGAAGTCCGACCAGAAGCAGGCTGTTGTGGGGAATACGAGCCAGCGGCGCGAGCAGGATGAGGCCGCCCGCAAGGGCGAGGGCGGTGCTGGGAGCGAGGTCCTGGCGGCGGATGGCGGCGTCCGTTGAGCTCGCTGCGCCCTTGGGCACAGGGACGGGCTGCGTGCGCCCGCGCGGTAGTCCGATCTGGATCAGTGGCACGAGGGTTCCCGCAGCGTCAGGGAATGTTGCCCTCCATGGCCAGCTCGAAGACCTCAACGTCGTCGGCGTCCTTGGCCATGAGGTAGGCCTTGAGCGGGCGGTCACCGCGGTAGGCTTTGAGTTCGCTGTGGATGGCGCGGGCGGCTTCCTCCGCTGGGATGCCACTGTCGAAGGCGCCCATCAGGGGGACCGCGATGCTGGCGAAGCCTTTGACGCGACATGCAACGAGGACGGCGGCTGTGGCCCGCAGCACATCCTCGACCTGGACACGCCCGCCGGGTTTGTCGGTGTTGGGCACGTGGATGAGGTGCTTGGCCTTCATCTTGCCGGCGTGGGTCACAAATGCGGCGCCGATGGCGAGGGGGGTGTGCTCCTTGACGAGATCCTCGACCTCTTTGCCGGCCAGGTCGCGCAGCTTGCTGGCTGGGAACTGGCTCATCACGCCCTCCGAGTTGGTCGGGGCGACAAAAGCGTCGACCTGAATTTGGTCCCAGGGGAGGGTAGAGATCTGGATATCGATGGACTCGTTGGTCTCGGCGGCCACGTCAGTCCTTAAACATGGAGTCGAGCTCTTCGGCAACTACGGATTCTGGGGCAGCCTTGACGGTGCTGAGCTCCCGGATGACGAGGTTGCGCGCGGTCTGAAGCATCTGCCGCTCGCCGTGGGACAGATTCTTGGTGCTCTTGAGCAGGGTGAGATCACGGTAGACCTCGCCGACCTCGAACAGAGAACCGGTGCGGATCTTCTCCATGAAGCCGCGGTAGCGCCGATTCCAGGTCTGGCGGTCGCAGGGCACCTCGTGATCGCGCAGGAGGTCGTAGAGCTCGTCGATCATGCCGTCGTCGGCGAGCGGCCGCATGCCATTCTCCTCGGCTTTGGTGACGGGGACGATGATCTTGAGACCGGAGCCGGCTACACGCAGGTGGTAGAACTGCATGCCGCTGCCCTCGACCACCTTGGTCTCGAGCGCCACGACCTCGGCGACGCCGTGGGTCGGGTAGACGGCCTTCTCACCAACATTGAACTGGGGCTGCATCATCATCGAGATCGTTCTCCAAGCGTGAGCGCGCGCCATTGTGCACCTTCCGTGCCGGAACTGTTACCGGCTTTCGACGTTGGGGTGACCTGGGAGGAGATCGCCGACAGTCGTGTGGACGCTGGAAGAGTGCGAGCCAAATCGTTGAAAATAAACGAATTGGGCGCGGTGAAAGGGGGGGATAAGTTCGTGTGCGTAGTCTGATCCCCAGGCTTTGGGGGCGGCTACTTGTGTAGCCGGTAGGCGACGTGAGTCGCCGGTAAGGGCCCCGGAGTAGAGCGGATTGGCACCTGAAATGCGGTGAAATGCGCTAATGGCGTAGAAAAACGCGCGGGGTGGGCCGACTGCGGCACAGTATTCGTCGATAGGTGGCGCTCGGCCAGCGGAAATTACAGCGTCAACCGGGCATAGCTCACGGTCCACGAAGGATCCGGCTGTCCGCGAGGCCCGGTCGTCCGCGGACGTTCGTACCCCTTCATTGAAGGGTGGTCAGACGCCAGCCGGTCGGGCTCTGCTCAAGGGTGAGCGCGCGACCGGGCTCGTAGGGCAGGACGGCCCTTTGCATGTCGCTGCTGTACTCGATGGCCCCGGGCTGTTCGAGTCGGGCTTCGATGAGGGCGGCACGGCGACCCCAATCGTCGCGAACACGGGTTGCCAGTTCATCGCTGACAAGGGCTTCGAGGCCGCGCAGGTCGGCGCCACGGATGGCAGCGAGGAAGGCTCGGATCGCCTGGGCTGGGGTGGATGTGTCCGGAAGGCCAGGGAGTCCGGATACGATCTGGTAGTGTCCCGCGACCTCGGCCCAAGTGAGGACACGGTCGCCGTGGATGGTCTGGCCGCCTGCGATCGGGGCGCGCTGGGCTGAGGGGAGGTTTGCCAGAGCCTTGCGGGCTTCGGCGTGTTCGCCGCTCTGAGATCTCCAGCGGGCCCGGAATTCACTGAGTGGAGTGCGGGCCTGGAGTTCCGAGCTTAGGAGGGCATAGGCGGCGTCGGGGTCGTCGCGCTTGAGGGCTTGAGCATAGGCGTCCCGAAGGGCCTCGGGGCTGCGCGCACCTGCAGAATTGCGGCATGCGGACCCAACGAGAGCGAGTGTAAGGAGGCTGAGGGAAAGCCGATTCAAGGGTTGAGATTCTCTGTGTAGATGTTTGATATTTATGCGTTTGTTTTGTGGTCCGAGGCGCGTGGTCCGCTGCGCTTGTCGACCAAGGTGTTGCGGGCGAATTCGGGCATGGTTTCAGGGTAGTCGATGTTGTAATGGAGGCCGCGGGTCTCTTTGCGCATGCGGGCGCATTCGAGGATGAGGTGCCCGACTAGCGCGATGTTGCGAAGTTCGAGGACATCGCGGGTGACACGAAATTTCCAGTAGTACTCGGCGATCTCCTCGCGGAGGAGCTCGATTCGACGACGCCCGCGCTCGAGACGCTTGTCGGAGCGGACGATGCCGACGAAGTTCCACATGAGGGCGCGCAACTCCTCCCAGTTGGCGGAGACCATGACAGCCTCGTCGGAATTCTGGGCGGTGCCCTCGTTCCAGGGGGTCACAAGGTTGGGGGCGTCGCGGGCGAAGTCGTCCCCGATCTCCGCGGCGCCGGACGCGAGGACCACGGCTTCGAGCAGAGAGTTGGAGGCAAGGCGGCAGGCACCATGGAGGCCGGACATGGCGACTTCGCCGATCGCCAGGAGGCCCGGGATGTCCGTTCGGCCATACTTGTCAACGACAACGCCGCCGCACATGTAGTGGGCGGCCGGGACCACGGGGATCGGGTCTTTTCGCATGTCGATGCCGACCGACATGCACCGGGCGTGGATCGCCGGGAAGCGCTGGACCACGAACTCGGGGTCGAGGTGGGTCATGTCGAGGAACACACAGCGGACGCCAGCGCGCTTGAGCTCGGCGTCGATCTCGCGGGCAACCACGTCGCGCGGGGCCAGGCTGCCCATGGGGTGTCGGCCTGTCATGAGGTCGCTGCCGTCGCCGCGGCGCAAGATGCCACCCTCGCCGCGGAGCGCTTCGCTGATCAAAAACGTATTGGCGTCAGCATGATACAGGCAGGTCGGGTGAAACTGCATGAACTCGAGATTGCCGACCGTCGCGCCGATCCGGTAGGCCATGGCGATGCCGTCGCCAGTGGCGACCCCGGGGTTACTTGTGTAACGGTAGACCCGGCCAGCGCCGCCGGTGGCAAGTACGGTAAGCGGCGCGACAAATGCCTCGACACAGTCGTCGCGGTTGTTGAGGGCGTAGACACCGAAGCAGCCGCGGCTGCCGTCGACCTTGGTCCAACTGAGCAGGTCGATGACAGTGTGGTGCTCGTGGATGGTGATGTTGGGGTGAGCGTGCGCGGCGGCGAGGAGGGCGCGCTCGATCTCGGCACCGGTCATGTCGCGGTGGTGGACAACCCGACGCCGCGAGTGGCCGCCTTCGCGGCCGAGCTCGAACGGGGCGGTCTCGTCGCCGCCGACCCGATCGAAGCGGACACCGTAGTTTTCGGAGAGGCGACGGACCAGAGCGGGGCCATGCTCCACCGCATGGACGACCATGTCGCGGTCGCATAGGCCAGCGCCGACGACGAGGGTGTCCTCGACGTGCTCGTCGGGAGAGTCATCGCCAGAGAACACGGCGGAGATCCCACCCTGGGCCCACCGGGTGTTGGAGGATTCGGCGCGGTGCTTGGTGAGGATCGTGACCGGGCCCCGATCGGCGACCTCGAGGGCGAAGTAGAGGCCAGCCAGGCCGCTGCCGAGCACGAGGTAGCGGCTGCGATGGATCGGGGTCGATGCCGGCATGGGCGTCAAGGTAGCAGGCTGCGAGCGGCCCTTGTACTGCTAGGATGCGGGGATGTGGGCGGCTGCGCGGGTCTGCGGGATCCTGGTATGGGCGACGGCTGGGCTGGCCAGGGCAGCAGAGCCGAGTTATCGCCAGTACACCGATTCGCAGGGGGTGATTCATGTGACACCAGCACGCCGCCACGCGGCGAGCGCGGCGAGTGTGCCGGGGCTGCAGGGCAGCGGAGAGGGCGAGTTGCCGGACACGGCCGCCGCGGCCGATCCTCGGGTCGCCGAGCGGGCCAGCGATGCCGCCGGTGAGGTCGCCGAGGCGTTGGCTGACGAGCGGTCGCGCCGCTACGAGACGACGATCCGGAGCGCTGCCCGGCTCTATCAGTTGCCGGAGTCCTTGCTGCGTGCGGTGATCCACACCGAGAGCAACTACAACCCCAACGCGGTCAGCCGGACCAACGCCATGGGGCTGACGCAGTTGATGCCGTCGACCGCGCGTTTCCTCGGCGTGGGCCAGCCCTTCGAGCCGCGGCAGAATATCTACGGCGGGGCCAAGTTCCTGCGCCTGCTGGCGAATCGCTTCGGTGGCGACATGGTGCTGGTGCTGGCGGGGTACTTCTCGGGGGCCGGGGCGGTGCAGAAATACGGTGGAGTGCCGCCGCACCCCGGCGTGCGGGCGTACGTGAAGGCGGTGTTGCGTCGCTTCTACGCCTACGAGCGCGAGCTGCAGCGGCGCGACGAAAACCGCGGTGGGCCGAGCCGGGACATCGCCGGTCTGCCCTGAAGCGCGTGCAGGCCGGTGCACGGCAGGGGGAGCTTTGATCGCGGCTTGCTTCGCGATAGGCTCGCGCACGCCCAGGCAGGGTCCATGGCCGGCGGAGACGGCCTCAAGTGAAGCGGTACGAGCGATTTCGCCGGGAGGTCCTGAACCTCCCCAACATGATCACGATCGGCCGGTTGTTTCTGATCCCGCCGGTATTGCTGTGGATGGACATCGCGGATCCATCGCTCTGCGTCATGTCGTCGCTCGTGTTCATGCTGGCGGCGGTGCTCGACATCATCGACGGCTGGCTGGCGCGCCGTGCCGGGTTGGTCACCGTGTTCGGCAAGTTCGTCGATCCGCTGGCCGACAAGGTGATGGTCGCTGCAGTGTTGGTGTATCTGGCTGCCGACGGGCGGATGCCGCCGTGGCTGGTGGCGATCTTGCTGACGCGCGAGTTCTACATCAACGGCCTGCGATCGCTGGCTTCGTCGGAGGGGATGGTCATCGCCGCGAGTGCGGGCGGCAAGGCCAAGACCGCGTTCCAGATGGTCGGGATCTGCTTCCTGCTGGTCCACTATCGCTACCGCATGCCGGGCTTCGACGAGATGATCGACTTCCACCGGATGGGGTTGATCATGTTGTCGCTGTCGGTGTTCCTGTCGGTGCTGAGCGCTGTCGAGTATACGTTTCACTTCCGCGGGGCCCTGGCAAAGCTCAAGCAGGGCGAATGATGGCGTGGCGCGGGCCAGAGCTCTGCGCGCGGGTCATCGGGCTGGCAGCGGCCGACCGTGGCGGGGCCTTCGGGTGGCTCGACGGTGGCGACGAGCGCGGGTGGCTTGGGATCGAGGCCGACCTCGCGGTGGCGGCGGACAGCCTGCGGTCGCTCGCGGCGATCGAGGCGCTGTGGCGCGCTGAGCCGCAATTCGTGTGGATCGGACACATCGGCTACGACCTCGGGGCGGACCTGTTGCTGGGGCGCGCACCACGGGTGGGGCGCCTGCCAGGCCTCTGCTTGCGGCGCTACCGAGCGGCGCTCGAGTTGGGGACGACGGCGCGGCTACATGGGGACGCACAGGCAGGTGCGCGCCTGCTGCAGCGCCTCGCGGAGGTGCCTGTCCGGAGGGACATGTCTCCGGGGACGTGGCCTTTGGGTCAGTTATCGGCGCGGTGGAGTGCCACGGAGTACCGCGCGAAGGTCGACGCGGTGCGGGCGTTCATCTCGGCGGGTGATACCTACCAGGTGAACTTGAGCCAGGCGTTTGCGGCGCCGTGGCGTGACGAGTGGCGCGGACGGCCGCTGGCGACCCGGGCGGCCGCTGTGTACGCGGCACTGCGGGGGGCGACGCCGGCGACGATGGGGGCCCTTCTGGCGGGCGGGGAGGGGCAGGGGCCGCCGCTGTGGGTTGTGTCGAATTCGCCGGAGACTCTGGTGTCGGTGGAGCTCGGGGCCGGGGTCGGGGGTGGTGATCTGGCACGGTCGTGGCCGATCAAGGGGACGCGGGCTCGCGGCGGTGATCCGCAGACCGATGCGGCGGCGGCGGCGGAGCTTCTGGCCAGCGAGAAGGACCTGGCGGAGCATGTGATGATCGTCGATCTCGTTCGCAGTGACCTTGGGAGAATTGCGGTGGCGGGCACGGTGGAAGCGCCGCGACGACCGAAGCTGGTGTCGTTGCCGACCGTGCACCATCTCGTGTCAGAGGTGCGCTGTACGTTGCGGTCTGGGTGGGGCTTGACCGATCTGCTGGCGGCGGTGTTCCCGGGCGGGAGCATCACGGGGGCGCCAAAGCGGCGTACGGTCCAGATCATCGACGAGCTCGAGCAGCGGCAGCGCGGGCTCTATTGCGGTGCCATCGTGGCGCTGATGCCGGGAGGGCTGCGCTGTAGCATCCCGATTCGGACCGGAGAGCTCGACGAGACCGGGCTGACGTTACAGAGCGGCGGGGGCATCGTGATAGACAGTGATCCCGAGGCGGAGCGGCTGGAGACCTGGGCGAAGGTGCGGGCCTTCGACCGGGGCTGCTGAGACCTCAGGCGCTGCGTGCTGTAGGCATTGGCTCGGCGTGGAAGATCAGGAAGGGGATCAGCAGGAGCACGCCGATGACGAGGGCGACGTCGGCGATGTTGAAGTTGGGCCAGGCGGGGCTGCCCTGGGCGTAGTAGACCTGGATGAAGTCTACGACCCCGTGTTTGAGCTCTCCGTTGAGGAGCATCTGGCGGAGCAGGCGGTCGTGGAGGTTGCCGAGCGCGCCGCCGATGATGCAGCCGATGGCGACAAATCCGTAGAGGCGTTGTGTGGGGAGCTTACGGACCAACATCGCCATGTAGACGACGGTGGCGAGCGTGATGACGATGAAGAGGGGACGCGAGAAGTCGTGGCCGCGCAGGAAGCCGAAGGCGGAGCCGGTGTTGAAGCTGAAGTCGAAGTAGAACCATCGCTTGATGACGGGCACCCGGGGAGCCTCACGCAGGGTGTTCCAGGCCCAGCTCTTGGTGCCGAGGTCGAGGACGAGGAATGCCAGGGCCGCGATGCCGGTGGCGATCACCGCTCGCCGCCGGCCTGGATCGGGCGCGGGGGGGGAGGCCGTGTCGAGGTCGGGGGCAGGCGCGGACGGATCGCTCATGCGAGTCGATGGTAGCCCACGCGCTGTGCGTGGGGCGGTTCATGAGTTGTGAGAAACGACCTGACTCAGGCGGCGACCGGTTTTGGAGGGGTCGCGGGATCGCCATGGCGGCGGAGGTAGATCATGAACAGCAGGACGCCGGCGACGAGGGCTGCGTCGGCGATGTTGAAGGCGGGCCAGCGCTTGCCAGGCCAGTAGTAGACAACGATGAAGTCGACGACGCCGTACTGATCCATGAACACGCGGACGAAGCGGTCGTGGAGATTTCCGAGGGCGCCGGAGGCGATGAGGCCGATGGCGACGAAGCCAGAGCCTGCGTGGGTGGCCAGGGTCATGGCGAGCCGGGCCATGTAGACCAGGGCAGCGATGGTGATGGCGATGAAGAACAGTCGCGACCAGCCGGCGTCACGTAGGAAGCCAAAGGCAGAGCCGGTGTTGAAGGCGAAGTCGAGGTAGAAGAAGTCCTTGATGATCTCACGGCCGGGCTGGGTGCGCAGGTGCTCCCAGGCCCATGCCTTGGTCCACAGGTCGAGGGCCAGGGCGGGGATGAGGACGCCAAGGGCGAGGGCGATGCGAGCGCCGCGGGAGGGGCCTCGGTCGGCTTTCGGTGCTTCGGTCATGCGGGCGGCGCAGCATACCCGGGCGGCGCCGGTGGTTCAAACGGCGCGGTGAGACGGTATGAGCTACGACCGCGGTCAGGCCGAGGGGTCACGCAGGAGGTCAAACAGGGCGGGGCGGCGACGGCGGGGCCAGCCAGCACGTGGATGGGCGAGGCTGCGGCGACCGCGGGAGACCCGTTGGTCCATGGCCTGGCGGGTCATCCCGTCGAGGGCAACGGGGCGCTCGGCTTGGAGGTCGACGAGCTCGCGACGGTCGCCGCCGAGGAGCGCCGAGAGGGCGTTCTCGAGGAGGACGGCTTCGGGGAGGCGGAGCTCACGAAGGGCGGCGCGAAGGCGGGCGCGCATGCGCAACTCCTCGCGGAAGTCATCGCCGCTGGAGCGCAGCTCGTGGGCTCGTTCGGCGGCGTCGCGTGCGAGGGCGACATTGGCCGCTGCGAGGATGACGGTCAGCGGACGGACCTCGGGGTCGCTGAGTTCGTCGCGGTGGAGGAGGGCACGGACCTCGGCCCAGGCGATCGCATCCACGTCGGATTCCTCGCCGCCGAGGACCTCGAACTCATCGCTGCCCAGGGCGGTGACGAGGAGGCGCAGGCGTACGGCCTCGAACACGAGGAGCTCGGCGAGCGCGGCCTGGAGGGCTGAGAGGTCGTCGTCACCGTGGGCGCGTGCGAAGGTGAAGAGGGTGCGCTGCATGCCTTCGAAGCTGGCGTCGCCGCGGGTGCTGGTGGCGGAGCGGGCCCAGGGCTCAAACTCTTGCGGGATCTCGACGAAGAGGGCGTCGCGGATGCCCTGGTGGAACTCACGCAGGCCGGGGTAGCGGGGGTCCCAGACGGCCTCGAGCAGGGAGAGGCCGGCGCGCCGGGCATGGAGGGCTTCGGTGGCGACACCCTCTAACTCGGCCTGGAGCTCGCCGAGATCGATGTGCGGCGCGATGGTGCCGTCGGTCGGCATCGGCAAGACGTGGGTGACGGCGGATGCGACGGGGAGGTTCATGGCGGTGGCTTCGGGTTTAAGCACGCGGCGGCGCTGAGCAAGGCCAGGCCCGAATTTCTCGGCGGTGTCGCAGGCTGGGCGGGTCCGCGCCCGCGGCGCGGATCCTGCGCCAGGTGCAGGATGGTTTCGGACATGAATCAAGGGACATGTCCTTAGGGATATGTCATGGCGATGTCACGAGGGCGTGCTGCGGGTGTTGGAGGTGGAGGCCGAGCAGCTGCTTCATCCGGTCGTTGCGGACTTGCTTGCCGCGCAGGGGGCCGGCGGGGTCCTGCCAGCGGGGCTCGGGGCGGCCGGCGGCGAGTGCGAGGGCGGCGAACATGGTGCGGCGCGGGCGGTGGTCGTCGTCACAGATGTTGACGATGGCGCTGTGGTGCGGGGGCAGGGCGAGGGAGGCGAGGCAAGCGGCGAGCGCGTCGTCGCGGTGGATGAGGTTTGTCGCCTGCATGCCGTCGCCGGGTTGTTGTCCGCCTGGGTCGTCGCGGTAAAGGCGGAACAGCTCGCGGTCGGGGCCGTAGAGGCCAGCGAGGCGCAGGATCAGCCAGGGCCAACCAGCTTGCTCGCAGCGGGCGCGCACCAGGTCCTCGGCGTCCCGCTGGATCTGGCCGGGGGGGGCGTGGGGGGGGGGGGGCTCGTCGTCGTCGATCCAACCATCGCGGTCGGGGAGGGCGGACGTGGAGGACGTGTAGATGACACGAGCGAGCGGGAGGCCGGCACACGCGTCGAGCAGGCGTCGGGTACCCTCGAGATAGACGGTGCGGCGATCTTGGGTGCGGCCAGCCGCGATGCAGATCACGAGGCTGCGGGCGGGGGCGAGGGCGTCGGCGATCGTCGCGGGGTCCGCGTGGACGAGGTCGAGGGCGTGGAGTTTGATGTCCTGAGGGACATGTCCTGAGGGCCATGTATCCGGGCGGCCGCTGCGGGACACGGCGATCACAGGGCGCGGGAGGGCGAGCGCGAGGGGGCGGCCGAGGTAGCCGGCGCCGACGACGGCCACTGGCAGGGCGTGCGCGGGGAGATGCACGCGGGGACGCTAACACGGCTTGGTTAACGCGGCACGGGCACGCGGAGTGGCGTGCCCGTGCGGGTGAGCGAGCGTTGGCGTCGTCTAGAAGGTGACGCCGCCGCCGAGGACGAAGTCGAGGCGGGCGGTGAAGTAGGTGCCACAATTGTAGCCCGGGGCGCACCCGCGGTTGTCAAAGTAGTAGTTGCCGGGTCCGATCAGGAAGTCGAAGTTGGGGACCTGGGCGAAGACCAGCCAGCGGTCGTCGAGGATCAGCTTGACCGCGACGCCGAACTGAAGGTTGGCGGCGTGGAAGTTCGCGCCGTTGTAGTAGCCGTTGTAGTAGGCGTAGCGGTAATGCTGCAGGCCGTAGCCGAGCGAGACGCTGGGCGAGATGTAGAGGCCCAGGCCCTGCTTGACGCGGATGTCGTAGGTGAACTTGGGGGCGATGTTGAAGCCGACGTAGGGGCCGGTGAAGGTCTGGTTGACGATCACGCCGAGGGCGGCCCCAGAGGCGTTGCCCGAGAAGTGGCCCATGAACTCTTGCGTGATCTTGAAGCTTCCGCCGTAGCGTCCGCCCCAGCCGTTGCAGAAGCCATCGCCGCAGCCGTAGGGGTTGCCGTTGCCGTAGTACCAGCGGCTGCCGCCGACGCCCCAGGAGGGGCCGAGGCCGAGGAGGAAGGCCATCGGGCGGGTGCCTTCACGCAGGACGCGGGGGGCGGCTGCGGCCTCCTGGCTGGTCATCGCGGTGGCGACCGTCGCAGCGCCCAGGCTCGCGGCGAGGCACAGACCGCGGGAGAAGCGGGGGAGGCGGCGACGAGGAGCGGAGGCGGGCGAGCGTTGGTTCATGGGATTCCTGTGCCTGGGAGGGGGTGCGCAGCGGTAGACCGGCGCGAGTGGCTGCATTCTAAACCGAGTCGTGCGGGGGTGAAGCACAAAGCGGGCGATGATGCGGGTGCCGATGCGGGTCGGGAGGGCGCGTACGCTGGGGTAGAGTGCGGAGGATGCGAGGGGATGCGGACCCGCGGGCTGGCGCTGGAGTTGCTGTTCGTGCCAAAACGCGCACGGCACGCCATGCCCGGGGGCTCGCTGCGCTCGCGGCTCGCAGGGTGCAGTGGGGGCGCTGGGCCCGGCTCGTGTTGCTGTGGCAGGTGCTCGCGTGGGTGGCTGCGGCGACCATCTCGGCGCTGGTGGGGTTTAGCTGGATCTTGTTCGGGTTCTTCGTGGTGGTGTTCAGCGTGTCTTGTCTGGGGCTGTTCACCCAGGTGCTGACAAGGCCCGGCTGGCTGCTGGAGCAGCAGTTGCAGGCTGGAGACGATGTGGCGCTGGCGACCGGCCACCTGCCGCCGCGGCTGGCGCTGCTGGCCCAGGAGACGCGGGTGTTGCGGTTCGCGCTCGAGGCGGCGGCGCCCGACGATCCGGCGATCGAGGATCTGGCGTGGGCGTGGGTCTCGTCGGTGCGGGAGCTCGGGCCGCTCGAGGCGGAGGTGATCGCGCGGTTGGGGGGGTCGCACCACGACGTGGTGAGCGTGTTGCTTGGCGAGGCGCTGGTGGCAGAGGCGGCGCCAAAGACTGCGCCCAATGCGGTCCAGCGGCGGCGGCGGATGGAGCTGCTGGCTGAGCACCTCGAGGCCTTTGAGCTGGCGCTGCTGCGCTACGATCCAGATCCGTATCGCGGGAGCTAACCGTCGCGAAAGCCGCGCATGATCTCGTGGGCGTCGTATTGGTGTTCGAAGCCGGTGGCCGCGCGGAAGGCCGAGGCATCGACGACGATCGGGTGCTTGATGTGGAGGGCGGCGCCGGGTGGGAGGTAGGCGAGGCCGAAGCGGCCGACGGTGTGGCGGAACATGAACTCGGGGATCGGGATGGCTTGCCTGCCGGTGCCGCGTGCGAGCACGGAGAGCGGGACAGGGGGCGGGCCGGCGACGTTGAACACGCCGCTCAGCTGATGGTCGATGGTGCGGATGATCGCCTCGACGGCGTCCTCGTCGTGCATGAAGTGATAGAGGGGATCGAAGCCGAGGATCATCGGCACGCGTTTGCCGTCGAGCAGGTTGGCGAGCGTGCCGCGGCGGGCTGGGCCGAGCAGGTAAACGAGGCGCAAGACGGCGGTCTTGAGCTCGGGCCAGCGCCACAACGCCGAGCCGGCGTAGAGGTCGGCGGCGACGAGGTCGGCGAGCTCCGGGAAGGTGGAGACGGCGAGCGGGGGCTCGTCCTCGGTGCGGTAGAGCGGGGCGTCGGGAGCTGCGCCGTAGATCGTGTGGCGGCCGACGAAGACGACCTGCTTGACGCCGTACTCGTGGCAGTAGTCGAACACCAGGCGGGTGCCGTGGAGGTTGATCCGCAGGCGCTCCTCGGCGCGGGCCGAGAAGTGGGTGATCGTCGCCATGTGGATGACGACGTCGGGGCGGTGCTGGCGAAATACGTCGGCGGCGGGGCGCTTGCGGACGTCGGTCTGGAAGACGTGGATGTTGGGCGGGGCGTCGGGCCAGGGGCGGCGGTCGATGCCGAAGATCTCGTGGCCCTGGGCGAGCAGGCGCAGCGCGACCATGCGGGCGTGGTTGCCGTTGATGCCGGTGATGAGGACCTTCATGGGGTGGGCTCCGAGAGGTTGCCGCCGCTGCGGCGCTGCTCATGGATGGTTCGTCCCCGGGTGACCAGCAGGTTGATGACGCTCTTGACCTGCTCGACGTAGCCCTCGACGACCTCGTCGGGCTCGTCGCCCGTGCCCTCGAAGTGCATGGGCTTCCCGTAGTGGATCTCGCAGCCGAGCGGGAGCGGGAAGGGCAGGAGGTAGGGCGGGACGGGCCAGTACGGCGCGCCGACGAGACGAGCGAGGCGCTTGGCGTGGAACATGGTGGGCATGGCCTCCTCGCCGCCGATGAAGGCGAGCGGGATGACGGGCGTGCCGGTCTGGAGGGCGATGCGCATGAAGCCGGTGCCGAAGTGGCTGAGGTGGTAACGGTCCTTGTAGAGCTTGCCGAGGCCGCGGGCGCCCTCGGGGAAGACCATGAGGAGGCGGCCGTCGTTGAGCAGGCGGATGGCGTGCTCGGGGAGGCCAGGGAGCTGGCCGACGCGGTTAAACCAGGTGCTGACGAAGGGCCACTCCTGGGCGAACTTCTCGACCATGCCGTGCACGGCGCGGGGTGGGTCGAGCGAGAAGAACAGCGAGGCGAGGATCATGCCGCCGTCGGCCGGGATGCCGCCGGAGTGGTTGCTGACGAGCATGCCGGAGCCGGTCTTCGGGATGTTCTCGAGGCCGAAGCAGCGGATGCGGAAGTAGTGTTTGTAGAACACCTCCAGCATCGTCATGAAGATGCCGATGTGTTGCCGCGAGACGCCGAAGGGATCCATGCCGTACTCGTCGAACGGCAGGTCGAGGTGTCCCAGGCGCTCGAGTACGTCGCGGCTCGTGACTTGTTCGAAGCGTGGCCACATGGGTTGTTGGCCGCGAGTCTAACGCATGCGGCCCACGATGGGGGTCCGCCCACGCGCCTCTAGGGCCGTGGTTACGGGCTACACACGAGCATGGAGGCCACCAGCACGGGCGCGACGCCGTGCGTGCTGGCGATCTTGGTCTCCTGGTAGTACACGGGCTTGTTGACGCCAAATTCGGCCAGCAAACCGAGGAGCTTGCGAGGATCGGGATCGTCGAGGACGACTTTCGGGTCGGAGCAGGGGAAACCGCCTTTGTCAGTAGGCGCGGCGGTCTTGAAGGACGTGGCCTTGGACTGCGGGTTGCCGGTGCGCAGCTTGCAGAAGACATCGGCGTCCGCCTGGTCGCAGCCGGCCGGGCCGGCCCAGCTGCAAGTCATGGCGCAGGACATCTGGGGAACCGCGGAGAAATCGAAGAGGCAGTCATCGGCACAGCTGACGCCGACCAGGCCGCTGCTGCCGTCGCAGTGCTCGTAGGCATCCTGGACCTTGCCGTCGCCGCAGCGCTCGGCGGCGGGGGCCTTGCAGCCGGGCGCGCAGCCGTTGTAATCCCCCTCGTTAAAGCCGTCGTCGCAGACCTCTTTGCCGGCCCAGAGATAGCCGTCGCCGCAGATCGGGAGCTTGCACTTGGCCGTGCAATTGTCGGTGTTGATGGCGTTGGCGTCGTCGCACTCTTCGACGCCGTCGTGGACGACGCCGTCGCCGCAGGCTGCGGGTACGCAGGTGTTGAGGCAGTCGTCGGTGTCGGACTTGTTGCCGTCGTCGCAGGTCTCGCCGGGTTGGATGACGGCGTCGCCGCAGCCGGGGATGCGGCACTCGGTGGTGCAGCCGTCGGTCTGGATGTCGTTGGCGTCGTCGCAGGCCTCGTCGCCCTCGACGATGCCGTTGCCGCAGACTTGCATGACGGTGCTGGTGCTCGTCGTATCTCCGGAGCTGCTGGTATCCGGGGTGGTCGTGCTCGTGGTCGTGTCAGCTTCGGTGCCGGATGTGGGGTCTGAGCCCCCCGAGCTGCTCGGGTCGGTCATCTCGCCGGTGACGGTTTGGACAGGAGGATTGGTGCTGCCGACCTCGGTGGTCGACATCGTGTCGAGGTCGACCTCGGTGGTCGAAGTGCCGCTGCTCGGCGCGCAGGCGGTGATCGCCAGCAACAGTCCTAGTCTCCGCATGTTCGGGACGGTAGGCGCGGGATACGAAGATTGCAAGTGCATCAGATGGCGCCGTCAGGGGCCCCAGGGGTGAGGCAAGCGGTGTTCCACGATTGGAGTGGCCGCTTACGTTGTTTCACTGGTCGTGTTTATTCCGTGATCAAAATTACTGGAGGTTCAGGTTGCGATGCGTTTCTGGAGACGACAAAACGGCCAGCAGACGTGGTGTCTGTGGCCGCTGAGCCCCTGCAGCAGGCAGGGGAAGTAGTCGCGGTCAGGCCCTGGGCTTGTGGCCGAGGACACGCGCCATGGTCGAGCCGAGGTCCGAGGGGGTCTCGGCGATGGTGACGCCGGCGGCGCGGAGGGCCGCGAGCTTGGCCTCGGCGGTGCCCTTGCCGCCCGAGATGATGGCGCCAGCGTGGCCCATGCGTTTGCCCGGGGGGGCGGTGACACCGGCGATGAAGCCGACGACGGGCTTCTTCACGTGGGCCTGGATGAAGGCCGCGCCGTCTTCCTCGGCCGAGCCGCCGATCTCACCGATCATGATGATGCCCTCGGTCTCGGGGTCATCGTTGAAGAGGGTGAGGCAGTCGACGAAGTTGGTGCCGTTGACCGGGTCGCCGCCGATGCCGATGGCGGTGGACTGGCCGAGGCCGAGGGTGGTCAGCTGGTGCACGGCCTCGTAGGTGAGGGTGCCAGAGCGGGAGACCACGCCGATCTTGCCGGGCGTATGGATGTAGCCGGGCATGATGCCGATGCGGCACTGGTTCGGGGTGATGATGCCGGGGCAGTTGGGCCCGAGCAGCCGCGACGTGCGACCCTGCAGGTAGCGCTTGGCGCGGATCATGTCGTTGATCGGGATGCCCTCGGTGATGCAGACGATCAGCGGGACATCGGCGTCGGCGGCTTCCATGATCGCGTCGGCCGCGAAGGGCGGCGGGACGAAGATGACGGAGGCGGTGGCGCCGGTGTGTTTGACGGCGTCGCTGACGGTGTCGAACACGGGGACGCCGAGGACCTTCTCGCCGCCCTTGCCGGGGGTGACGCCGCCGACGACCTGGGTGCCGTACTTGAGCGAGTTCTCGGCGTGGAAGGCACCGACCTTGCCGGTGATGCCCTGGACGATGAGGCGCGTGTTCTTGTCGACGAGGACGCTCATGACTTCACCTGCCCGACGAGACCGACGATCTTGGTAGCAGCGTCCCGCAGATTGCTGGCGGTGACGAGGTTGAGGCCGCTTTCGTCGAGCATCTTCTTGCCGAGCTCGACGTTGGTGCCCTCGAGGCGGACGACGAGGGGGACGGAGAGGCCGACCTCCTTGACCGCCGCGATGACGCCGGTGGCGATCGTGTCGCACTTCATGATGCCGCCGAAGATGTTGACGAGGATCCCCTTCACGCTGGGATCGCGGGTGATGATCTTGAAGGCCGCGGTGACCCGTTCGGCCGTGGCGCCGCCGCCGACGTCGAGGAAGTTGGCCGGGTGGGAGCCGACGTACTGGATGATGTCCATGGTGGCCATCGCCAGGCCGGCGCCGTTGACCATGCAGCCGATCTCGCCGTCGAGCTTGACGTAGCTGAGGTCCCACGCCTTGGCCTCGAGCTCGGAGGGATCCTCCTCGTTCGGGTCGCGCAGCTCCTCGAGGTCGCGGTGACGGTACATCGCGTTGTCGTCGAAGGTGACCTTGGCGTCGAGGGCGATGACCTCGCCGGCGCCGGTGATGACGAGCGGGTTGACCTCGAGCAGGGAGCAGTCGAGCTTGTCGTAGGCGGCGGCGAGGGCGAGCAGGAACTTGACCGCGCGGCCGGCGACGGGGTCCTGGAGGCCGAGAGCGTACGCCAGCTTGCGGGCCTGGAAGGGCTGCAGGCCGACGGCGGGGTCGATGCCCTCGCGGAGGATCTTCTCCGGCGTGTGGGCGGCGACCTCCTCGATGTCCATGCCGCCCTCGGTGGAGGCCATGATGGTGGTGCGGCCGGTGACGCGGTCGAGGGTGATGCCGAGGTAGAGCTCGCGGGCGATGTCCATGCCCTGCTCGACCAGCAGGCGGTGGACCTTCTTGCCCTCGGGGCCGGTCTGGATGGTGACCAGGGTGCTGCCGAGCATCTTCTCGGCGACCTCGTAGGCGGCGTCGGCCGACTTCACGACCTTGACGCCGCCGAGCTCGGGGTGCTCGATGAAGCGGCCCTTGCCGCGGCCGCCGGCGTGGATCTGCGACTTCACCACCACCAGGGACTGGCCGGTCTGCTCGGCGAGCTTCTCCGCCGCCGCCTTGGCCTCGTCCGGGGTCCTCGCCGCGATGCCGAGCGGCACCGCGATGCCGTACTTCCGGAAGAGCTCCTTGCCCTGGTACTCGTGGATCTTCATGTGGCGGCCTGATCCTTCTTACCGTAGGGGAGGATCGCCACGACCTCGCGGACGGCCTTGGCCGAGACCTCGAGCATGGCCTTCTCCTTGTCGCCGAGCTTCATCTCGATGATCTTCTCGACGCCGCCCTTGCCGAGGACGCAGGGGACGCCGAGGAAGAGGTCGTTGTAGCCGTACTCGCCGCTCAGCAGGGCCGCGCAGGGGAGCACGCGCTTGCGGTCGCGGACGATCGACTCGACCATGGCGATGGTGGACGCGGCGGGGGCGTAGTAGCCGGAGTAACCGAGCAGGCCGACGATCTCGCCGCCGCCGTTGCGGGTGCGCGTGATGATGGCGTCGATCTTGTCCTGCGGGAGCAGCTCGGTGAGCGGAATGCCGCCGATCGAGGTGTGGGTCGGCAGCGGGACCATGGTGTCGCCGTGGCCGCCGAGGACCATGCCGTGGATGTCGTCGACGCTGACGCCGAGCGCCTCGGCGATGAAGGTCTTGTAGCGGGCGGTGTCGAGGACGCCGGCCATGCCGACGACGCGCTCCTTGGGGAACTTCGACTCCTCGTACATCACGTGGCACATGGCATCGAGCGGGTTGCTGACGCAGATGAGCACGGCGTTCGGGGAGCGGCTGGCGATCTCGCGGGTGACGCCGCCGACGATCTTGCGGTTGATCTCGACGAGCTCGTCGCGCGAGGTGAACTTGCCGGTGACGGGGTCCTTCTTGCGCGGGACGCCGGCGGTGATGACGACGACGTCGGAGTCGGCGGTCTCATCGTAGCCGTTGGTGCCGACGAGCTTGAGGTCGAAGCCCATGACCGGCGCCGACTCGGCGAGGTCCAAGGCCTTGCCCTGCGGAAAGCCCGGGACGATGTCGACGAGGACGACGTCCCCGAGGTGTTTCTGGGCGGCCCAGTGGGCGGCGGTCGCCCCGACGTTGCCGGCCCCCACGATCGTGATCTTGTTGCGGCGTGACATACGAAACTTCCCCCTATGAGGTCCGCGGGTCGTATACCAGCGGGCTCGTTGCGCGTGCAACGCCGGGACTGGTGGGGGGCCGTGGGGAGGCGTGTGGGGGCACACTCCTGGCTGGCTGTGGCGCGAGCTTGCGTGGCAGAGCGGGATCGCGCGGCGTCGGCCGTCAATTGCGCGTGAAGTGGGCGAGGAGCTCCTCGCCGAGGCGGAGCAAGACGGAGTTGTCGGCGATGCTGAGGTCGTCGAGCGTGAAGCGGCGGGAGAAGGTGTCGCGCAGCTGCTCGGCGCTGACGGTGAAGGGCGGGCCGCCGGGGCGACCGTGGGCGTAAAAGAGGCCGAGCAGGTGGCCGCCGGGGTGCAGTAGATCGGCGACGGCGTCGATGTACTCGGGGCGCCGACGGGGTTCGATCGCGCAGTAGCAGCAGTGCTCGAGGATGAAGTCGAAGCGGTCGGGGAGGCGCGGCAGGTCGAAGAGGTCGGCGACGCGGTAGTCGATCGTGAGGTGGGCCGGGGTGGCCGCGCGGGCGCTTTCGATGGCGGCGGGAGCGAGGTCGACGGCAGTGACGTGGGCGCCGAGCTCGGCGAGCAGGCGGGCCTCGTGGCCGCGGCCGCAGCCGACGACGAGCGCACGTCGGCCGACCGGTGGATCGGCGGCGAGGCGCTGGGCGAGCGGCGGGGTCGGGCGGCCGAGCTCCCATCCGCCGCTGTCGTCGCGGTAGAGGTGGTCCCAGAAGGCCGGGTCGGAGGGGGTGAGGCCGGGGAGGTCGGCGCTGCGGGTGTGGAGCTCGCGGACGATCGCGCGGGCGAGGGCGGCGAGCTCGGGGGACATGTCCAAAAGGTCAGAGAAGGGGAGGACTTGCGGCTGCGGGGGCGTGGCGGCGGTGGTGAGGCGGAGGACGCGGGCCTGGCCGTCGACCGAGAGGGCGCGGGGCTCGGCGCCGATGCGCTGCTGGAGGTGGGTGAGCAGGGGGCCGGCGCTGGCGAGGACACGCTCGTAGGCCTCGTCGTGGAGGTCGTGCGGGTGTTCACCGCGGTGGTCGGCGAGGACGGCGCGGACGTGGCGGTCGGGGCGGTGGAGCTTGAAGCTGCGCAGGTCCATGACGGCGGCGACGATGCGCCGGGGGGGCTTGCGGTGCAAGCGACGCGGGTTGTCAGGGGGCGAGGTTTTGGCGATGCTCGCGGCGATGGAGCTGCTCGCGGCGTTGTGGCAGGACTACGCGGAGCGCACGCCGCAGGCGCGGGCGATCCACGCGGCGCTGGCGGAGGCCGGTGAGGTGGTGGTCAACGACCACGTGGCGCTGCGCGGCTTCGCGGGGACGCGCCTGGGGATCGAGGAATTGGCGGGGCCGTTTGTGCGGGCGGGGTGGCGCTTCGCGGGGGAGTATCGCTTCGCGGAGAAGAAGCTGGATGCGCGGCACCTGGCGCACCCGGAGCCGGGGCGGCCCAAGATCTTCATCAGTGAGCTGCGGGTGAGCGAGTGTTCGCTGGGGCTGCGCGAGGCGGTGGCGCGGATGGTGGGGCAGACGCCGCCGGTGCTGGCGATCGGGCGGCCGTGGACGGTGAGCTACGCGGAGGTCGAGGCGCTGCGCGCGGAGAGTGAGTACGCGGCGTGGGTGGCGGCGCACGGGCTGCGGGCCAACCACTTCACGGTGCTGGTGAACGCGCTGCGGGGGTTTGCTGGGCTGGCGGAGTTGAACGCGTGGCTGGTGGGGCGAGGCTTTGTGCTGAACGCTGCGGGGGGCGTGATCAAGGGGTCGGCGGGGCAGGGACTCGAGCAGAGCTCGACGCTGGCGGACCTCATCGAGCTGGACTTTCGCGACGGACGGCACGCGGTGCCCGGCTGTTATTATGAATTTGCCCACCGTCATCGCGCGGCGGACGGGTCGCTCTTCGACGGGTTTATCGAGGGTTCGGCGGACCGGATCTTCGAGAGCACGGACCGTCAGTCGATGTCCTCGTAGCGCAGCTCGAGCAGGGCGCCGCAGCGGGTGCAGGCGACGCGGCCGTCGGCCAGGCGGTGCACGGCGATCGAGCGGCACTCGCTGCACTGGGCGGTGGGGTCGCTGCTGTCTGGCGGGGGATCGGGCGGGGCGAGGCCCTGGAGTTTGCTGCCGAGGAATTCGGTCGCGGTCTGGAAGGTGCAGCGGCAGGCGGCGCAGACGTGGTTGAAGCAGCAGCGCGGCTCGCAGGAGTAGGCGATCTGGGGGCTGTGGCAGCGCGGGCAGGCGAGCTGCAGCGGCGCGGTGGGGATCATGGCGGGCCCAGGGCTCACTCGGCGAGCGCGCGCATGCGGGCGAGCTTGTGCTGGAACTCGGCGAGCTCGCGGCCCTTGAGGCCGGCCGACTCGGCGGCGGCAGGTTCACCGGCGCCGGCGAGCATGCGGCCGAGGGCGCGGGCCTCGAGGCGGGTGAGGGGGACGGCCTCGCGGCGGTAGTCGACAAAGGCCTCCCAGGCGTGCGGGACCCAGGCCTGGACAAACTCGGCCATGGCCTCGGCGAACACGCGGATCTCGATCTGGGCGTGGGGATCGAGGCGGAGGTCGAGGAAGTGGAGGAGGTTGTGGAGGTCGATCTTCCAGATCCACTGGGTGTAGAGGGAGACCGGGAGGACGGTGCGGGCGAGCTCGCGGGCGATGCCGAGGTCGCCCGCGAGGCGCTGGTAGTCGGCGTAGGCGAGCTCGTTGTGGGCGCGCATCAGCTCGCGGACCTGCTCGCGCTGCTCGGGGGGGAGCTCGGTCTCGCCGTCACGGCCCTGCTTGTTGGTGGTCGACTGGAGGGTGACGGCCTCGAGCGCTGGGACGTAGAACTCGTCGGGGGCCTCGCTGTAGCGCAGCGACATCTCGTTGACGTTGGCGGTGCGGTGGCGGATCCACTGGCGCGCGACGAAGATCGGCATCTTGCAGCGGAACTTGACCTCGCACATCTCGAAGGGCGTGGTGTGCCGGTGGCGCATCAGATAGCGCAGGAGGCCGCGGTCGTCGTGGAGCTTGCGGGTGCTGGGGCCGTAGCTGACACGCGCGGCTTGGACGATGTCCTCATCAGTGCCCATGTAGTCGATCGGCTGGACGAAGCCGAGGTCGAGGACGGGGACCTCGCGGCCGAGACGGGCCTCGGCGCCAGGCGCGAGCGTGCGGGCGGTGGCGGGCATGCCGCGGGAGGGTATACCGGCCAAGCCCGACCCCGCTATACTTTCTCGCCCTCCTCATGGCTCGCCGCGACGAGACATCGCCGGTCGTCATCCTCATCGCGACCCTGCTCGCGTCGCTGGTGATGCACGTGCTGCTGTGGCCGCTCGGCGATCGCTTGATCCAGCTGTCGTGGAGCGACCCGCCCGAGCGCGACAAGAACGGGTTCATGCAGGTGGCGCTGGTCGACGAGGAGAAGCCGCCAGACCCGGAGGCCGAGCCGCCGCGCGAGACCGATCCGCCCGGGAAATTGATCAAGCAGGATCGGGTGAAGAAGGAGGCGATTCCCGACGATCCGAAGTACGTCGCGGAGTTCGACCAGAAGGTGGACCGCGAGACGAAGGCGCAAAACGGGCGCAGCAAGCCGGGCGCGGCGCCGTCCGTGCCAGGGACCGCGCCGGACGCGAACAACCTGCCGCCGACGCCGAACCTGCTCGATCCGCGGCCGCCGCCCAGAGAGCCGAGCTCGGGGGCGCCTGGCGAGGCCGACGAGGGGCGCGGCGACCCGGCGCTGCCCAAGGTGCCAAGCCCACGCTCGCTGCTGCCGATGTTGCCCGGCATGTCGCCGCCAGGGCGGCCTGGACTGCGTGGGAACCCGTCGGAGATGGCGCCGGCGGAGCCAGGTGAACACGGCACCATGGACGACATCCAGGACGTCGAGGACGGCGACGTGAACCAGCTGAACTCGCGGCGCTGGAAGTACGCGAGCTTCTTCAACCGGGTGCGTGACCAGGTCGCGCAGCACTGGCATCCGGAGGTGGTCCACGCGGCCCGCGATCCCGATGGGAGTCGCTATGGGATCAAGACCCGGGTGACGCGGCTGTTGATCCGGCTCAACCCGGACGGGACGCTCAACAAGGTCAAGCTGGACAAGAGCTCGGACGTCGACTTCCTCGATGAGGAGGCGATCCGGGCGGTGCGCCTGGCGGCGCCGTTTAACAATCCGCCGTCCCAGCTGGTCGACGCGGAGACCGGGTTTATCGACTTCGGGTTCGGCTTCATCTTCGAGGTCGAGAGCGGGAAGCCGCAGATCTTCCGCTATCGCCGCTAGGTGGCTGTGATGGTCGCGTGGAGACAGATGTGGAGAGCGATGGCGCTGGCGCGGGCGGGTCGGTTCGGCGACGCGGCGGTGTTGAAGGCGGACGCGCTGGGGACCCGGGCGACGCCGGCGATCGAGGCGCAGTTGGGGCCGGTGCGTGGCTTCATGCCGGCGGTCGACGTGGTGGCGCTGCGGGCCTTGCCGGCGGGGACCTTCGGGCGGGCGTACGTCGATTTCCTCGACGCCAACAAGATCTCACCGCTGGTGATCAGCCCCGAGCTGGCCGAGGAGGTGCAGCGCAACACCTTCGCGGTGCGCTACGTGGCGACCCACGACATGTTCCACGCGATCCTCGGCTTCGACACGTCGCTGGCGGGCGAGGCGGCGGTCTACGCGTTTGCGGCGGAGCAGCGCTACCTGCGGTACGGGGATTGGTTGGTGGGGTTCGCGCAGGTGGTGTACACGCTGTGGCGGCCGTGGCAGTGGCGACGGATCCGCGCGGCGGTGCGGCGCGGTCGGGCGCTGGGACGCACGGCCAGGTTGCTGCTGGCGTTTCGCTTCGAGGAGCACTGGCAGCGGCCAATCGGCGAGCTGCGGGCCGAGCTGGGGATCGACCCGGCGGGCGCGGGCGCCGTATGATGGCGACGCGACCATGACGATGATCAAGCGGGTGCTCCTCCTGTTGTTCGTGTTGCTCGTGGTGTCGCTGGCGTACCTGGCGATCAAGCCGGCGCCGATCGATCCGGTGGCCTGGGATCCGCCTGCACCGGTACCGATGGTCGGGCCGCTGGCGCCGAACGCGAAGCTGGCGGTCGCCGAGTTGATCGGGCAGGGGCAGATCGACGGGCCCGAGGACATCGAGACCGACCCACAAGGGCGCGTGTACGGGGGCACCAACGCGGGGACGATCGTGCGGGTGGAGGACGGGAAGATCACGACCTTCGCGGACACGGGCGGGCGCCCGCTCGGGCTGGACTTCGCGCCGGACGGGGCGCTGATCGTCGCCGACGCGAAGAAGGGCCTGCTGTCGGTGGCGCCGGACGGCGCGGTGACGCTGCTGACCGACAGCGCGGACGGGCTGCGCTTCGGCTTCACCGATGACGTGGCGGTGGCGAGCGACGGGGTCATCTACTTCACGGACGCGAGCGACAAGTTCGGCTTTGGCGATCACATGCTCGACCTGCTCGAGGGACGCGCGCACGGGCGACTGCTGCGCTACGACCCGGTGAGCAAGGCGACGAAGGTGCTGGCGGAGGGGCTGTACTTCGCCAACGGGGTGGCGCTGGCGAAGGACGAGAGCTTCGTGGTGGTCAGCGAGACGTACCGCTTTCGCCTGGTACGGCACTGGCTGCGCGGGCCGAAGGCGGGGACGACCGAGCCGCTCGGGACGGAGCTGCCGGGCTTCCCCGACGGGGTGAGCCAGAGCGGGCGCGGGACCTTCTGGGTGGGGATGTTCACGGTGCGAAACCCGGCCGGGGATTTCCTGGCGCCGCGACCGTTCCTGAAGAAGATGGTGGCCAACCTGCCGCGCTTCCTGTGGCCCAAGCCGGAGCCGTACGGGCTGGTCATCGAGCTCGACGAGGAGGGCAAGGTGATCCGCAGCCTGCATGACGCGAGCGGGGCGTACGTGGAGCAGGCGACGTCGGTGCACGAGCGGGGGGACAAGCTGTACCTGGGGCACCTGCACCGCGATCGCATCACGCGGGTCCCGCTCTGAGCGTGAGGGTGGTGTCACTGGCGCAAAGGGCGCGCAGGGGGCTTCACGGGGCTCCATGACTCTGAGCCAGCATTTGACACGGCTCGGCTTCCCGACTACGAAGGGGTCGCTTTGCGAGCTACAGCCACTGTGGCGGTGCTTCTGGCCGCCGGTGAGGGGACGCGCCTCTATCCGTACACGCATGAGCGCCCGAAGTGCCTGGTCGAAGTTGGCGGCAGGCCGCTGCTGGATCGGAGCCTGGCGGCGCTCGAGCAGGCGGGCGTCGATGAGGTTGTGATCGTGACCGGCTATCGCGAGGACGTGTTGACGGCCTGGCTCGCGCAGCGCCAAAACCGGATCAAGGTGACGCTCGTGCGCAACGAGCTGTACGCGAGCACCAACAACGCGTACTCGCTGTGGACCGCGCGGGTGGCGGTGCCGGGCGCCTTCGTGCTCCTGGACGGCGACCTGCTGTTCGAGACCAAGGTTCTGACGACCGTGCTGGCGGCCAGCGGTGAGGCGGCGCTGGCGGTCGAACGCCGGCGCGAGCTCGGTGACGAGGAGATGAAGGTGATCGAGGCGCCGGACGGCACGGTCGCCGCTGTCAGCAAGACGGTCGAGGTGGCGCTGGCGATCGGTGAATCGGTCGGTCTAGCCCGCTTCACGGCCGCGGCGGCACAGCTGTTGTGGGCCCGGCTGGGCGCGCAGATCGAGGCTGGCCAGACCCGTGTGTACTACGAGCTGGCGTTCGAACAGCTGATCGCCGCCGGGCTCGCGTTCCACATCAGCGATGTCACCGGGCTGTCGTGCATGGAGATCGACACGCCCGCCGACCTCGCGGCCGCCCATGTGCTGGCCGCCCACATCGACCGTAGCGTCGCAGCTTCCCTTTGACGTCCGCCCCTTCTTTTTTCCGAAAGCCACCATGAAAGACAGTGCCTCGCTCAAGCTCGTGCCCCCCAGCGCCGCCCGTTCGACCCACGCGGTGGACCAGCCCCTAGCGATCGACGGCGGCCCACCGGTCCGCAAGACCCCGCTGCCGGGGCCTTACCCTGGGGCGCTGCTGATCGGCCGCGAGGAGGAGAAGCTTGTCCTCGAGGTGCTGCGTTCGAAGAGCCTGTTTCGCTACTACGGGCCGGACGTGCTCGGCAAGTCCAATGAGTTCGAGCGTCGATTCGCCGCGCGCATTGGCTCGCGGCATGCGCTGGCCGTCAACTCAGGCACATCGGCGCTCAAGTGTGCGTTGTATGCGGTGGGCGTCGGCCCTGGCGATCAGGTGTTGGTCCCGTCATTCAGTTATGTCGCCACCGCCGACGTGGTCCTCGCGCTCGGGGCGACCCCGGTCTTCATCGAGATCGATGCGAGCATGACGCTCGACCCGGTCGACCTGCGCCATAAGCTGGCCGAATGGAAAGGCCCGAAGCCGAAGGCGATCTGCGTGGTGCACCTGTTCGGCGTCGCCGCCGACATGGACCCGATCCTGGCGATCGGCGCCGAGTACGGCATCCCGGTCATCGAGGACTGCGCCCAGTCCTGCGGCGCGATGTACCGCGGCAAGACGGTCGGCCAGCTCGGGGCCGCCGGGATCTTCAGCTTCCAGCTCAACAAGGTCATCACCGCGGGTGAGGGCGGGGCGGTGGTCACCGACGATCCGGTCCTGTACGACCGCGCGGTCCGTCTCCACGACCACGGCAACCACCGCGGCAACGAGGGCGCCGGGGTGCCGCTCATCGGCGAGGGCCTGCGCGTCGGCGAGCTGACCGCGGCGATCCTGCTCGCGCAGCTGGGCCGCCTCGACGACATCCTCTCGCGCATGCGCATCGCCAAGCGCTGGCTGGTCGAGCGCCT
>JBGAUO010000002.1:0-123998 GCA_044228605.1 Nannocystis sp. | reverse complement strand
GGTCGACGAGACCCACGCCGCCGCCCTCCTCGCGCGCAGCCAGCACCGCGTCCTGCTCGGCGCCCCCGCCCGCGAAGCCCTGCTGATCGGCACCGACGTCGCCGCCGCCGCCGCCGCCGCCCAACCCTGAGACCCCCCGACCGCGAAGCCCTGCTGATCGGCACCGACGTCGCCGCCGCCCAACCATGAGGCCCCCGCTCACCCGTGAAGCCCTGCGGATCAGCACCGGCATCGCCGCCGCCGCCCAACCATGAGGCGCACCAGCCCGTGAAGCCCTACGGATCGGCACCGACGTCGCCGCCGCCGCCCAACCCTGAGACCCCCGCTCACCCGAGCAGCGCCCGCGCGATCACCAGCTTCTGCACCTCGGTCGTCCCCTCGTAGATCCGCAGCGCGCGGATCTCCCGATACAACCGTTCGGGCACCTCACCGACCGTCACCCCGCGCCCGCCAAAACTCTGCACCGCGCGATCGATCGTCCGCTGCGCCGACTCGGTCGCCTGCATCTTTGCCATCGCCGCCAGCTCCGGCGCACCGCGCCCCTCGTCCCGCGCCCCGGCCGCCCGATACACCAGCAGCTGCGCCGCCACGTGCTCCGTCGCCACGTCCGCCAGCGCGAACTGCAGCCCCTGCTGCGTCGCCAGCGGCTGCCCGAATTGCACCCGCGACTTCAGGTGCGCCACCGTCTCGCTCAGCGCCCGATCCGCCAGCCCCAGCGCCGCCGCCCCGACCGTCACGCGAAACACCTCGAGGTTCGCCAGCGCGATCTTCAGCCCCTCGCCGTACGCCCCGACCCGATGCCCCGCCGGCACAAACACATCGTCCAGCTCGAGCGCACCGATCGGGTGCGGCGCGATCACCTTCATCGGCCGCACCGTCAACCCGGGCGCGTCCCCCGGCAGCCAGAACGCCCCGAAGCGCGGCCGCTCCGACGGGCTGTCCGCCTCGCGGGCGAACACCACGTAGCTGTCGGCCACCCCCGCGTTGCTGATGAAACACTTGCCCCCGCGCAGCCGCACCCCGTCGCCCCCGGCGATCGCCAGCGTCTGCATGTTCTTGATGTCCGACCCCGCCTCCGGCTCCGTCAACGCAAACGCGCAGATCGCCGCCCCGCTGGCCACCCGCGGCAACAGGGCCGCACGCAGCGCCTCCGACCCCGCCATCGTCACCGGGTTCGACCCCAGCCCCTGCATCACAAACGCGTTGTCCAGCGCCCCGCTCTCGCGCGCCAGCCACTGGCGGATGATGCAGATCGGCGTCGACATCAGCCGCTCCATCGCCCCGCCCTGCGCCGCCGGCACCATCCACCGCAGCAGCCCCGCCGCCGCCAACATCCGCACGTACGCCCGCGTCGCCCCGGCCTCGTCCCCCTCGTCCACCCGCGCCTCGCGCACCCGTGCGGTGAACGCCACGAGCGTGTCCTCGAGCGCCCGCCAGCGCTCCAGATCTCCGAGCACCGTCCCCAGCGCCCGGTCCAAGATACGCGGCGTACAGATCGTGTTCATCCCTGTCCCTTCGCACATGTCCCGAGCGCCAGCCCGTCAACGCCAACGCGGCGCCCGCTTGGCCTGGCGCGCCTGGTCGGCCTCGCGAAAGTCCGGGTGCTGCATGCACAGCGTCTGCGCCTGCGCCTCGGCCTCGATCGCGTCGGTGAAGCCCATGTCGAGCTCCTGCTGCAACATCTTCTTCGTCATGCGCGCCGCGAAGTGCGGCCCCGCGGCCACCCGCGCCGCCAGCTCAAACGCCGCGCGGTCGACCGCATCGCGGTCCGGATCGTCCGCCACCACCCGATTCGCCAGCCCGATCTGCAGGCACCGCTCGGCCGGCACCCGGTCCCCCAGCAGCAAGATCTCCGACGCGTTCCCGAGCCCGACCAGCCGCGGCAGCAACCAACTCGCCCCCATGTCCGCCCCCGACAGCCCCACCTGCGGGAACAGGAACGAGAAGAAGCTGCCCTGCCCCATCACCCGCAGATCGGCCGCCAAGGCCATCACAGCCCCCGCGCCGGCCGCCACCCGCTTCACGCTGGCCACGATCGGCAGCTGGCAGCGCCGCATCGCGTGGATCAGCTCCCCCGTCATCCGCGTGAAGCGCAGCAGCCCCTCGGTGTCGCGCTCGAACAGCCGCGTGATGATGTCGTCGACGTCCCCGCCGCTGCAAAACGCCCGACCCTCGCCCTGCAGCACCAGCGCCCGCGCCCCCGTCGGCTCGACGCTGCGCCGCTCGACCACCGTGAAGAGGTCGGTCAACTCGCGGTACACCTCGAAGGTCAGCGCATTAAATCGATCGGGCCGCGACAAGGTGATCACACCGACCCGCTCGCGCTCCTCGTAGCGGAACGAGCGCGGCTGCGGCAGCTCAAGGCGACGCAGATCCGGATGCTCCGCGCTCACGCAGCACCCCCGTCCTTCGCCGGCAGCGCCGCCAGGGCCTGGATCTCCACCTTCGCCCGGTCCTCCAGCAGCCCCTTCACCTCGATCAACGCCATCGCCGGGTAGTGCCGCCCGAGCAGCATGCGATACACCCGCCCGACCTCCTCAAGCGCCGCCACATACTCGCGCTTGTCGGTCACGTAGATCGTCAGCGACAGGATGTGCTCGGGCCGCCCGCCCGCCGCCAACACCACGTCGCGCACGTTGGCCAGCGCCTGGCGAAACTGCGGCACAAACTCGTCGCTGACGATCCGCTCCTGCGCGTCCCAGCCGATCATCCCCGCCACCGCGAGCAGCTCCCCATGCCCCGCCACGCCGTTGCTGTAGCCCCGCGGCCGCGGCCAGCCATCTGGGAGGATCGTTCGCGGGCTCTCGGACATGCGCGGCAGTGTGGCAGGCGCCCCGCCGCGACTCAATACCGCCGAGCCCTTGACCCCCGCGTCGCTCCCCCGCGATCCTGCACGCCTCCGTGCCCGCCAGCGATCGCCTGCAACCCTCCCGCCTCGCCCCGCTGTTCGTCCTGATCGCCCTGGTCCATGCCGCCGCGATCGTCACCCGCTTCGACGTCGTCCGCGCCATGCTGCCCGAGCTCGTGCACGCCGCCGCCCTGTGCGCCGCGCTCCCGCTGCTCCTGATCTCCGGCTACTTCGAGAGCCGCCTCGACCACGGCCAGACAATGCCCGACCTCCCAGTGTGGATGCAGATCCAGTCGCGCCCGGTGAAGTGGGCCCTCACCCTCGCCTTCACCTACCTCGCCGTCGTCGCCCTCCAAACCCTCGACTGGTCCTTCGGCCCCCTCGACCCCACGCCGCCCGAAGCGTGGCCCGCCGCCCAGCGCGCCCAGTGGTTCTTCACCTTCACCTTCGGCATGGCCTTCGCCAACTACCTCGCCGCCACCAGCATCTTCGTCCCCGCCCTGCGCCTCCTCAGCAAGCCCCTCCACCGCCTCCCCACGGCCCTCGCCCTCATCATCGTCACCACCCTCGGCCTCGGCCTCGGCCTCGCCGCGCTCGCGGCGATCGCCGCCCGCCAGGACCCCCGCTTCGTCCAGCTCCTCGCCGACTACCAAAACCTGCGCGACAACCCGACCCTCGCCCTGGTCCTCACCCTCGCGACCATCCTTGCCCCGGTCGCACTCGGCTGGCTGCTGCGCGGGCGCAAAGGTCCCATCGCCGCCAAGCCCACCGAAGCTGCAGCGCCCCAGAGCTAAAGCTCTCGATCACAACCTGGCCACACCCTTAGCCACGGCCACCACGTCGATCTGGCGACCTTCGTTGCCGATCGCCGTCCCTGGCGCCTCGCGCGGCGAAATTTCCCTACAATTTCAAATCACAGCATCACGGCACAACCCTCGCAAAGTGGCCGGCAACCTTTCGCAAGGACCACCGCCATGATGCTCTCGATCCGCAACACCCTCCGCTCTGTCTCCCTCCTCGTCGCCACCATCGCCTTCGCGCCCGGCTGCGATGACGGTCAGGTCGAGGCGCTCGGCCTCAGCGTCGAGGACATCGACGCGATGTCGGAAGCCGAGCTCGACGAGCTGGCCGCGCTCGAGGACCTGAGCGACCCCGTGCGCCCCGGCGAGCCCGACCCCGGCCACAACCCGAGCGACCTCCGCGAGCCGGGCATGAGCACGCACAAGCGCCCCGGCACCCTCGACGAGGTCCGCAACCCGATCCGCTACACCCACGTCGACGGCGTGGATGAGATCGGCAACCCGAGCCACCGCCCCGACATCAACACCGACGGGCTCGACGAGCTCCGCACACCGATCCGTCGCACCCACGCCCACAAGCGCCCCGACTCGCTCCCCGGCGTCATCAACCCGGTCCACCCGACCCACGGCGTCCAGGACGAGGCCGTCGGCGAGCTGGCCAATGAGATCGACGACGGCTGCGACACCCACGCCGACGACGCCGACCTCAGCAACGGCTAACCCTCACCTGTCCCCAAAGTCAGCCGGCCACGGCGCGTCCCCAAGGCGCCGTGGCCGGTCGCATTTAACCGCGACCCGGGACTACTCAGGCAGATCGGTCAGCTGCCTGGCGAACTCGTCGAGCTCCGTCGAGATCGCCCGCATGAAGCGACGCTTCTCGTGGTACGGCAAGAACGCGCTCTTGAACCCGTTCAAGATCACCTGCCGCAGCTCCGCGAAGTCGAAGTCGAGCTGCGTGTGGATGTGGTGCAGCTCCTTGGACACCGTCGTGTCCGTGATCAGGCGGTTGTCCGTGTTGATCGTGATGCGCGCCCCGAGGTTGAAGTACAGGCGCAGCGGGTGCTCGGCGATGCTCGTCACGGCCCCGGTCTGCACGTTCGAGGACGGGCAACACTCGAGCGGGATGCGGTGGTCGACCACGTAGCGCAGCAGGTCGCCGTCCTCGCGCAGGCGACAACCGTGGCCGATGCGGTGCGCCCCGCACATGTGCAGCGCCTGGGCGATCGACGCCGGCCCGTACGCCTCGCCGGCGTGGATCGTCACGTTGATGTTGTTCTGCCGGACCAGCGCGAACGCGTCCGTGTGGTCCTTCGGCGGGTGGTCGTACTCGGCCCCCGCGAGGTCGAAGCCGACCACGCCGCGGTTCTTGTACGCGACCACCAGCTCGGCCATCCGCAGCGACGACTCCGGCGAGATGTTCCGGATCCCGCACACGATCAGGCTGCTCTCGATGTTGTGGTCCGTCTGCGCGTCGTGCAGCCCGCGCAGCACCGTCTCCACCACCGTGGTCAGCTTCAGCTTGCGCCGCGTGTGCAGCATCGGCGCGTAGCGGACCTCCATGTAGCGCACGTTCTCCGCCGCCGCGTCGGCGGCCAGCTCGTAGGCCACCCGGTACAGCGACTCCTCGTCCTGCAGCACCTGCAGCGTCAGGTCAAAAGCCTTGAGGTACTCGACCAGGCTGCCGGTGTTGCGACCGAGCCCCATCGCCGCCTTCAGCCCCTCGGGCGTGTCCGCCGGCAGCGGCACCCCCTGCGCCCTCGCCAGCTCGATCAGGGTCGTGATCCGCATCGACCCGTCGAGGTGCACGTGCAGGTCGGTCTTGGGCAGCTTCTCGATCAGCGCCAGCGACAGCTTGGTCACGCTACTCCGCCTTTCGGTAGACCTCGGGCCGGAGCACGCCGATCGCCGGCAGGTTGCGGTAGCGACCGCAGTAGTCGAGCCCGTACCCGACCACAAATTCGTTGGGGCAGGGGAAGCCGATGTACTCGACCGCCACCTCGCGCTTGCGGGCCTCTCGCTTGTCGAGCAACGCGCACACCTTCAACGACGCCGGGTGCCGCGTCTGCAGGTTCTGCACCAAGTAGTCGAGCGTCAGCCCGGTGTCGACGATGTCCTCGACGATGATCACGTGCCGCCCCGCGATCGCACTGTTGAGGTCCTTGAGGATGCGAACCACCCCCGAGCTCGAGGTGCGGTCGCCATACGACGACACCGCCATGAAGTCGACCTCGAGCGCCAGGTTCATCGCCCGCACCAGGTCGGCGATGAACGGGAAGCTCCCGCTCAAGATCCCCACCAGCAGCGGGTCCTTGTCCAGATAGTCGGCCGTCAGCTGCCGCCCGAGCTCGCCGACACGCGCGGCGATCTGCGCCTCGCTCAGCAACACCCGCGAGATGTCGTTGGTCAGCCCGCCGCTCCATACGTCGGAATTCGCCTGATGCATCGCGCGCAGCATAAGCCCAAACCCCACGCGGCTTGAGCCCGATCGCGCGTGAGGCTAGGCTCGCCGCGATGCCTGTCCACACGTTCACCCAGCCGCGCGGCCAACTCGTCAGCCTCACCGTCGACTCCGCCGCCCTGCGTGACAACCTCCTCGGCGACCCCTCCAGCCGCCAGGTCCTCGTCTACCTCCCCGCCGACTACCACACGAGCGACGCGCACTACCCCGTCTTCTACGACCTCGCCAGCTTCTCCAGCTCGGGCCTGCGTCGCGTCGCCTGGACCGGCTTCGGCGAGAGCGTCCCCCAACGCCTCGATCGCCTCGTCGCCAGCGGCGTCATGGGCCCCGTGATCGCCGTGTTCCCCGACTGCTTCACCTCCCTGGGCGGCAACCAATACATCGACTCTCCCGTCACCGGCCGCTTTGCGACCTTCCTCATCGACGAGCTCGTGCCACGCATCGCCGCCGACTTCCGCGTCATCCCCGGCCGCGACGGCCGCGCCCTCTACGGCAAGTCGAGCGGCGGCTACGGTGCCCTGGTCCACGGCATGCGCCACGCCGACATCTGGGGCGCCGTCGCCTGTCACTCCGGCGACATGGCCTTCGACCTCGTCTACCGCCCCGACCTCCCCCGCGCCCTCGACGTGCTCGCGCGCCACGGCGGCAGCGTCTCCACCTTCCTCGCCCGGATCGCCAGCAGCCAGAAGATCAGCGGCCCCGAATTCACGGCCCTCACCATCATCGCCATGGCCGCCAGCTACGACCCTCAACCCGCCGAACCCGACGGCGTGCGCCTCCCCGTCGACCCCCACACCTGCGAGCTCGACCCCGCCGCCTGGGCCCGCTGGCTCGCCCACGACCCCCTGCACATGCTCGACGATCCGCAGTGTCAGCAAAACCTGCGCCTGCTCCACGGCCTCTACATCGACTGCGGCTCGCGCGACCAATACATGCTGCACTACGGCGCCCGCGCTCTGGTCCGCCGCCTGCAAGCCGCAGGCATCGACCACCACCACGAAGAGTTCCCCGACGACCACAACAACACCGACTACCGCCTCGACATCTCCCTCCCCTACCTCCACGCCGCCCTCACCGGCGACCCCCACAGATCTGTCCTCAAGGACAGCTGACGAACCCTGGCGGCGCTCGCCGCACCTCGGGTATGCTCGCGGCCATGCCGCGCTCCGCGTCCCAGCTCGTCGCCCTCGCGCTCATCGCCGCCTGTGGCGCCTCCGACCCCGCCCTGGTCCCCGGCGCGCCCAACAAGATGGCTGCAGACGACGGCGACCCCGGCAGCATCGAGGAGGCCCGGATGAACGCGCAGCAAGCCGCCACCCCGATCCTCGCCAAGATCCAGCAGTTCGCGCCCGTCGAGCTCAGCGCCGACCTCTCGAGTTTGCCCGAGTCGGAGCGCGCCGCGCTCGACAAGCTCATCGCCGCCGCCCGCCTGATGGACCCGATCCTCGACCGCCAGTCGTGGGCCGGCAACCCGGCGCTGCGCGACAAGCTCAGCCGCGACGGCGCCCCGCTCGCCCGCGCCAAGCTCGAGTACTTCGACATCATGCGCGGCCCCTGGGACCGCCAGGACCACAACAAGCCCTTCGCCACCACAGGACCCCACCCCGCCGGCGCCGGCTTCTACCCCGAGGACATGAGCGTCGACGAATTCAAGAAGTGGATCGCCGACCACCCAGACCAGCGCGCCGCCTTCGAGAGCCTCACCACCGTCATCGAACGCGACTCGCTCGGCCTGCGCGCGCGGCCCTACGCCGAGGCCTACAAGCAGTGGCTCGGCCCCGCCGCCGCGCTCCTGCGTGAGGCCGCCGAGCTCAGCCAAAACCCCACCCTCAAGACCTTCCTCAGCGCGCGCGCCGAGGCCTTCGCCAGCGACGATTATTACGCCAGCGACAAGGCCTGGATGGACCTCGACAGCCCCGTCGAGATCACCATCGGGCCCTACGAGACCTACGAGGACGAGCTGCTCGGGCTCAAGGCCACCTTCGAGGCCTTCGTCACCGTCAGCGACCCCAAGGCCTCCGCCGACCTCGCCCGCTTCAAGAACTACCTGCCCGACATGGAGCAGCACCTGCCGATCGACGACGCCATGAAGACCAAGCGCGGCAGCGAGTCGCCGATCCGCGTCGTCGACCTCGTCTTCACCGCCGGCGACGCCCGCAAGTCGGTCCAGACGATCGCCTTCAACCTGCCCAACGACGAGAAGGTCCGGGCCGAGAAGGGCGCCAAGAAGGTCCTCCTGCGCAACCTCATCGCCACCAAGTTCAACGTCATCATGCGCCCGATCGGCGAGCGGGTCCTCGACGCCAGCCAGCAGGTCCACCTCGACGACCAGGCCTTCTTTCAGGAGGTCCTGTTCCACGAGCTCTCGCACAGCCTCGGCCCCGCCTTCACCACCGTCGCCGGCAAGCAGGTCGACGTCCGCCTCGCGCTCGCCGACAGCTACTCCGCCCTCGAGGAGGCCAAGGCCGACGTCATGGGCGCCTACAACGTCCTCTACATGATCGAGCGTGGCGAGTTCCCGGCCGCCATGCGCGACAAGCTGCTGGTCTCCTACTTCGCCGGCCTGTTTCGCAGCGTCCGCTTCGGCGTCGAGGAGGCCCACGGCAAGGGCGCCGCCCTGCAGATCAACCGCCTCGTCGAGGCCGGCGCCGCCACCGTCGACGCCAGCACCGGCAAGTACAAGGTCGACCTCGGCAAGATCGAGGCCGCCATCGCCGCGCTCGTCCGCGACCTCTGCACGATCCAGCACAACGGCGACAAGACCGCGGCCGAGGCCCTCCTGAGCAAGTACGGCAAGGTCTCCCCCGACACCCAGCGCGCCCTCGACGGCCTCACCGGCATCCCAGTCGACGTCCGTCCGTACTACCCCGTCGCCGGCGAGATCCTCCCCAAGTAGCTGATACCCTCCCGCGGTGTCCGACCAACGCCCCGCCCCCCGGCCGCTGCGCGAGCTGGCCGCCGGCCTCCTGGCCCAAAAGTCAGCCTCGGTCAACAGCGACCAGCTGCTCGAGATCTTCCTCGACTGGGTCACCGAGAACGGCCTCGAGCTGTACCCCGCCCAGGAGGAGGCGATCCTCGAGATTTTCGCCGGTCGCCACGTGATCCTCAATACGCCGACCGGCTCAGGCAAGTCGCTGGTCGCCGTCGCCATGCACCTGTCGTCGATGGCCCGCGGCCGGCGCTCGTTCTACACCTGCCCGATCAAGGCGCTCGTCAGCGAGAAGTTCTTCGCCCTGTGTCGCGACTTCGGCGCCGAGAACGTCGGCATGCTCACCGGCGACGCCAGCGTCAACCACGACGCGCCGATCATCTGCTGCACCGCGGAGATCCTCGCCAACATGGCGCTGCGCGACGGTCGGGCCGCCCGCGTCGACGACGTCATCATGGACGAGTTCCACTACTACTCCGACCGCGAGCGCGGCATCGCCTGGCAGCTCCCGCTGCTCACGCTGCCCTACGCCGTGTTCATGCTGATGTCGGCCACCCTCGGCGACACCAGCAAGCTCGAGGAGTCGCTCAAGCAGACCACCGGCCGCGAGGTGTCGGTCGTGCGCTCGGCCGTGCGTCCCGTCCCCCTCGACTTCGAGTACCGCGAGACCCCGCTGCACGAGACCCTGAGCTACCTGCTCGACCGCGATCGCGCGCCGGTCTACATCGTCAACTTCACCCAGCGCGAGTGCGCCGAGGAGGCGCAGAACCTGATGAGCCTGCAGCTCGTCAGCCGCGAGCAGAAGCAGGCGATCGCCGCGGCCCTGCACGGCTTTCGCTTCGACACCCCCTTCGGCAAGGAGATCTCCGGCTTCATTCGCAACGGCATCGGCCTGCACCACGCCGGCCTGCTGCCCAAGTACCGCCTGCTGGTCGAACAGCTGGCCCAGCAGGGCCACCTGCGCGTCATCTGCGGCACTGACACCCTCGGCGTCGGCGTCAACATCCCGATCCGCACCGTCCTCTTCACCAAGCTGTGCAAGTTCGACGGCGAGAACACGGCGATCCTCAGCGTCCGCGACTTCAAGCAGATCGCCGGCCGCGCGGGTCGCAAGGGCTTCGACACCCAGGGCTACGTGGTCGCTCAGGCCCCCGCCCACGTCATCGAGAACAAGCGCCTCGAGGCCAAGTCCACCGGCGCCGACGGCAAGAAGAAGAAGTTCGTCCGACGAAACCCGCCCGAGCGCGGCTACGTCCCGTGGGACAAGGCCACCTTCGAGAAGCTCATCACCAGCGAGCCCGAGCCGCTGCGCTCGCGCTTCCAGGTCACCCACGGCATGGTCCTCAGCCTCCTCCAGTCCCCGCTCAACGAGGGCGCCTGGGGCGGCGGCTACCGCCGCCTGGTCGACATCATCGCCGCCGCCCACGACGAGTCGCGGGCCAAGTCCCGCAACCGCCGCGAGGCCGCCGTGCTGTTCCGGGCCCTGCGCACCGCCGGCATCATCCACCTGGTCCGCCTCGACCAGCGCCGCGCCGAGTCGCGCGGCCGCGGCGTGCGGGTCGACGGCGACCTGCAGAAGGACTTCTCGCTCAACCACACCCTCTCGTTGTGGCTGCTCGACGCCAGCAAGCGCCTCGAGCTCGCCTCCGAGGGCTACGCGCTCAACACCCTCTCGCTGGTCGAGGCCATGCTCGAGAACCCCGCGGTGATCCTCAACGCCCAGGAGAGCAAGCTCAAGGGCGAGAAGATCGCCGAGCTCAAGGCCAGCGGCGTCGAGTACGAGGAGCGCATGGCCGAGCTCGAGAAGATCTCGTACCCCAAGCCCTGCGCCGAGTTCATCTACGACACCTTCAACGAGTTTGTCCTCCACCACCCCTGGGTCATCCGCGAGAGCATCCGCCCCAAGTCGATCGTCCGCGACATGGTCGAGCGCTACGTCGCCTTCAACGACTACGTCAAAGAGTACAGCCTGCAGCGCAGCGAGGGCGTCCTGCTGCGCTACTTGATGCAGGCCTACAAGGTCCTCGCCCAGACGATCCCCGAGGCCGCCAAGACCGACGAGGTCCACGACATCATCGGCTTCCTCCGCGCCATGTTCGCCCAGGTCGACAGCAGCCTCTTGCAAGAGTGGGAGCGCATGCTGCACCCGCCGCCCGAGCTCGCCGGCCCCGAGCAGACCGGCCCGCTCCACCTCGGCGAGAACACCAAGTTCTTCACCGCCCGCGCGCGCGCCGAGCTGCACGCGCTGGTGCGGGCGCTGGCGCTGCGCGACTGGGAGGGCGCCGAGGCGATCATCCAGCCCGATCCCGACGACCCATGGACCGCCGCTCGCCTCGAGCAGGCGATGGCCGAGTACTACGCCGACTACCCCGAGCTGCGCTTCGACCACGGCGCCCGCTTCCCCAAGTTCACGATCCTCGAGCCCGAGGGCGACCGCCGCTGGCGCGTCCGCCAGACCTTGCTGGACCCCGAGGACGACAAGCTGTGGGCGATCGAGGGCATCATCGACCTGCACGCCGACCCCTTCCCCGAGGGCCCGATGATCCGCCTGCGCTCGATCGGCGTCTAGCGAAGCCTCGCACCGCATGCACAATCATCCATCCGATTCGGACCGCTGATGATCGCTGACGACCCCACCGCAACCTGGCGCCGATTTCACTCGCTCTGGCTCGCCCTTCCCCTCGCAGCGATGAGCTCGCCATTTTTCTGGCTCGCATCCGAGGGGGCAAGCGGGCGCGCACCCGGTGGGAGCCCAGGTTTCGCGCTCGGCGTCGGCCTCGTCTTCCTCGCGGGCGCCGCACGCATCGGCCTGCCAGGGCGACGTCGGGTCCTCCGCGTGACACGCACTGCATTTCTGGTCGACGGTCAGCCGCGCGACCCGAGACGCTGGCCAGACGCGATGGTGATCGCTGGCATCATGCAGGCTGGCAACTCACGTAGAGACGCGAGCCGCTTCGTTGCGGCCCGGATGGCCCGCCAGCACCTCGCTGCCCGCCCCGACGGCCCCTTCGCCGAGGTGCTGCTCCGCGGCGCGGACGCGCTGGCGCGAGCCGCCGAGCCCGACCTCTCCGGGCCGGTTTGGCCCTACGCAGCGCTCATCGAGCCGGGAGCGCCGACGCGGGTGTGTCTCACGCCGGAGGCGGCGCGGGTGGCTGCGACCACCACGTCGACCACCTCCGTGTTCATCCTCGCGGGCTACCTTTCGGGGCACGAGACGGCGCTCGCCGAACATGGGGCCGTCGTGCGGTCCCTGGAACTCATCGAGCGCGACCCCTTCCTCTACGCTGCCAGCTCGATCGCCCACCACGGCGGAGCCCTGTCCGCGATGGACGGTGGTGACCTCGACGATCTCGCCGCGTCCGTGCAAGCCTGCGGGTCGCGGACGGGTGCGACCGTGGCCGACCGCCACGCCGTGCCGGAGGTCGACCTGTGTCTCGTGCGTCGCGGCCCAGCCAGGGACACCGACTGGCCCGCTCGCCTCGCGGCCCTGTTTGCGTATCGCGCAGTCGCCGGGCCCCGTACAGACCTCGAGGCGCGGGTCTTCGCGGTCCTGCGCGGCTGGAAGGACCGGATCGGGGACGACAACTTCACCGCCTTCGCCCGGGCCTGGCGTCAGTTGATGGCCCAGCCGGCGGAGAGCGGGAAGCTCATGGAATGTGTCACCTGGCCAGACGGCCTCACCCCGCGCGCATGACCACCGGCCACCATCGAGGGCTCAACCGAAGCGCAGCAGCGGCAACAGCAGCGCCCCGCAGGCGAAGATGATGAACAGCCCGGCGACGTCGAGCAGCACCCCGAAGCGCATCATCGACCCGATCTTGATCTTCCCGGTCCCGTAGGCGATCGCGTTCGGGGGCGTCGACACCGGCAGCATGAACGCGAAGCTCGCCGCCATGGTCACGCACAGCACCAGCGGCAGCGGGTCGTGGCCACCCGCCAGCGCGATGGCGATCAGCACCGGCACCATCATGCTCGTGGTGGCCACGTTGCTCGTGATCTCCGTCAACGCCAGCACCAGCGCCGTGCTGCAGAACAGCAACCCCAGCGGCGAGGTCGCCAGCGGACCGACCGCCGCCAGCGCCCCCCCGGCCATCGCCTTCGCCAGCCCCGTCTCGAACATCAGCTTGCCGAGCGAGAGCCCGCCGCCCAGCAGCAGCAGCGTGCTCCAGTCGAGCTGCATCGCCCGCTCCCACGCCAGCACCGGCTTGCCGTCCCGATTGCCGCTCGGCAGCAGGCACAGCACCACCCCACACAGCAGCGCCACGACCCCCTCATCGAGCCCGCGGTTGGCCCACTCGGTCCACGGATGACCTGGCCCGAGGGACAGCTTCAAACTCGCCGGCGTCAACCAGCCGATCACCGCGAGCAAGAACACCGCCGCCGCGCGTCGCTCACCCGCCGACATCGGCCCCAGCAGCGCCAGCTCGGCCTCGACATTGTCCGCCAGCGCGTCGAGGCGAGCGACCGGCGACGGGAAGCGCCAGGCCCCGTACAGCAGCACGAAGCCGAGGGTGAGCGCGCTGGTCGGCAGGGCGAAGCTCATCCACTGGAAGAAGTCGATGCGCAGGTGCAGCTGGCTCTCGACCATGCCGAGGGCGATCACATTCGGCGCCGTCCCGACCGGCGTGGCGATCCCCCCGAGCGAGGCCGCGTAGGTCAGCCCCAGCAACATCCCCTCGGCGTGACGATCGAAGCGCGGCCGGTCCGCCTCCGGCGCGGCGGCGCGGATCGTCCGACACAGACCCAGCGCCACGGGGATCATCATCGCCGTGGTCGCCGTGTTCGAGATCCACATCGAGATCAGGTAAGTGGCGATCGCGATCGCCGCGCTGGCACGGGCAGGCGAGCCGGAGATCCACCGCCGACCCAGCAGCCACAGCGCGGCCCGACGGTCGAGGCCCTGCTCGGCCAAGCCGAGCGCCAGCATGAAGCCGCCCATGAACAGGAAGATCAGCGGGCTCGCCAGCGGCGCGAACGCGGCGGTCGCATCGGTGACCCCCATGACCACCGCCAGCGAGGGCGCCAGCACGGCCGCCGCCGCCAGCGGGATCGCCTCCGTGATCCACAGGATCACCGTCATCGCCGTGATCGCCGCCAGCCCGTGCGCCTCCGGCGTGAGCCCAGGCAGCGGCAACACGACCATCGCTGCGAACACCAGCGGCGCGAGGATCTGCCCCGCGCGCCGGCGTCCCACCTCGAAGCGAGCCTCGGCGTCCGTGCGTGACTCAAGCACCGGGGCGCAGCATCGCCGCGTTCCCGGGCCGCGTCAACGCGTGGGGATCGACCGGACCAAGAGCAGGCACGGGATGCACGCCACACACGCCAGTGCGAAGTACACCAGCGGGCCCTGGGCCTGATACACCCAGCCGCTGTAGGTGCCGGTGACCATCTGCGAGACGGCGTAGATCGCCGTGCCAAACGCAAAATGGGCCGCCTTGTGATCGGGGTGACAGCGGCGCATCAAGAACACCATCTGCGCCGCCACGGCCATGCCTCCGCACAGCTGCTCGATGATCATGATGACGGTGATCACCGTCAGCGACGGCGCCATCCAGGCCGTGAAGTAGGCCGGCGCACCCGCGAGGTTCCCGGCGCTCATCGGCAGGCTCGGCGCGGCGATCAGCAGATACAAGGGCTGCGTCGCGCACATCAAGATCGTGATCGGCACGATCGCCAGCGCCAGCGACCGGCGGGCGATCCACGCCCCGCCCAGCACCGCCCCGAGGATGCTGGCCACCGTCCCGAAGCCGTTGATCACCCCGCGCTCCGCCGTGCTCACGCCGAGGTCGCGCAGCATGACCTTGGACATATTGAACATCAGCGCGTCGCCCAGCTTGTAGGTGAGCAGGAACAACACCACCAGCAGCGCCCGGTCCTGCCGGAGAAAGCTGAGATACGCGGCCCGCACGTGCGCGGCCCGCTCGGCCCCGCTGCGCTCGGGCACCGCTGCGATCCGTCGGCTGCGTTCGCCCGCGCTCGGCGGCAACAAGGCGCGGTGCGCCACCGCCAACACCAACATGAACCCGGCGGCCAGCCCGAAACCCAGCAGCCAGCTGTGCCGACCTCCGAGGTACACCAGGCCCGAATTCCCGACCAGCATGGCGATGCGGAACGCGGCCACGCGGGTGCCAGCGTGGCGCGCCTGGGCGTCCTTGTCGAGGGCGTCCATGTAGTAGCCGTCGCAGGCGATGTCGTGGGTCGCCGAGGCGACGCCGATCGCGATCAGCGTGAGCCAGATGAAGGTGGTGTCCTTCTCACCTGTCCCAAGCGCCAGGTCGTGCGCGAGCACGGCGAGCACGCCGATGAGCCCGCCGAGCAGCGCCTGGGTGGCGACCATCCAGCGGCGCAAGGTGCCGAAGAGATCGACGATCGGGCTCCACAGGAACTTGAGGCTGCTGGTCAGATGCAGCGCCGAGGTGTACCCGACCTGCGAGGGCGGAAGACCCGCCGCGGTGAAGAACTCCGAGGCGACCTGGTGCAGGACCGACCACGGCAGACCCTCGGCGAAGTAGGTGGAGCCGGTCCAGACAACCGTGGCAGCGCCCTCGGGCGGCGGCGGCTGCTGCGGTTCGGGCGTCACGGCGGGCGAGAGTACACCCACGCAAGAATCGGCCAACTTCCTGGTGCCGATGGGGGCGGGAATACTCAGTCTCAAACCAGGGTTGACGACGGCATGACTGGTAGAACGATCCGCACCCAGAGGTTGCGCTCCCCGCACGCCCTGCTCGCCTTCTTCGGCCTGTCCGTGGCCGGCGCGAGCGCGGCAGCCCTGAGCAGCCGAGCCGAGGCCGCCGGCGAGACGCTGTGGCGCGAGGGCACCGGCACAACCGTCGTCGCCGACACCAGCTTCGACCCCCGACGCAGCCTTGCGCCCCTGGTCAAGGAGGTCGCCCCGACCGTCGTCAACGTGCGGGTGGTCGGCAAGACCCGCGGCTTCGGCCCCCAGGACATGCAGGGCATCGACCCACGCATGCTGCCCTTCCTGGACATGGACCCGCAACCACGCCAGGGCATCGGCTCGGGCGTGATCCTCAGCAGCGACGGCCTCGTGATCACCAACCACCACGTGGTCGACGACGCCGACAAGCTCGAGGTCAAGCTGCACGACGGCCGCATGTTCAACGCCCGGGTGCTCGGCTCGGACCCGCTGACAGATATCGCCCTCATCCAGCTCGAGGGCGCCAAGGGCCTGAAGGCGGCGACCCTCGGCTCGAGCGCCAACATGGCGGTCGGCGACTGGGTGATCGCGATCGGCTCGCCGATGGGCCTCGAGCAGTCCGCGAGCACCGGCATCGTCTCCGCCAAGGGTCGCGGCAGCCTCGGCCTCTACGCCAACAGCTACATCGACTTCCTGCAGACCGACGCATCGATCGCCCCGGGCTCGAGCGGCGGCCCGCTGTTCAACCTGAGCGGCGAGGTGATCGCCATCAACACCGCCGTCAACGCCCGCGGGCAGGGCCTCGGCTTCGCGGTGCCGATCGACCAAGCCAAGCAAGTGATCCCGCAGATCAAGAGCACCGGCAAGGTCGTGCGCGGCTGGCTCGGCATCTCCGGTCGCGACATCGAGCCGGCCGTCGGCCGGGCCCCCGAACAAGGCGCGGTGATCGGCGCCGTCATGCCGGGCACGCCGGCAGCAAAGGCCGGGCTGCAGAACGGCGACCGCATCGTCGGCGTCGATGGCCACGACATCGCCACCTTCGGCGACCTGCGCGGCCGCATCGCCGACCTCAAGCCCGGCAGCGAGGCGGCGCTCCGCGTCGTCCGCAAGGACAAGACGGTCACCCTCAAGGCCACCGTCGGCAAGCTCCCGGGCGACGACGAGTTGCGCAAGCTCGGACAGCGCGGCCAGCCAGGCCAACGCGACGGCTCCGGTGGGCAGCTGTTCCCCGACGGTCAGCCCCGCCTCGGTGTCGAGGTCGAGGCGAGCCCCGACGGCCTCCAGGTCCGCAGCGTGCGCCCTGGCTCCCTCGCCGACGAGCTCGGCCTCCAGCCAGGCGACCGTCTGCAGTCGATCAACGGCGACGCAGTCCGCGACAGCGATGACGTCAGCGCTGCGCTCGGCAAGGACAGCGGCCGCGTCGAGGTCAAGGTCAAGCGCGGCGACGCCACGCACTCTGCCGTCATCGAACGCCGCTGACGCGCCACATCACGAACGCACGGCGTTCGCCAGGCATCACGAGGGCGTCACGACCTTGTCGGCGGCGCCCTCCCTGCTTATCCTCCAGACCGCATGCGTGAGCGTATCCACAGCAAGGTCCTCATCCTCGGCGCCGGCCCGGCCGGCTACACGGCGGCAATCTACGCCGCCCGGGCCAACCTCGAGCCGATCATGGTGTGCGGCCCAGAGCCGGGCGGGCAGCTCACGACCACCACCGAGGTCGAGAACTACCCCGGCTTCCCCAAGGGCATCACCGGGCCCGACATGATGGAGGAGTTCCGCCTGCAGGCCGAGCGCTTCGGCACCAAGCTGCACTACGACCTCGGCCTCAAGGCCGACCTCTCGCAGCGACCCTTCACAATCGAGGGCGAGTCAGCGACCTACACCGGGGATACGCTCATCATCGCCACCGGCGCCTCGGCGAAGTGGCTGGGCCTGGCCAACGAACAGCGCCTGCGCCTCAGCGGCGGCGGCGTCACGGCCTGCGCCACATGCGACGGCGCCTTCTACCGCAACCAAGACGTCGTGGTGATCGGCGGCGGCGATACGGCCATGGAAGAAGCAACCTTCCTGACCCGCATGTGCCGCCACGTCCACCTGATCCACCGCCGCGACAGCTTCCGCGCCAGCAAGATCATGCAGCAGCGCGTCTTCGACAACCCGAAGATCACCGTGCACTGGAACCGTGGAGTCATCGACGTGCTCGGGGGCGACCGCGTCACCGGCGTGCGCCTGCAAGACACCGTGAGCGGCGCCAACGAAGACCTCGCAGTCACCGGCGTATTCCTGGCGATCGGCCACAACCCCAACAGCCCGATCTTCTCGGGCCAGCTGGACATGGACGAGGCCGGCTACCTCAAGACGATCCCAGGCACCGCCGCGACCCGCGTGCCCGGCGTGTACGCCTGCGGCGACGTCGCCGACAAGGTCTACCGCCAGGCCATCACAGCGGCCGGCACCGGCTGCATGGCAGCGATCGAGGCCGAGCGCTGGCTCGCCGAGCACGGCTGAAGCACCTGTCCTTGGAGACAGCAAAGAGCCACCCCGTGTGGCTCTTTGTGCGAACAGATCGAGAAATGCAAAAAGCGTCCAGATCGCCGACGCGATCTAGACGCTTTACTCGGCCTCCTCTACAGGAGGCCAAACACGCCGGGGAGCCTCAGCCGCCGATCGTCGGCGCGATGTAGCCGCCGATGGTGAAGGCGATGATGAGGGCGAAGATGACCAGCGACTCGATGAAGGCGAGGCCGAGGAGCATCGGGACCAGGACCTTGCCGGCCGAGTTGGGATTGCGGCAGATGCCCTCGAGGGCAGCCGCGACGGCGCGACCCTGACCCATACCACCGCCGAGCGCGGCGAGGCCGACGGCGATCGCCATGGCGAAGCCGTAGATCGAGCGCTCCGAGCCGGAGGTCTCGGCGCCAGCGGGCGCAGCGAAGGCGACCATCGGGACCAGGAAGCAAAACAGGAAGGCGGTGAACTTGGCGACGTTGCGGGTCATGGGTTGTTCCTCAAGGAGCCACGAGCTGTGGCCAGAGCTGCGGGGGTTCTAGTGGTCTTCGGCGTGTTCGACCGCGAGGCCGATGTAGATGATCGCAAGCAGAGTGAAGACCAGGGTCTGGACGATGGCCACCACCGTGCCGAGCAGCAGGAAGGGCAGCGGCACGAGCAGGGGGACCATCATGGCGACGACGGCGACGACCTTGTGGTCAGCGACGATGTTGCCAGTCAGGCGGAGCGAGAGCGACACCGGGCGAGCCAGGTGGCTGACAATTTCGATCGGCAGGAACAGCGGGAACAGCCAGGGAAAACCGCCGATCTTCGGGCCGAGGAAGTGGGCCAGGTAACCGAGGCCATTATTGACGACGCCGGCGACGTTGTAGACCAGGAAGACGATCAGCGCGAAGACCAGGTTGGTCTTCAGCGTGTCCGTCGGCGGGATCAAGCCGGGGATCAGCCCCTGGATGTTGCAGACGAAGATGAACAGCGCCAGCGTGCCGGTCAGCGGCAAGTACTTACGGGCGTTCTTCTCGCCCATCACATCGACCGACAGATTGTATACCGCGCCGACAAAACCGTCGGTCATGGCAGCCAGGCCGAACTTACGCGGCGGCACCACGCCCTTGTCTTCGCCGGCGATGCTGGCCCGGTAGCGCGAGGCGAGGATCAGGATGAAGAGGAACGAGAGCAGCGCCCCGGCGACATGCGTCAGGGTGAAGTGCGTCCCCTGGAACATCATGAACTTCGACTCACGCGCCAGATGCTCGGCGGCGCCATGCTCAAGCTGGGCCCAAAATTCGGGCATCAGGAGCGTGTACCAGGAGTCGTGGTCACCCATAGCGTGGTCCGGAGGTCAGACTTCGAGGTCGGCGGGGTCTTCGGAGTGGTTGAGTTCTCTGGCGCTCTGCAGCGCCGCTGCGGTGAAACCTGCAAGAGCGACGAGCACCCCTGCCACCAACCCCTCGGGTCGGCCGGGCATGTACCAGAGGACGGCAGCCGTCGCAAGAGCGGTCGCAGGCCAGCGCAGGGCGGCGAGCAGCGGCGCAAAGCGGCTGGTGCGAGCGGCGGTCACGTCGGGTTCGGCCTCGGCGGCGAGCAACACGCCAAAGCCTGCACGGGCGAGCGAGAGCAGGTTATAGAGGCCGATACCTGCCCCCAGGAGCACGCTGAGGGCCTGTGCCTGGCCGGCGAGGACGAGGGTCAGGAGACTGACGATCGCGGCGAGCGTGAGGGTCCACAAACCGATCCGCCTCACCCACCGCGAGAGGAGATCGGCACGCAGGCGCAGGGGCGGACTCACGGAGCATCCTCCGGCGGTACCTGCCGCGATGCGATCTCCCGGGCCGACGCCTCAGCCTCGGCGGCCTCCTCGGCGGCGATGACCCGGGTGAAGTTGCGAACGGTCCGGAGCACCGCGAGCACCGCGGCGGAGAGGCCGATCCCGAGACCCATGTAGGTCGTCCACGGGGCCCAGTGGGTGACGTTGCGCTCGAGCCACATCCCCCCGAAGGCCCCGACGCCGATCGCCGCCGCCATCTCAATGCCGATCGACGAAGCCTCGGTGAGCTGGAACCACCGAGCCCGCTCGACAATCTGCGGCCGCTTCACCTCGGGCATGTGGGCCCCGGTTTACGCGCCGCGGGCGACGATCGCCAGCGCCTCATCGGCGGCCGCCAGCGTGTGTTCAATGACAGCTCGGTCATGTGCCGCGGATACAAAGGCAGCCTCGAACTGCGATGGCGCCAGGTAGACGCCGCGGGCCAGCATCTCACGATGGAACCGGCCGAATGCGGCCAGGTCGCTACCCTTGGCGTCGCTGTAGTCGTGGACCTCGCCGCCGCGAAAGAAGCCGGTGAACATCGAACCGACGCGGTTCCCGCTCATCGGAACCCCGTGTCGCGCGGCTAGCGCGATGATGCCACCGGCGATCGCGGCGGAACTCGCCTCGAGCGCTGGGTAGGGGTCCTCACGTTGGAGGATTTCAAGGGTTGCAAGACCAGCGGCAACCGCCAGCGGATTCCCGCTGAGTGTGCCGGCCTGGTAGACCGGACCGAGCGGTGCGATCTGCTGCAAGATCTCCCGACGACCGCCGTAGGCCCCGCAGGGCATGCCGCCGCCGACGATCTTGCCGAGGCACACCAGGTCCGGCTCGATGCCATAGCGGGCATGCGCGCCACCAAGGGCGACGCGAAAGCCGGTCATCACTTCATCGAAGATCAACAGAGCCCCGTGCGCGCGACACAGCGCGGCGAGCCGCTCCAGGTAGCCCGGGCGCGGCGGGACACAGCCCATGTTGCCAGCCACTGGCTCGATGATGATCGCCGCGACCTGTCCGGCGTTGGCCAGCAGCACCTGCTCGAAGGCGTCGGCGTCGTTGTACGGGACCGTGAGGGTGTCGTGAACGGTGGCCTCAGGCACACCGCCCGAGCCGGGGATCCCGAGGGTCGCCGCGCCGGAACCGGCCGCGACCAGAAGCATGTCGGCGTGACCATGGTAGCCGCCGTCGGCCTTGACGATCTTGCTGCGACCGGTGAAGCCACGGGCCAGGCGCAAGGCGCTCATCGTCGCCTCGGTACCCGAGGACACCAGGCGAACCATGCCACCACGGAGGGCCGGGACGATCTGGCAGAGCAGCTCGGCGAATTCGACCTCACCTGCGCTACAGGCCCCAAAGCTGAGGCCATCACGCGCCGCGCGAGCGACCGCGTCGACCACCGCCGGATGCGCGTGACCGAGGATCGCCGGGCCCCAGGTGCCCACGTAGTCGATCAGCGTAGCGCCGTCCTCTGTCAGGAGATGCGCACCGCGGGCTGCGCGGATGAAGGGAGGGTCCCCACCGACGGATTTGAAGGCCCGCACTGGGCTGTTCACGCCGCCGGGGATCACCACCTGGGCCGCAGCAAAGAGCTCCCGGCTGCGGGCGCCAGCGCGACCGTCTCCTGGGTGCTGCACGGAGAAATTCACCTCCTGCCTACTCATCGCCATCGTCGGCCTCCGGCTCCTCTTCGGGCGCCGCTTCCACGGGCACCGCGGACTCCTCGACGCTGGCGTCGTCCTGGTCGACGAGCCGCTCGATCGCGACCACACGCTCGTCCTCGCCGGTGCGGATGACGCGTACACCTTGTGTGTTGCGGCCGACCGTCGAGATCTCGGCGACACGAGTGCGGATGACCTTGCCCTTGCTCGTCACGAGCATGATCTGGTCGTCCGTCTGGACCGCGAGCGAGCCGACCACCGGCCCATTACGGTTGCTGACCTTGATCGTAATGATGCCCTTGCCGCCGCGGTTCTGGACCTTGTAGTCCTCGGCCGCGGTGCGCTTCCCGTAGCCTTGGGCGCACATCGTCAAGATCGCCGCGTCGGTGTCGGCGTCGAGCACAGTCATGCCGACCACCTGGTCGCCGGTGCGCAGGTCCATGCCCCGAACGCCGCGAGCGGTGCGGCCCATCGGGCGCACGTCGCACTCCTCGAAGCGGATCGCCATGCCGCGCGCCGAGGTCAGCATGATGTGGCGCTTCCCGTTGGTCAGACGCGCGTCAATCAACTGATCATCCTCCTCGATCGTGGCGGCGATGATGCCAGTCGAGCGGATGTTGGAGAACTCATCGAGCTTGGTCCGCTTGATGTACCCCTGGGCGGAGATCATGACGATGTAGTGCTCACCGTCGTCGACGTCCTCGTCGCGGTACGGCACCATGCCGAGCACGCGTTCGCCCTCGCGGAGGTCGAGGAAGTTGACCAGCGCTTTCCCGGCCGATTCCCGGCGGGCCTGAGGCAACTCGAAGACCCGTGTGTGGAACATACGGCCGGTGTTGGTGAACAGCAGCACGTGCGAGTGCGCGTTGGCCTCGAACAACTCCGTGACAAAATCGGTGGTGTCGCGCCCGACGCCGCCCTTCACACCGACGCCGCCGCGGCCCTGCACGCGGTACTCGTCACTGCGCAGGCGCTTGATGTAGCCGTTGTTCGTGAGCATCACGATCATCGGCTCGTCGGCGACGAGGTCGATCGGCTCGATCTCCCCCTCGTCCTCGACCACCAGGGTGCGGCGCGCGTCGCCGTACTCGCTGCCGATCACCGACAGCTCGTCGCGGATCACTTTCATCAGCAGGGCCGGGTCGGCGAGGATCGACTCGAGGTACGAGATGATGCCGCACAGCTCACGGTACTCGCCCTCGATCTTGTCGCGCTCGAGGCCTGTGAGTCGCTGCAGGCGCATGTCGAGGATCGCCTTGGCCTGGCGCTGGTTGAGGCGGTAGGGTTTGGCTCGGGCCGCTTCGATCTCCGCTTGTGGACGACCTGTGCGCTCGAGGAAGCCAGCGAACCCGGCCAGTGGTTCGGCGCACAGAGCGATGCGCGCCTCGTCCGGGTCCTTCGACCCGCGGATCAGGGCGATGATGCGGTCGATCGCGTCGATCGCAACCCCGAGACCTTCGACGATCTCGCGCCGCTCGAGCGCCTTGTGCAGCTCGAAGCGCGAGCGACGGGTGACGACCGTGCGGCGGTGGTCGATGAAGTGGGACAGGCAGTCGCGCAGCGACAGCAGCTGCGGGCGCCCGTGCACGATGGCGATCATGTTGACGCCGAAGGTGATCTGCAGGTCGCTCATCTTGTAGAGCGTGTTCAGCACCACCTGGGCCGCAGCGTCACGTTTGACCTGGATCCAGATCCGCATGCCGGTGCGGTCGCTGTAGTCCTGGATGTCGCTGATGCCCTCGATCTTCTTCTCGCGCACCAGCTCGGCGATGTGCGAGATGAGCTTCACCTTGTTGACCTGGTACGGGATCTCGGTGATGACGATCGCCTCGCGGCCCTTGTCCTCCTCCTCGATCTCGCACTTGGCACGGATGGTCAGGCTGCCGCGGCCGGTGTTGTAGGCCTGGCGAATACCGGCGTGGCCGATGATCGAGCCACCCGTCGGAAAGTCCGGGCCGCGCACGAAGGCCAGCAGATCGCGGGTCTGGATCTTCGGGTCGTCGATCAGCGCGAGGCAGGCGTCGATCAGCTCACGGAGGTTGTGCGGCGGGATGTTGGTCGCCATGCCGACCGCGATGCCGACCGCCCCGTTGAGCAGCAGGTTCGGCACGCGCGTCGGCAGGACCGTCGGCTCGAGCTCCTTCTCGTCGTAGTTCGGCGCCCAGTCGATCGTGTCCTTCTCCAGGTCGGCCAGCAGCTCGCTGGTCAACTTGGCCATACGCGCCTCGGTGTAGCGCATGGCCGCCGCCGGGTCGCCATCGACGCTGCCGAAGTTGCCCTGCCCGTCGATCAGCGGGTAGCGCATTGCGAAGTCCTGCGCGAGCCGGACCAACGCGTCGTACACGGACTGGTCCCCGTGCGGATGGTACTTGCCGATGACGTCGCCGACCACGCGGGCCGACTTCTTGTAGGGCTGCGCATGCGTATTGCGCAGCTGGTCCATCGCGTACAGCACCCGACGGTGGACCGGCTTGAGGCCGTCACGCACGTCCGGCAGCGCACGGCTGATGATGACGCTCATTGCGTAGTCCAAAAAGGAGCTACGCATCTCGTCTTCGATGTTGATCCCGGTTTTCTGCTCGCCTGCCGCCATAGGTGCCCGTGAGGGGGCGGGAGGATACCAAGATGAGGCACCCTTGGCCACGAATTGCGGCCCTGAAACACCGTTAGGGCGCCCGCTGGACGAGATCGCGCCTGTGGGGGCCAGTGGACTTCGGGGCGAAGCCTCGCATGTGCTGGAAGGCACGCACAGACCCTTGTGGACGAGCCCAGAGATCGGCCCGAGACCTGCTCTCCACAGGTCGGGTTATCGGGCCCCCATCGATGCCGCTGGCAGTTTCTGTCGTTGAACTGTCAGTAATCCAAATTGCAAATCTCCGGTGCCCGTGCCTACTGAACGCTGGCCCAGCGGGAATGGGAGGCGAACGATGCAGGTTCATCGATGTGGGCCCGCCTTCGGCCGCTTGTGAGCTTGAGAGGCCCGGCGGCCTGCATCATCATGGAAGCTGGAGGAGCATCGAATGGAAGCAACCTGGTTCGTCGTCGCGGATCGTAGTCAGGCGCAGCTGTTTGAGGTCGAGGGGACCCGGCTGAAGCCAAAACTCAAGCCGCTCGAGACGATCGAGCACCCAGAGGGTCGCCGCGCCGAGGCCCGCCGCAGTGGTGCGAGCAGCTCGTCGGGCATGCGCGACCTGCTGACCGACACCAACAGCACACACGAGGAGCAGGATCGCAAGTTCGTGCGCCAACTGCTCGAGCGCCTCACTCAGGCGCAACAGCAGGGCCAGTTCGGGCGCTTGGTGATCGCCGCGCCGGCGGACTTCGTCGGGCGCCTGCGCGAGCTCTCGGCGCGCAGCCTGTCAAAGTCGGTGGTCCGGGAGATCATCGGCGACTACACCAATGACACCCTCCACGCGCTGCAAGAGCGAGCGCGCCAGAAGGAGTGGCTGCACTGACACTGCCTGTTCTTCGGCACAGGTGAACGCGCCCGGCCACGAGCCGGGCGCGGCCCAAGGCCGTTCAACCGGCTTCGCAGAAGTAGCGCGCCTCGACCTCACCGGACTTCTTGAGGTCGAGGCAGGCCTGACCGCACAGCTCGATCTGAGAGTGCGGCTTGGTCCACACCCAGCCACTGTCCTTGGCGCAGTCGCCCACGGCCGCGACCTGGCCCTTGCCGATCCACACCTCGAAGAGATCGGGCTCGCTGGGCTCGGGGACCACGTCGATCACGCAGCTGAGCGTGTCATCGACGATCTGCTGCAGCGCCGCCTGGAGCTCGATCTGACTGGTCGTCTCATAGAAACCCTGCGGGTTGTTCGGGTTCAGCTTCCCGCCCGCGGTCGCCAACGACTGCAAGTCCGCGCTGACCATCGGATCGACGTCGATGCCTACCACATAGGTAGGGATATCCATGCCGTACGCGCCCTTCACCAGGCCGAGCGCCTCCTTGTACACCTCGCCAGCACAGGTCTTGCTGATCTCACCATCGGCGACCATCAGCGCGAAGCGCTGCTTGTTCGGGTCGAGCGCCTGCAAGTACGTGTAGGCCGCCTTGAGCCCCGACTCCATCGGCGTACCGCCCAGCACCGGGAAGTCGGCCGCCGGGATCCCGGCGAGCACACCCGCGGCATTCATCGGCGCGATCTCTACCTCGACGCCGGGGTTGACGATGCAAGCTCCGACGTTCTCATAGGAGCCGGCATCGATCTTCGGGTACAGCTTCACGCCGAAGTTCACGGTCTTGTTGAACTTGGTCACGACCGACTCCACGACGCCGTGCAAGCTGTTCCAGCGAGTCACAGTGGGGGTCTGCGGGTTGTCGTCGTGGTCCCACTTCTGCATCGACATGCTCCCGGACTTGTCGAGCACCAGCAGCACGTCCGGTGGAGTCGGCACGATCTTTGTCTTCTCGACCTGACATGGTGTCGGCTCGCCCGTGCTGCTCTCGCCGCCACTGCTGCTTCCGTCTGGCTCGCTCGAGCTGACCAACCCGCCGGTGCTGCTACCACTGGTGCTACTGCTCGTGCCGCCGACGCTCGTCTCGCTGCTGCTCGCCTCCGTGCTGCTTTGTGAGTCGCCGCTCATGCTGCCCTCCGTCGCCGAGCCGGTCGCGCTCGCCGATGCGCCGGAGCCCGAGGTTGTGGGTGTGGCGCTCTCACTTTCGCTCGCGCTGGTGATGTTGCTGGCGCTGTCGCTGAACGCCCCACTCGCGCTTGCGCCACCGGAATCGCCACAGGCGAGGGACAGCAAGGGAAGGGCAAGGAGACAGCAGAGGGGGGTGCGTGTCATAGGAGATCTCCGGGCGAAATTGCCCGACCATGATGCGCGAGCTCGCCCGCGAGCGCCAGTAACCGTTGGCGGCCACCCGCCATGGACCAGCGGCCACCAGGCAGCTCGCTGCACGCGGCTTCACACTCGCCGGGGCCGCGAAAGCTCGGCTACTGTCGTCCCATGCAGCGTGCGTCGCTTCGCCGAGTCGGCCGGGTTTGGGCCGTGATCGCGGCCATTGGCGGCGTCTCCGGGTGTGGAGACGACCTGCCCGCGGGGACCGATGGGAGCAGCTCCGGCGCCCCAACCGAGGCCAACACCGCCACCCCCACCACCGCCCTCGACACCGCATCCGGCACGACGACGGGCCCACCGGGCCCCACGAGCACGGGCACGCAAACCGGGGACGTGACCACCGATGCGCCAACCACCGAGACATCGACCACCGGCGAGACCGCGACCAGCGGCCCTGACACAGACACCGGTCCCGGCCAGAACCAGGCGCCAGTGGCCCTCGTCGATCTCTACATCGGCAAAGCCCGCGAACCTTTGACCCCTGACGCTGCCGACGGGGTGCTGAAGAACGACTTCGACCCCGATGGCGATCCCGTGACCGTGATCGCGTCCGACTCGATCACCGCCAACGGGGCCGAACTGGTGATGCCGCCGGACGGCTCCTTCAACTACCTGCCGCCCACTGACCTCTGGGGCGACGACAGCTTCCAGTACAAGATCTACGACGGCAAGGACGGCTTTGCGAGCACGATCGTCAAGGTCTCGCTCAGCCCGACCGCGATCCCCCTCGAGGCGATCGCCGCCGGTAAACGCGGCTTCGCTATCGACGGCGCCGAGCCCGATGACTACTCGGGCCGAGCCGTGCACCACATCGGTGACATCAACGACGACGGCTTCGGCGACCTCCTGGTCGCCTCGCCGAGCGCCGCCGACAACACCGGCCGGGTGTACGTCGTGTTCGGCCATGGCCCCGGCGAACCGACCCTGCTTGGCAAGCTCGAGGACGACAACGCTGGGTTCGAGATCGTCGGTGAAGCCGCCGGCGACATCGCGGGCACATCCGTCAGCGCCGCGGGGGACGTCAACGGCGACGGCCTCCCAGACCTCGTGATCGGCGCGCCCAAGGCGGCGATCAATGGCCCCTCCACGGGCTCCGCCTACGTCGTCTTCGGCAAGGCCGACACCGCCCCTGTGTTCCTCGAGCTCGTCGCACTCGGCGAGGGCGGCTTTGCGATCGAGGGCGAAGCGAGCCAACACTTCGCCGGCCGCAGTGTCGGCGACGCTGGCGACGTCAACGGCGACGGTCTCGCCGACATCATCGTCGGCGCCTACGGAGCCGAGCCCAACGGCATCCTCTCCGGCCGCGCCTACGTCGTCTTTGGCCGCGATGCCGGCAAGCCGGCGGCGCTCAAGGACATTGTCGCCGGCTCCGGTGAAGGCTTCGTGATCAACGGCGAGGCCGCTTTCGACTTCGCCGGAAGCGCCGTCGACGGCGCAGGCGATGTCAATGGCGACGGCCTCGCAGACATCATCGTCGGCGCCTATGGCTCCGACGCCGCTGGCGACACCGCTGGCCGAGCCTATGTCGTCTTCGGCAAGACCAGTCCGACGGCCGTCGACCTCAAGACGGTCGCCGCTGGCCTCGGCGGCTTCGCCATCAACGGCGAGTTGCCCTTCGACGTCGCGGGTCAGGCCGTGGCTGGGGCTGGTGACTTCAACGGCGACGGCCTCGCCGACATCCTGGTGGGTGCACCTTTGGCCGACGCCAACAGCAAGGACGCCGGTCGCAGCTACCTTGTCTTCGGCAAGACAAAGACGGACCTCGTCAAGCTCGCCGACGTCAGCCTCGGCATGGGTGGCATGACGATCAGCGGCGAGCAAGTGCGCGACTACAGCGGCTTTTCCCTCGCCGCAGCTGGCGACGTCAACGGCGACGGCTACGACGACATCATCATCGGCGCCTACGGTTCCAACCCGAGCGGTGACGCCTCCGGCCGCAGCTACGTCGTATTTGGCAAGCAGGACACGACCCCTGCCTCCCTGCTCACGGTCACCGTCGGGGACGGCGGCTTCGCCATCGACGGCGAAAAATCGGACGACTACTCCGGCTTCTCCGTCGCCAGCGCCGGCGACGTCAACGGCGACGGTTTCGCCGACGTCATCGTCGGCGCCTTCGGCAGCGACGCCAAGGGCGGCGGCGCTGGCCGCAGTTACGTCGTGTTCGGCGGCGACTTCAGCCACCTCGCGCGCTCGATCGGCGGCAGCGGCCCCGACAACCTCGCTGGCACGGGTGCCCCCGAGATCTTCGTCGCGGGCCGTGGTGACGACCTCATCACTGGCATGGGCGGCGCCGACATCATCTACTGTGGTGATGGCAAGGACGATGTCCGCGTCAGCGACCTCGCTTTCCGGCGCATCGACGGCGGCACAGGCCAGGACATCCTCACCCTGACCGGCGCTGGCCAGACGCTCGACCTCAGCGCCCGCCCCGACGACCAGCTCGTCGGCCTCGAAACGCTCGACCTCGGCGCAGGCGATAACAAGCTCGTGCTGACTCACCGCGACCTCCTCGCGCTCACCCGCCTCAGCCACGACCTCACGATCGCCGGCACGAAGGGCTCCGTCGAGGTCAAGCTCGCCGGCAAGGGCTTCCTCGACAAGGGCGTCATCGACGCCCACCAGGTCTACAGCGACGGCGTCACCACCCTGCGGATCGCCTTCGATCTCGACAAGAACGTGAGCCTCTGAAAACCTGCGCTGCGCCGATGCCGAGCGACGCCCGCCTCGAGATCCTGAGCTCCCGCGGCCTTCCGGGATGGCTCGCCGACCACAACACCAGCCTCGCCTTCACCACCTACCAGGCCGGCAAACTGTTCCTCCTCGGCCTGCACCCAGACCGTCGCCTCCACCTCTTCGAGCGCAACTTCAACCGCTGCATGGGCCTGTGCGCCCACGGTGACACGATCTGGCTCAGCACCCTGTTCCAGATCTGGCGCCTCGAGAACGCCCTCCCCACCGGCCGACTTCAGGACGGTCACGACCGCCTCTACGTGCCCCGCGTCGCCCATACCACCGGCGATCTCGATGTCCACGACCTCACCGTCACGTCCGCCGGCCAGGTCGTGTTCGTGAACACTTTGTTCTCATGTCTGGCGACCCTGTCCGATCACGCCAGCTTCGTACCACTCTGGCGCCCACCCTTCATCTCCCGCCTCGCCGCCGAGGACCGCTGCCACCTCAACGGCCTCGCCCTCGAGCACGGTACACCTGCGTTTGTCACCCTCGTCGGCCGCAGCGACGTCGCTGACGGCTGGCGCGAGCACCGACGCCACGGCGGCTGCGTCTACGACGTCCGCAGCAACGAGCTCGTGTGCGACGGCCTATCCATGCCTCACTCGCCCCGCCTGCACGATGAGCGCTTGTGGCTGCTCGAGGCCGGCAGCGGCCAGCTCGGGTTCGTCGACCGGAACACCGGCCGCTTCGAACGTGTCGCCTTCCTCCCCGGCTACGCGCGCGGCCTCTGCATCATCGGCGACCACGCCGTCGTCGGCCTCTCCAAGCTTCGTCGCAGCCGCACCTTCGCCGACCTCGAGCTCGGCGAACAGCTCGCCGCTCGTGGGGCCGAGCCGCGCTGCGGCCTCATGGTCGTCGACCTCCGCAGCGGCGATGCCGTCCACTGGCTACGCCTCGATGGCATCGTCGAGGAGCTCTACGACGTCGCAGCCCTCCCCGGCGTTCGCCGCCCGATGGCGCTCGGCCTCCAATCCGACGAGATCCAGCGGACGATCACCATCGGTGAACCATGAGCCGGATCTACCTCACCCTGCTGGCCCTTCTCTCTGCCTGCACCCCCCACGTCCCAGCTGCACCTGCCCCTCCAGACCAGCCAGACGCGCCACAGGCCGCGTTCCCGGAGGCCCGGCCTACCGAACCAACACCTCCGCTCGCCCCGGCAACCCCAACCCCCGACCCCCGCGGCGCGGAGACCACCAGCGCCCACCCCGGCATCAACACGCCCTACCGCTCGCGTGACGCCGCGACCCGCTGGGCCCGCACCTTCGAACGCGACGGCCGCGAGGTCCACGACCACCGCGCGCAGATCGTCCGCGCCCTCGACCTCCGCCCAGGCATGGCGGTCGCCGACGTCGGCGCCGGCACCGGCCTCTTCACGCTCGCCTTCGCGGAGGCCGTCGGGCCGACCGGGACCGTCTACGCCGTCGACATCATCCCCGCCTTCCTCGCGTACATCCGCACCCGGGTCAAGCAGGCGGGGCACAGCCACGTGAAGCTCGTCCAGGCGAACGACCGCAGCGCCGAGTTACCGCCCGCGAGCGTCGACCTGATCTTCATGAGCGACGCCTACCACCATCTGGAGTTCCCTCAGCACGTCCTCGCCAACCTGCGTCAGGCGCTGCGCTCCGGCGGCTCGCTGTGGCTGATCGACTTCCAGCGCGACACGAACAGCCCCGCGTGGGTTCGTCGGCATGTGCGCGCCGGAAAGGCCGAGGTGCTCCGCGAGCTCTCCCTCGCCGGCTTCGAAATGGTGGAAGAGTTGCACCTGCTCCGCGAAAATTATGTCCTGCACTTGCGCGCCCGTCCGGACCCCTGAGACGTGCGCAGCGACACCGCTACATTCAGGCGATGCGAAGTCCACTGCTCGTCGGCATCCTGACAACGATGTGTGCAGCCTCCTGTACCAACAACGGCGACACCAACAGCGTCCCCCTCGTCGTCGACCTGGCGACGACCTGCTTCCCCTTCGCCGACTGGGCCACCCCACCCGACCTGTTCCCTGGTGGCAGCTGGACCACCTCCGCGATCGTCCACGCCTACGGCGACTGATCAGCGCAGCGAGGTCAGCGTGCGCCCGCCATCGACCACGTGCAGGCCGCCCGTGATCCATCCCGCCTCGTCGCTGACCAGGAAGGCCGCCAGCGCCGCGATCTCCTCCGGCTGCCCGGGCCGCCCCAGTGGGTGGGTGTCGCGGGCTCGCTCGAGGAACGCCGCGTAGTCGCTGACCGCGTTGCCCGTCACGTGCAGCTCGCTCACCACCACCCCGGGATTGATCGCGTTGACCCGCACCTTGTGCGGCGCAAGCTCGAGCGCCAGACACTGCGTCAGCGTGTTGATCGCCGACTTGCTCACACAATAGCCGAGCAAGTTGGCGTACGGCCGCAGGCCCGCCACGCTCGAGAGGTTGACGATGGACCCGCGTACACCCGCAACGATATGCGGCGTGGCCCGATGCGTGAGGTCGTAGACGGCCTCGAGGTTGTTGTCGAGGATCCGCCGCCACTCCTCGGGCTTCGGCGGTGAGATCGAGTCATTGCCGATCACTCCCGCCGCGTTCACCAGGATGTCGAGCCCGCCGAGCCCGGCCACCGCCTGTTCGACCGCGCGGATGTTGTCCTCAGCGCGGGTATGCTCGGCCGCGATCTCCACGACCGTCACGCCGCGCGCCCGGGCCTTCGTCGCCGTCTCGGCCAGCCGAGCCGGCCTGCGGCCCGTGATCGCAACGTGGGCGCCCTCCTCCGCGAAACGCAGCGCGATCGCCCGACCGATCCCGCTGCTCGCACCCGTGACCAGAGCTCGTCGTCCGCTCAGCCTCATACCGCCGACCCTAACAGCCCAGCGCGGCTACATGCGAAATTTGTACTCGAAGTCCGCGCCCTCGCGGGCCGCCGGATACTTCGCTGTCTTCGCCACCTTCGCCACGCACTCGCCCAGCGCCCCCGACTGCAGCCCCATCGGTGACGCCGACTTCACCTTGCCGTTCGCCCCCACCTCGATCCGCAGCCCGACCGCCATGTTGCGCATCGCGTAGCCCGAGCACTCCGACTTCACCCGCCCGGCGAGCTTGCTCATCCCACCGGCCAGCTCGATCGAGGTCAATCGGTCCGGCAACGCCACCCGGGGCCCAACGGGTCGCTTGCCCTTGCCCTTCTCTTCCTCCGGCTCCTCGAGGTCTTCGACGGACGGCACCGGCACGGGCACCGGCACCGGCAACGCCACCGGCGCTTGGACCTGAACCTTCGGACCGGTCTCTACAGACATGTCCTTCGAGTCAGCGACCGGTGGCGGCGATACCGGCGTGGGCGGCGGTGCTGCTTCCTGAGTCGGCGCTACCGCTGTGACGACCACCCCGTCTGGCGCCGACTCGCGGCCTGCCGTGTAGGCCCACAGCGCCAGCGCTGCGACCAAGATCACCCCGACGAGCACAGCGAGCAGCGGGGCGACCCGGCGCGGCGTCTCCTCGCTCACGATCACGACCGGCCGCGCGTTGGCCTCGAGGGTCGCCAGCGCCTGATGCATCTCACGGATCGTCGCATAGCGGTGATCGCGGTCCTTGACCAGGCTCTTGAGACAGATCGCGTCGAGGGTCTCCGGGATCTCCTGACCCGGCGCGACTTCTCGGGTCGAGCGGACCTCTTCCATCAGGTGCTGCGTCAGCGTCGCCATGAAGCTCTCACCGGCGAACGGAACCCGCCCCGTCAGCAGGCGATACAGGATCACACCCACCGCATAGATGTCCACCCGAGCGTCCGGAGGCAGCCCGCGGATCAGCTCCGGCGCGACGTACTCCGGCGTACCCATCAAGCCGCTGTTGGTGTTCGACGGCTGCTCCGTGCCGTACTCGTCGAGGATCTTGGCGATCCCGAAGTCCAGCACTTTGATGAAGTCCGGGTCGTCCCCGCGCTGCACGCGGAACACATTCTCGGGCTTCATGTCCCGGTGAATCACCCCTTGCGCATGCGCGGCCTCAAGGGCAGCGCAGATCTGCCGCGTGATGTGCACCGCCCGCCGCCAGGGCAGCGCCCCGTCGCGCTGGCTCGTGGTCGCCAGGTCCTCGCCTTCCAGGTACTCCATCACCAGGAAGGCCAGCCCCCCAGCGGTGTAGCCAAAGTCGGTGATGTCGACGACATTCTGCTGGCGGATCCTCGACGCCGCGCGGGCCTCCCGGAGGAAGCGCTCCACCTCGTCCGGCTGGCGCGCGTGGCTCGGACTCAACACCTTGATCGCAACGCGCTTGTTGATCAGCACGTGCTCGGCCAGGTACACCGTCCCCATCCCACCTGAGCCGAGCTGCTCGAGAATCTTGTAGCGCTCGTTGAGCGTGTGGCCGATCAGGTCGTCCGGCGAGTCGAATTGGATCCGCGGTGCCGTCGTAGGCGCGGCGCGAACTCGGGTCTCCCCCGGGTCGCCTCCGCGGGGCGGCGCACGCGAGCTGTCCGGACCGGCCATCCGCCCGCAGCATAGCGGATTCTCTTGCCTCGATCGCGGTCCCCCACCGCTCCGCGTGCATACCCGCACGTGCGGGTGAGCTGACCCAAAAGCCAGCTCGCAGCAGCGCCTAAAACTGCCAGCGAAGCGCCAGCCCGAGGGCCTGCGGTGACATTGTGGGGGCCACCGAGACTTTCTTCGCCCGCCCCCCACGCAACCCCACAACCAGCAACGCCACGCCGGTCCCGAGGGCCAAACCCGCGAGCACACCGCCCGCGATCGCCATCCGGTTGCCGACTCTGCCGCGGTGGTCGATCTCCTGCAGCGCCGGGTCCTCTGCCGGCAATGTCGGCTTCTCCGCGACCAGCGTGTCGCCGTCGGCCTCGGCCCGCTTGCCACGCACCAGGCCGCTCGCCATCAGGCCAACCATCGCCAACCCGAAACCCGTCAACGCTCCGCCGGCGATCACCAGCGGCTTGTCGATCTTGCGCGGCGTCCGCGGTGGCTTCTTCGCGGACCCCTCACCAGGTTCCACGGGTGGCGGCGCCGTGGCGACGTCGTCCTGCGGAAACTCGACAGTCGCACAGTCGAGCTCGCGGGCTGTTTGCTGGGCCGCCGCCAGCAGGTTACGAACTTCGGTCCGCTGGTCGATCGCGGAGGTCGCGTCCGCAGACCGCTTCCCCTTGCGTCCGCGCTGCTTCTCCTCGTTCTCGATGAACTCTGTGAGCGACTTATCGGCAGCGCAGAGGTGCGCCGCCGGGTGCTCCTTACCTCGTTGGCGTCCCCCCGCAGCGAAGGCACTACGCCGCGCATCCACCAGATCGATGAGCACGCTGGCGCGCGACTTGCTCGCCGCTGGGAGGCTGTCGTAGGCCTCCGTGAACGCGGCCGCGGCCGCGGCATAGTGCCCCTCGTTCTTCTCTCGCATGCCGCGATCGAAGTGTTGAACCGCGTCCTCCTCGGACATCGCCGGCTCGGCCGCTCGAGCCACCGTGGGGCTCACCTGCGCCACCACAACGGCCATGCACACGATCGTACAGAGGCAGGTCGGCGCGCGCTCAAGAAAGAGTTTCATGGTCGGGGTGGCTCGCGCGGAGGCGCGCAACAGCGGCCCCAGGGCACCGAAGTACAGGTCGCGGGAGGATAGAACGCCCCCGCACTCCTCCGCAAGCCGCCCGGCGACGCTCTGACAGGGCCAGAACGCCCGCCGCCTCACTGGGCCGCTGTCACCACGGTATTGCGGTGCGCGGCCTTGATGATCTCCTCCGCCGCCACCTGCAGCACCTGATGACGCGCCAGCTTATCGAACCCCGCCAGCGGCTGCATCGGGTCGTTGAGCCCATGGAAGCTGGTCAGCCCGACACTGCGGGAGCTCTCCGTGTTTGTGTCGACGAACTTGTACTCCGCGAACACATCCAGCGTCGGCCGCAGGTACAGGCACATCACCGCGGCCCGCGGGTGCTCTTGCGCCGCCAACAGCACCGGCAACGTGTGGTTCGTGATGAACTCCGAAGCGACGAAGCTCGGTGACACGAGCAACAACGCGACCCGCGTCGCCGCGATGGCCCGTCGCAATTCCGCCTCGCCACGCTCACCGGAGTCGACCCGCAGGTCATCCCACAGATCGAGCATCCACGCCTTCTGCAACGGCTTCAGGTGCACTTGCAGCTCGCCGAGCAAATCGCGATCGCGGTGGCTATACACGATCATGACTCCGCTCCGCGTCGACGCCCGGGCCGCATCCACCGGCCGCGACGACGCTTTGGGTGATGGATCGCTGGGCGTCATCGAGGTCCCGCGCATGCCCCAACCTTGTCGCAACTCTTCGGCGCACACAACCTCGAGCTGCATCGCCGCTCTGATAGACTGTCCGCGCCATGCTTCGTCCCCTTGTGCTCCCCCTGTGCCTCCTCCTCGCCTGCAACGGCAACGAAACCCCGGTGCCGGTCGTCTCGCCGCAATCGGCAGGCAAGGCGGCGACAGACAAAAACGTGGTCCAGCCTACAGCAAAGTCACCCGCAGAACCTGCATCGCCCGAGCCCCCAAAGCCCCAACCCGTCTTCTCGACCGGCGGCCCACACACAGGTCCTGTCCCCGGCCCCAGCGACCCCGCCTGGTTCAAGCTCGACATCTTCCCGGGCGCGACCCTCACCAGTTCAGGTCGCAGCCAGAAGGACGAGCAGGGCCTCCACTCGACCCAGATGCTCTTCAGCCTCGCCGCCGGCACCACCCGCGAAGCCTGCGTCGACGCCCTCCAGAAAGCCGCGTCCTCGGCGGTGCCCACGCTCCAGCAGACGGAGAAGGACGGCCGCGTCACGCTCAGCGGCAGCAACGACGACTACTCGGTCACCATGCTGTGCGGTGAAGCCAAGGGCCACATGAGCGCCTACCTCAGCTATCGCTGGCTGCGCTCCCCGCCCTCCCTGCCCTAAAGCCCTGCACGCGGTTCGATCTCCCGAGCGACCCGCACCGGCGTCCTACTTGCGCCGGCGCTCCTTCTCCTTCGAAAATTTCTTGGCCCCCGGTCGATTACGATTCGCCTTCGCCGGCGCCTGCCCATCGGGTGCGAAGCGCAACGGCGCCTCGCCGACCTCGCACAGCTGCTGCCCCTCCGCCAGCTGCAGCCACTGCAGGATGTTGGCGTTGAGGAACGGCGCTGGCGTCAGCAACATGCGCTTCTCGATCTGCATCAACGCCATCATCTGCCGCAGCGGCAGGCGCACGTTGAACACCTTGACCTGCTTCGGCCAGCGCGGGTCCGCAGGGTCGGCCGCGCTCGCATCGCCGAGGACATGGTTCATGCGACAGCTAAACGGCCGCTGATCCCACGCCCGACAGCGGTGCGTCTCGCCGTCCAGCAGCGGGCAAAGCTCCCCCCGCTTTGCGAACTCGACGCGTCCCTGCTGCACCGCCGTGCCCGTCATGCTGATCTTGTCCGGGTCCTTGCCGGTGTGCAGCGCCTGAATGTCCTTGAACTGCTGCTCGCCCAGGCGCGCCAGCTCCTGAGCCACCGGCCCGAAGTCCTTCCACGGCCGACTCGCCCGGTAGATCGCCAGCCCCTCGACCCCCGTCACACCGACCGGCTGCTCGTAACACGCCTGCCACCCCTCCGGTGTCCCTGGCCGCGCCGCTCCGGCCAGCCCTGGCACCACCTTCACCACCGCCGCGATGTACCCGTCGTAGGCGGCCGTCAGCGCCTGCACCCCCGCGAAAAAGCCCTTGGGCAGCTTCTTGGTGGTCGCAACATCGGCCAGCCCCGGCAGCGCCGCGATCGCGTCGATCGCCGCCTGGATCGCCGCGACCTGCGGTTCAGCGGCCTTGCGCGCCGCCCGTGGCACGCGCGTCACCACGTCTCGCGGCAGCCGGATCCGCCGGCCAAACAACGACTTGAGGACTTCCAGCACCATGACCCGCCCTGTCTAGCAGAAGCCCGCCCCCAGTTTCAGCCCCGATGAACCCCGACCACGGCGCTTCCACACAGCCCTTCCATTGCACCACCCCACCCCCACGGTTTAGCGTGCCGCCACCATGCTCCGCCCCTTCTCGACCGCTCTGGCCCTCGTCGGCGCCCTCAGCCTCGGCCTCTCTCTCTCTGCATGCAACAAGAAGCCGGCAGACTCGGCCAACCCGGATGCCAGCGGCCCCGGCGGCGCCACGCCCAGCAACGGCGGCATCGTCCTCCGCTACAAGCCCGCCCCCGTCAAGCTCAAGGAGACCCTCAGCGTCTCCTTCAACCTCTCCGGCGGCGGCCAGGCCGGCGCCATGAAGTCCGACTTCACGGGCCTCCTCGACATCAAGCCCGCCGGCGCCGACAAGCTGCGCGTCGACTACAGCGTCACCGACGTCCGCGCCTTCGACCTCACCGGCAGCATGAAGCCCGAGGCCAAGGACGGGAAGCCGGTCCCCGATCTCAAGGCCAAGTTCCTCACCACCAAGGGCGCCCGCATCGTCGACCTCCTGGGTGACACCGACAAGGCCGGGACCAAGGCCCTCCCCGAGAACGCCCCGAAGAAGGAAGGCACCCCCGAAGACGAGTTCGACGTCAGCGGCTTCGGCAGCTTCCTCGGCCTCCCCCCGGAGCTGCCCAAGGAAGGCCTCGTCGAGGGCAAGCCGGTCAAGGTCTCGAAGGAGGACAAGGAGAACTTCCTCGGCTCCATCGAGGTCGACATGGAGACCGAGACCACCTACACCCTGGTCAAGATCGACAGCAGCAGCGGCAAGCGCATCGCCGACATCAAGGTCGAGTCCGAGTCCAGCGGCGCCAAAGAGCTCAGCCAGGGCGGCCAGACCATGATGCTCTCCATCGACATCGCCTCCGAATCCACCTTCGCGGTCAACCTCGACGACATGCTCCCCGTCCGCGCCCACATCGAGTCCACGACCAGCTTCAGCGCTGGCGCCCAGGGCGGCGGCGAGAGCCGCATCGTCATGGACGCCACCTACGAGCCGGCCACCTGACCTTTCAAACATGTCCGATCAGCCACGCGCCGTCGTGCTCCTCAGCGGCGGCCTCGACTCCACCACCGTGCTCGCCCTCGCCGCCAGCGAGGGCCGCGAGGTCTACGCCCTCAGCTTCGGCTACGGCCAGCGCCACGCCGTCGAGCTCGAGTGCGCCCGCCGCCAGGCCGCACGCCTCGGCGCTCGCGCCCACGAGGTCGTCGACCTCGGCCACGTCGGCCGCCTCGTCGCCGCCGCGACCTCGCTCGTCAAGAACAGCCCGCTCGCCGTCCCCAAAGCTGCCACCATCGCCGAGCCCTTCGAACCCGGCGTCAGCAGCATCCCCAGCACCTACGTCCCCGCCCGGAACACCCTCTTCCTCGCCTACGCTCTCGGCTGGGCCGAAGCCCTCGAGGCGCGCGAGATCTGGCTCGGCGTCAATGCCCTCGACTACTCCGGCTACCCCGATTGCCGCCCCGAGTTCGTCGCCGCCTTCCAGAACTTGGCGGACCTCGCGACCCGCACCGGCGTCGAGGGTCGACCGATCACCCTCCGCACCCCGCTGCTGCACATGAGCAAGGCCCAGATCGCCCGCACCGGTCACGAGCTCCAGATCGACTACGCCGACACGATCTCCTGCTACGACCCACTCGGCACGCTCGCATGCGGCCACTGTGACAGCTGCAACCTGCGCCGCCAGGGTTTCGTCCAGGCCGGACTGCCTGATCCGACTCGCTACGCCTGAAGGCGCGGTCACGCCGCGAGCCAGAGCCAGACCGACCGCACGGCCCCTGGCTTGTGCACACCGCGCGGCTTCCATAAGCTGATCCTGCGCCGCGTCCGCCCGCGCCCACGGACCATGTCTGCCTCCGCGACACCGCGCGAACCCCAGGTGACTCCGCGACGCATCGTCCTCGCCGTCAACCACGCCATCACGCTCCTCCAGGACAGCGACGTCACCCCGCGCGCTGAACCTGACGAAGAGGACATGCCCTCTGAGACAGACGCGCCAAGCCTCCCCCGCACCTCCCGCTCCGCCTTCGAGATCGCCGGCCAGTTCGCCCAGGGCGGCATCGGACGGATCTTGCGCGCCCATGACCCCGTGCTCGGCCGGACCGTCGCCCTCAAAGAACTCCTGTTCGCCGGCGACCGCGGCGACGAGCAGCGCTTCGTCCGCGAGGTCATGCTCACCGCCCGCCTGCAGCACCCGGGCATCGTCCCAGTCTACAGCGCCGGCCGCTGGCCCTCCGGCGAGCCCTTCTACGCGATGAAGCTGGTCTCCGGCCGGTCCTTCGATCTCCTGATCGCCGAGGCCCAGGCCCTCTCGTCCCGGCTCGCCCTCCTGCCGCACGTGCTGGCGATCGCCGAGACCCTCGCCTTCGCCCACGCCCAGTCGATCATCCACCGCGACCTCAAGCCCAACAACGTGCTCGTCGGCGAGTTCGGCGAGACCGTCGTCATCGACTGGGGCCTCGCCAAGCAGCTCGACGAGCCCGACATCCCCGACATCCCCAGCCCCCGCCGCGACACACCCCACCACGACAGCGTCACCCAGCAGCTCACCCACATCGGCGCCGTCGTCGGCACCCCCGGCTTCATGTCGCCCGAGCAGGCCAACAGCGACCCGGTCGACGCCCGCACCGACGTCTACGCCCTCGGCGTCATCCTCTATCAGACCCTCACCGGCAAGCTCCCGCACGACGCCAGCAACGCCGCCGAGATGCTGTTCAAGACCGTCTTCGATCCGCCCGTCCCGCTGCTCCGGCGCGAACCCCAGGCCCCCGAGGAGCTCGCCGCGATCGTCGACAAGGCGATGGCCCGCGATCCCGCCCTGCGCTACCCCACCGCCAAGGCCCTCGCCGACGACCTCCGCCGCTTCCAGACCGGACAGATCGTCGGCGCCCACCGCTACACCGCCTGGGAGCTGCTGCGCCGGCTCGTCCGTCGCTACCGTACCGCCCTCCTCGCGGCCACCGTCGCCCTCGTCATCGTCGTCATCACCATCGCCATCTCCTTCGGGCGCGTCGCCGCCGAGCGCGACCGAGCCCTGCGCGCCGAGCTGGCCGCCATCACCCGCGCCGACAACCTCGCCCTGGCCCAGGCCCGTATCCTCGCCGACAGCGACCCGATCACCACCCTCGAGCTGCTCCACGGCCTCTCGCCCGCCGCCGACTGGCGACGGATCCGCCAGCTCGCCGCCACCGCCAAGGACCGCGGCCTCCCCATCGTCCTCCAGGGTCACCAGGCCGCCCTCAGCCGCGCCCTCTTCTCTGCCGACGGCTCCCGCCTCGCCACCACCTCCGACGACTGCACCCTGCGCGTCTGGAACCTCGCCGATCGCTCCTCCCGCGCCTACTTCGGCCACACCAACGAGGTCTGGCGCGCCGCCTGGTCCCCCAACCAACAACACATCGCCACCTCCAGCCGCGACACCACCGTCCGCGTCTGGGACCTCGAACGTGGCGACGCCCAGGTCCTCGTCGGGCACCAGGCCGGCGTCCGCAACGTCGCCTTCACACCCGACGGCCGCTCCCTCTACTCTCACTCCGACGACCAGGTCCTGCGCCGCTGGGACCTCGCCACCGGCACCGGCCAGACCGTCGACCATTGCAGCGGCAACAACTTCCTGTGGGACGAACACCAGGTCAGCTGCGTCAACGACGACGGTGAAGTCCACGTCCACGACCTCGCAACGGGTCAGCGCACCGACCTCCAGACCGAAGCCCCCAGGCCCAACCGCTCCGGCGCCGTCTCCCCCGACCAGCGCTGGGTCGCCGTCGGGACCCCCGACCCCAGCGTGTGGCTGTGGGACCGTCGCGCCAACACACACCGCCGAATCGACTTCGACATTCCTCCACCGACCTCGCGCAACGGCACCCGTCGCGACCTCCGCTTCTCCCCCGACGGCCGCCAGCTCGCCGTCGCCTTCGAGCTCAACGAGCTCGCCACCGTCGAGCTCGCCACCGGCGCCGTCACCTGGCGCCGCCCCCATGACGGCTACGTCCGCCGCTTCAGCTTCTCCCCCGACGGCACCCTCCTCGCCTCCATCGGCGGCGACAGCAAGGTGCAGCTCTGGGACCGCCAACGCCAGAGCGAGCGCGCCCTCGCCGGCAGCCGCGCGTTGATGATCGACGTCCAGTTCTCCCCCGACGGCTCCCGCCTCGCCGCCGTCGGCAACGACCCCCGCGTGTTCGTGTGGCCCACCACAGGCCTGCGCCGCCAGCTGTGGAATTTCGGCAGCAACGCGGTCCCACAAGTCGCCACCACGGCCCAGCGCGCCCTGTTCTTCACCCACGACCGCCAGGTCGTCCTCGACACGGCCACACTCGAGCCGATCCGCGAGTTCACGCAGCCCCTCGCCTCCGCCAGCATCTCCCGCGATGGCGCCCGCCTCCTCTCCGTCGACCCGACCCACACCCTCGCGGCCCGCGACATCGACAGCGGCGCGACCCTCTGGCAAGTCCGCTTGCCGCCCGCCAAGGAGTGCCTGCACACCTACGCGAGCGACAACCAACACGTCGTGCTCACCTGCGACGCCCTCCCGGCCCGCTGGGTCGACCTCACGAGCGGCGCGATGATCGACCTCCCGCCGACCACCCCCGCGCCGATCGTCAGCCTCGTCCCCGGTCGCGCCGAGCTGCTCATCGGCGGCCGTGAGGGCCTCCTGCGCATCTGGGACCCCGCGCGCAACGAACTCCGTCCGCTGCACCGCTACGCCGACGCCCTCAACGCCCACTTCCCTGTACCGGACCGCCCGCAGGTCGCGTTCGCCAGCGACAGCATCCTCGACATCTGGGACCTCGAGACCGCCACCTCGCGCCGGATCTCCGGCCACAACCTCCAGATCAACTGCATCCACATCTCCCGCGACCGCCGACGCATCGCCACCCTCAGCCGCGACAACCGCCTCCGCGTCTTCGACCTCGCCACCGGCGAGATACTCTGGAACCTGGCCTCCCCGGAGCTCCTTGGCAGCCGCCTCGTGCTGTCCGACGACGGCAACAGCCTGGTCGCCAGTCTCAACTTGGGCACCCTGTTGCTGTGGGACCTCAGCGGCCCGCCCGGCCCCGACAACGAGCTAGAGGTCCGCACGCTCAACGGGCACAACACCAACGTCGACCACATCGAGTTCGAGCCCGATGGCCTGCTCTCGCTCGGCCGCGACGGCCGAGCGATCCGCTGGATCGACGACCTTCCGCGCGACCCCGCGGCGCTGCGCGCTTGGCTCGACGAGCACCACGAACCCAACGCCGCCGCCCCCGTCACCCGCAGCGGCTGCCTCCAGCCGCCGTGACCCTTGCTACTGCGGCAGCACCAGCTGCAGGCCCTGCCCGGTCATGTCCGAGTACGTGTACGGGTCGACCAACCCCATCACAACCAGCTTGATCTCGTAGGTGTCCGGATCGACCTTGAACGCCTTGTTGGCCTTGTCGACGACCCACACGTAGCCCTCGTTGTCGATGCTCACTCCCCACGGCGAGCTACAACCCGGCAACGCGATGTCCGTCTTGATGAACTTCTTCGTCGCCACATCAGCCTCGATCAACCGGCACGGCCCGTTCGCGGCGCCCCACACCCGCCCCTCCTGATCGATCTGCACCCCGAGCGCACCGCTGCCCGGGTTACCCCCGTTGCCGATGCCCTCCCACTTGTTCGCCTGCGCGTCGTAGAAGTACATGTGGTGCGGTCCGAAGAAGCTGCCGACCCACATGTTCCCGTTCGAGTCGACGCCCATCCCGTACTTGTACTGCCCCGGCGAGTTGCCGATCTCGGTGATCTGCAGCGTCTCCGAGTCGATCCGCACCCCGACCTCGTTGTCGTAGCCGACCGCGAACAAGTCGCCCTCACTGTTGACCGCACCACCGTAGGGTCCAAAGCTGTTGGCCGACCAGTTGGGGCGCAACACCTCGTCGACCACCGCCCCCGTGTCACCATGCAGACGCACGAAGTGGGCCACGTTCTGCGCGTCCTTGTAGCCGATCCACACCCGCGGCACCGGGGTCTCACAGGTCACAGGGTCCTGCGACACGCCCTCCCACGCCGTCGGCCGCACCCCGCCCGAGTAACCGTTGGCCAGCGGAAACGCCGTGTACCACAACACGCACTCGTCCTGGCCCCAAGGCTTGATGTCGTTCGCCCCGGTCGAGGTGTCGATCATCCCGTTGCCGTTCTTGTCCTTGCACTTCGACTTCAGGGCCGCGACCTTCGCGGTGCTCCCGATCGTCCGGTTCGACACCGCGACATCACCATACTGATTGACCGACGTGCGCGACGGCTGGGCCGCACCGCCGTTTGGCCCCGTAAAGTAGCGTCCTACCTCCACGCCGGTCATCGTGTTGATCTTCGACACCGTCCCCTGCGAGGTGTTGGCGATCCAGATGAAGTCAAAGGTCGTCTCCTGCGGATCCGGCGGGCAGACTGGCACGCCCATGTCGAGCTTCGGCTGCACGCCGGTCGTGCTCCCGTCACTCGTACTCGACACACTCCCTGTCCCGGTCGTGCCGGTTCCCGTGTCGGTCTGCGTCGTCGACTCTGTCCCTGTCCCGCTCGTCCCGCTCGTCGGGTTCGTCATCGACTCACCACTGCTCTGCGTCTGCCCCTGCGACCCTGATCCCGTCGCCGTATCCCCGGTCGTCGGCCCCGTCGCGCTCACTCCGGTGCTGGCCGTCGGCTCCGTCGCGCTCGTCGGACCCACCCCCGTCGCAGCATCTGTGGTGGTAGCGCCGCCACTGTCGCCACACCCGGACATCCACCCGAGCGAAACGAGGCCAAGCACCCGAAGTCCGGACCCGAACAGAGATGAAGTACGCATCGATCAAGCAAAACACGCGCGCTCACCGCTGACAAGCACGCCTCGAAGCGCGCGCACACGCACCCAGCCGCGGTCGACATGTCCTTTCAGACAGCCACTCGCCAGCTGCCCCTTGGGACAGGTCCGGCAACCCTTCGGTGCAAGCCGCGAGGCCGGCATCCGCTGGGGTGATCTCCGGCGGGATGTCACGGCGAACCACGCGCCGATCTCCAGATCTCCGGTGAAGCTCCGTCACTCGGGCCACGGCCCCTGGCCGTTGCAGCAAAACCCCGCAGAATGCCTTCCAGGAGCCTCCTGCTCTTCACATTCGCTTGCACATGCCACGATCACCAGCACCGAGGACCCGGCCGAGTGGCCATGCGCACCTGGCGCAGTCGTCATGCAGTTTGACGCGCTGAGCAGAGCTACCTATCGTGAAGCCCGCATCGACCCACGTCGACGGGGCCCATAGCTCAGTCGGTCAGAGCGGCCGGCTCATAACCGGTTGGTCCCTGGTTCAAGCCCAGGTGGGCCCACCTCACCCCCATGACAGATATCCACCCCCAGATCCCCGCCCTCCGCACGCTCCAGCGCCAGGACCGCCGCCTCACCAGCCTCGAGAAGAAGCTAGGCGGTATCCCGGCGCGTATCAGCGGCCTCGACAGCGACCTGCAGAAGCTCGAGCAGCTGCTCGTGGCAGAGCGGGGCAAGCTCGAAGAGACCCGCAGCTTTCAGTCGCGACAAGAGAACCAGCTTCAGGACGAAGAAGACCAGATCCGCAACAGCAAGGCCAAGCTGGGGCAGATCAAGACTGCCCGTGAGCTCAACGCTCAACAACGGGAGCTCGAGACGACCCGGCGTATGGTGCAGACTCGCACCGGCGAGATCTCGAAGCTGCAAGAAGCCGTCAGCAAGACCGAACAGCAGATCGTCAAGATGGAGGCCCATCTCGGCGCCCTGCGCAGCGCGGCCGAGGCCGAAAAGCAGCGCCTCGCAGAGGAGCGCATCGAGCTCGACACCAACATCGACAAGGCCCGCAAACTGCGCGCCAAGTCGGTTCAGGGTATCGACCGAGAGATCCTCACCAACTATGAGCGCATCCGTAAGCGCCTCGGCGGCCTCGCCTTCGTCGCTGCTCACCGCGAGCGCTGTACCGCGTGCAAGATGATGATCCCGCACATCCTCTACATGCGTCTCCTCAAGGGTAAGGAGATCCTCCCCTGCGAGTCGTGCGGCCGACTCCTGTATTGGTCGGGCCACTTCCCTGAAGACCACGACAAGCACGAGACACAAAAACCCAAGCCCGCTGAGGATGTCATCCCCGGCGTGCCTGAGTTCTAGGCGAGTCGCCTCCCGGAAGACTCGGCCCGTGCTCGCACGCGGCCGAGTTTTTTCGTCTCGAGCACTCGATCAGGTGGGAAAAGAGACGGTCGAGCGGGGTCGTAAGCCGGGTTCTGTCCCCGTCGTCGTTGCCTTCGCCGGGTGGCGATCATTCATCTCAGCGGCACTACCCGAGGCGGGGCGGGCCACCCCTGGGGCCACGCCTTTCGACGCAGTCCCTGCCTCTGTTTGGCCTTGCTCCGGGTGGGGTTTACCTTGCGGTCCCTGTCGCCAGGTCCCCGGTGCGCTCTTACCGCACCTTTTCACCCTGACCCACGCGGACGTGGGCGGTCTATTTTCTGTGGCACTTTCCTTCGGGTCACCCCGACTGGCCTGCGCCAGCACCCTGCCCTGTGGAGCCCGGACTTTCCTCGATGGGCCACGGGCACCCACCGCGATCGTCTTGTCCCCCTCGGCCGTCTCTCTTCCCGCGGCCGATCTACCACATCCTGGCGAGGTCGCACATCCTCGCCGGTCCAGGCTCAACCCAGCGAAGGCAGCGTGTCCGCAGCCGTCTTACTGAGCTGGCGCACGGCCTGGCGCTCATCGTGGTCGTTGCACGCAAGGATCACCACGACCGTGATGTTGTCATCTCCGCCGCGGTCCAACGCCAGCTCGGTGCAGATCTGCGGGAGCTCCGAGTAGAGGTGGTCGCGCGCCAGCGTCGCCAATTCCTCGACCGACACATAGTTGGCGAAGCCATCAGAACACAGCAGGTAGACGTCGCCCATGCTGATGCTGACCGGAACGATGTCAGCCTCCACCACCCGCTCGAAGCCGACGCTGCGGGTGATGATGTGCTTGAGGTCGCTGTCCTGCGCCTCCTCTTCCGTCAGCAAGCCTGCCTGGATCTGCTCGTTGAGCCAGGAGTGGTCCGAGGTCAGCTGTCGCGCCATGCCGCCGCGCATCAGATACGCCCGTGAATCGCCGACATGCACGATGTAACCACGGTCCCCATGAAACAGGATGCCCGTAAGCGTCGTGCCCATCCCGTGCAACGAGCGGTCCACCTGCGCCTGGTCGTAGATGCGAGCGCTGGCCTCGCTCGCACTCGCCTGGAGAATCTCGGCGATGGCGTCGTTCCACGTCTGCTGCGGCATGCCGACCAGACGCGCCATCCCCCGGCGCACGACCTTGTTGACGACGTCGGCACACATCGCGCTCGCATGGGCGCCACCTGCATGGCCACCCATGCCGTCGGCGACCAAATAGAGACCTAGCGACGCATCGACGAGGAAGCTGTCCTCGTTCGCCATGCGCACACGGCCTACGTCGGTGGATGCCCACGCGATCAAACGCACAACCACACAGTACCACGAGCGAGGCCTCTATCGGTCCGCACAGCCAGCGATTTCAACAGCTGATTGCGGCGCTCAACAACGACAGTCGGGCGCACGCTGCGCAAATTTCACAAAACAGCCCTCAGGAGCCCCACAGCGCGAGCTCCGTGAGCTAGCCAACACCTCGCACATTAGACACGAAACGCCTGCGGCTCATCGGACATGGAGATCTCCGAACCGTCGAAGCGGATGCGCTTGGGCTTGTCATCGAGGACCGTCAGCAACGACACCGGGCGGCGCCAAACCCTCTCGAGGCTCCGCAGCGTGTCGCGAGCGTAGTCCGCCTTGAGATCGACCCCCTCGTGGCGGTGACCAAGCAACAGCTCCCCGCGATTCAAGTAGTTGGCATCGACCACGTAGATGAACGGCTGCCCGAAGTTCGACAGTTGCTGCAGCATCTGCGCCTTGATCTTGGCGAAGCTGCGCCCCTCGATCTCGAGACGACCTGTGCGCCGGTTCTCTTTGAACGTGAAGAACTTCTGCTCGCGGCAAAAATCCTCCGTGAAGTACTCATCGAGGAAGGTGACGTCGTTGTGCATGCGACGGACCTCGAAAATCTTCTGCTTCCCGAGCCCCAGCTGCTTATCCCAACCGGTGCGCTCCTGCAGCGACGTACACGACTCGTAGTCCTTGCCGAATTGGCCGCGGTTCCATCGCCCCTCGATGTGCCGGTACAGCTCCACGCCGATCTTGTACGGGTTCAGCTGACCTGGCCCCATCGCAGTCACCCCGCTGGCCGCATCTGCGTAGTCGATGACCTCGTCGTCTCGCAGCGCCTTGGTCGTCATGATCTTCGAGTGCCAGTAGGTCGCCCAGCCCTCGTTCATGATCTTCGTCTGCCGCTGCGGCAGAAAGTAGTACGACTCCTCTCGCAAGATCCCGACGATGTCCGCCTCCCACGCATCGAGCGGCGCGTGCTGCATCAGGAAACCGAGGACGTCGCGGTCCGGCGCCGGGGGTAGCTTGCGACGAGCGATCTCGTCCTGCTGCTTCTTCTTGGCCCGCTGCGCCGCGATGAACTCCGGCGGGTTGATATAGCCCTCAAGATAGCCGCGCACATTATGCAGGCGCCCGGTTTCGTCCTCCGACGCCAACTCCGGCCCCGAGCTCGCGCCCGTCCCCATCCCGGTCTGCGAGTCGGTCGAGGCCCGCCGCGCTTTCTTGTCGCGAAACGGCAGCCACGGGTCGATCAGGTTGTCGAGCGAGAGCACGACGTCGATGAAGGCCTCGACCGTCGCCACTCCGTGTCGGTCCATGTACCGCCGGACCCGCGAGGCGTTGTTGGCCATCACGTCGATCATCCGGCGATCGGTGTGCGAGAAGAAGTAGTTATTCTTGAAGAAGTCGCAGTGCCCGTACACGTGCGACATCACGAGCTTCTGGTCGACCAGCGAGTTGCCCTCAAGCAGGTACGCGTAGCAGGGGTTGGTATTGATCACGAGCTCGTAGATCTTCGACAGACCGTACGTGTGGCTCTTGAGCATGTGGTCGTACTCCATGCCGAAGCGCCAGTGCGGGTAGCGGGTCGGGAACCCGTCATACGCTGCGATCTCGCACATGTGGCGGTAGTCGACAGGCTCGAACAACACTTGAAAGGTATCGAGACCGAAGCCCTCGGCGTAGCCCTTGATCTCCGCCTGCAAGTCACGCAGCACGCTGGGTAGCGTGCTCGACATGTTGGACGCGCCGCTCATCACCGACCTCCCTTCAGGAACTCGCGGATCGAGTCCATGATGTCGTCCTTGGTCTTGATCTCGGACGTGATTAGGAGTGGATGCTTATTGAAGGCCGTGCGCAGGTCCTTGATGAACTGACCCGAGCCGTAGGGCGACTCGACCTGCCCGTAGCCGAACTGGTTGAGCCGCGGCAGCAGATGGTTCTTGAGCAGACCGATGCAGGTCGCTGTGTCATCGACCGACCAGTTGTCACCATCAGAGAAGTGAAACGCATAGATGTTCCACTGCTCGGGGTTGAACTCTGCGTCGATCAGCTCGCCACAGACTTTGTACGCCGACGAGATCATCGTTCCCCCGGACTCCCGAGTGCGAAAGAAGACCTCGCGCTCGACCACCCGTGCAGTCGCGTCGTGGATGATGTAGCGCGACTCGAGCCCCTTGTACTGGCTACGCAACCACGTATCGATCCAAAACGACTCGATGCGCACCATCTCCTTCTGCTCGTCCCCCATCGAGCCCGACACATCCATCATATAGATGATCACCGCGTTGCTCTGCGGGCGCGGGTCCGTGCGCCACGAGCGGTAGCGGCGATCCTCACGGATCGGCACGATCACTGGGCGCCGCGCATCGTAGGTCCCCATCGCTACCTGCCGCCGAAGCGCTCGCTTGAACGTCGCCTTGAAGCTGCGCAGGCTCTCCGGCCCACTGGTACGCAGACCAACGTAACGGTCCTTCTTCGTCTCCAACGACTGCGTTCCGCGCCGCTGGATGTTCGGCAGACCGAGCTCCTCGCCCATGATCTCTGCCAACTCTTCGAGCGACACCTCGACCTCGAGCGCCTTGTGACCCTCGCCCTCTCCGGCCTTCCCACTACCGCTCTGGCCGTCCTTTGGGCTCCCACCCACCGGGTCTCCTGCACCTCCGTCGCCTTGTCCCACGCCCTGCCCGCTGTTGTCGCCGAACACAAAGCGCGGGATGTTGATCTGCGGCATCGGGATCGTGACCGAGCCCTGACCCTTCGGTGCGACCAGATCGCCGCGCGAGATGTATTTGCGCAAGTTCTGCCGAATTTTCCCGCGGATGATCTCTCGGAAGCGACTGTGATCTTGTTCGATGCGCGAAATCATGTGCGTCCGATTCAAGAGGCTCGAAGGATGATGAAGAACGTAGTGATGAAGATGATGCCGAGTTCGCTGCGCGCGAGCCCGCAGGTGGCCGGTGCAAGAGGCCTAGTGTAACATCCCGTCCCGCTGTCACGCACCCCTCGGCAGGAAGTCATGATGTCCAGTACACGCCTCGTAGACCGCATCGCTGCCCTTCAGGATCAAAAACGCTACGAGGACCTGCACTGGTCAGGCAGCTTCGAGGACTACCTCGAGATCGCCCGGCGCAACCCGCGAGTCTCCCGCACGGCGTACGAACGCCTCTACGACATGGTTCTGTCGCACGGCACCGAAGAGTACGTCGACCACAAGAAGAAGATCACCCGTTACCGCTTCTTTCAAGACGAGGCACACCAGGGCCGCGATGCCATCTTTGGCCTCGACATCCCCTTGATGCGCTTCGTCAACGTCCTCAAGGCCGCCGCCCTCCGCTACGGCACCGAGCGCCGCATCATCCTCCTGCACGGCCCCGTCGGATCGTCCAAGAGCACCATCGCCCGCCTCCTCAAGAAGGGCCTAGAGGAATACAGCCGCACCCCCGAGGGCGCGCTTTACACCTACGAGTGGGTCCTCCCCGAGAACCTCCGACACCTGACCGCCGGCCAAGAAGTGTTCGTCTCGCCGATGAACGAGGAGCCGCTCAAGCTCATCCCACCCGAGGTCCGTGACCAGGCGATCACCGACCTCGGCCTCGAACGCGATGGCTTCGTCCCCTTCGTCCGTGGCCAACTCAACCCGGCTTGTCGTTTCATCTTCCGCGAGCTCATGCTGCATCACAAGGGCGACTGGTCACGCGTCGTCCAGCATGTCCGCGTACGCCGCCTGTTGCTCAGCGAGGAGGACCGCGTCGGCATCGGCACCTTCCAGCCCAAGGACGAGAAGAACCAGGACAGCACTGAGCTCACCGGCGACATCAACTACCGCCGCATCGCCGAGTACGGCTCTGACACCGACCCGCGCGCCTTCAATTTTGACGGCGAGTTCAACGTCGCCAACCGCGGGCTCATCGAGTTTGTCGAGATCTTGAAGCTCGATGTCGCCTTCCTCTACGACCTCCTCGGCGCGACGCAAGAGCAGAAGATCAAGCCCAAGAAGTTCGCCCAGACCGATATTGACGAGGTGATCATCGGCCACACCAACGAGGCCGAGTACAACCGGTTGCTTGAGAACAAGTTCATGGAGGCGCTGCGCGATCGTACCGTCAAGATCGACATCCCCTACATCACCAAGCTGTCGGAGGAGATCAAGATCTACGCCAAGGACTACAACCCCGCGAAGGTCCGCGGCCGGTTCATCGCTCCGCACACCCTCGAGATGGCGTCCATGTGGGCCATCCTGACGCGCCTCGCGGACCCCAAGAAGCACCAACTCGCGCTCCTGCAGAAGCTCAAGCTCTACGACGGCAAGACCATGCCCGGGTTCACCCAGGACTCCGTGAAGGAGCTGCGCAAGGAAGCCAACCGGGAGGGCATGGAGGGCATCTCACCGCGATACATCCAGGACAAGATCGCTAACTGCCTCGTCAGTGACCGTGGGCAGATGAGCATCAACCCCTTCATGGTCCTCAATGAGCTCGAGTCCGGCCTGCGCAGTCACTCACTGCTGACCTCCGAGGAACACCGCAAGCGCTACACCGAGCTTCTCGCCGTGGTCAAACAAGAATATGAGGACATCGTCAAGAACGAGGTCCAGCGAGCCATCAGCGCCGACGCCGACGCCATTGCCAGGCTCTGTGGCAACTACATCGACAACGTCAAGGCATACACACAGCGCGAGAAGGTCAAGAATCCCTACACCGGGCAGGACGAGGAACCCGACGAGCGGCTCATGCGCTCGATCGAGACCAAGATCGACATCCCCGAATCGCGCAAAGACGACTTCCGCCGCGAGATCATGAACTACATCGGCGCCCTGGCCATCGAGGGCAAACAGTTCGACTACCGCACCAACGAGCGCCTATACAAGGCCCTCGAGCTCAAGCTCTTTGAGGACCAAAAGGACAGCATCAAGCTGACGAGCCTCGTGTCCCAAGTCGTCGACCGCGAAGCCCAGGAGAAGATCGACGTCGTCAAGCAACGGCTCATCCGTAACTACGGTTACGACGAGATCTCGGCAACCGACGTCCTCACTTACGTCGCTTCGATCTTCGCCCGCGGTGAGATGAAGTAGCCCATCGCTCCGCGCAGCTCAGCGAGAGATGCCCACGGCGTCTCTCGCTGCGTTCACACGAACTTCGCCAACACGGGGATGTGGTCCGAGGGCGACTCCTGGCTACGCGGCGAGACGTCGTGCTCAACCGCCGCGCAGCGCTCGTACATCGGCGCCGTCGCGTACACGTGGTCGATGCGCATCCCCTGGTTTTTCCGAAACGCCCCCGCCCGGTAGTCAAACCACGTAAACTGCCCAGCCTCGTTGTTGAACTTCCTGAAGCAATCGTTCAGCCCGAACCCGGTCAACCGCGCGAGGGCTGCATGCTCCTCCGGCGAGAAGTGTGTGCACCCGACCATCGAGGCCGGATCGACCAGGTCACGCTCATCCGGGGCGATGTTGAAGTCTCCGCATAGCAACAGCGGCTCGTCGACTCGGCTACTCGCGTCGAGCTCCTGCCTCAGATGCTCGAGCCACTGCAGCTTATACGCGAACGCCTCGGTTCCGAGCGCCGTCCCGTTCGGAACATATAGGTTGTAGATCCGTACCCCACCGACCAACACGTTTAAGATGCGGCAATGGCTGTCCGCAGGCGGCTCACGAAACCCCTTGATCACCTCGTCGGGCTTGCTCTTTGTTAACGTCGCGACGCCCGCATAGCCCTTGGCCCCATTCAACGCAACCTGGTAGCCCAGGTCCAGGAACGGCACTCGCGGGAAGACCTTCTCCTCGCACTTGATCTCTTGCAAGCACACCACGTCCGGCTCGCGCTCCGCAAGATAGGTGAGCACGCCGTCGAGACGGGCGCGAATCCCGTTGATGTTCCAGGTCAACAATGTGAAAGGGCCGCCCATGCGGTCGCCAGCCTACCGCAGCCGCGGCGCGACGACGAGGTGATGCAGCAACAGCGCGAGTGCGAACCACCCCGCCGCCATGAACACCGACAGGTCGCCCGCAAACCCGTCCGTAAACGCCGAGCGCACCCCATGGTCTGCCAGCACCGCCAGCACGATCAAGCTCGAGCCCACGTACGCCAGCGGTACCCACGGATAAAACGCCACCCGGTAGGGCCGCGCCAACTCCGGCATGCTCCGCCGCAGCCGTACGACGCTGTACACGGTCAGTGACCCGGAGATGAGCATGGCGCTCGAGGCGTAGCGCATCAGCCCCTCAAAACCCTGCATCATGATCAACCCGATCGCCAGCGCCGCCTGCGTCCACAACGCAACGATCGGCGTCCCGAAGCGACGATGCAGTTGCCCGCCCGAGCTCGGGAAGTGGCCCTGCTGCGCCATCGCGTAGGCGATTCTCGATCCCGTCATCACCGTGCCGTTGATCGAACCTAACATCGCCAGCAAGATCATCGTCGTGACCACGTAGATGCCCGCATTACCGAACAGTCGCCCGGCCGCAGCTGTACCGGCCTCGCCGACGTTCGCCAGGTCGGTCACGCCGAACACCGACAAGAATCCGGCGCTCAACACCATGTACAGCACAAGCACCGCGAGCGTCCCACCGATCACGGCGTTCGGCAGGTTGCGCCCTGGGTCCTCGACCTCGCCGCCGATGTAGATCGCCGCGTTCCAGCCCGAGTATGCGAAGTACACGGGCATGTACGCTGCTGCCAGCCCCGCCGCCGCAGGCAGCGGCCACAAGCCGAGATCAAGCCCACCGCCGACCTGCACCGTGCCGACGTCGCCGACCACAAAAAGGCTCACCAGGAGCAGCACCGCGAGCGGCACCACCGTCAGCACCAACTGCACCCGCCCTGACAGCACCACCCCGATGTGATTGAGCGCCGTCAGCACGACGACGATGACGATCGCCCAGAAGGTCGGTCCTTCCACCATCATCACGCCGAGATCCACGGGCAAGGCGAAGCGCGGGCCGAACAGCACAGGCATCTGATAGGTCGCCGTGCCCACCGCCATCGCGGCCAACGAACCCGGAAAAGTCGCAAGCAGCTGCAACCAGCCCGTGGCGAACGCGATACCTGGCCCATAGGCCAGGCGTAGGTAGGGGTACTCACCACCCGCGCGCGGCATCATCGCACCGAGCTCGGCCACACTCAGCGCCCCACACAACGCGGCCAGGCCACCTACCAGCCACATCAGCAGGAAGTACCCTGAGCTCTGCACATGCTGCGCAACCACCGGGGGCGCGATGAAGATGCCGATGCCGAGCATCGACCCCGCAACGATCGACTGCGCAGCCCATCGACCCAGCTTCTGCCCCGCGCGCTCCTCGGCCATCGTCAGGGCGAGCCTAACCCAAGATCTTCCAACCCGCGGCCTCCGAGCGAGGCCCGGGCGGCGCATCCTCCAACCATCGCCGTTTGACAGCGCCAGCCGCCGCGGCTAGCTTCGCGCGCACGAATGCTTCGGCCGCGCACGTGGACACAGGCCCTCGCGGCCACGAAGAGACAGGTCGTCCTGCCCGTCCTGTTCGCCACGGCTGTCGCCTGCAAGACCGGCCCAGATCTCAGCACCGACTACGGTCAGACCGCCCGCGAAAACTACGATCTGGCCACCGGCGAGTTCGAAGACCGCGACTGGGATGAAGCGATCGCCTACGCCGACTTCGTCCGGATCCGCTTTCCTTTCAGCCGCTACGCAGTCGAGGCCGAGCTATTGGTCGCTCGCGCCGAGTTCGCCCAGGGCAACTACCTCACCGCTCAGGACGGCTTCAAGCAGTTCTACAAACTGCATCCCACGCACAAGCACGTCCAGAACGGCTGGTGCGCCTATATGTCAGCCGTCTCGGCCTACATGAACGCACCAGAGGGCATGGCCTTGCTGCCCCCGCACTACCAGCGCGACCAGGCCCAGCTGCAAGAGGCCCTCGTTGAGCTCGCGTACTTCTTCGACCACTACTCGGGCAGCTCGCTCGAGCCCTTCGCGATTAAGCTACGCGATGAGATCAAGCGTCGCCTCCTCGAGCATGAGCTCTACGTGGCCCGCTTCTACCTCGACCGCGAGGTCCCGGAGGCCGCAATCGGCCGCCTGGAAGCCGCGCACAAGAACTTCCCGGGCATCGGCCTCGATGCCGAGGTGCTGTTCCTCCTGGGCCTCACCTACCTGCGCATGGACGAAGTTGAGCTCTCGCGGAGCACCTTCAGCGAACTACAGAGCCAGCACCCTCGCCACCATCACGGCCGCCAGGCCAGGCTGTACCTCAAGTACATCTACAAGACCTTCGGCCCCGCAGATCCCAACCGCAAGCGCCCAGATCGCAGCCCCCCGCGTCCTGTCAGTCCGCCCCGGCCCAAGCTCAAAGACAACGAGCCCGAGAAGAGCCCCAAGGATCCAGGCAGGCGACAGAGCGCAATCGGCGCCATGAGGCTATGAACCCAGAATGAACCCAGAATTGCATGCCCGCCTGCTCGATCCGCCGCTGCAAACGGCCGACCTGCCGGGCATCGGTGGCCGTATCCGGATGCGGCCGGAGGACTTCTCGGTCCACGAACTCCCCGCCTACTCGCCGGATGGCCGCATGGGCGCGCATCTCCTTCTAACTCTGTGTAAACGAGGCATCGGCACAGAGGACGCTCTCATTGAACTCAGCCGCCAGACCGGCATCCCGCGCCCGGAGATCGGCCTCGCCGGCCTCAAGGACAAGGATGCAGTCACCGAGCAGTGGATCACCGTGCCGTTTGCGGCAGGCCCACGACTGACCCAGTTCTCGCATCCGGCCATCACTCTCGGCCCCCCAGCCCCGCATGGCAACAAGCTGCGGCGCGGCCACCTCCACGGCAACAGGTTCACTCTCGTGGTTCGCGACCTTGCCGTTTCTGGCAATGAAGCCCACGATCGGGTTGCCGCCAAGATCGCTCGACTCGCCGCACTCGGCGGCCTCGACAACATCTATGGCAGCCAGCGCCTTGGCAACGACGGTGGCAACCTCCGCCGGGGCCTTGAGCTGCTCGCCACTGGAGCCCGCCGGGGCAAGGCCGATTTCCTGCTCAGCGCCGGGCAATCCGCACTTTTTAACCTCTATCTGCTCGAACGTCGCGCCCGTGGCCTCACGCGCAGGGTCCTGCTCGGCGACATCCTCAAGAAAACCGCTACCGGCGGTCTGTTTGAGTCGCAGGACCCCGAGATCGACCAGCCCCGCCTCGACGCTGGTGAACTGGGCATCACAGGTCCCATGTTTGGCAGCAAGATGCGCGGTCCCAGCCCCGGCACGGCGTCGGGCACTCTTGAACAGGAGATCCTCGAGCTCGCCGGGATCTCTCCCGAAGCCCTCAAGGCCCTTGGGAGCAAGGTCGAAGGCACTCGCCGCCCGCTTCAACTACCCGCCCTCGATCTCCAGGCCGAACTCGCCGACGCTGATGGGCCCCTCCCCTCCGGTCTACGCCTACACTTCATCCTCCCGGCCGGCAGTTACGCGACCGTTCTCTTACAAGAGCTTCAGAGTCCCGTCCCCGAGTCTGTGAAAACAAGCGCGCCCGCGCCCCAGTAAACAACGTCATCAATCGATGCTGGCCGAACCAGCCGACCTCGGTTAGGGTTCGCCAGCCCAGTCATGAAGCTCTCGGACAAATTCCTCGAGCTCGCAGCCGTAGGCTCCGAGTGGATCTTGTGGCTACTCGTCGGTTTGAGCCTCATCAGCGTGGCGGTGATGATCGAGCGCATCATCTTCTACCAGAGCGTTCGCGGCCGGGACGCCAACCTGCTGAAAGCCCTGCACTCCGCCCTCGCAGACAACGACCTCGCACGCGCCCAGTCCCTTGTAAAAGATAGCGTCGCTCCTGGCGGTCGCATCGCCATTCAGATGCTCGACACCAGCGCCCGGGGACCCAGCTCGATGGCAGCCATCATGGCGGCCCTCCGCCCCGGCGAGAAATTACGCCTCGAAAAGAGCCTCAACTTCCTCGGTACCGTCGGCGCCAACGCCCCCTTCATCGGCCTCCTCGGCACTGTGCTCGGCATCATCGAGACCTTCCGCGCCATCGAGCGCTCGGGCGTCGCCGGCTCGGCCGAGTACTCCACCGCTGTCATGTCCGGCATCTACGAGGCCTTGGTGGCCACCGCGGTCGGCCTCCTCGTAGCGATCCCCGCGGTCATCGCCTACAACTTCTTCCAACGGCGCGTAAAGGCCCTGCTCGGCGAGGCCGACGCGCTCACCAACATGGTCCTCGCTCTGTTCAACCACAAGTCTGACGGACGCACTCACGCGTAAGGACTGGCACCGTGGCGGGCGACACAAACCTCGACGAAGACGACGGCATCAACAACATTAACGTCACCCCGCTGGTCGACGTGATGTTGGTGCTCCTCATCATCTTCATGGTCACGACCACGAAAATCCAGGAGTCCGAAGCGCTGGCGGTTGACAAGCCGGACGCCAACACCGGCCAGAAGCTCGACACGAACAACCATCAGATCCTGCTCATCTGTACCAAGGACGGGACGATCACTGCGGATCGCAAACCGATGGCCGACGACACCGCCATCAAGTCAGCGATCACCGCCAAGCTCGCGGAGAACCGCGACCTTCAAGGGGTCATCCAATGCGACGAAGAAGCCAACGTCCGTTCCATGGTGCACCTCATCGATCTGCTGCGCGATGCCGGCGTGAAGAAGTACGCCATCGCGACCGAGAAGCCGAAGCCGCAAACCAGCGCTGGAACCTGACGCGTTGACGGAGCAGCGCCTTTGAGCTCCGGGATGCCATACGGACGGCCCAGCCTCGGCGCCGTGGGTTCGCTGGTCGCACATCTGGCGGCGGCGCTGCTGATGGCATATCTCAGCCGCGATGAATGCGCGCTCGCGGAGACGGCCTGTCTCGCCTCTGGCGGCGATCCGCTCGCATGCCGCGAGCAATTCAACCTCTGTAAGGGCATCGCACCCAGTTACGATCTCGTCGAGTTCGAGCTCCCCGAGCCTGAACCCGAGAAGCCCCCCGAGCCCGAGCCCGAGAAGCCCCCGGAGCCCGAGCCCGAGCCCGAGCCCGAGCCGATCGTTCAGCCCACCCCACCCTCCAAGGTCAAGAGCCAGAAGCCTGAGCGCGCCGTCAAGCCGGCGCCTGTCTCCGACAACCCCGAGCCCGACGAACCGCCACCTCCATTCCGCATCGACGCCAGCCAAACCTCGCAGACCGGATCGGTCAAAGTCAACACAGGCACTCCTGGTGGCACCCCTGGCGGCACCGGCGAGCCCGGCTCCAAAGGCAACGGCAGTCGCCCCAAGGATGCTCCGGTGGGCGACAGCAACGCAGTGGCGTGGGAACCCCGTGGTGAGCTCTACATCCGCGACCTCCCACAGGTGCTGAGCGTCCCTCAAGAGCAATGCCCCGCCGTGCAAGAGCTTGGCATCCAAGGCGTAGTCATTCTCACCGTTCAAGTCCGACGCGACGGCTCCGTCAAGGACGTCAAGATCTCGAAGGACATCGGCCACGGCTGCGGCAAGGTCGCAGCGCGCGCCCTTCGTCGCGCCAAATTCAAGCCAGCCCTCGCAACGAACGGCCAGCCCGCAGACTTTGAACTCCGCTACGAGTACGAATTCCAACTCAACGAGTGAACCGCACGATCCAAGCGTTCATGTCCCCACGGACACCCACCGCGCTCCTCGCCCTACTCCTCGTCACCGCCCCGCGCCCCAGCGCCGCGCAGGCGCCTGCCGGCTACGAGGCACCGGTCCTCCAGGACAGCATCGACGTCGTGTACCCGCCGGCCCTGCTCGCCCTCGCGAAGCCCCCCGGCGGCATCATCGAGCTCAAGTTCGTCGTCGGCGTCGACGGTGCTCCCCGCGAGATCGAGGTCACTCGCGGTGTCCACCCCGAACTCGACGCAGCCGCCACCTTCGCCCTCTCCAACCTACGCTATCAGCCCGGACTGGTCCGCGGTCGCCCCGTCGAGGTCGTCCTCGCCCTCACCCTCGACATCCCTGCACCTGGCGCCCCCGCCCTCACCACGGTAACTGTCCCTTCGGACAGTTCCCCCACCGAGCCTGCCCCTCCGGACAGCCCGCCGCTCACCGCTCCCATCCGTCTGCGCGGCCGCATACTCTCGGCAGGCCAGCGCATCCCGATCGCGAACGCGTCGGTCCTCGTCGTCCCCGCCGACGCCGGCGAACCCGTCGGCCGCGTCCGCAAGCGCCGCTATGGCGACGACCCCACCCCCCTGTGGACCATGCGAGCGGTCACGGATGCCGATGGAAGCTTCTCCCTCCGTGGCGTCCCATCCGGCAAAGTTCGCATCGTCGTCCTCGTGCAAGGCTACGAGCGCCTCGAATACGTCGAGCGCCTCGCCCCCGATGAGCAGCTCACGCTCGCCTACTACCCGGTCCCGCTGGTCTTCAACCCCTACAAGACGGTCGTGAAGTCCCGGCGCGACGACAGCGGTGAAGTCGACCGGCGAACCATCACTCCGGAGGAGATCAGCAAGCTCCCCGGCACCCAGGGCGACGCTCTCAAGTCGTTGCAGAATTTCCCGGGGGTCGCGCGTGCTCCCTTTGGAGCGGGCCTGCTCGTCATCCGCGGCGCCGCGCCCAGCGACTCCGCAACCTTCCTCGGCTACCACGAGATTCCCCAGCTGTTCCACTTCGGCGGCCTCACCAGCGTCTTCAACGCCGACATTCTCACCCAGATCGACTTCGTCCCCGGCAACTTCGACAGCCGCTTCGGCGACGCAATCGGCGGCATCATCAACGTCGCCCCGCGCAAGGGCCGACGCGACGGCTTCCACGGCTACATCAAGAGCGACCTGTTCGACACCGGCATCCTCGCCGAGGGCCCGATCGGCAAGGGCTCCCTGATCCTCGCGGGCCGTCGCAGCTACATCGACGCGATCCTCCCCGCCGTCATCCCGAAGGACGCCGGGCTCAACTTCACCGTCGCCCCGCGCTACTACGACTACCAGCTCCTGTTCGACTACCCGATCAGCGGCGGCGAGTTCTCGGCCCGCGTGTTCGGCTCCGACGACCGCAGCAAGCTCCTCTTCGCCGGCCAGAACGACACTGACAGCAGCAACAACAGCGGCATCCAGACCATCCAGTTCTTCCACCGTGCCGACCTCGTCTACCGCAAGACCCTCGGCCCCTGGGAGTTCCTCGTCACCCCCTCCTACCGCCGCGATGACATCTCCTTCCTCATCACCGACGCCTTCCGCTTCAACGTCGTCACCGACACATTCTCCGGTCGCGCCGAAGTCTCCCGTCAGTTCAGCCGCAACTTCGGCCTCCGCATCGGCACCGAGTTCGTCGCCACCGCCTTCGACCTCGCCATCACCGCAGTCGTCCGCACGCCCGGCGACACCGGCACCGGCGCGCCGCCCGGCCAACAGACCTCCGAGAACAGTAGCACCCTGCTACGACCCGCCCTCTACATCACGGCCCCACTCCGCCTCGGCGAACGGCTCACGCTCTACCCGGGCGCCCGCCTGACCTACTACGGCCTCCCCTTCACGCGCCCCGCCGTCGAGCCGCGCCTGCGCGCAACCTTCGATGTCGCCGACAACACCACCCTCAAAGCTGGCGTCGGCCTCTACGCCCAGTCGCCGCAGCCACGCGACTTCGACGCCGTGTTCGGCAACCCGCGTGTCGGCCTCGAGAACGCGCTGCACACCAGCCTCGGCGTCGCGCAAGCCCTCCCCAAGGACATCACCCTCGAGGTCACCGGCTTCTACAAGTCGCTTTGGAACCTCGCCCGCCCCTCCTCGGACCTCCAGATCGCCGACGGCAGCGTCCGCCCCGAGAGAGCCGCCACCACCGGCCTCGGCTACGTCGTCGGCGGCGAGCTCCTGCTGCGCAAGGCCCTCACCCGCAACCTCTTCGCCTGGCTCAGCTACACCCTCATGCGCAGCGTGAGGCGCGACGCCGCCGGTGAACCAGCCTATCTGTTCAACTTCGACCAGACCCACATCCTCACCGCGATCGCCAGCTACAAGCTCCCCAAGAGCTGGCAGATCGGCGCGCGCTTCCGCCTGATCTCCGGCAACCCCTACACCCCCGTGATCGGCGGGGTCTTCGACGCCGCCGACGGCGGCTATATCGCAGTGCAGGGCCCGCGCAACAGCGCCCGCCTCCCCGCCTTCCACCAACTCGACCTCCGCATCGACAAGCGCTGGATCTACCGCCGCATCAGCATCAACGCCTTCCTCGACATCCTCAACGCCTACAACCACGTCAACGTCGAGCGCCTCCAAAACGGCTACAACTTCCAGGGCACCGCCCCCGTCGCCTCGCTCCCGATCCTTCCTTCGATCGGACTGCGTCTCGAGTGGTGAGCCCCGCGCGATCGCGATATCCTCCACCCGTGCCGCTCACCCGTTCCCAGCGCGCTCTGATCAGCCTGTCCCTCGGGACAGGTCTCTTCACGGCCTGCGGCGGCGACCTTCCGATCGAGGAGCGCATCGTCACCACCCGCGTGCTCGCCATCAAGAGCGAAGTCACCACCCCGCTGATCCCTGACCCAGGGCCCGACCTCGGCGTGCGCTGCCAGGCCCTCCCCTTCGAGGGCGTACGCCTCACCCCATGGATCGTCACGCCCACCGGCCCCCTCGACCTCACCGGCCCCGACTTTGATCCGATCTACATCGCCTGCAATCTAGGCCCCGGCCAGGGACTCTTCGCCTGTCTCAAGAGCCAGCTCCCGACCACCCTCGCTGACATTCCGGAGTGCCCGATTCCGTCCTTCATGGACCTCGATCCAATGGCGAGCACACTCCCGGAGTCGCCGAGCCCCTGCATCCTCGCGGCTGACGGCAGCGACGACGGTGCCCAGGACTTCGTCGTCCCCTTCGCCCAGGCTCTGCTGATCGGCGGTGACATCGAGGTCACGATGATCAGCCGCTCCCCGGGGTCACCTGACACCGCGACGTGCGCCAAGGCCCTGCTCGCCGACGCCGTCGACCTCCCCAACGACTGCCTCTACACCGTGCTTCGTGTCCCCATCGGCCCGATCGAGCAGCTGCTCGTGCTCGCCAAGATGTTCGGCGTAATGCTCCCCCCTGAGCTCGGCACCGCACCTGATCCTGCCAACATCCCAGACGGCGACCGCAACCCACGCATCGTCGACTTCTCGGTCACCCTCGTCCATGAAGGCAAAGGCACCGAACTCGGACCCCAAGCCGCCGGCGCCGTCATCAAGGCCGATCTCGGGGATACCCTCGTCATCTCCACGAGCGCCCCAGCTGGCGATCTCCAGGAATTCCTGGTCCCCATCAATGGCGGCGCCGATGGCTACGACGTCCAGACCGAAACCCTCGACGGCGCCTGGTTTCGCACCTGGGGGAACCTGCTGTCGAACAGCAGCGACGACATCATGAGCCGCAACGAATGGACCCTCGAGATCGGCCAGCAAGACGAAGACGAGGCTCCCCCCGACGGCCGCGCGACCCTGTTCTATGTCCTCCGCGACGGGCGTAACGGCGTCGACTGGTGGTGGGTCTCCGTCGAAGTTCCCCTCCCCCCCGCGGCATGAGCGCTGGAGGTTTCAGACCCTCACGCCTGTGTCCGCACGCCGCGGACCAGGCTCGCCCCGCTTGACCCCGGCAAGCGCTGACGCTATCAGCCTGGGACTCCGTGTCGCTCCAACTCGCCACGCTGCTCGCCGGCCTCACGGTGAGCCAGAACCCGACGATCAACCCCGAGAGCGGAACCGTGCGAGACGTACAGACTCGCATCGAGCCGCCCGTCGTGACGCCGCGACCGAGCCCCGACATCCAGTCGCCCTCGACCACAGCCCCCCCAGGCATGACCCCGCCGCGGCCGGTGGCCCCAACCAGCGACTCCCTCGCGCCTGGCCGCACCCCGCTCCGCCGCCCCGGCGAGACCAGCAACTTGCCGCCGGCCGGCGCACAGCCCAGCAACCAGACGCCGCTCCCCGCCGACACCCGGACCCCTTCCGAGGTCTACCCACTGTCCTTTGCAACCGAGTCGCTCGAGCTCAGTCAGGTCCTGAAGACCGCGCTCAGCAACAACCTCGACCTGCGCTCCGCCGCCTTTGATGTCGCCATCTCGGAGAAGAACATCATGGTGGCGCTCGGCGCCTACGACGTGTTCATGACGTCGCAGGTCTACGCCTCGAAATCCGAGACCCCGCAGCGCGGCTCGCAGATCGCCTTCAACCTCGGGCAAAAGCAGCTCGGCGGCAGCGTAGGCTTCGAACGCAAGCTCGAAACCGGCGGCACCATCAACCTCACGGTCGGCGCCTCGCGTACGCTCCTGGTCCAGCCGCTCAACGTTTTCAACGCCGCGTCCGGCACCACCAACCTCGGTAGCTACGTCGTCGCGCCAACGCTCACGCTCACCCACCCGCTGCTTCGCAACGCCGGCCTGCGGGTCAACCGCGCCGACATCGACCGCGCCAAGCTGGCCACCACCCGCGCTGAAGCCGGGGAGATGCTCAGCGCCCAGCAGATCGTCCGCGACCTCATCATCGCCTACTGGGACCTGCTGTTCGCCAGCCGCGACCTCGACAACAAACGCCGTAGCGCGACCACCACCGCCGAACAACACCGCCGCACCCAAGCCGAGGTCAGCGCCGGCCGCAAATCGCAGCTCGACCTCGACACGATCTACCAGTCTCTCGTCGCCCGTGAGAACGACGTCGTCCTCGCCGAGAACGTCCTCCTCGACCGCAGCATCACCCTGCGCACCCTGATGGGTCAGGACTTCACGGACCGTCAAGTCCTCGGCATCATCCCGCAGACCGACCCCCAAGCCCTCGCCATCGCCCCGGTCGACGTCAATGCCAAGGTCAAGCAGGCGCTCCAGGCCCACCCGCAGCTGCGCCAGCTGGAGATCGGCCTCGCCAGCCAGCGTGTCGATGAGCTCGTCGCTGCCAACAAGCGCCTCCCCCAGCTCGACGCCCGCGTCACCTTCAGCCCACAAGGCCGATCGATCGACGCCCGCGCCGATGCCACCGCCGGCAAACCAGCCATCACCGCCACCTGGGGTCAGGCCTTCAAAAACTTCTTCAACCCCGGTGACCAGATCGCCGACAAGGGCGTCCTCGCCGACTACACCATGCGCGCCGAGCTGACCCTCAACTGGGATATCCAGAACCGGGCACCGAAGGCCACCCACGAACGCATCGTCCTGGAGATGCGCCGCGCCGAGGCCCAACTCCGCCGCAACCGCCAGAACATCGCCGCCGCCGTCATCCGGGCCGTGAACGCCCAGCGCACCGCCGGCGCCCGAATGACGATCTCCGCCGAGTCCGTCCGCCTCGCCGAGTCCAACCTCCGCGCCGAGGAAGCCCGCAGCCGCGTCGGCCGCTCGACCAGCTACGACGTCCTCTTCCGCCAGGACGAGCTCGCCATCGCCAACTTCAACGCCCTCAGCGCCCAGATCGACTACCTGCGCGCCACGGTCGACCTCCAGATGTACACCGGCGAGCTTCTGCAGTCCTATGGGCTCGAGCTCGCCAGCCGCTCCGCGCGGATCTCGCAGGACGACCAGAGCCAGGCCGATCCAAGCCGCTACAAATGAAAAAGTGAAATAGTCTCACCCGGCCGGAAATCTCCGTCTTGTCGGAGAAACCGGCGCCATGATAGCTTCGTTGCAGTCCGAGCCCTGGAAGGAGCGCCACGACCATGTCCAACGCCGAGATCGCCGACAACAAGTGGGAAGTTGAAGCTGCCAAGCCACCGGTCACCACCGTGCCCGCCATCTTCCAGATCCTTCTCATCGGCTCGTTCGCGGCCGTGTTCCTGTGGATCCTTCAGTTCTCCGTGATGGGCCTCTTCGGCGCCAAGCGCGACACGATGGCCGACAACTACGCCAAGATGAACAACGAGGCCGCGCCCAAGAAAGAGTGATCTCCCCTGAGCTCGGCGCCTGTGCGCCTGGTGAAAGCCGGCCGTAAGGTCGGCTTTTTGCGTTGCTCGATCTCAGGTCGCGCTACCCAAAACCAATAAAAGCCAGCATCTGGCCGATGCCCGCACCGTCGCGTCGATACGAGAAGTACCGCCCAGGCTCGCTCCAGGTGCAGCCACCGACCCGGGAGATCGCCCCCGACGAGACACCTGCGGCCACCAACTGCGCAGTCACAGTCGCCACGAGATCGACGTGCGGCCGCATAAAACCCGCTCGCCGCACGAACTCCGGGGGGAACTGCGCCGCCACCTCCTCGCCAACCTCGAACGCAGCGACCTCGATGCACGGCCCAATCACCGCAACCAAGGTTTGTGCCGGCACCTGCTCCGCGAGGACCCTCACCGCCGCTCCGGCAATGTTCGCAACCGTCCCCTTCCATCCGCTGTGCACCGCCGCCGCCACGGTGCCTGCGGTATCGGCGAGCAGCAACGGCACGCAGTCCGCCGTCAGCACACCCACGACCAGCGGCGCGTCGCCACGATGCACCCACAACCCATCCGCTTCGCTGTCCGCCGCCAGATCTCGCGCGCGCAGCACCGTGGCTCCGTGCACCTGCCGCGCCAGCCGCAGCGTCTCCCCGCGAAAGCCCCCAGCCTCCGCAACTCGGCGATAGTTCTCGGCCACCGCCAGCGTGTCATCACCCCAGCGGCGCCCAAGGTTCAGTGTCGCGTAGCGTCCCTCGCTGGCTCCACCCCGGCGATCGGTGAAGCCGTGCACGACGGCACCTGGCACCGTCGCAGACCGCTCGATCACGCCGCCTGTCCCGAAGAACCTAGCCGTTCGACCAGGTGCGAAAGGTCAGCCGGTAGCGGCGACTTGAAGTCGAGCGCACGTCCGGAGATCGGGTGACAAAAGCCGAGCTCGGCCGCATGCAGTGCGTGCCGCCCGAGCTCGGCCGCCACGGCCCGCCGCGCCGGCGGACCCCCCATTCCGCCATACATCGCGTCAGCCACGATCGAGTGCCCGAGAAACCGACAGTGCATCCGGATCTGATGCGTACGACCGGTCTCCAGCTGGAACTCGAGCAACGCCGCGTCGTTTAACTTCTTGAGCACCTGCAGATGGGTGACCGCCTCGCGTCCCTCGTCGACGTGTGGGGAGAAGCGCCGCCGATCGCCCGGATCGCGCCCGTGTCGCGTCTTCAAGCTCTTCTTGGTGAAGGGCGGCACGCCCCAGACCACCCCGAGGTAACGGCGCCGCAGGTCGTGCACGCGAAACTGGGCCGCCAGCCCCTCCTGCGCGCGCTCATTGCGAGCCACCACGATCAGCCCGCTGGTGTCACGGTCGAGCCGGTGCACGATCCCAGGCCGCGTCGCGTCATTGCCCGGCAACACCGGCATCTCACCAGCCGTGATCCCCAGGTAATGCAACACCGCGTTCACGAGCGTCCCGGTCTCATGCCCAGGGCCCGCGTGCACCACCATCCCCGCCGGCTTGTCGATCACGAGCAGATCGGCATCTTCGTACACCACCACAAGCGGCAACGCCTCGGCCACCGCCTGCATCGGCTGCGGCATTTCCATCTCAACCTCGACGACGAGGTTGGTGTCGACCAAGCGCCCCGGTTTTCCCGCAGGTGCCCCGCTGACACGCACATGCCCGGCCGCGAAGGCCCGAGCCAATTGAGAACGCGAACAGTGCTGCCCGCCGCGCACAAGCGCCGCGACGAGGGCCGCATCGAGGCGCAAGCCGAGCGCCTCAGGTCCGAGCGCGACGCGAAGGAGGCTCACCAAATGGGCGTCTTGAGGCTCGCCATCGGCTTGATCACGCGGTCGACGATGGCACGGTCGTAGTAGTTGCGACGAAACAGCTCCGGCGTCACCCGGCCGCGAAACAGGTCGCGACCCTCGGTGATCTCTTCGGACAGCGCCTCGAAGAAGTTGTCATTGATCAACGCCTCTTCAATCTTCTGCTTGTTGTAGAGCTGAATGTCGGAGGCGATCGCTCGCGCGAGCTGCTGCGCGCGGGCGTCGTTGTCGATGGGCGTGGCGGCCATGGCGGGCAGCATGCCAGGCGCCCACGCCTCCGTCCAGACCTCAGCAAACCCGGCCGAGGTCCTCCCCAAGCCCGCGTTTCGCGCCGAACGAGACCACAAGAGACTTGCGAGATCTCCCGCGCGTGCACGTCCGGGGCTACCATCCCGCCAGTGTCCGGCTCGAACCTCTACGCCAGCCTGAGCTCGCTGCTGGCCGCCGCGGTGGCGATCGCTATCGGCATCAGCGTGTTCCTGCGGGACCGCTCACGTGACCAGTTTCGCCTGTTCGCCGGGTTCTGCCTCAACCTCGGGCTGTTCCACCTCGCGCGCTTCTTCGCCGGCTTCCCGGCGCTTCCGCTGTCGATCTGGATCGCTCAGACCGTCTCGCTTTTCCTCCCCTACACCGCCGACCGCTGCTTCTCCGGATTCATCCCCGCCGCCGGCGCCCCGCCCCGCAACGTCGTGCAAGCGCCGATGCTCGCCCTCCTGCTGGTCGCGCAGGCCCTCGCCTTGGTCTTCCCCACCCTCCCCGCGGACCCGTGGTGGGCAATCGTCGCCGTGCTGCTGCCCGCCTATGTGATCGGCGGGCTGCTCTACGCAGCGATGCGCATGTGGCGAGCCGCCCGCGCCGCAGAGGGCACGGCAGCCGCCCCGCGCCTGCGCTACCTGTTCTACGCCAGCGTCCTCGCCCTCGCCCTCGGCCAACCTGGCATCCCCGTCGTCGGCGCGACCTTCACCGCGGTCTACCTCTACTTCATGGCCCAGACCCTGGTGCGCGAGCGCCTGCTCGACCTCCCGGAGATCCTCGGCCGGATCACGGTCATGACGCTCCTCGTCATCACCGTCACCGCCGTCTACGCCGCCCTGCTGCTGTGGGTCCCGTGGCGTTTCGCCGACGAGCCCATGCTGCTCGTGTTCAACACCCTGCTCGCCTCCTTCGCCGTGCTCATGCTCGTCGACCCCCTGCGCACCGAACTCGAGCGCCGCCTCGAGGGCTGGGTGTTTCGCGAGCGCTCCGCCCTGCGTGCGATCCTCGTGCAGCTGCGCCAGCGACTCGCCAACGTCATCGACCCCGACGAGATGGTCAAGGCCGTCCTCGGCTCCCTGCGTGAGTCCAACCGCGTGACCCGGGCCGCCTTCTTTCTCGTCGACCGCCAGGGCCTCGCGCTCACCCTCCGCGGCCATCTTGGCGCCCCTGTGCTCGAGCGCCTCGACCTGGCCACCCGCAGGCCCCTGCTCGAACGCCTCCGCCAGGGTCCCCAGCTGCGCGACGTGCTGCAGCGCCAGCGCGAACGCGCCCGCAGCGAGCTGCAGGCCGAGCTCGACGAGTCGCTACAGACCCTGGCCGAGATCGGCGCGAGCCTGGCCATCCCGGTCCTCGGCCGCAACACGACCGACGACGGCCGCACGGTGTTCGACCTCCTCGGTGTCCTCTTTGTCGACGACGAGCGCCTGCTCGAGCCGTTCTCGCGCGAAGAGGTCGAGCTGTTCGCCGGCGTCGTCGCCCAAGCCGCCGTCATGATCGAGAACTCCAAGGTCTACGAGCAGCGAAAGGAGCGAGACCGCCTCGCCGCCCTCGGTCAGATGGCCGCCGGTCTCGCCCACGAGATCCGCAACCCGCTCGGCGCGATCAAGGGTGCGGTCCAGGTCGTCGAACCCGGCATGAAAGACGCCGACCCGACCACTCGAGAATTCCTCGGCGTCATCGTCGAAGAGGTCGACCGCCTCAACCGCGTCGTCACCCAGTTTCTCAGCTACTCCCGCCCGTTCTCCGGTGAAATGTCCGCGGTCCCGCTCGCCGAGGTCGTCGCCGCCACGCTCCGCCTGCTACCCGAGGAGCACCGCCAGCGCGTGACCGTCACCGCCCCCGCAAACCTTCCGCGCGTGCGCGGCGACGCCGAGGCCCTCCGCCAGGTCATGCTGAACCTTCTTCGCAACGCCTTCGACGCGCTCGACGGCACCAGCGCCCAGGGACGAGTGTGGATCACCCTCGCGCTGCGCCGTCACGGCCTCGCCAGCGGGGACGCGGTCGCCCTCAGCATCCGCGACAACGGCCCAGGATTCTCCCCCCAGGCGCTCGCCAACCTGTTCGTCCCCTTCCACACCACCAAGAGCGGCGGCACCGGCCTGGGTCTGCCCATCTCGCAGCGAATCGTGGAGAATCACCGCGGCCTCATCGAGGCCAACTCCCCCGAGGGGGGCGGCGCCCAGTTCACCGTCCTCCTCCCGCTCGAGCCGCTGCCCCGCGCGGCGGCTCCGGTCTGACCTGTCCTTTCAGCCAGCCCCAAAACCACCGTGACCCAGACACAGCACCGCATTCTCCTGGTCGACGACGAACCCAACCTGCGCAAGGTCCTCGGGGCGCTGCTGCGGCAGCAGGGCTACGAGGTCCACGCGGAGATCGACGGCGCGGCCGCCCTCGCCCGCGTCCGCTCGGCCCCGCCGCGGACCTTCGACGTCGTGATCTCCGACCTGCGCATGCCCAACCTCGACGGCATCGGCCTGCTGCGCGCGCTGACCCAGCACGAGCCTAACCTTCCGGTCATCTTGCTGACCGCCCACGGATCCGTGGACTCGGCCGTCGAAGCCGTCAAGCTCGGCGCCTTCGATTACCTGGAGAAGCCCTTCGACCGCGACCAGATCCACCAGATCGTCCAGAAGGCGATCGGCACGCGTGAGCGCTCAGGCCCGTCGGCGAGCACCACCCCGCCCGCCGAGGAGTTGGAAGATCCGTGCACTCATGCCGGCATGGTCGGCCGCTCGCCGCACATGCAAGCGATCCGCGAGACCGTGCACAAGGTCGCCGCCAGCCCCTCCACCGTGCTCATCACCGCCGAGAGCGGCACCGGCAAGGAGCTCGTCGCCCGCGCTCTCCACCTTGGGTCGCCACGCCGCAACCATCCCTTCATCAAGGTCAACTGCGCCGCCATCCCGGCCGGTCTGGTCGAAAGTGAGCTCTTCGGCCATGAACGTGGCGCTTTCACCGGCGCCGTCTCGAGCCGTCCCGGCCGCTTCGAGCTGGCCGATGGCGGCACTCTCTTCCTCGACGAGGTCAGCGAGATCCCCAAGGAGATTCAGGTCAAGCTGCTGCGGGCCATCCAGGAGTCAGAATTCGAGCGCGTCGGCGGCGTCAAGACTTTGCGCGTACACGTACGCCTGATCGCCGCCACCAACCGAGGCCTCGAGGACCTGATCAAGGATGGCAGCTTCCGCGAAGACCTCTACTACCGCCTCAACGTCGTCCCGATCCACCTGCCCGCGCTCCGGGAGCGCATCGAGGACCTCCCGCTCTTGGTCGCCCACTTCGTCCAGCGCTGCAATGAGCGCCTCGGGAAGGCCGTGCAGGGCCTCACGCCCCCCGCCCTCGCCGCCCTCGAACGCTACCCCTGGCCCGGTAACATCCGCGAGCTCGAGAATCTGATCGAGCGCATGGTCCTGTTCGCCTCCGACGCTTGGGTCGACGAGGACGACCTGCCTGACGCCTACGCCGGTGACAGCCCCGCCGCTGCTTCGCCCGCGGAGTCGAGCATCCGTCTCACGCTCGGCGCCAGCCTGGGTGGCAATACGGACGACGACCCAAGGCACATCCGCCTGCCGCTTTCGAGCCTGGGCCAGGACCTCAAGGAGGCGGTGCGCGCTGGTTCACGGCTGGTCGAGGAGGCTCTGATCCGCGAGGCGCTGGCCAAGACCGACGGCAACGTCACCCGTTCGGCCCGCGCCCTCGGCATCAGCCGCCGCAGCTTGCAGTCGAAGATGAAGGAGCTCGGCCTCCGCGAGAGCGTCGCCGACGACCCGGCTAAGGCCCCGTCAGGCGACCCAAACCGCGGCACGATCTGAGCCCGCCGCCACGGCGGCCCGTGAACAAGGTCCGGTCCGCCCGCGAACAAGCCACCTCCGGGCCCGCGATCTCCTCACGAGTTTTGGCGTAGATCGCCCCCTAATCACCGACCAGACCCCCGCCCCGGGCACGCAGGTACGCGAATTCGCCTGCCTTGGCGCGGCTCTGCGGGGGAGTCGCGGACCCAGGAATGTTGACGCTGACAAGCCTGCGCGGGTATCGTCCTGCGACTCCCTGAGGTGCTCCCTATGCGGAAACTGTGCGGCCTCCTGCCCCTGATGGGCCTGTTCTTCGGATTCAGCGCGACGACGCAGGCGGCGGAAGTCACTCGCGTGGCGAGCTCGTTTGACGGCGACAACAAGTTCGACCTGCACTTCGGGGTTGGCTACGACTTCAACTTCAAGAAAGCCGCGCTGCTGCGGGAGTGGAGCGACGCGAACAACCCGAGCAGCACGGTCGTGCGCGACCTGCTGTACCAACAGTTCCGCCACGTCGTAACGCCGTCGATGGAGATCGGGCTCTACAAGGACCTCGCGGTCTACGTAAACATCCCCGTCGTCGTCGCAGATCAGCGAACGTACAGCTTTGACCAGGAGGCGGACCCCTGTGTCTACGGAGACCAGGCTTCGGGGACCAACCCGGCGACCTGCGTCAACCACGAGAACAGCACCTCGATCCGCGACGGCATCATCCCGCGTGGTGGCTTTGACGCCACCAACCCGAGCAACCCGTACAACCAGTTCGGCGGCGCGGACAGCAAGACGATCTTCAAGGGTGCGACTCGTCGCGGCCTCGACCAGATCTACATCGGACTCAAGTACGCGATCCTGAACCAGGACCGCCTGTCGCACATGCCCAAGTGGGTCATCGGCCTCGAGGGTCGCTTTGCTGTCGGCAAGCCGATGACCTTCTCGCGCGACACCACGGGCTCCGACCCGAAGGGTAACCACACCGTAGGACGTGGCATGCACGAGCTAGGCATCTGGACCTCGCTCTCGCGCCGCTACCGCTTCCTCGATCCGTTTTTCACCGCGTGGTGGTACCAGGCGATCCGCGCCGGCAACACCGAGTTCAAGGACTTCGGCGGCGCGCAGGACCGGGTCAACCCGCAGTCGCAGCTCGGCGTCACCTTCGGCACCGAGATCGTGCCCTTCGAGCGCAAGGCGAAGGGCCAGAAGGTCTCGGTTCAGATCCGCGGCCTGGCGATGCTCAAGTACAACGGCCGCGGCTACAGCGAGGGCTGGGAGTTGTTCTCCGACAGCCCGGCGCTGATCGGCAGCAACAACCCCGGCGGTGGTGCTGGGGCCCAGTGCAGCAACCAGGACGCCCGCAACGCCGTCGCCTACGCCAACGACACGAACAACCCGGAAAACGTCAGCGACCCGAACTACATCGCTGGGTCGGGAGCCTCCTCCGGGTGCGTGAAGTCCAACGGCATCACGAACATCCAGGACTTCGCCACCTTCGGCGTGAACTTCGGGCTCAACTTCCAGCTCAACAAGTACGCCGTGCTGATGTTCGGCGTGAACGGCAGCACCGACACCCGTCACTGGATCTCCAACGCCAGTCGCGGCAAGGCCTCGTTGCAGGGCGACCCCAACTTGGTCGACCCAAACACCAGCGAGGTCAACCCAGTGCGTCGCGACGTGATCGACAACGTCGGCCGCCGCTACGCCGTCGGCGATGTGCTCAACGTGATGGGCTACTTCCGCTTCCTGCTCACCTTCTGAGCCTGCGAGCCGAGCTCCAACGCCGCCTCCATGCACCGCATGGGGCGGCGCTGGTGCTTCTTGCTGGTACTACTCGTTGTCGTCGCGGCGAGCGAGACGCTCGTACACCGCACGAGCCTCGAGTCCCGTGAGGGTGGCGATCTGTTTCGCCTTTTCCCGCGGCTTGAGGCCCGGATCCCAGATCAGCTCCCACACAGCGCGGGCAGCCGTCTGCGCGGGATCTCTGGCCTCGAGCTCCGCTGCGCTCGTGCCCTCTAGCACCAATGTCACCTCGCCACGAAGCGGCTCATCGACCGCTGCGGCGAGTTCGGCCAGCGTCCCGCGCAGCACCTCCTGGTGCTGTTTGGTCAGCTCACGACCGATCGCCACACGCCGGGTTGAAGCGTCGGCGAGCGCGGCGGCCAGATCGCGGAGCAGCGCCGGGGTGCGATTCCCGGCCTCATAGAGCAGCACCGTCGCCCGCTCGCGTGCGAACTGTTGCAGACGCATCGTGCGCTCGGGCCCCGATCGCGGCAGAAAGCCCAGGAAGCGCACGTCCTCGGCCGGGAGCCCGCTCAGGCACAGGGCCATCGCCGCTGCCGTCGGTCCGGGGATCACGTCGACCTCGAAGCCTGCGCCGACTGCGGCTTGCACGAGGCGCATGCCTGGGTCGCTCCACACTGGCATGCCCGCCTCAGACACATAGGCCACACGTTCGCCGCGGCCCAAGCGTTCGAGCAACAGGCCAACCCGATCGTCCTCATTAACCACAAAGCAGCTCACGCGTGGTGGGAGTTCGACACCCTCGCCGAGCAGGCGCACCGGGCTGCGGGTGTCCTCGCAGAGCAGGAGATCGGCCCCGAGGATCGCCTCACGCGCCCGCGGGCTGAGGTCACCGCGGTTGCCGAGGGGTGTACCAACGAGAACCAGCGTGCCTTTGCCCGCCTGGTCTTTCACTCCTGACCCAGCGCGATCTGCACGGCGTCACCGAGCTCGACTTGCAGGAACTCGCGTAAGCGCAGCACCATGCGCTTCTCGAGCTGGCGCGCCCGCTCGCGGCTGACCTGCCAGCGGTCGCCGAGCTCCTGCAGGGTCACCGGGTCGTCAGCGACGATGCGGTCGCGGAAGATCTCGAGCTCGCGTCCCGCGAGAGTGGAACCGAAGCGACGCAGCTTGTCCTGCAGGATGTCCTTGAACTCCGCGGTCTCGACCTTCATCGCCGGGTCGTCGGTGGAGTCCTCGATGATGTCGAGCCGCGTGCGCCCGCCCTCGCCCTCATCCTCGTTGAGGGGGGCGTTGAGGGACATGTCAGGCGCCGACAACCGGCGGTCCATCTCGATGACCTCGGACTCGCTTACATCGAGCTCTTTGGCGATGCGCTCCGCCGTGGGGTCGACCCCGGCCTGCAGCAGCTTTTCGCGCTGCTTGCGGAGGTTGAAGAAGAGCTTGCGCTGGTTCTGCGTGGTGCCGATCTTGACCAGGCGCCAGTTATTGAGGATGAACTTCAAGATGTAGGCGCGGATCCACCACCCCGAGTAGGTCGACAGTTTGACCCCGCGATACGGGTCGAACTTCTTCACCGCCTGGATCAGCCCGACGTTGCCCTCCTGAACCAGGTCGAGGAGGTTCTGATAGGTCCGTTTGTATTCGTGGGCAATCTTCACCACGAGGCGGAGATTCGACGTCACCAGCCGTCGCCCGGCCTCCTTGTCGCCGTGGTCGATCCAGCGAACCGCCAGCTCGTGCTCCTCCTCGCGGGTGAGCAGCGGATAACGACGCACCTCGGCCATGTACTGGCCCATCGGGTCGCGTCGCGCCAGCGCAGTGGTCGGGCCAGCCGGGGAGCGCTTGCCGATGTCGCGAGCGATCGCGTCGAGCTCCTCGTCGGTTGCGGGATCGATGTCTGCGAGCGCCTGTTCGGCGTCGTCGTCCTCGTCCTCGGCCTCCACCGGCTCCGCGTCGACCACGACCGAGCCGTCCTCCGCGACCGGTATGAGGTCAACGACCGGCTTCTCCCGCTTGTCCGCACCGGCGGGGTCTGCACTGCTCCGCTTCCGATCCGACATGCGGGCGGAGTCTACGCCGCGACGGGCCCATTTGGGTACCCAGCTCCGGTGCGTCACAGGCTCGCGCGGCCGCGAGCCAGAGCACGCCACGACGCGCGCAGCGCCCGCGAGAGGTCAGGGAGACCCCCCGCGACGAGCCGCAGTTTCACCTGGGTGGTCTTCGACAATCACGCTGGCGGTCGTGGCCGTGATCGTCTGCGGCCGTTAGACTCGCCATTGTGACCGGAAAAATGCCGTCTCGCCCTCGCCTCGCCAAGGCATCCACACCGGCCATCATGTTCGGTTCACTTGCTCTGGCGCTGGGCATGACCACCCTGCAGGACACCACCGCGCAGGCACAAAAGGGTGAGGCACGCGCCACTGGGCGTGCCGCCCAGGGTTACGACGCCACCGACCTGCGCATCCTCGACTGGACCCTGTGGTACGTCGCCAAGTACTACGTCGAGCCCGAGCGTATCGACCCGCACAAGATGGCGATCGCAGCTCTCGAGGGCCTGGAGAAGGCGATCCCGCAGGTCCTGGTTGAGCCAGTCGGCCCCGCGGGGCAGAAGGCCGGGAAGGTGCGAGTACGGGTCGGCACCACCGAGCAGGAGTTCCAGATCGGCGACGTCGAAGCGCTCTGGGCGGTCGGCACGCATGTGCGGGAGGTCTTTCGTTTCGTCAACCGCCACACGGTGCTCAGCGAAGACGAGCAACGCACTGCCGAGTACGCGATCGTCGAAGGAGTGCTCGGCACGCTCGACCCGCACACCAACCTCCTGCGGCCCGACGACTTCGACACCATGAAGACCAACACCAAGGGCAGCTTCGGCGGCCTCGGGATCGAGGTCGGCATGCGCGACACCCAGATCACCGTCATCCGTGTCATCGACGGGAACCCAGCAGCCAAAGCCGGCATCGAGGCCGGCGACCGCATCGTCCAGGTCGATGAGGAGTCGACGGTCACCATGGGGCTCTCCGAGGCGGTCGACCGCATGCGCGGCGACCCGGGCACCGTCGTCACGCTGTACGTGCGCCGCGACGGCAATGACAAGGTCAAGAAGGTCCCGATTACCCGCGACGTAATCACCCTCGACAGCGTTCAAGGCGACGTCTTGCCGGGAACCGATGCCAAGGGAAACCCCGTCAAAGTTGGCCTCGTCCAGATCAACCGCAACTTCGCCCAGACGACCGGCAAGGAACTGCGAGCCAAACTCGCGGAGTTCGAAAAGGCCGGCGTGCGTGGCGTCGTGCTCGACATGCGCGACAACCCTGGTGGCCTACTCACAGCCGCCGTCGAGGTCGCCGACGCGTTCCTCAAGACTGGCACCATCGTCTCGACCGTCGGCAGCTCGTCGCCACGCGAGGAGCTCGCAGCCGACGACCGCTACGACTTCCCCAACCTGCCAGTCGTCGTGCTGATCGACCAGGGCTCGGCGAGCGCCACTGAGATCGTCGCCGGAGCCTTGCGTAACCTTGGCCGCGCTGTGCTCATCGGACGCCGCACGTTCGGCAAGGGCTCTGTGCAGGTGCTGCACGACCGCAAAGTCGGCGACAAGGAGCTCGCTCTAAAGCTGACGATCGCCCAGTACCTCACCCCCGGGGACGTGTCGATCCAGTCCGTCGGAGTCAGCCCCGACCTCGAGACCATCCCCGTCCTCATCACCAAGGACTACACCGCCTACCACGGCCGCAAGCGCTTCGACCTCGTGCGCGAGGAGTCGTTGGCCTCGCACCTTACCTCGAACAAGGCCGACCCCTCACACAAGATTGCTGCGGGCCCGCTCTACTTCCTCGGCAACACCTACGAGGAGGAAGACGGCGACAGCAAGGACGCCAAGGAAAAGAAGGCCAAGAAGGAAAAGGAGAAGTCGAAGACTGACAAGACCGGCCGACCCACCCCCGAGGCGCTGCTCGAAGATCCGGAGATCCGCATGGCTCGGGACCTCGTGGTCTGGGCACCGACCTCAGAACGTGGGGGCATCCTCAGCAAAATCGACGATTTTGTCGCCCAGCAAACCGGGCTCGAGCAAGCCCGCATCATCGCCAGCTTGCAGAAGCGAGGCATCGACTGGAACCCCGGCCCCGCGCCTGCTGCCGCTCCTCCTCCGACGTTACGAATGACCCTTCGCGTCGATAAGCCCGGCAACACAATCGGTGCCGGCGAGTCCGGCACCGTCACGGTCACAGTGACCAACGAAGGCACTGTCCCGGCCTACCAGGTGCGCGCCTACTCGGACTCTGACTACAGCTACTTCGATGAGCGAGAGCTCCTTCTCGGCCGCATCGACCCCGGCCAGATGCGCAGCGCTACTCTCAAGCTCTCGGTCTCGGAGCACGAGCTGTCGCGCACGGACCGCATCGAGTGGCAAGTCTTCGAACAGCACGGCGCCACGCTGGCACCTGGCTCGCAGACCCAGCTCGATATCAGCAGCGAAGGCCTACCGCGGCCGCAGTTCGCCTACGGCTATCAGCTGCTCGACGACCCCAAGCTCGGCAACAACATCCGTGGCAACGCCGATGGCGCGCTGCAAGTCGGCGAGCGCGTGCGCATGCGTGTGACCTTCAAGAACACCGGCGAGGGCCAGGCCATCGACACCTGGGTGACCCTGCGCAACCTTGTGGGCGACGCCGTCTTCCTGCACAGCGGTCGCGAGAACCTCAAGGCGGTTGCCGCTGGCGAGGCACGCGTGGTGGAATTCGACCTTGAAGTGAAAAAGCCGGCAGAAGACGGCGTGGTCAAGCTCCAACTGTCTGTCGCCGACGCCAAGATCGGTGCAAGCCTGGTCGAGAAGCTGAGCTTCCCACTGGCGGCGAGCACCGTCACCTTCACCGCTGGATCTGGGCATGTGCTCGCCGGCGCAGCGATCGACCTGTACGCAAGTCCCCTGCCGGAGCAGCAGCAGAAAGTCGCCCGCGCAGAGGCTGGCAGCGCGCTCAAGGTCCTCGGGGTCGCAGACGGCTGGTACCGCGTCGAGCTCGACAGCAAGCGCTTCGCGTTCGCCAAGGCACCGGACGTGAAGCCGGGTAACGGCGGCAAGCCCAAGGTGGTCGACGTGCTCGCCGTCTCACCACCGAAGATCACCCTGGTAGGGGCGGTGACCCACACCGACGGAGATCGCGTGCACATCAGTGGCATCGCCACCGACGACGAGGCCGTGCGGGACGTATACATCAGCGTGTACAACCCTTCCCGCAACCTCTTCGGCAGCCAGGAGAAGGTGTTCTACCAGGCCGCCGCCGACCCAAAATCCGGTCGCCTCGAGTTCGCCGCTGACATCCCGCTCACGCCCGGCAACAACATCATCGAAGTCCGCGCGCGTGAGACCGATGACGTCATCGCTACCAAGCAGATGTGGGTGCTTCGTACAAGCGGGCTGAAGGATGCACGTGCAAACGAGGGAAAGTTCAGTAGCAACGGCAAGCTCAGCGTCGACACGCTGAGCAAGTAGGCACCTTCACTTCAAACCGACGAAACGCAAAGAGGGCCAGCAGCAGCGCCGGCCCTCTTCGTTCGATCCAGCTCGCGCGCCTAGCTCGCCTCTTTGGCAGCTTCTTCGTTCTCGTACACCACGACCGGCTGCTTGCCGTTGGCAATGGTGTCCTCGTTGACCACGATCTCGCGGATGTTGGTCGAGCTAGGGATCTCGTACATCACATCGAGCATCGCCTTCTCGAGGATCGTGCGGAGACCGCGGGCACCAGCTTTTTGGGCCCGCGCCTTGGTGGCGACTGCTTTGAGAGCATCCGGAGTGAACTTGAGGCCCACGCCGTCGATCCCAAGCAGGCGCTCGTACTGCTTGACCAACGCGTTCTTTGGCTGAGTGAGAATGGCGACCAAGGCGGCCTCGTCGAGGTCGTGCAACGGAGCAACGATCGGCAAGCGCCCAATGAACTCAGGAATGAGCCCGAACTTCATCAGGTCTTCGCTCTGAACGTTCTTCAGCAGCTCCCATTGACGGAGCTCCTTCTTGCCGGCATGTGCAACGCCAAAACCCAGAGTCTTGGCTGACATGCGGTGATCGATGATGTCCTCGAGGCCTGCGAAGGCGCCGCCGCAGATGAACAAGATGTTCGTCGTGTCGATCTGGAGGAAGTCCTGCTGAGGATGCTTGCGGCCGCCCTTGGGCGGGACACTGGCGACGGTACCCTCCAGGATCTTGAGCAACGCCTGCTGGACGCCCTCGCCTGAGACATCGCGAGTGATCGACGGATTTTCGCCCTTGCGGGCAATCTTGTCGATCTCATCGATATAGATGATGCCCCGCTGTGCACGCTCGACATCGTGGTCGGCATTCTGAAGCAGGTTGACGATGATGTTTTCGACATCCTCGCCGACATAGCCCGCCTCGGTAAGGCTGGTGGCATCGGCGATCGCGAAGGGCACGTCGAGAATGCGCGCCAGAGTCTGGGCCATCAAGGTCTTGCCGGATCCGGTCGGGCCGAGCAGGAGGATGTTGCTCTTCTGCAGTTCAGGCTCGTCGGGGAGCTTCTTGGCGTTGATCCGCTTGTAGTGGTTGTAGACGGCAACCGAGATCGTCTTCTTGGCGAGATCCTGACCGACGATGTAGTCGTCGAGGATCTTGCGAATGTCCTTCGGCTTGGGGACCTTCGCGCCAACGTCGGCCCGCTCTTCCTTCTGGACCTCTTCGGCGAGGATGTCGTTACACAGCGAGATGCACTCGTCGCAGATGTATACAGAGGGGCCAGCGATGAGCTTCTTGACCTCCTTCTGGCTCTTGCCACAAAAGGAGCAGCTCAGATTGCCTTGGTTGTCGCGCTTGGAGCTCATGAGATCACCGTGCGGCCCCGTCCTTGTGACGGACCAGAACTTCGTCGATGAGGCCGTAGGTCTTGGCCGTGTACGCGTCCATGAAATTGTCGCGCTCTGTATCCCGGAGGATATCGTCGACGGTCTTGTTGGTGTGCTGAGCCAGGATCGTGTTCAGGATCCGCTTCAGGCGCTGGATTTCCTGGGCCTGGATCTCGATGTCCGTCGCCTGGCCCTGCGCACCGCCCGAAGGCTGGTGGATCATGATGCGGGCGTTGGGCAGAGCGAAGCGCTTACCTGGAGCGCCGCCGGCCAGCAACAACGAGCCCATCGAGGCCGCCTGACCGAGGCAGTAGGTGGCGACCTGAGGCCGCACGTACTGCATGGTGTCGTAGATTCCGAGACCCGCCGTGACCACTCCGCCCGGCGAGTTGATGTACATCGTGATGTCCTTCTCAGGGTCTTCCGACTCGAGAAAGAGCAGCTGCGCGATGATCACGTTGGCAACCTGGTCGTTGACCGGGGTACCCAAAAAGATGATGCGGTCCTTCAGGAGCCGGCTGTAGATGTCCCACGAGCGCTCGCCACGGTGCGTCTGCTCGATGACGAAGGGGATGTTGGCGGTGAAGCTCACAGTGATTCGTCCCGTTGGCTATGGTGACTGGGCGTGCCCGGCGATGCAAGGGGTGGCCGACCGACACGAAGTTGCGGACGCGCGTCCGCTCTCGATGGACCCTTTGTGGTGATACCACGCCCTCGTCGTGATCTGCCGCGTGCACCGTGATGGCTGGGTCGAAGCCCAGCTCGACAAGGAGCTCGTCATGGGCGGGGCACCACCGTGAATGCCGCCGGCATGTGCGCCGACACCATCGCAACGATGGGTCGACGCGCCAGGCTTGCCGGGACGAGGCGCCCTGGATGTTCAGCTTGCCGCGTCGCTGGACGCCGTGTCGGCCTCGGGGGTCGGGTCTGGGGCCTCGGTGACCTCAGCCTTGCCCATCAGGAAGTCGAGGATCTTCTCTTCACGGATCTGAGCGCGGAGCAGCAGGAGCTGATTGTTCTTCTCCATCGTCGCCCGCAGACGATCTACGTTCTGGCCGCGCTCCTCGGCCAGATTCTGTAGCTCCTTCTCGACCTCGGCCTCGTCCACGACAACACCCTCAGCCTTGCCGATCGCATCGAGCAGCAGGAACGCCTTCACGTTGAACAGCGCCTGCGGCCGCATCTGCTGTGCGACCTGCTGCTCGCTCATCCCAGTTTGGTTCAACTTGATGTTTTGCTGCTCGAGCTGGCGCTTGAACAGATCAACCTGGGCAGCGACCTCACGGCCCACCAGCGAGGGAGCGACCTCGAACGAATTGCGCTCGAGGAGCGTCTCGACGAGGCGCTTGCGAGCGTCACGCTCGGCCTCGTTCTGGTCCTCCTCGCGGACCTGGTCGCTGTATTTTGCGCGTAGGCCCTCGAAGCTCTCGGCCTCGCCGGTCTCGCGAGCGAAGTCATCGTTGAGAGCGGGGACATGCTTCTCGCGAACGTCACGGAAGCCGATGGTGAGGGTGGCCTCCTTGCCGCGGAGATCGGCTCGAATGCGCTCCTGCGTTGGCAAGAAGGTGATCGTGCGGGTACTGCCGACTGCCGAGAGCGGAGTCTCCGCGAGCGCTGCGCTGAGGCCCGGGAGGTATTCAGTGGCGTCACCGATCTCGAGCCGAACATCCTTGCGCGAGACATTCACGTCGCCAAGCTTGCCCTCGATGTCGAGCGTCCAGGTGTCACCGGCGTGAGTGTTGCGTTCGGTGCCTTCGGCGACCGGACGCAGCTCGGTGGACTCGTCCTGCTTGGCCTTGATCAGCTCGTCGACCTTCTTCTCGTCGACCTTCGAAGGACGCCGTCGCACTGGCACACCGGTGTAGTCTTTCGGCTGCAGTTCCGGCGGGACCTCGAATCGGGCGCGGTAGGTGAAGGGCTCACCCTTCACGAGCCTGCCCTCCTCGAGCACCGGCTGAGTCAACGGCACGCGGTTGTGCTGCGTGACCGCCGACTGGAACGTCTCCTGAACGATGTCGCGGGCCAGTTCTTCGCGAACACTTGCACCGAACATGCGCTCGACCATCTGCGGCGGGACCTTGCCAGGACGAAAGCCAGGGACGCGTGCTTGACCTTGCAGCTCGCGGAGCTTTTTGTCGAAGCGCGGCGAGATCTCCTCCCATGGGATCTGCACAAGCACGCGGCACTCGACGGCATTGATCTTCTCGAGCTGAGTTTCCATAGCAAAGACCGGTTTCGGGGCAGGCTTCGTAACAGACGCTCGCAGACGACACAAGCCCCGAGGCGCCCAGTGGCTAAAGAGCCAGGTACGCTGGCCTGAGACACGGTGACCCTCTAGGACCCCGTTGCTGGGCTAGCCAGAGACCGTGACAAGCCGCACTCGGCGCGGCTCGGCGCTGTTGCTCGCGGGTGCTGGCTCAAGTGAGCGCTTTGAGGAGTTCGTCGCGGTCACGGTAACCGGGGATCACCGCATGGAGGGCTTCTACGGCGCGGGTGACATCACCAAGGCTCTTGTAGAGCACTCCCAATTCGTAGCCTGCCTCGCTGCGCTCGTCGGGGTCGCTTGATGCTTCCATCGCGGCATTGAGGTCGTCGAGCGCCTGCTGATACTGACCTCGCTGCACGCGGAGACTGGCCGTCATGATGCGAGCACGAGCGGTCCAGCGAAGATCCTTGGCGGCAAGGTCGAATTGCGCGAGCGCATCATCCTCGAGACCCATCTCGCGGTATGCAGTGCCGAGGTCGAAAAATGTCTGGGCATCCGTGCCGTCTTCGAGGGTTGCCACGGCCCGACGTGGCCCGGCCGTGCGACCTGGGGCTGGTGCGGCTGGCTCGTCGAAGATCGAGGACAGGAAGGCATCGTCATCCTCGTCCTCGAGCTGAAGAACCTTGGCTGGCGCCAGGCCAGGGCTGGCTGTAGAGGGCAGACGCGCGTCGTCCAGAGTGACCGGCGCGGCAGCCGATTCGAGTTTGGCACCGGTCGAAAAACGATCCGCGAACTCGGCGAGCGCGGGATGACCCGGGAACCGACGCTGCAGATCGAGATAGGCGAACTGCGCGTCATCCTCAAATCGACCAGAGATGAAGAATCGCAGCTCGTCGAGCTCGTCTTCGATCGGCGGCCAGCTGACGTCGCTCGCTCGCTGCTCAGCGGCCTTGAGCACATCGGGCGCGGCGATTTCGGCAAGTGGGTCATTCGGCGGCTGGCTTGCCGACTCACCGCTGGACTCCACCTTCGTCGCCACGAGGTCTTCCGTGGACTGGATGCGAAGAACGTCCTCGGGCTCAGCCGATGCCTCCGCGGTACCTTTCGTCTCGGATGCAGCCACCGGCTCGCTCGGAACCGCCACCTCCTCGGCAACAGGCGCGATAGATGTCTCCATCGCTGGCGTTGGATCGCGTGGCGACTCGGTCACCTCCCCGGTAATGTCGCCGTGTTCGGCCGCGGCAACACCGGCCGCTGGCTGCATCTCGGCTTTCGCAAGATCGATCTGGTCGCCCTCACGGACTTGTGCCGGCTCCGGATCGCTCGGAGTGACCTCGGGGACAGATGCGAGTTCCAGTACGAGCTCGCTCTCATTGCCACGAACCGTCGGTACGCCCTCGCTGCCGTCGTCGACTGGCCCTGGCACTCCCTCGCTGACCACGTCGACTGGCGCCGGCACTCCCTCGCTGACCACGTCGACTGGCGCCGGCACTCCCTCGCTGACCACATCGACTGACGCCGGCACCTCGCTGACCGTGTCGACTGGCCCTGGCACGACCTCGCTGACCGTGTCGACTGACGCCGGCACGACCTCGCTGCCCACGTCGACTGACGCTGGCGCGACCTCGCTGTTGCTGTCTTCACGAACAGAGGAAGGTACTGGCTCATCCTTGCTGTCTTCGCGGACTGGCGCCTGTGCTGGCTCGTCCTTGGTCTCGAAGGCGCGAGGGTCCGTCTTGTTTTCGGTGCGCGCAGGTGGCTTCGGAGGTGGGCGTTTGGCGGGGGGTTTGGGGCGCCCTGGCGGGCTCTTGCGTTGGGAGGGAGCCACCGCCTCGACAACTTCGGCGACCTCATCCTCATCAAGCTCTTCGATCACCCCGGAGTCCAACTCCTCAACCTCGGGCGACGCGGATGGCCTGGGAGGCGGCTTGAAGGCAAGATCGCCGGTCGGCTTACGTTGGGGCTTGACGACCGGCCGGGCGCGCGACGGAACCGCCTTCGCGACCTCGGTCGCAGGCTCGTTGCTACCGTTCGCCGTCACGGCCGCAAGCTCGCCCCCTGCGGGCACCGACTCGACGTCAGTCGCGGCCTTTGTTGCGGTTTCCGCGGGCGGCGGCTTGAAGATGGGCAGCGGTGTCTTCTCGCCGAAAGTCTTGATCGGCAGCGGTGTTCGCTCGACTGGAGGCTTGCGCGCGACCGAGCCCTCGGTGATCGGCTCGTTGACAAGGGCAGCCAACTTGCGCGCCCCAGAGCCCTCGTCGTTGGGCAGCTTGCGTGCCCCAGAGCCCTCGCTCACCGTCGCTTGCGGCAACTTTCGTGCACCCGAGCCCTCCGTCCGTCCATCGACGCGGTCGCTCGGAGCCTTCGTCTCCGCCACATCGCTCGTCGGCGAGGCTGCGGCCTCGCCTTCGCTCGTCACCTGCGTATCGGCCGTTGCAACGCCAACGATATCGTCGGTGCTGTCGCTCGACCTCGCCGCCGCGTCGCCCGCCGCGTCGCCCGCCACGTCGAGGGAATCTGCCCGGGAGACTTCGCTGCTGCCCTGCGGGACAGAGGTCACCGGTACCACGCCGCTGGGTTCAATGCTCGTGTCAGAGCCGACGGTGCCGTGGCTGTTCGACACCGCGGGGTCAAAGACACCCGGCGCAGTCGTCGGATCGCCGCTCAGTTCAGCCTGCAGACCACTGAGCAATGGGGCCGTCTCAGCGCTGCCCCCACTGTCGAGGGCGGCCAGAACCATCTCCGCCTTGGTGTGGTCTGGGACCAGCTTCTGCGCCTGCTCGAGCGTGGCGCGAGCCTGCTTCGGATCGCGTGCGCTGACCAATTGGGCGAGGCGGACGAAGGTGTCGGCCGCTTCAGACTTGCGGTCGAGCTCGACCAAGATCTGTGCCTGCAGCTCGAGAGCTCCGAGATGGCTCGCGTCGCGCACGAAGATCGCGTCGAGGTGTCCGAGCGCGTGCTCAAACATCTTGTACTTGACGTAGACGCGCGCCTCGAGAAGGACCTTGTCAACGTCGCCGACGCCCTCGTCGCCCGCTTCAACCACGCTGGGCGCCACGTTGGCGCCCACGGGAGCGAAAGGGCGGGACGGTACCTCCTCGACCTTGACCTCCATATCTTCGACATCAACGTCGAGATCAATGTCCCCGCCGCCGCTCGCAGCGTCGTCCTCGACGACATCGACGTCGAGGTCCAGCTCGCCCTTGTCCTTGGGCTCAGGATCAGGAGGAAGGAGCGCGACTTCAGCTTCGATCTCGCCGGCGATCTTGCGGATATCGTCGGCGTTCTCAGGGTTCCACTGCAGCGCCTTGCGCAGCACGCGGGCGGCGGTCTCCTTGTGCTTTCGCCCGCCCTTGCGTTGTTCACGAGCCAGCTCCATCACCACGCTGATCGCCTTGTCGACCTTACCGATCGAGACGAAGGTCTCGCCGAGTAACTCGAGCCCCTCGGCGTCGGCTGGAGCGGCCCGCAGCAGCGCGTTGAGCTTGACCAGCGCGCGCCGGTTCTCACCTTGCTTGAGGTAGATCTGTGCGAGCGAGCGGAGGACCGGAAGGTCGTCCTCCTTGTGATAGATGAGGCGCTCGGCGACGCGGATGTAGTCGTCGGTGCGGCGGTCGGCCAGCAAGCGCTCGGCGGCCAGCCGGAAGTGCTCGACGGCCTGCGCAACCATACCTTCGCGCGAGTACAGCTCGGCAAGGCGCAGACGCTTGCCCACCGCTGCCGGCTCGAGCTCGGCGACCATGCGAAAGCCCTCGAGGCCGTCGGCGATCTGGCCCGCCTGGAAGTAAGCCTGGGCGACAAACTCGTAGGCCGCGACCGCATCGCTGACGCGACCGAGGTCCTTGTACAGCCCAGCGATACGGGTCTGGATGTCGAGGCGGTTGGGGTCGATACCGAGGACCTTGCGGTATACGGCGATCGCCTTCTGGGCCTCATTCGCGCTGGCGTAGCCATCGGCGACGTGCAAGTAGCGTTCGATCGCCCCCGGCTTGTCGCCAGCGTTCACCAACGCCTCGGCGAGCAACAGCCATGTTCGCGTGTCGCCAGGATCGGCCTCGATGACCGAGACGTACTCCTTCGCGGCACGGTCGTGCTGCCCCTTCGCCGCGAATTTCGCAGCCGCCGTGATCGCCTTTTCCCGGTTAAACGCCACCCTCTCTGCTCACTCCTTCCGACTACGCTGACTCCGCATGGTGTGCCTACGCTCGCCGAGATTATGCCTGCTCTGCATCGACCTCAGCCCTGATCGCCTCGGGGTCCAGGTTGGCCTCAAGGAAGTGGGTATCGTATTTACCACTGACGAAGGCGGGTTGCTTCAGCAACCAGCGGTGTAGGGGCAGATTCGTCGGGATGCCCTCGATCACACATTCGCCCAGGGCCCGACGCATCCGCTGGATGGCCTTCGGGCGGTCAGGGGCGTGGACGATGAGCTTGCCCACCATCGAGTCGTAGTGGGGCGAAACCGTATACCCCGTGTAGACATGGCTATCGACCCGTACGCCGAAGCCCCCAGGGAAGTGCACCGCCGAGATTGTCCCCGGTCGTGGCGCGTAGGTGACTGGGTCTTCGGCGTTGATCCGGCACTCGATGGCGTGCCCGCGCGGCTTGTGCTCGCGGTTCAGGTGGGCGAGAGGCTCACCCGTGGCGAGGCGGATCTGCTCCTGCACGAGATCGATGCCCGTGATCATCTCGGTCACGCAGTGCTCGACCTGTACGCGGGTGTTCATCTCCATGAAGTAGAAGCGGTCTTCATCAAGGAGGAATTCAAAGGTCCCGAGTGAGTGATAGCCGATGGCCTTGGTGGCCTTCACCGCGGTGGCACACATCTCCGCCCGCAGCTCGTCGCTCAGCGCCGAACATGGCGCCTCCTCGAGGACCTTTTGGTGGCGGCGTTGGACCGAACACTCACGCTCGAGCAGGTGGATCGCGTCACCGTGCTTGTCGGCGATGACCTGCACCTCGACGTGGCGGGGGCTCTGGACGTAGCGCTCGAGGTACATGTCGCCGCAGCCGAAGGCCTTGAAGGCCTCGACCTGGGCGAGCTCGAGGGTGCTCGCCAGGGCCCGCATGTCGCGAATGATCTTCATTCCGCGCCCGCCACCACCGGCGGATGCCTTGAGGATCACCGGCAGGCCGATGCGCTCGGCGGCGGCGAGCGCTTCGGCCGCGCTGGTGAGCACCCCGGTGCCCGGCAGCACTGGCACGCCCGCGGCGGCCATCGTTTGGCGCGCTCGGACCTTGTCACCCATCACCTGCATGTGGATCGGGTCGGGGCCGATGAAGGTCATCCCGCATTTTTGGACGATCTCCGCGAATTCAGCCCGCTCGGCCAGGAAGCCGTAGCCAGGGTGCACCGCATCGGCGCCGGTGAGCTCGGCAGCGGCGATGATGTGCTTGATATTGAGGTAGCTCTGCGCAGCCTGGCCAGGGCCGATACAGACGGCCTCGTCGGCGAAGCGTACGTGCAACGAGTGGGCGTCGGCCGTGGAGTAGACAGCGACCGTCTTGAGCCCAAGCTCGCGACACGCACGGATCACCCGGAGGGCGATCTCGCCCCGGTTTGCGATCAATACTTTGCGGATCTCGCTGATCACAGCTTGCGCACCCGGTACAACTTGGACCCGTATTCGACCGGCTGTGCGTTGTCGAGGAGCACAGCCTCGATCACGCACGGGAACTCAGCTTCAAGCTCATTGAACAGCTTCATCGCCTCGACGATGCACAAGGTCTGACCCCGCTGCACCGTGCTGCCGACCTCGACAAAGGACGGAGACTCGGGGCTCGACGAGCGGTAGAAGGTGCCGACGAAGGGCGAGGTGATGAAGGTGTCCGTCGCGCTGGCCACGGGGGCAGGCGCGGCCGGGCTTGGAGCTGGCGCGGGCGTCGGCACAACCGGCTGACTCGGGACGCTGTACTCAACGACGGGCCGCTGCACGGTGGCGCCCCCAGCAGCCGGGACATCGCTACGACGCAGCAGCACGCGCTGCTCACCGTTCTCGATCTCGATCTCGTCGAGATCGTACTGGCGAAAGACTTTTGCCAGCTCGCGGATGTACCGCAAGTCAGGCAGCGTGGTGTTGTCCCGAGGTTCGGACGACATGGACACTCCGTGGATCGAGCAGGGCTCAGGCGATCGTGGTCGCCGTGCTCTGGCAGGCCGTGATCTGGGAAGCAAGGTGGCGTAGCGCCAGGAGATACGATGCGGTGCCGAGGCCCATGATGATGCCGGCACATGCTACGCCAGTGACCGAGGTGTGGCGAAGAGAATCGCGCGCGTACAGGTTGCTCAGGTGGACCTCGATCGCTGGGAGGCTCACGGCGCGAAGGGCATCGGCGATCGCCACGCTGGTGTGCGTATACCCCCCAGGATTGAGGATCAAGCCCTCTTGTGGGTCGTCACCGCGGGCGCGAGCCCCCTGGATCCACTCCACGATCGTGCCCTCGTGGTTGGTCTGGCGCGTCGTAAGCAACACACCGAGCTCCCCGGCCAGTGCATGCAGAGACGTGTCAAGCTCAGCGAGTGTGGTGCTGCCGTAGATCGCCGGCTCGCGCTCACCGAGCAAATTGAGATTCGGCCCGTGGATCACGAGCACTCGCGGCTGTACACGGCGGCCGTTCACAGCGCAGCGAGCAGCTCGTTGGCAGCGTTACGCAGGACCCAGCGCCCCTTGCCGAAGTTGCCGGTGTCGGTCATCAGCACCACGGCGAAGTAGCCCTCGGACAGGAAGCGCGCCAGCAGTGTGCCACGCTCAGCCTTGATGGTGATGTCGGACACGGTGCCCAGGTCCAGGGCACGGGCGACCTTCACCATCTCGATGAACTCGGTGGAGACCTGCTCAATGTCACCAAGGCTGCCGTCGCCCACGTACTTCTCCACGGCGTAGCCGTCGAGGCCCATGAGCACAGCAGCCTTGGCGCCTGGGATCTTGTCGACGATGGATTTGAGGGTTTCGAGCATGGTCTCTTCGCCGGGTTGCAGGGTCGCAGACACCGGCCCGCCTGGCAAGCGGGTTTGCGGGGAGCAATTGCGCCCGCTCGCGGATCGGGCCCTACAGCCCATAGAGGGCTCACAAGAGGGGTTTTCCGGCCCCCTCCGCGCCGCTGCGCTGACGCAACAATCCGATGAGATCTCGCAGCGCAAGCGACAGCACAGAGGGCTCTCCCACGCCGACCAGAGCCACGTAGCTCACGCTCCCGGCAGCCCGTTTCTTGTCGATGAGCAGCGCTCGCTCGACCGCCACACCACGGTCGCCAACCAGCCACTCGTCGAGCCCGGTCGGCAGGCGCAGGCGCGTCAAAGCGTCGACGACGAGCGCCTCAAGGCCAGGTTGGGCGAGCCCTTTGAGCTCGGAGATCCGCGCCGCGGCGCGCAGGCCGAGCGCGACCGCCTCCCCGTGCGCCACCTGAAAGCCCGAGGCAGCCTCGATGGCGTGCCCGACGGTATGCCCGAGGTTCAGCAGCACCCGCCCTTTGCCGGCCTCGCCGGTCTCCCACGGGTCACGGCCGACACAGGCGGCCTTGAGCCCGACCGAAGTCGCCACCAGCGGGGTAATGACGTCGAAGTTGCGGGCGTGGATCGCGGGCGCCGCGGCCAGCAAGGCCGCGAGGTGATCCGCCGAGAACAACAGGGCGTGCTTGAGCATCTCGGCCAGACCCTGGGTCAGTTCGCGCTCGCCGAGGGTGGCCAGCAGGTCCGGGTCGATCACCACAAACAGCGGGAAATGGAACGCCCCGATCATGTTCTTGCCGGCGGGCGCGTCGACCGCGACCTTGCCACCGACGGAGGCGTCGACCTGGGCCAGCAAGGTGGTCGGACACTGCACCACCGGCACCCCGCGCATGAACAACGCCGCCGCGAGACCGGCGAGATCTCCGACCACACCACCACCGAGCGCAACCACCACGTCGCGTCGGCCCATCCCGCTGGCGATCATCGCCCCAACCACCTCGAGCAGCGTTCCGGTGGTCTTGTGAGCCTCGCCCGCCGGGATGATGATCGGCACCACGGTGAACCCCTGAGCCGCAAGGTTCGCCTGCACCGTGCTCGCGTGGAGCGGCGCCACCGTGGCGTCCGAGACCAACGCGACCGTCCCGCTGTGACCGAGGCGCTGCTGCAGCTCGGTGCCCAGGCGAGAGATCAGCCCCCGGCCGATCAACACCGGGTAACTGTGGCTCTCCGCAGGCACATGCACATCGACCACGAGCGGACGAGGGCGCTTCGATTTGCCTGGTGACGGTTCCGTCATGCTTCCGCCTCGGGCAGGGCCGCAAGCACCCTGCGAACCGCATCTTGCGGCGATCCTCCGGCGTCCACAACCACGTGTGCTTCCCCATAGGCAGACTTACGTCGCTCGAGCATCTCTTCGAGCCGGATGCGCACGAGCGACGGGTCACCGTGCAACAACGGCCGCTGATCGCGAGCGGCGCCGACCAGCAGACGGGTGCAAAGCACGTCGAGCGGCACGTCGAGAAACACCACAACGCCTGCCGCGGCGATCGTCGCGCGATTGACCGGATCGACCACGAGACCGCCACCAGCCGCGATCACCACCCCTCGCGCGCGCAGGCCGGGCTCGGCAAGCAGGAGATGCAGGGCCTCACGCTCACTGCGACGAAACAGCGCCTCGCCGCGTGCGAACAGCTCAGACACCGTGGCGCCGAAGATCCGCGCGACCCGGACATCAAGATCGACCCACGGCACACCCCACGCGCGCGCCAACAGTGGGCCGAGCGTCGACTTGCCCGCGCCCATCATCCCGGTGAGGAACACCGGGCGCCCCGGACCCTTCATCCCGTCACCTCGCCCAGACGCAACTCGCCGAGGACCAGGCGCAGCTCGAGCGAGTCGCCGTCGCCCGCACGGATCGAGAGGCGCTGCACTACCAACACTTGTGGCAGCGCGCCGAGACGGCGTTGCAGCTCGAGCAACGCGGACCACGACCCCCGCGCCTCGACCTCGACGGGCGCGACCACCAGGGCCCCCATCGGCTCCTCGGCCAACGGCCGCCAGCGGTCGATCTCCAGCCCCAGCTCATTCGCCAGCGGTACCACCACCAGCAGCAGATCCTCGCCCTCGCCGAGACTGCGCAGGCGCGCCGCGGCCAACCGTTCCTCGTCGACTTTGAGCTCCTGCGCGTGTGTCAGGGCCCGATCGCGGGTCTTCGTAGCGATCGTCAACTCGGTCTGTGCCGCGACCAGCTCATTGCTCGCGCGGACCCACTCGTCATGCGTCGCGCGATAGAACAGCGCGTACCAGACCACCGCCACCACACAAATGCCGAGCACCCAGACGAGCGTTGTCTGTATCGACCCGTGGGCGAAAGGACCGGCGGACATGTGTCACTCCCGAACGACCAGCGACACCCGCAACGTGAACCGGCTGTCCTGGCGAACATACTCCGCCGGGGCCACCGCCGCGAAGTGCTCACTGGCCCGCAGGCGGCGCAGCAGGGCCATCAGCGTCGGTACGTCTGCCGCTGAGGCCGTCAGCGACCACCGCCCCGGCGCTTGCTCCCCCAGCTCGTCGAGCCACAGCGGCCCGTTGCGGGCCCGACCCGCGAACGGCGATTCACCGGGGAGCGCGGACGGATCTCCCGCGGCGCCGCGCGGCGCCCACACCGCCCACACCCGCGCCGGCGCGCGCCGCCCGGCCTTGAGCTGCTCTTGCGCCGCGCGCTCGACCTGCAAAGCACGCTCGCGCGGCACCAGAGTCGCGGGGTCGAGGACACTGCGCGCCGCCTGGATCGCGCGTGTCACATGCTCGGTCTCCTGACGCAGCGCCTCGCTCTCCCGCTCGGTCGCCCGGATCCACAACGCCCCAGCTGTGAGCAGCGCCACAGAGACGAGCACCAGCGCCGCGATCGGGAGCTCGCGACCAGGCCCCCGCCGTCGCCGTCGCCTTGCCGATTGCGGCAACAAGTTGATGCGGATCATGGCGCGTCGTCCTCCGAGCGCAGCGCCAGGCCGAACGCCACCGCAGCCGCCGGAGCGTTGGTCCGGAGCGCCGCAAGGTCGACCCGCCGCCCGTTGACCTTGACGCGTGCGAACGGGTCGAGCAGCGTGACTGGCAGCCGTGAGCGCTCGGCCAGCGCCCGCCGCAACGAGGGCACCAGCGCCGATCCACCACACAGAACGATCCGCGACAGCGGCTCCTCGGCGACAGCAGCCCGGAAGAAATCGAGCGACCGCTGGATCTCCGCCGCGATCGCCTCCGACACCTGAACCATCCGCGGCTCGATCTCGAGGCCCCCCAACGCCCCTCCCCGCTTGCAGCGCTCGATGTCCTCGGTCGTCAGCCCAAGCCCGCGCAGCGCCTCGTTGTAGAGGTTCCCGCCCGAGCTGATGTCACGCCCGTAGGCCGGCATCCCCTCGGCGATGATGCTGATCGTCGAAGCCGCAGCGCCGACATTAACCACCGCGAAGGTCTCGCTGCTGGCGAAGCCCTGCCCGGCCTCGACGCAGTTTTGCAGGGCAAACGCCGTCGCGTCGACCACCACGGGCCGCAACCCGGCCTCCGTGACCACCCGCAGGTACTGCTGCACCGCGTCCCGCTTGGCCGCCACCAGCAACACCTCGACCTCGCCGGTCATGGGGTTTTGCCGCAATCGGGTGTGGTCGATGAGCACGTCGTCGCGGCTGGGCGGCGCCACCAGCTGTCGCGCCTCCCACTCAAGCTGCCGCGCGAAGGCGTCCGGCTCGAGCTGCGGCACGCTGATCCGCTTGATGATCACCCCGTTGCCGGACACGGCCAACGCCACGTCCGTGCCGCGCAGGCCGATGCGCGTCGTCAACTCGCGCAGCGCCGCGACCACCAGCGCCGGTTGCTGCACCATCCCACCGACGACCGCCCCGACGGGCACCGCCGCGACGCCGAAGTTCTCCAGCGACAGCCCGTGACGCCCAGTTCGCAGCTGTACGAGCTTGATCGCCGTCGAGCCGAGGTCGAGGCCGATGCAGTGACTCGCCATGACCCCGCGTCCGCCCCGAGCCGCAGAAGCTCAGGCCTGGTCGATGTCCGGCCCAAACACCTGCTCGCGCGCCTCTGGCTTCAGGCCGAGCGCCTCGAGGATCTTCCGCTTGGTGTCCATGCGACACGGACAACCGGACTCCACACGATCAATCGTCAGCGGGCTGACACCGGCTCGCCGCGCGAGTTCGGCCTTGCTCATCATCGCCGCCTGCCGAAGCTTGCGGACGTTGTTGGGTTGCGTCACCGGCTTGGCCTTCGCTGCCTTCGCCGCGGCCGGCGTTGGCTCGGCGACGATCTCGGCCACGCTGCCCGTCGCGGTCGCTGCCTTCCTGCGCTTCGCTGCCGTCTCGACTGTCTCGACCGTATCCGCCGGCTCGTCAGCGACGACCTCAGCGACCGAGCTCTCGGTCGGGGTCAGCGGCTCCTGTTTGGAGGTTGCAGTCATCGGCACAGCCACTCGCAAAGCGTGTCCTACACATTCTCGGCCCGGGCAAGCGCTTCGTCAACGACGACGACTCGCCTCAGTGATACGTAAGTGAGTGTTAGTGATATGGATTTGATAGGTCATTGTAGTGAATTGAGGTGGTGCGCGTTCTGCTCCCAATTCCTGGGTACAAGAACCTAAATCTATGAGTTTGTTGACCAAAGTGAATTGCTATGCCGCGGAGGCCTCCTGCGGCCTCGGCGCAAACCAGGGAAGGCGCGCCCCCCCGAGATCCAACCTGGCCTTACGGCCATGAATTCCCTCCGGAGCGATCCCCCGCCCGCCATGGCGATAGCTGCCTCGTCCTGGAGAGATCTCGCGTCCCTCCGGCCCGCGGCAAATTCGCACATCTGACCGGTGATACCGTAGCGCGATGGCCCTGGACCCTCGCGCCAGCGTGTCTCTCGGCGATGGCCCCCGGCGTGTGCTGCTGCTGCACGGCCTCACTGGCACCCCCGTCGAGGTGCGCCCGATCGCCGACGCCCTGCACGCCGCAGACTTCGCCGTGCACGTGCCATTGCACGCCGGTCACCGTGATCCCGACGACCTCGCCGAACACGGCTGGCACGACTGGTACGCGTCCGCCGAGGCGGCCCTGCTGCGCCTCGCCGGACGCGAACGTGTGCTGGTCGTCGGCTTCTCGATGGGCGCCCTGCTGGCCCTGCGCCTCGCCGCCATCCGCCGCGAGCAGGTCGCCGGCGTCGCCTCGATCTCGGTGATGCTCGAGCTGCCCGTGTGGCAGGTTTTGCTCGCCCGCACCCTCGCCGACCTCCGCCGACGCCCGCGCTGGCACGGTCTCATCGGCCACTTCCCCAAACGCGACATCGACGTCCGCAGCTTCGCCCGCGGCCAGCAAAGCCCGAGTCTGCGCGTCTTCCCCTTCGCAGCGGTCGCCGAACTCGGCGGCCTCCAGCACGACCTGCGCGCCCGCCTCAGCCACATCACAGCCCCGCTGCTGCTGTTACACGGACGCTACGACCACACCGCCCCGCCCGAGCACAGCGAGCGCGTCGCTCAGGCCGTCGCCTCGCCCCTGGTCCGCCGCGTCCTCCTGCCGCGCTCCTTCCACATCGTCGGCCAAGACCTCGACCGAGCCCAGGTGTGCAGCGAGATCGTGGACTTCGCCCGCAAGGTGCTCGGCGACCCGGCCGAGGGTCGCGTGCGACCGTGATACCTTCGCGCCCGCATGTCGACCGACCTGATCCTCGCCATCGACCAAGGGACCACCGGCACCACCTGCCTGCTCGTCGACGCCGACCTCCAGGTCCGCGCCCGCGCCACCCGAGAGTTCCCCCAGCACTTCCCGCACCCCGGATGGGTCGAGCACGACCCCGAAGAGCTCTGGCAGTCGGTGCTAGCCACCATTGCCGAGGTCATGCGCAGCAGCGGCATCGCCGCCACTCGCATCGCCGCGATCGGCATCACCAACCAGCGCGAGACCAGCCTGATCTGGGACCGTCACACCAGCGAACCGCTCCACCGCGCCCTCGTCTGGCAAGACCGCCGCACCGCCGGTGTCTGTGAGGCGCTCAAAGCCGACGGCCACGAGCCCATGATCCGCCAGCGCACCGGCCTCGTGCTCGACCCCTACTTCTCCGCGACCAAGCTCGCCTGGGTCCTCGACCACGTCCCCGGCGCCCGCGACCGCGCCGCTGCCGGCAAACTCGCCGCTGGCACCATCGACACCTACCTCGTCTGGCGACTGAGCGCCGGCGCCGCCCATGTCAGCGAACCCAGCAACGCCTCACGCACCCTCCTCTGGCCGCTGCAAGGCGGCGGTTGGGACCGCGAGCTGTGTGGGCTCCTGCGCGTCCCCGTCGAGATCCTCCCCACCGTCCTCCCCTGCACCACCCGATTCGCCAGCACCCGCAACGTCCCCGGCCTCCCCGACGGCATCCCGATCCACGGCATCGTCGGCGACCAACAGGCAGCCCTGTTCGGCCAGGCCTGCCTCGCGGTCGGCGAGGCCAAGTGCACCTACGGCACCGGGGCCTTTGTCATGCTCAACACCGGCGAGCGACCCGTGCCCTCACAACACGGCCTCCTCACCACGGTCGGCTGGCAGATCGGTGCGCACACCACCTATTGCCTCGAGGGCAGCGCCTTCATGGCCGGCGCCGTCGTCCAGTGGCTGCGCGACGGCCTCGGCATCATCACCAAGGCCAGCGAGGTCGAGGCCCTGGCCCGCTCCGTCGACGACAGCGGCGGCGTGGTCCTGGTCCCCGCCCACGCCGGCCTCGGCGCCCCGCACTGGCGCCCCTACGCCCGCGGCATCATCACCGGCCTCACCCGCGGCACAACCCGCGCCCACATCGCCCGCGCGGCCCTCGAGGGCATCGCCCTGCAGATCTCCGACCTCCTGCTGGCCATGGCCGCCGACACCGGCGCGCCCCTGCGCGGCCTCCGGGTCGACGGCGGCGCCGCGGCCAACGACCTCCTCATGCAACTCCAGGCCGACTTCCTCGGCGTCCCGCTCGCCCGCCCGACCATGCTCGAGGCCACCGCGCTCGGCGCGATCTTCATGGCCGGCCTCGGCGTCGGCCTGTGGCCCAGCACCGAAGCGCTCGCCGCCACCTGGAAAGAGGACCGCAGCTTCCATCCCAGCCCGCCAACACCGCAGCGCAGCGAACTGCGCCGCGCCTGGGACCGCGCCGTATCGATCGCCTGACGCGCTCAATCGGCGAACACCAGCGACTCGCGGGCCATCAGCAGGAAGGACTCGAAGACCGCGTCCGGCCCCGGAGCCTCGCCCGCGCCGATCCACAACCCGGCCGAGCCGCCATAGACCAGCCACACCAGCCCCGACCCGCTGTCCTCGACCACACACGCGTGCGCTCGCTCGTAGCGCACGGAACCATCCACGACCTCGAGCGCCCGCACCGGCTGCGGCCCGTCACCATCGAGGTCGACCGCGCTCACCGGTCGCGGCTCACCCACCCGCTTGAAGCTGCGCTGCACCGCCTCCGTGAAGCGCTCGTCGCTGACCTCGACCCACAGCGTGTCCTTGCCGATCGCCCCGTTCACGGCCATCGGTATCGCACGCCAGACCCCGCTGGTCACCAGCACTCGCGGCAGATCGACGGGCGCCCACTGTTCGACCGCGAAGAGCCCCAGCCCCAGCCACGCCCGCGCCCGCAGCTCCGCCGCCGAGCGCATCACACGGGTCCGCCGCAGCCAGCGCAGCACCTGCCACGGCCGCACCACCGGCGGATGTGCCAGCTCGATCACCATCCCCCCCGCCCGCAGCCCCTCACAAGCCTGCGCCGCCGCCGGCCCGATCGCCGCATCCCCGAGCTCCGTGATCACCACCAGCGCCGTCAAGCTCGCCGGCGTCGGCATGCAGCGCTCGTCGACCCGCGACCACCCGAACCGGCTCGCCGCGGCAAAGGCCCGCTCTCGCAGCGCCCCGCTCGTCCCCCCGACCTTGACCTCCGCGCCAGCGAACACCGCCGTCGTCACCCCGCCCAGCGTGTGCACCAGCCACTCGGCAAGCACCGGCCCTGGCAGCTGATCCGCGCCCCGCATACGCCCGCTCTACCACGACGCCTTCGCCGCTACAGTGCCGCACGTGCCCAACCCTGAGCAGATCGCCGAGCCACCGCGGCTCACCCCGACGATCGCCACCTTCGCCGGCGCCCTCGCCCCGAAGATCGCCACCCTCGCCACCCTCGCCGCCGCCGGCCTCCCGGTCCCCGAAGGTGTCGCCCTCCCCGGACCCGGCGAACCCGACCCGACCGCCTGGCAACACATCGACTCCTTATTAAGGGGCGGCCCGGTCATCGTTCGCGCCGCCTTGCTCGACGAGGACGGCCCCGAGCACGCCGCCGCCGGCCTCGGCAGCTCGATCGCCGGCTGCCACGACCGCCAGACCGTACGTGACGCCCTCCACCACATCGCCGCCGCCCTCCACGACCCCTGGCTCACCACCTACTTCCCTGCCCCGCCGACCGCGCAGGTGCTCGTCCAGCGCGAGATCACCGGCCCCTGGCTCGCCGTCGTCGCCCAAACCCAACTCCGCCACCTCGAGCTGCACCATCGCCCCGCCGCCGCAAGCGAACCACTCGCCACCGGCCAAACGCCCACCTTCGCCGGCCCGCTCGCCCTCTTCCCCAGCGAGCTACGCACGACGATCGACAACCTCTGCGACCGTGTCACCGCGATCCTCCCGCCGACACCCCACGGGCTCGACCTCGAGCTCGTCGCCGACGTCGACAACAACATCTGGATCGTCCAGGCCCGCCCGCTCACCCGCCCGCTGCACCCCGGCTGGCCCGCGTTCACCGCGGCGGCCCGTCGCGACCTCGACGCCCTCCCCGGCCTCTGGCGCCTCGACGCCGAACACAACCCAGCGCCGCTCTCACCAGCCCACGCCGGCGTGATCGCCCGCCTCGCACGCGCCCACCCGACGCTCGTCCGCGCCAGGGTCCTCGCTGGTTGGCTGTACGCGCCCGAGAGCCTCGCCAAAAAGCCCGCGACCGACCCCTGCGCGCTGCGTCAGGCCCTCCACGACCTGCGACAGATCTACATTCCAGCCGCCCGCGCCGCCCTCGCCGACCTCGAGCGCCGCCTCCCCACCGCCGATCTCGTCCCCCTCGTCGACCACGCCTGCGAGCTCCTCCGCGACGTCCTCGCGCGCTACGCCACGCTCCCGCCGCGCCCGCCTCGGCTCGCCCCGTCCACGACCGATCCGCGCTCGCTCGCTCACGCCCGACACCTCGACATCCTCCCCGCCGCCTGGGACATCGCCAGCCCGACCCTCCTTGACCTGTCCCCAGGGACAGCTCTCATGCACCTGTCTCATGAGACAGACGATTGCGAGGACCCGGCCGACCCCGACGCCCTCGCCACTCTGCTCGGCGAGCTCGACGATCACCTCTTCGCTCTCGGCCTCGCACCCCTGCGCCGGGTCTATCTCCGCGCCGCCGCGTCGCTCTCCGTCGCCCCCCCTGACATCTTCGTGCTCGGCCCCGACGAGCTGCAGGCCGCCCTTCGCGGCGCCACCTTCAATTTCCCCGAGCGGCGCCGCGACCACGACCACCAGGCCACCCTCTTCCCGCCGATGCAGCTCTTCGACGGCCTCCCTGTGCCGGGCCGCAGCGGCAGCGAGCTGCAGGGCATCGCCATCGGCCCCGTCGTCGAGGGCCCGCTCGCGCAGCGCCCGGACCTCGCCGGACTGCTCGCCGACCCGCCCGCTCCCACCGACATCCTGGCGATCCCCGCCCTCACCGCGCAGGCGGCCGTCGTCCTGCACGCCCTCGGCGTGCGCGCCGTCTGCTGCGAGCACGGCGGCGCGATGAGCCACGCCGCCCTCATGGCCCGCGAGCTCGGCCTCTCCGCCCTGATCGGCTGCCGCGGCTGCACCAGCCTTGCGACCGGCACGTGGGTCCGTCTCGACACCCGCACCGGCCGCCTCCGCGTGCGTCGCTCCTGAGACAGAGCGGGCACCTGTCCCGAAGGCCAGCCTAGATGCTGTCCTCGGAGAGGTTCTCATCCCGCGCCCGCGCGGCCCGTGGTCGCGGCGCAGCGGCGGCTGTGGGGGCCCGCTCGGCCGGGCTCGCGCGCCGGGCCGGCGCCTCCGCGGCCTGAGCGATCTCGGCCGCGACGATGCCCGCGTTGACACGCGCGCGCAGCTCCTTGCCGACCTTGAAAAACGGCAGCCGCTTCGGCGACACATGGACAGCGTCGCCCGTCCGCGGGTTGCGACCTTCGTAGCTCTTGTACTGCCGGACCGTGAAGCTGCCGAAGCCACGGATCTCGATGCCGTCGCTGCGGCGCAGCGCGTCGACCATCGCGTCGAAGATGGTTGTGACCACCAGCTCGGCCCGGCCCTTGGTCAACTTCGCCGAGTCGGCCACACGTTCGATGAGTTCCGATTTGGTCACGGGGAGGCTCCCGGGTCATGGTAGGCCAAAAAATCCAGGGATATCAAGCACTCCCCGGCAAATCTCCAGATCGCCTGTCCCACGGCCCAGCACGCCCAAAGAGCGCGTAGTTCAACCCCGTCAGCGGCACTCCGGCCTGCGCTGCCAGCCAGCGATATGCCTGCCGCGACCGCACCTGCGGCCCAGCCACCTCCACCAGCAGCCCCGCCGCCGGCCAACGCCCCCTCGCCTCTCCCACCAATCCGGCCAAAAATTCCTCGGCCTCCCCGACCCCTCCACCCGCTCGCCACTGCAGCTGGTCCGCCAACAACCGATGCAAGTCGGCCCACAGCGGCAGCGCCGGCGCCTCCTTGATCCACAGCGCTCGCTCACGCTCCGCAGCCATCGCCCCGGCCTCCGCCTGGGCGCGGCGCTGATGGCAGCGCGCGGGCCCGGCGAGCTGGGCCTCCCGCAACGAACCGGGCCAACGGCGGGCCGTCGCCCGCAGAGCCGCATCCTGCTCGGGCCCGGTCGGCAAATCGACGAGCGCGGCGAGGGCGGCGTACTTCTCGGCCATCCCCGCGCAACAAGCCCGGGCCAGCGGCCGTCGGGCATAAGCGGCCTGCCACACCACGAGCGCCGGCGCCAGAGAGGTCACGATGAAGGTGAGTGTAGCCCTCGCCAGCGGCCGAGAGATCGGTATGCTGGTGTCGCTTGGGTCCTCCGACCACGAGCCGAAAGGTTGACGTCACAGTGGAACGCCCGTCCAATCGCGGCATGACCACAGCGGTCCAGGACTTCGACGAAGCCGTCGCCCAGGCGACGAGCTCGGAGCCCGCGCGCGTCGACTACCTCAGCGCCGAAGAGCAGATCCTCCTGTCTCAGGCGCGTGCGGGCAACCCCCGCGCCCTGCGTCACTTCTACGACACCCATCAGGCCCAGATCCGCGGCCACCTCTACCGCCTGCTCGGACCCGACTCGGAGATCGACGACCTCGTGCAGACGATCTTCGCCCGCGCCTTCGCGGCGCTCACCACCTTCAAGGGCGGGTCGACGCTCAGCACCTGGCTTTATCGCATCACCACCAACACCACCCACAACCTGCTGCGCCACCGTTTCCGTCGCAATCGCGTGAAGGCGGCCTTTCAGTGGTGGGTCGGCGGCCGCGATCTGCAGTCGAGCCACGCCGACGTGCGCGACGAAGCCACCCGCCTCCTCCAGCACCTGGCCCCCGATCTCCGCGAGGTCTTCGTCTTCTATCACTACGAGGGCCTCACCCTGCAGGAGATCGGCCAGATCCTCGACAAGCCGCTCTCCACCATCGGCGACCGCCTCACCCGCGCCCGCAAGCGCCTGCACGAGCTCGTCGCTGCCACCTGACCCATGCTCCCCCACGACGACAACCTCGACGAGACGCCCGCGCGCTACGGCTGCCTCGAGTGCCACGAGGACGCCGAGCTCGCCGTCGCCGATCGCCTGCACCCAGCCGCTGAAGAGCGATACCGCGGCCACCTGCGGGCCTGCAGCGATTGTCGGCGCATGAACCTGCGGCTCGAGGCCGTCTACCGCGGCCCCGACCCGGCCGCCTCGGGTGTGGCGCCCCTGCGCCTCACCTCTCGCGATCGCGAGTTCGCCGAGATCCTCCGCCGCGTCCCCGCCGAGCGGCCGCTCCCGTGGTACCAGCGCGCCATCCACACCGCCGGCGTCGTCGCCCTCGCCACCACCTCCGCCGCCCTCGCCCTCGCCCTCATCGTCCGCCCCGGCGAGCCTGTCCTCGAGGACAGCCCGCTCGACGGCGTCTCGGCCGCGCTGCCTGGGACCCGCGTCGATCGCAGCGCAGACCCCCGTGACCCCGTCGTCGGCAGCGACGACGAGACCGCCAGCGTCGCGCCCCACCAGGCCCAGGTCGACTACGGACGCGTCATCGCCGGCCGCGGCTTCCTGTCGGCCCGCGGCGACGGCCCGCCTGTCCTTACGGACACCTTCACCGTCGGCACCCGCTTCTCGGTCGAAGCCACGCGCCCGAGCGAGCAGAGCCAGTCCCTGCAGGTCGGGCTGCTCGGGCGCATCCTCGCCAACTTCGAACCCGGTACGGAGATCGAATGGACGCAGGCAAGCCCGAGCGCCCTCGACCTCACCCTCGAACGCGGCCACATCGCCGTCCGCTACGAGCGTCAACCCGGCGACCCCGTCCTCAACATCCACACCCCCTCGGCGCTGGTCCGCGTGGTCGGCACGGTCTTCACCGTCGAGGTCGACGCCGAGGGCAACACCAACGTCGCCGTCCTGCGCGGCAAGGTCGAGGTCCTAAACCCGGAGGACCAGGCCTTCGTCGCCGACGTCCAGGCCGGCTACCACTTCGAGCTCGCGCGGGCCACCTACGCCGACGTCAGCCGCAACGACGTCCGCGTCGCCATGCCGCTCTCCGACGAGATGCCGAACTCCAGCGAGGTCCTCCCCGGCACGGCCCTCTCGGCCGCCGACGGCACCATCCCAGCCAGTTGGGTCGTCCCAGGCCTCCCCGCCGCAGCCCCCCTTCGCCGCCTCGAGAACATCCTCGCCCACAACATGCCGCCCGAGCGGACCTTGCCTGAACGCAGGACCCCGCGGCGCCATAGCTTGCTCGCCACAGCCAAAGCCGACGACGGCCAGGCCCTGATCGACAAGCTCGTCCGCGATGTCGACGAGGTACGCCGCGAGGAGGGCCGCGCTGCGCTCGAGCGCTGCAAGATCCTCTACAGCTCGGCCCAGACCCGCTACCTCTCGGCGCGTTGCCTGACCCGCTTCCTCGCCGAGCACGGCGACGACGACGACCTCGTCGAGGGTCACCTGCTGGTCGGCATCCTCCGCATGGACTTCGCCAACGACTACCCCGCGGCCACCCTGGCCTTCGAGCGCTTCCTCGAGCGGGCTCCAACTCACCCCGAGGCCGAGCTGGCACGCTACCGACTGTGGCTCGCAGGCATCGAGAATGGTGACATCCACGCGGCGATCGATCGCGGACGCGAATACCTGCGCCTCTATCCAAACGGCAAATACGCCGGCAAGATCCTCCAACGCTTCCCCAGGCTGGTCTCGGAGCTATAGCGAGCCTTTTCGCCCGCACCGCGAAACCGCGGCACCGGACCCACAGACCGGCACGAATCCGCCGCGGTTTTGTATAGTCAGCGTCCCACGATCGCATGGGCCTCCTTCGCGCCATCCTCGACTTCTTTCGCCGCCTCCTGGGACTAGCGCGAGAGCCTGTGCTGTCTCTCGGGACAGGTACAAGCCCCGCCGCGACCCCGGTCGCGGACGACGATGACGACGACCCCGACGAGATCCCCGGAAGCGACGCAACCCGCGACGGTCAGGCGAACATCGAGGACGAGTGGGCCGACCTGCAAGTCCTCATCGCTCGGTGCGAGGCCGAGACGATCGACCTCGCCGGCCTCGATATCCGCGACCCCGCGACCTTCTGGGCCCGCCAGCTACGCATCGAGGAGAGCCAGCGCGGCGGCAAGGGCCGCCTGCACGCTGTCGTCTCCGCGGGCTTTCGCAGCCTCGAGCACTGGGACGAAGTGAGCCAGTACTACCAGGCCAAGTGGTCACAGCTCAGCCACCGCGACAACGGCGAGCTGGAGATCCGTCCGCACGAAATGTTCACCACCGCCGCGCTGCGCGCTCGTGACTCCGTCGGCGGCAGCTAGAACATCGTCCGTCGGCCCATCGCGAACGAGGCAGGTGCGAACCTGTCCCATGGGCCATATCGAGCTGCGGACCTTCTCGCGGGCCTCCTCCTGGGAAGGCGCCTTCGCGCGGGGGCTCATGCTACCAACGTGGACTGCAGCACCACGCTGCAACGGGCGCACGTAGCCCAGAAACGAGCTCGAAATGCCGAAACGGATCCATATCGGGGCTTTGACCTTCGCCACCAACAACGCAACCCTCAACACCGCCTTCTCGCCCTACGGCACCATCGTGTCGCTGGCCGTGAACCTGGGCCCCACTGGCCAGTCGCTCGGCCACGCCGACGGCGAGTACACCACGGAGGCAGCCGGCACGGCCGCCATCGCCGCGATGAACGGGGCCGTGATCGACGGCGCTACCATCACGGTCGCCGAAGGCCGCTAGTCGTAGCGAGCACATGATGTGCCGGCCCGCGTCGTGCGGGCCGCTCGCATTTAAGCCCGCGACGGGCAGCCGCGCCCATCTGTCCTTCGCGACACGTGACCGGCGGCCGCCCGCCGCTTGTTATACTCCAGCCCCTGGTTGGGAGCAGCAGATGGCATTGGTCCCCGTAAAAGTAGATCTCTCGACGAAGACCTGCGTGGTCACCGGCGCCAGCAGTGGCATCGGTCGGCAGGTCGCGCAGAACCTCGCGGCCATGGGCGCGACGGTCATCATCACCTCCCCAGGGCTCGACCGGGCCGACGCCGCGAGGGCCGAGATTGTCGCCGCGACCCAGAGTCGGCGGGTCCTGGCGATGAAGCTCGATCACAGCAACCGCCTCTCGCTCCGCGAGTTCGCCGAGACCTTCTCCGAGCGCCACGAGCATCTCCACGTCCTCGTGCACAGCGCCGCCACATGGTCGCCGGAGCGCGAGCAGACCGAAGACGCGATCGAGAAGACCTGGATGGTCAACGTCCTCGGCCCGCACATCCTCAACCGAATGCTGACCGACCGCCTCAAGGCGAGCAGCCCGGCGCGCATCATTCACCTGGCCTGCGACAGCGCCGGCGACCTCGATATCGAGGACACCGACTTCGACCAGCGGCGCTACGACGGCTGGGCTGCGTTCCGCCAGAGCCAGCAGGCGGTGCGCATGCTCAGCGGGTCGCTCGCCCCGCGCATGGCGATCCACGGCGTCCAGGTCCACCTCTCGATCCCCGGCAGCACCGTGCGCACCCACCTGCACCGCAACGCCCGTGGCTTCCGCGGCCTGCGCCTGCGCCTCGCGGCCAGCCTGTTCGGCGCCACCGCGGCGGCCGCCGCCGACGGTCCGACCTGGCTGGCCGCCAACCCCGACGTCGGCCCCGGCGGCAAGCTGTGGCTCGGTCGCAAGGAGAGCCCGCGGCGCTTCCGCGACGCCGCCAAGATGCAGCTGCTCTGGGACAGCGTCGAACGTCAGGCCAACGGCCTCATGTCCAAGCCGGGCCTCGGTCAGTCGGGCCTATTTCGCCTGCCGACCTGAGCACCGGCGACCGGTCACCCGCTATCCTCGCGTGGTGATCGTCGACCTCGACCCCGGACGACCCGAACTCCTCGAGCAAGCCGCCGCCTTGTTGGTCGATCGCCTGCCCGAGGGCTGGCCCACCCTCGAGCTCGCGCGTGAGCACATCCGCGAGCTGCTCGACCCGGCCCGCATCGTCCGCGCCTTCGTCCGCGGCCGCCAGCTGCTCGGGTGGATCGGCGGACAGGAGCACTACACCGGCCACGTCTGGGAGCTCCATCCCCTCGTCGTTCGCGCCGACCACGAGCGCCGCGGCATCGGCCGCGCCCTCGTCGACGACCTCGAGCAACGCGTCCGCGACCTCGGCATCCACACCATGTTTGTCGGCTCCGACGACGAGACCGGCCAGACCAGCCTCGCCGGCATCGACCTCTACCCCGATGTCATCGCCCACCTCGCCCGCCTCCGCGACCACGGCGGCCATCCCTTCGGGTTCTATCAGCGCCTCGGCTACAGCGTCATCGGCGTGATGCCCGACGCCAACGGCTTCGGTAAGCCCGACATCTATCTCGCCAAGCGCCTCACCCCGCGCGCGTGACAACTCATCGCCTGCCACGCCCCCGGGGCCGCTTCGCCTGGGCGCGAAAGCCTGGCGCCGGCGCTCCCGCGACCTGCTGCTGCATCTGCCGCAGCTCCGTGTGCTTGGGGTCGTGCCGCAGCCCCTCTTCGACGAGCCGCTGGGCCTCGATCTGACGACCGAGGCGCAGCAGCATGTACGCGACGTACAGGCGCGAGCGGCTGGTCGCGGGATCGGCCTCGCCCAGCAGTTTGCGCTGGATCGCCAGCGCCCGCGTCTGGAATCCCAGCGCCTGCTCGGCGTCTCCGAGGTTGCGGTAGATCGTCGCCAGGTTCATCAGTGAATCGAGGCTCCCTTGCGCCTCGCCGAGCGCCTCGCGGATCTCCAGCGCGGCCGCCTCGCTCGCCGCCGCCGCCGCGTGGTCCCCCGCTGCTGCCAGCAGCGAGCCGAGGGTGCTGTGGGCCACCGCCGTGTCGCCGTGCCTGTCTCCGAGGACAGCCCGGCGGATGCGCAACAACTCGCGCCCGCAGGCGATCGCCTCCAGGTGCTCCGCGCGGGCCCGGCGGACCGCCGCGAGGTTGCCCCACGCCAGCGCCGTGCGCAGGTCATCTGCCCCGCAGGCCGTCGTCAGCCCCGCGAGCGCTCGCTCGCCGAGTCTCAGCGCCGCGTCGTGTTCCCCACGGGCTCGGCGGGTGGCGCTCAGGTTCCCGGCCGCTGTCGCGGTCTCCGCGTGGCTGTCCCCGAGGACATGTTCGTAGATCTCGAGCGCGCGCAGGTCGGCCGCCAGGGCCGCGTCGAGCTCCCCCCGTCGCCGCCGCGCCGCCGCCAGCAGCCCCAGCGCCGCCGCCACCTCCGCGTGCTGCTCCCCCAGCGCCGCGACCCGCAATTCATGGCAGCGCTCGGCCGCGGCCACGCTGCGCTCGAGCGCTCCGGTGTTGCGCGCCGTCACGCTCTCGGCGGCCAGCGCCGCCGCCTCCTGCAACGAAGCCTCGTGGTCTGTGGACACGGCCGCGGTGATACCACGGGCCCTGGCCGCGCAGCGGGTCACGCCGGTCGCCCAGCACCGCCGCTCACGCCCGCTGCGGGTCGCGCCCCTCGGCCAGCTGGCGCAGGAAGGCCCACGAGAAGATGCCGCTGTCGTGCCCATCCGAGAAGCGCAGGCCCAGCGCATACGCGCCGACCTCCTCCGCGTGTTGCAGCGTGATCGCCTCCCCGTGGTCGTGGAAGCGGAGCCCGGGCGCGTGCCCCTGGCAGGCCGCGCACGGGCACCAGCCACGCAGCAGCGGCACTGGCAGCCGCGCCCGCAGCCCATCGCCCCACGCGATCTCCAGCGCGTTGTCGCGGACATGATGGGCGAGGTCGATGGGGACGCTCATGGCTGGCAGTACGGTCCCTGACCGTCGTCCTTGCAGAGGCCGACGCACAGCCCCTTCACGCGGATGTCGCCCTGGCCCTCGTTGGTGCAGAGCGTGATGTGATCGTTGCCGTCGCAGCCGACGTCGAGCTGATCGCAGGGCACTGACGGCTCGTCTCGACAGGCGCAGCCGAAGCTGTCGATGCCCTCGTTCGTGCAGCCGATCGGCACCGCGCCCATCAGCAGATCGACCGGGCAGAAGATATCGAGTGGCGTACACGCCAGCATCAGATCCGCCACGATCCACACGCCGCCCTGGCAGTACAACGCGTTACCCAGCTTGCCCGGGCCCGCGTTCTCGCAAAAGAGGTCCCCCTCGCTGTCGCAGAGCTCGCCGACCATGGTCATCTCACCGGTGGTCGAGCTCGCGCCGGTGCTGCTCTCGCTCCCGCTGCTCGTGCTAGTCTCGCCCGTGCTCGTGCTCGTCTCACTCGTGCTCGTGCTCGTGCTCCCCGTGCTGCTGGTCTCGCCCGCGCTCGTGCTGCCGGTGCTCGTACTGCTGTCGCCGGTGCTCGTGCCGGTCGTGTCCCCGACCACCATACAACCATCGTCCCCGAGCTCGAGCACGGCGCCAGCGGAGGGCACCGGCCGACGCGGCAGCTCCGCAGTCGCCATCACTCCCGCGCCGTAGGACCAGGTCAGCGTGAACGCGGCCTCGACCATCCCCGCGGGCTTGTTCAGGCCCACCGTCGCGTAACCATCGGCGAACACCCCTGGATCCGGGATGTCAAAGCCGTGGACAAGCGGCGCCATCGCCTCGCCCGCCGCGTCGTAGCCGACGATCTCGAGGTCGACCCGGTTCGGCGGCCCCATCTCGACGGCCATGCACGGGTACAGGCGCAGCTCGACCTCCGTGGCACGAGCACATGCGCCCAGGCCGACACCGAGGAAGATCGCGACACACACGAGTGGGCGGGATGCACTCACCGGGGGCGATGCTATCAGAAAAGCTCATTCTCGACCGTAGGCGACGACGACACACGGTCTGAACATGCGGCCAGCGTGGCGGCACTCCTGGGTACACCGCAGGAGCTGCGTGGCCCCACGATCAGACTCCGTCGGTGGCCAGCGAGCGCAGGCGCGGCGCGAGGCGGGCCAACGAGGCCTCGACGCGGGCCACCAGCTCACCCTCCGTGCACAGCGAGCAGCGCTGGCGCCGAAACGCCAGCGAGCGCCCCTCGTACAGCACCGCCACCGTCGAGCTGTAGCCGATCGCCGCGCCTGGCAGCGGCCGCACGGTCACGGCGACCACGGGGTCGTTCGGACCGCCGTCCTCCGTGAGCAAGGCAGCGCGCAACAAGGCTTCCGCCGAGCTGCGGACCCGCAGAGCGATCGCCGGCCCAGCCCCGGCCTCACGCAGCGCTCCGGTTTCGACCACCACGCTCGCGCGCACCACCGGCGCGGACGCTGCGAGGTCTTTCATCGGTGAGAAGGCGGCGAGAATAACGAGGATGGCGTGGAGCATCGCAGACCTCCGAACCATCGAGATCGCAGAGACCCGCGCGGCGAGCAAAATTCTCGCAGATCACCGCCTCACTCACCTCGGCTCGGGCAACTGCGCGCGGAAGAACGCGTCCGCCTCCGCGAAGCTACGCTCCAGCGCCGCCACGTCGGCCTCGCCAGGCGTCCGCGCCCCCGGCGAGCGACACACCGACTCGAGCTCCCGCAGCTCCTGCGCCAGCCCCTGCGCCCCGAGGTTCCCCGCCGAGCCACACAGTTTGTGCGCAAGTGCACCGGCTCCGTGCAGGTCGCCCGCCGCCAATCGCCCGCGCAGCTCGCCGAAGATCGTCCCTGCCTGACGACGCAGCACCGCCAGCAGCTCGCGCAGCTCGTCCTCCGCGAGCTCCGCCCGCAGCTCCTCCCACAACGCCAGCGCCACCGGCGGCCGCACCTCCCTCTGTGTCTGCGCCGCCGGTCCCGGATCGACCCAACGCGTGAGCACGTCGGCCAGCACCGCCAGCGGCATCGGCTTGACGATGTAGTCATCCATCCCAGCCGCGATGCAGCGCTCGCGGTCTCCCTTCATCGCAAACGCCGTCATCGCCACGATCGGCACCCGATGCCCCCCCAACTCCTCGCCGCGGATCGCCCGCGTCGCCGCGAAGCCGTCCATCTCGGGCATCTGACAGTCCATCAGCACGATGTCGAAGGGTCGCGCCCGCCAGCGCTCGACCGCCTCGCGCCCGTGCTTCGCCACCTCGACCTCCTGCCCCAGCTTGGCCAGCATCGCCGCGGCCACGCGTTGATTGACCAGGTTGTCCTCCGCCACCAGCACCCGAGCACGCCGCAGCGGCGGCCGCGAGCCCGGCGACGCGGACACCGTCGCCTCCGCGGGACGCAGGGGGGCGCTCGCGCGGGCCAGTTGGGCCGTGAACCAAAACACCGACCCAAGTCCCAGCGCGCTCTCCACCCCGATCTCCCCGCCCATCAAGGTCACCAGGCGGCGACAGATCGCCAGCCCGAGCCCGGTCCCGCCGAAGCGCCGCGTGGTCGAGCTGTCGGACTGCGTGAATGACTCGAACACGCGGGCCTGCGCCTCCGCGGCGATGCCCACCCCCGTGTCACGCACCTCGCAGCGCAACCCGATCGCCTCCCCCTCCGCGCCCGTCAGCCCCACGCTCAGCGTCACCGAGCCGCTCTCGGTGAACTTCACCGCGTTGCCGAGCAGATTCACCAGCACCTGTCGCAGCCGCACCGGATCGCCGCGCAGCGCCCCCGGCACCGCAGCTGCGATCTGCGTCGTGAACACCAGCCCCTTCTCCTGCGCGCGCAGGGCCACCACCGCCGTCGCCTCGCGCACCAGCACCCGCGGGTCGAAGTCGATCGCCTCGAGCGACAGCTTGCCCGCGTCGATCTTCGAGAAGTCGAGGATGTCGTTGATGATGTCCACCAGCGCCAGCCCTGAGCCGTGGATCGTCTGGAGCTGCTCACGCTGGGCCGGCGAGAGCGGCGTATCGAGCAGCAGCGCCGCCATCCCCAGCACCCCGTGCAGCGGAGTGCGGATCTCATGGCTCATGTTGGCGAGGAACTCCGACTTCGCGCGACTCGCCGCGTCAGCCGCATTGCGGGCAGCCTCGAGCGAGGCCTCCACCTGCTTGCGCTCCGTGATGTCCTCCGCGATCCCAAGCAAGCTGCGCACCACCCCGTCCTCGTCGGCCAGCGGCACCTTCTTCACCACGAACACCCGCCGCCCGCGGTGCGGCGTCGGCAGCGAGAACTCGTCGACCGTCACTCCCTCGTGGGCGAGCGCCGCCCGATCCATCTCTGCCAGCGCCTCTGCGCGGCGACTGCCGCGAAAGAAGTCATGGTCGTTGCGCCCGAGCATCTCCTCGCGGCGAAGCCCCAACATCTCCTCGCCGGCTCGGTTCACCCGCACGAAGCGCAGCGACCCCGCGTCCTTCAAGTAGACCATGCTCGGGATGTTCTCGAGCACCGACTCAAGGAAGCGCTCACTCCTCCGCAGCGCCTCGAGCGAGCGCCGCAGCTCACGCTCCGCGCTGATGTCAAACAGCGCCAGCGTCCAGCCCGAAGGCGACAACCGCGCCTCGTATGCGCACCACCTCACCGCTCCATCCGGTCGCAACACCTCGACCACAGCCACCGGCTCCGTCGGCTCGCGCGCCCGGAGCAACAGCTCTGGCGCCAGCTCGGTCACCTGCATCCCGCGCAGCGCCGCCACAGACCGCCCGCACAGCGCCGCAGCCCCGGCATTTGCCAGCAGCACCGCCCCCGCCGCGCTGACGACCAGCACGCCCGCAGCCATCGCCGCGAGCGCCTCGTCCTGCAAGGCAGCGGTGCCCTCGGCGTCGCCCATCCGTATGGCCAACGATACACCGCCGCATGCGCCTCTCGGCCACGCCGAGGCGACAGCACTTGCTGCGCGCGCACCTGCGCTTGTCGTTGGAGTATCCTCGCGCGCTCACGAGCCTCTCATGTCCGCCCGCGAACTGATCGCCCTCGGTACAGCCAGTCAGGTCCCGACTCGCTACCGCAACCACAACGGCTATCTGCTGCGCTGGGACGACGAAGGTTTCCTCTTCGACCCCGGCGAGGGCACCCAGCGACAGATGATCTACGCCGGTGTCACGACCGCCGCGATCACCCGAATCTGCATCACCCACTTCCACGGCGACCACTGCCTCGGCCTCGCGGGTATCTCGCAGCGGATCTCCCTCGACCGCGTACCGCACACCGTGCACGTGTACTACCCAGGCTCCGGACAGCTGTACTACGACCGCCTGCGCCACGCCTCGATCTTCCACGACGTCGCGCTCGTCGAGGCCCACCCGATCTCCGGCCCAGGGGAGATCCACGGCGACGCCAAGCTCACCCTCTCCACCCTCCCGCTCGAGCACGGCGTCGAGGCCTGGGGCTACCGCCTGCAGGAGCGCGACAGTCGGACGATGCTGCCCGAGCAGCTCGCCGCCGCCGGCGTACGCGGGCCCATGGTCCGCAAGCTCATGCAGGAGGGCGAGATCACGGTCGACGGCCGGACCGTCCGGCTCGACGAGGTCAGCCTCCACCGCCGCGGCCAGAGCGTCGCCTTCGTCATGGACACCCGCGTCTGCGACAACGCCGTCGAGCTCGCCCGCGGCGTCGACCTCCTGATCTGCGAGTCCACCTACCTCGACTGCGACGCCGACAAGGCCCACGACCACGGCCACCTCACCGCCAGCGAGGCGGCCAAGATCGCCGCGGCAGCGGGCGCCCGCAAGCTCGTCCTCACCCACTTCTCCCAGCGCTACACCTCGACCTCGCCCTTCGTCTCCGAGGCCAGGCAATTCTTCGAGAACGTGGTCGCGGCAAACGACGGCGACACCATCCCGGTCCCGCCGCGCGCCTGACCTGTCGCATCAGCCAGGCCCCCGCGGGACCGGTGCGTCCTCAGCTCTTCTCGGGGATCGTCTTCGCGTCGGCAGGCTTCGTGTCGCCAGGCTTCGTGTCGCCGGCTTTGGCCGCGTCGACCGGGATCGCCTTGCCGTCGCCTTCAGTCTTGGCCCCGCCGCACTTGCCCTCGCCACATTTACCCTCGCCGCAGGCCATCTCCTTCTTCGCCTCCGCCTTCGCATCGGGCGTCGCAGGCGGCGTCACCTCCTTCACATCAGCTTTGGTCTCGGTCTTGACCTCCGTCTTGACCTCCGTCGTCTTGACCTCGGTCTTCTTGGCCTCACCGCCGCAGGCAGCGACGCCGAGCAACGCGAGTGTGGTGGTGATCGTTTTCAGGTCCATGCGCGAGCCTCCGGGGAGCGCGAGCATAACAAGCCCCGCACATCCGGGCCAAGGGCACAACAACCACCCTCACTCGTCGGCGCCAGGCCCCGGCTCGCCGACCAACACCTCTCCCGGCAACAGCGCCCAGGCTGGCAAACTCGCCGTCGCAGCCACCGCTGCGCCGGTCTGCGGCTGGGTGAACGCGAGCGTCTCGGCCAGCAGACACAACGTCCCCTCCGGCTCGTCGTCGCCGACGATCGGCAGCCCCAACGCCCCGGCGTGCAGACGGATCGCGTCAGCGCTCGCATCGTCGACCACCGCCAGCGTCTCCTCACCGAGCTCCGCCAGCTTGCGAAACACGCATCGCGCCGCGACCGGCTCGCGATCGCCTTCCCGGGCCAGGCGCCAGCTCCCCGCCGCCCCGCCGGTCAGCAGATGACACAGCGGCGCCTCACACACCACCTGGTCCCCGACAAAACTCCCGCGCAAGCGCACACGATGTCGGCGACGGATCGGCAGCTCCGCGAACAGCTTGTAAAAGCTCTCGGTCGCCTGGCCGCGGATCGTGAACAGGGCCAGCCCCGCCGCCGCCGCCGGCAGGTTGTGGACCAGACCCACGTACGGGCGCAGCACCCCCTCGGCTTCGAGCCGCTGCACGAGCGCCTGAGCGAGGGTCCCGCGGTTGGCCGCCCGGGTCGCCGCTGCCGGCACCCCGTGTGGCTTCTCGACGATCACACAGCGCTCATCGCGATGCAGCAGCCGCAGCGCCGCCGGGTCGATCGCCACGATCTGCGCCGCCTTTGGGTACACCGTCACGCGCTCGCCCTCGGTCACGCGCACGGTCGGTACGCACATGCGCACCGGTCCGACGTAGGCTCCACCCGCGCGCACGATCTCCGCGGCGATCGCGGGCGTCACCTTGAGCCGCTTGCCGAGCAGCTGGCGCAGCATCATCCCGTCCTCGATGCCGACCACGCGAAAGCGGACCGGCCCCGCGCTGTCCGTCGTCTTCGACGCCATCATGACCGTCCGCGCCGGATCTCCGCCGCCAGCACGCGCAGGGCGGCCGAGTCGAGCTCGTACACGGCTCCGCAGTACTCGCAGCGCACTTCTGTCTGCGGCCGCTCCTCGGCCAGCGCCTCGATGTCATCTGCCCCGAGCGTGGCCACGATCTGACGCGCCCGCTCGCGCCCGCAGCCGCAGCGGAAGCACAGCGGCGACCCGCCCATGTCCTCGAAGTCTTCGCCGCCGAGCGAGAAGCCGATGATCTCGCTGCAGCTCCGATCCTGGCGCAGCAGATCCGTCAGGTGCCCCGATCCCAGCACCTTACGCAGCGCGTCGAGCTCCTCCCGGTCGCCGCCGGGGAAGGTCTGGCACAGCAGCCCCGCCGCTCGCGCGACCTGGCCCTGCGGATCGAGGATCACCTCACACGCGAGCACGCTCGGCAGCTGCTCGCTGGTGTTCACGTAGTGGTCGAGGTCGACGTCCACCTCGCCCGCCACCACGTCGACGCTGCCGACATAACGCTGATCGAGGCCGAGGTCGCGTGTGACCGTCAAGGTCCCGTGCAGGCCCAGCGCCGGCGCGACCGCCACCCGTCCAGACCCGACCGCCATGCGCGCGTGCTCGTCGCTGCTCAGGTGTCGTTGCAGGCAGCCGCGCACCGAACCATCGCCACGCGCGTCGACCAGCAGCCCGCGCAGCGGCCCCGAGCTGCGGACCTCGAGGCGAACGCGCTCCGTGGTGTGCTTGGTCAGCGTCGTCAGCAGGCAGCCCGCCGTCAGCGCCCTGCCGAGGGCCACGACCTCGACCCCGCGCAGCCCGTGGCGTTCGCTGGCCTCGGCGACCAGGCGCGTGGTGACGGCGGTGACGATCCGCAGCGAGAAGTCGTTCTTGATGGCGCGCCGAAGCTCATCCACCGAGCCACCATACCAGCCGGGCGCGCGCGTGTCAGGGCCGCCGCCACTCACGGCATGTCGACGAGGCGCAGCTTGAGCGCCGCGGGTTGCCCCTCGCGGATCAATTGCACGGTCACTTCGTCGCCCACCTTGAAGCGATCGAACGCGTTGTAGAGATCGTCGTAGTTCTTGACCGCGAACTCCTCGATCCCGACGATGATGTCGCCCAGCAAGATCTCCCCGCGGCGGTCCTGCTGCAGCCCCCGCATCCCCCCCTGTTGGGCCGGCGAGCCCGGCAGCACCCGCGTCACCACGACTCCCGAGATCCCCGCCCGGCTCGCGTATTGATCGGGCAGCGGCTCGATGCCGATGCCAGGGTGCTGCACGCGGCCGGTCTGGATCACCTGCGGCACCACCCGCCGGACCGCGCTCAGCGGCACCGCGAAGCCGATCCCCGCCGAGCTCCCCGTCTTGCTGAAGATCATCGTGTTCATGCCGATGAGATACCCGCCCGAGTCGATCAAGGGCCCGCCCGAGTTCCCGGGGTTGATCGACGCGTCGGTCTGGATCATGTCGCGGATCGTCACCCCGCCGTAGCCCTGCACCTCGCGCCCCAGCGCCGAGATCACGCCGGTCGTCAGCGTGTGGTCGAGCCCGAAGGGGTTGCCGATCGCGATCGCCGTCTGCCCGACCTCCAGCTTCACATCCGGCGGCAGCAGCGGCAGCGGCGTCAGCACTTCGGCGCAGCCGATCAACTTGAGCACCGCGACGTCCTTGTTCGGATCGCCCCCCAGGAGCTCCGCGTCGTAGGTCTTCTGGCTGTGCAGCGTCACCGAAAACCTGCCCTGCCCGCGCCCGCTGTCGACCACGTGGTAGTTGGTCACCACGTGCCCCTGCGCGTCCCACAGAAAGCCCGTCCCCGTCCCAGCCGGGATCTCGAGCGCGCGCATCGACAGGTCGCGGACCAGCTGCTTCTTCGTCACGAACACCGTCGCCGGCGCGGCCGCACGGAACACATCGATCACGTTCTGCTCCGCCTCCAACCGCGCCCCTGGCGAGGGCGCACGCACCACCGGCGTCGTCACCGGCGCCGCGACCGGGGCCACCAGCGGGGCGGCTGGCTGCGCGATGCTAGGCGGCTGCGCCTGGGCGATCTCCGGGCCGGGTGACGACGGCGCGGCGGTTGAACACTCGGTCGCGCCCGGGAGCACCAGCACACAGCCCGCGAGGGCCAGCGCGACCGACGGCTTGATACGGCGAGCACGTTGCATGGGAGGCTCTTTGTGCTTCGTCCGCCGCGCCCTCGCAAGCACCCCGCGAGCTCGCCCGCGAAGCCTGCTTTTATGTACAGCGTGCGCCCCCGCGCCCGCCCCGGGCCGGTTTTGGCCCCCGCCGTGATATATCTTGCCGTCCATGAACGGAGGTCAAGCCGCGCCCACTCTCGGTCCGTGTCCCCACTGCCGGGAGGTCCACGCCGAAGACGTGCTGGTGTGCCCCAAGGAGACCAAGGTCCTCCCGCTCGAGGGCCGCATGCTCGACGGCAAGTTCCGCTTCACCAAGCTGCTCGGCGCCGGCGGCATGGGCGCGGTGTGGCGGGCCCAGAACGTCCGCGTCCGCAAAGCGGTCGCGATCAAGCTCATGCACCCCGAGTTCGCCGGCAACCCCGGCATCCTCGACCGCTTCAAGAACGAGGCCACCGCCGCCGGCCAGATCGGCAGCCAGCACATCTGCGACATCTACGACTTCGGCGCCAGCGCCCTCGGGCCCTACATCGTCCTCGAGATGCTCAACGGCCGCTCGTTCGGCGAGCTGATCCAGCAGTACGGTCGTGTCGACCCCGGCCTCGCCGCCATCGTCATGCGCCAGGCCCTCATCGGCCTCGAGGCCGCGCATCAGGTCGGCATCATTCACCGCGACCTCAAGCCCGAGAACATCTTCCTGCACGAGCCCTCGCCCGGCCACCTGCTGGTCAAGCTGATGGACTTTGGCATCTCCAAGTTCTCGCAGGGCGGCAACGACGGCAAGACCGGCGTCGGCGTGCTCATGGGCACCCCCGAATACATGTCGCCCGAGCAGGCCGAAGGGGCCGCCAGCGCCGACCAGCGCACCGACATCTGGGCCATGGGCGCGATCCTCTACAAGGCGCTCACCGGCATCGAGGCCTTCGGCGGCCCCACCATGGCGGCCACCCTCGTCGCCCTCTCCACCAAGGAGCCCAAGCCGATCGAGAGCATCGTCCCCGGCATCCCGCCCGAGCTCATCGCCGTGGTCCGCCGCTGCCTCGTCAAGGACCCTGCCGGTCGCTATCAATCGGCGCGCGAGCTGGCCGACGCCCTCGCTCCCTTCGAGCAATTCGCGGGCACCCTCCCGTCCGCGCCCCAGCCCACCATCAGCGGCGGCGCCCTCTCGACGACGAGCCCGCAGGGCCAGCAGCCCGCAGGTGGCACCCAGGTCTCCGCTCCGCACGCACCGCAGGCCACGATGATCACCGGCCACGGCCCGCCCGGGGCCACCACCCCTGTGGCCACGCCCGTCGCCAACCCGGCCACCTTCGTCGGCGGCAACCTCGGCGCCGCCGGTCAGGCCGACGACAGCTGGTCGATCGGCCAGCACGCCGACAGCCGCCCGCCCACGCTCACCGCCCCGCCGTCCGGCGGCAGCAAGGCGCCGATCTTCATCGTCGTCGCCCTCCTGCTGATCGCGGCCGGCGGCGCCGCGTACTTCATGACGGCCAAGGGCCCGCGCAACCGTGATGGTGGCAACGACAGCGGCAGCGTCGCCGTCGTCGACAGCAAGACCGGACCCGCCGCAACCGCCGGCGACACCAAGGTCGAAGCCGTCGCAACCGCAGGCGCGACCGCCGGCACACCCCCAGAAACCACCGCCGGTGCCACCGCTGGCACGCCCCCAGAAACCACCGCCGGTGCCACCGCCGGCACGCCACCCGAGACCACCGGTGCCACCGCTGGCACCCCGCCCGAGACCACCGCCGGTACCACCGCCGGCACGACACCACCCGCGGGCGAGACCGCCGGTGACGACGACGGCGAAGAGAAACACACCAAGCTCCCGCCGCCCAAGCCCGACCTCGCCGTCATCGCCCAGGCCGGCTCGCTGTTCACCACCAAAGACCCCGCCGCCGTCACCGCGTCCGTCGACGAGGCCAAGGCCCACTGCGCCAGCCTCAAGAAGTCCAAGTTCGGCAAGCTCGGCGCGTGGAAGCTCGCCAGCTCCGGCGAGGTGCTCAAATTCCGCGACGTAAAAGACGTCCAGAAGCTCGCCTACTGGGTCAGCGACGCCGGCAGCGCGGGCAGAGTCAAGCGCGTCAACCTCGTCAACGGCAGCATCAGTGAAGCCGACCCCAAGTCCTTCACGCGCACGCGCCCGTTCTGCATCGCCAAGCGCTGACAGCCGCGGCCAGACCACCCCACCCCGGGCTCCACAGCGCCCGCGCAGCCGCGCACACCTGCCCGTGCGCCACCCATGTTAGCGTGCCCGCATGACCTACCCCATGCGTGACCTCTCCTTGTTGGCGTGCTCCCTCGGCGCCGTGTTGCTCGCCGCCTGCGGCGACAACGGCGGCAACACCACGGAGACCGGCAGCACCGGCAACACCACTGGCAACACCGATACCACCACGCCGACGACCGGCAGCCCCACCGGCGACCCGACCACCGACACGGCGACGACCGGAAGCCCCACCGGCGACCCGACCACCGCCGCCCCGACCACCGACGACCCGACCGCCACCGACACCGGCACCACCGGCACCACCAGCGACACCACCACGGGCGAGCCCGTGTGCCCCTACACCCCCGTCGACGGCATGCCAGGCTTCGCCCTCGAGGTGATCGCCAACGGCTTCGACCGCCCCGTGCTCACCCTCCCGCACCCCAAGCAGCCCGACCGACTGTTTGTCGTCGAGCAGGGCGGCCACATCAAGATCCTCGAGCCCGGCCAGACCATGGCCCCGCCCGACAACGACGCCTTCCTCTACGTCCCGGTCAAGAACGAGAACGCCACCGACATCGGCTCCGAACAGGGCCTCCTCGGCTTCGCCTTCCACCCCAACTTCCCCGACGACCCCCGCGTCTACATCAACTACCAGGCCGGCGACGGCGACGGCCGCACCCTCATCGACGAGTACAAGCTCGACGCCAACAACCCCGACAAGGTCGACCCCGCCTCGCGCCGCCTCGTCTACGCCGTCGGTCAACCCGCCGGCAACCACAACGGCGGCATGATCGTGTTCGACAAGGACGGCATGCTCATGATCGGCATGGGCGACGGCGGCGGCTCCGGCGACCAGTTCGGCACCAGCCGCGACAAAAAATCCCCGCTCGCCAAGATCCTCCGCATCGACGTCGAGCCCGACGGCAAGGCCGACAGCAACAAGGCCTGCAACAACTGCCCCATGGTCGACGGCTTCGACTTCACCGTCCCCGCCGACAACCCCTTCGTCGGCGACAACGCCTACGCCCCCGAGGTGTGGGCCACCGGCGTCCGCAACCCCTGGCGCTTCAGCATCGACCGCGCCACCGACACCGTCTACATCGCCGACGTCGGCCAGGGCACCTACGAGGAGGTCTCGATCGGCAAGTCCGGCGCCGACCTCGGCTGGAACATCATGGAGGGCAACCACTGCTTCAAGGGCGCCCCCTGCGACGAGTCGGCCGGCCCCAACGGCGTCAACAAGGACGGCATGACCGCGCCGATCACCGAGTTCTCGCACAACGACAACGGCCGCTGCTCGATCACCGGCGCCTTCGTCTACCACTCGTGCGAGGTCCCGGCCTGGGACGGCGTCTACTTCTACTCGGACTACTGCTCCGCCGAGGTCTTCGCCCTCAAGTGGGACGGCAACACCGTCACCGAGCTCGACGTCGTCACCGACACCAAGGGCGAGCCGATCATCGGCTCCGGCTACAACGGCTACGGCGACGTCATCATCAACACCGTCGTCGTCGACGGCCTCGGCACCCTCCTCGACGGCAAGATCTACCGCATCGTCCCCGCGTGAAGACCAACGCCGTCCGCATCCTCGACACCCTCGGGGTCACCTACGAGCTGCGCAGCTACGAGGTCGACCTTGAGGACCTCTCGGCCGTCAGCGTCGCCGCCAAGGTCGGCTTCCCCCCCGAGCAGGTGTTCAAGACCCTCGTCGCCCGCGGCGATCGCCACGGCATCTGCCTCGCCCTCGTGCCAGGCGACGACCACCTCGACCTCAAGGCCCTCGCGCGCGCCACCGGCGATCGCCGCTGCGAGCTCGTCGCCCTGCGCGAGGTCCTCCCGCTCACCGGCTACGTCCGCGGCGGCGTCACGGCCCTCGCCTGCAAGAAGGACTACCCCGTCCTCATCGACGAGAGCGCCCAACTGCACGACCACATCTGCGTCTCCGCCGGCGCTCGTGGCCTCCAGATCGTCCTCGCCCCCGACGCCTACGCCGCGGCCGTCCGCGCCCGCTTCGTCCCCCTCGTCCTCGCCTGACGCCGACCCAGCAACAGCACCACCGGCGCCCACAACCACCCCGCGCCCGACCCACCGCCGCGGCACCCACAACCACCCTCGCTACCCTCCCCGGCGGTCTCCGTCCCGCCCGTCGCGACCCCCGTCGTCCCTCCGGCCGTCGTCGTGGCCCCCGTCGTCGACCCATCCCCCGTCGTCGGCGTCACCGTCGTCGCGGTCCCCGTCTCCCCGCTCGACGTGCCCACGTCCGGCGCCATCAACCCGACCAGCGGCACCATCTGCGACCAGCTCGCCAGCTCGAGCGGCACCACCGGCCCGAGCTCCTCGTACAGCTCCTGCGCCGTCGCCCCCGCCATGTTCGTCTTGTTCTCGTCGCCGAGGAACTGCACGTACTCCGGCGTGTTGATCACGTACAGCAGGCGCACCGACAGCTTCATCATGTCGTCGCCGAGATCCTCGGGCGTCGCGTCCACCACCGGCGCCGCCGCGAACGTGTAGCTCACCTCGTCATAATTCGCCCACACGTCCCCCGGCAGCAGCGCATAACGATCGCCGACCGGGTCCGTCTCGATGTCCTTCTTCATCCCCTTCGCGGGGATCCGCGAGTCGACCACCCAGGTGTCGTTGCGCAGGAGATGAAACTTCGTCTGGCTCGCCAGCTCGACCGCCTTCGCCTCATACGTCCGCTGCTGCGGATCGCCCTCGAGCCCCGTCCCCTCGAGCCAACGCCCCGAGCTGTACACCACCGTGTCCCCGTAGCTCCCGAGCACCTCGAGCCACATCACCCGGCCCTCCGAGTACCCGCTCGGCAGCTTGTGCCCCGTGTTGTTCGTGACCTTCACGTCCCACCCGGAGATCCCCTGCGCCAGATCGACCATCGCCGGCCCCGTCACCTCCAGCGTCGCCGCCTCCGCCAGCGTGCGGTCGATGTTCGCCGTAGCGATGTCGAACAGCGCATCGTCGATCTCCCCCCCCCCCGCGTCCCCGTACACCCCCTTCAAGATCTCCACCATCCGCCGGTTCGCCCCCGCCAGGTCGTGCCGCCGCCCGCCCGTCGGATGCACGATCCCCTGCGTCTTGAACTCGGCGCAGCCCGCCACGTTGTCCAGCGCCGGCATGTGGCAGTCCTGGCAGCTCTTGAACCCCGCCCCGTCCACCGCGTAGTCGCTGTTCCTCCACTCGCTGTACGTCCGCTGCTCGCCAAAGCCGATCCCCAGCGACTTCCCCTCGCTGTCGACCCGCGTCCGCCCGGTCGTCACGTCGTGGCAGGTCCCGCAGGCCCGCGACTCGCCCAGGTACGTGTCCTGCATCCACCCATGCTTCGGCGGGTCGCCGTCGTAGCTCCACGGCCCGCGCTTGGCCACATCGCCGTCCGACCCGAGCACGTCATCGACCTCGTACATCGCGTTGCCGGCCGGCGTCGCGTCGTCCTTGACCAGCCGATGACACAGCTCGCAGTCGACCCCCGTGAGGTCGTCCGCCATCAACTCGTCCATCGCGATCACATCCTCACGCCCCGCCACAAACGCCCGCGGCACGTGGCAGCGGACGCACAACGCCGTCTCGCTCGGCTCGTCCTGGTGGGCGATCGCCACCCCCGCCCAGAACACCGGATCCCGCGCCGCGTTGCCCATCATCGACGCCTGCCACGCCACCGGTGTGATGAACGGCTGACCCGCCAGCTCCTGCGGGTTGGTGAACGCGTGGCACTTCACGCACTCCCCCGCCCCCTGCATCTTGTTGGTCAGCGTCCCCGGCTCCGTCGGCGCGGCCCAGACCGGCGCACACAACAGCCCCGAGAGCAGCACGCCCACGCACCCCACCGATCGCGTCCGAGGCATCATGTGCGCTATCGTAGCCCCGATGCGCGCCGCGATGGCCCCGACGCCCCCGACCCCCTCCGCGATGGACCGCACGTGTCCACTCGCCTGGTTCGCACTCGCGCTCACCTGCGCCTGCGCCCCGCAACCCGAGAGCAACGCACCCGCCGCGCAAGCACCTGCCGCGCAGGCACCCAGCCCCACCGTCACCCGCACCGCCAACAACGACGCCCGCGGCGCCGGCATGCAGCCCGACTACGCCGGCGAGGCCGAGGCCCTGCGCCAGCAGATCACACCCCGCCTACCCGACCCGCTGCCCGCCGAGCGTCGCACCGCCTGCACCGCCATGCTCGACGCCGCCGTCGCCTTCTACAGCGACATCGAGCCCGAGCCCGCCGCCCGCACCCAGCTGCTCGCCGACCTCGCCAGCACCCGCGCCGCCGACCTCGCCCAGTGCGAACAGACCACCAGCGTCCGCGCCGCCACCTGCGTCCAGCTCCGCCTCGCCGACCGCGACGCCGAGCTCCCCTGGCTGCTCGACCAGTGCAGCCGCGCCTTCCCCGAGTAACCTGTCTCCAAGGACATGCCGCGCTCGTTCGGCGTCGTCCACTGACCTGTCCCTCAGGACAGGTCTACGCGCCCTCACCCGTGACGCGTACGGCTCTCCTCGAGCACCCGCGCCGCCAGCTGCTCCGCCAGCTCGCGCACCCGTTGCCCGCGCACCAGCCCCGCGAGCCACGGCTCGGGGATCGCCCGTGTCCCGTACATCGCCCCGCAGATCGCCCCCGTCACCGCCGCCGTCGTGTCCGTGTCATCCCCCAGGTTGACCGCCAGCAGCACCGCCTCACGATAATTCGTCCCCCGCGCAGCCGCCCACAGGCTCGCCTCGAGGCAGTGCAGGACATAACCGCTGCCCTGAATCGCCTCGCGCGGGGCCGCCAGCACCGAGCCATCGAGGACCCGCCGCAACAGCTCGCGCTCGTGCACCGGCGCATACGGCAGCAGGTCTCTGGCGGCCGCCGTCATCGCGTCGACCAGCCCATGGCCGTCGAGGAGCCCGCGCATCAGCAGCGAGAAGTACGCGCAGCACAGCGTCGAGCGCAGGTGCGCATGCGTCAGCGCGCTCACCTCGACGCTGCGCCCCACGATCGTCGCCACGTTCAGCCGGTGCACCGCGCACGCCAGCGGGGCGATCCGCATCAGCGAGCCGTTCCCGTTGTCCCGCTCGTCCCGCCCGCCCCACGCATCGGCCGGCTCCCCGCGCGCGAACCGGGCGATCGCCGCCCGCGTGGCGATCCCGACGTCGAACACCTCATCGTGCGGCGTCATCGCCCCCGTCGTCAGCCAGGCATGAAAGCGCCGCATCATGTCCTCCGGGTCGTACCCACCCAGCAGGCTCTCGGCCGTCGACAGCGCCAGCGAGCTGTCGTCCGACCACGTCCCCGGCGGCTGGTTGTACGTGCCAAACCCCGTCATGTCCGTCACTGGCGCCGCGTCGAGCTGGGCCCGCGACTTGAACTCCACGGGCACCCCGATGGCGTCGCCGACCACCAGTCCGAGGACGCACCCGACCATGCGTTCACGCAGCGTCAGTGGCTCGCGCGCCGCGACCTGGGCGCTCGGCCTCGCCGCCCCGATCGTCTCCTCCTCCGCACCGCCGAGCAGCCCCACGTAGCAGGCGAACACATCCTCGGCGAAGCACACCAACTCCACCGTCTCCACGCACGACTCGGCCAGATGCTGACGGATCTCCGCCAGCGCCGTCGCGCACGCGCGGTCGATCGGGTACCCGTACACGCCGCACGAGATCGCCGGGAACGCGATCGACCGGAGCCCGTGCTGCTTCGCCAGGCTCAAGCTGCTGCGGTAGCAGCTCGCCAGCAGCGCAGGCTCGTCCGCGGCTCCGCCCCGCCAGACCGGCCCGACCGTGTGGATCACGTGCCGCGCCTTCAGGCGGTGCCCGCCGGTGATCTTCGCCTGTCCCGTGGGACAGCCTCGCAGCGGTCGACACTCCTCCAGCAGCCCCGGCCCCGCCGCGCGGTGGATCGCCCCATCGACCCCACCACCGCCCAGCAGGCTGCTGTTCGCCGCGTTGACGATCGCGTCGACGTCGCGGGTGGTGATGTCGCCACGGAGGAGCACGATGCGGGCAGCCATCGCCCGATCCTGCCACCTCTGGCGGCCGCGGCTTGCAAATTTTTCGACCCCAGGTCAGCGTTTTCGCCATGCTCAAGCAGCTCGCGCCGGATCTGTGGATCGCGGACCACCGGCTCACGATCATGGGCGCCGAGTTCGGCGCGCGCATGAGCGTGGTCCGCCTCGGCACGGGCGGTCTGTTTGTGCACTCGCCCGTCGCCCCCACCCCCGAGCTGCGCGCCGCCATCCACGCGCTCGGCCCCGTCGAGGCGGTGATCGCTCCCAACGCGATGCACCACATGTACCTCCCCAGCTTCACCGAGTGCTTCCCCGACGCGCTCGTCTACGTCGCCCCCGGCGTCACCGCCAAGCACCCCGACCTCCCGATCACCGGCCTGCTCGGCGAGGAGCCCGAGCCGCTGTGGGCCCAGGAGCTCGACCAGCATCGCATCGCCGGCCAGCCCCGCATCAACGAGGTCGCCTTCCTCCACAAGCCCTCGCGCACGCTCCTGCTCACCGACTGGCTGTTCAACTTCAACCGCAGCGACACCTGGTGGACCCGCACCTTCCTCCGCATCGCCGGCGCCTATCACGGCCCCTCGCAGAGCCGCCTGCTGCGCCTCAGCATCGCCGACCGCGCCGCCGCCCGCGCCTCACGTGAGCGCCTGCTCGCCTGGGACTTCGACCGCGTCATCGTCGCCCACGGCGACATCATCCCCGGCGACGGCAAGGCTGTCCTCCGCAAGGCCACCGCCTGGCTCGGCGCCTGATGCCCCGCGTACCTGTCCCTTCGGCCAGCACCCGCGCCCCGCGGCGTAAGCCGCCCAGCTCGAGCACCCGCGCCGCGACGTCACCTGTCCTCGCGGACAGCGACGCACAACCTGACCCCAAGGCCAGGCGGATCGCTCGCAAGAGCCGACGCCAGGACAACCGCCGCGACGTCCTCCTCGCCTGCGCGCGCGAGGTCCTGCTCGCGCACGGCCCCGTCGCCTTCACCATGGAGCGCCTCGCCGCCGCCGCCGGCACCAGCAAGGCCGCCCTCTACTACTACTTTCGCTCGCGCGAGGAGCTGGTCGCCGCCCTCGCCCTCGCCGTCCTGCGCCGCGAGATCGAGGTCCTGAGCCACGTCGTCGTCGCCGCCGACAGCGGCCTCGCCGGCCTCACCGCCCTCCTGCGCGCCCGCGTCCTGCACCACCTCGCCGACCGCGACGGCTTCTCCATCCTCTACCTGTGGTCACCCGTCATCGGCGACCCGCGCCTGCTCGCCGAGGTCCACCTGCTGACCGCCGTCGTCCACACCAGCCTCGCCGCCCGGCTCGCGCGCGACCACAAGGCCGGCCTCCTGCGCCCGGAGCTCGACCCACGCCGCCTCCCCGACCTCGCCTGGTCGCTCGCCCAGGGCCTCCTCATCCGCATCGTCAGCGACCCCGCCCTCCCCTGGCGCGAGCTCCTGCAGGACGCCTGCACCGCCCTCATTCGAGGAGTCCAGGACCCCTCCGCAATCCGACATTCATGAAATTTCCACCCCATGTCAAAACGAAACTTCCTACCGTTTCGTTTGTCATCCATCGGGTCACCGACACACCGGGAGGAAGTTCATGTTCGAGCACTACTTGCAGCACCAGGCCCCCGACAGCACACGTCGTCTGCGCATCGCCATCGCCGTCAACGTCGCCGGCTTCGCCACCGCCGGCTTCATCGGCTTCATGTGGGTGATGGACAAGATGATGATCGCCCAGGTCGCCCCGCCGGCCACCCACTACGTCATGGTCCAGATGGCGATCGAGTCGTTCCCGCCACCACCCGCCCCCCCGGCCGCGCCCGCCACCCGGACCGAGGACGAGGTCAAGCCCGAGCCCGACGAAGATCCCCTGACCCCGCCAGAGACCTTCACCGAGGATCTCCCCCCCCCCCACCCCCCCGCCCCCAACGTAGTCGGCCACCGCCCGCCCACAACCACCGGCGAGTAACCCCTACGGGGGGCGCCCCGCGT
>JBGAUO010000029.1:0-45912 GCA_044228605.1 Nannocystis sp. | reverse complement strand
CAGCGAGAGGGCGATGCCGGTGCGACCGGCGCGGCCGGTGCGGCCGGTGCGGTGGACGTAGACCTCGGCCGACTCCGGGAAGGAGTAGTTGATCACGTGGCTGACGTGGCTGATGTCGATGCCGCGGGCGGCGACGTCGGTGGCGACCAGGAAGCGGAGCTTGTGCTCGCGCATCAGCTTCATGACCCGCTCGCGCTGGGTCTGGTTGAGGTCGCTGGACAGCTCCTCGGCGTGGAAGCCCTCGCGGCGCAGCACCGAGGCGACGAGCTTGGTCTCCTCGCGGGTGTTGCAGAAGATGATCGCCCGGGCCGGGTCCTCGACCATGATCACGTCGAGGAGGTCGCGGGTCTTGATCGACGAGGTGACCGAATAGAAGGCGTGTTCGATCTCTGCGGCCGCGACCTGGTCGCCCGAGAGCTGAACCGCGACGGGATCCTTCATGTAGCGCTTGGCGATGCGCTCGATGTCGTTGGGGATCGTGGCCGAGAAGAGGGCGGTGAGGTGCTCACCCTTGACCTGGTCGAGGATCGCGCGGATGTCCTCGAGGAAGCCCATCGAGAGCATCTCGTCGCATTCGTCGAGGACCACGGTGCGGACCTTCGAGAGGTCGAGCGAGCGGCGGCGGATGTGGTCGAGGATGCGGCCGGGGGTGCCGACCACCGCGTGCACACCGGCCCGAAGGGCGGTGAGCTGCGGGTTCATTGGCGTGCCACCGTAGATCGGCAGGACTTCGACCGGGGTCTCGAGGGCGAGGCGGCGCAGCTCGTCGCAGACCTGCTTGGCGAGCTCGCGGGTCGGGAGCAGGACCAGAAGCTGCACGCCGGTCTCGCTGGCGGGGCGGGCGTCGAAGCGGGAGGCCAGCCAGGGGACGCAGAAGGCGCCGGTCTTGCCGCTGCCGGTGTGCGACTGGACCATGACGTCGCGACCAGCGATCAGCGGGTCGAAGCTCAGGGCCTGCACGGGGGATGGTTTGCTCCAGCCGAGGCGGGCGATCGCGCGGCGCAGCGCGTCGGGCAGGGCCAGCTCGTCGAAGGACTGGGGCAGCGGGGGCAACTCGGCCACCGGCTCCGCGGCGGCCTGGGCGGCATGCGCCCAGGCGTTGTCCTGGTTGCCAGCGGGCTCGGCGGGCCGGGCCTCCGCGGCGGTTTCCGCGGCATCGTCGCTGACGACGGCTGGATGGCTCGCGGCGGTCTCGCTCGCGGGTGCCGGGGTGAGGGGGGAGCTCGCCTCAACAGAGGCAGACGGGCTCAAATCAGAGGAATCTCGGTCCGGCGAGTCGCCAGACGAGGAGTGAACGGACATGGTGCAGGATCCTAGAGCGCAAAGAGCTCCTGGCGTGCGTCAGCGGTACGACTGGACCTGTCGTCGAAGTCGTGGTGGAGGGCTTCGATCCGCCCGAGCTTGCGCAGGGTGTCTGGATCGCTGCCCGCGCAGAGCGCCCGGGTCTCGCGGAGGAGGTTGGAGAACTTGGCCCCGGTCGGGGCTGTGACCTGACCGGGGCCCTGCTCGAGAAGGTTGATCAGCCGGTCGCGGACGAGCTCTACGCGGTACTCGCAGAGTCCGGCCGCCGGCTGGCGTCCGGGCCCTTGCGTGGCAAGTCCCATGTAGATCCCGACAGCCGCCCAGGAGATGGCGACAACCGACGACACAACCCAGATCACCGTGGTGATCCGATCGCGACGTGCTGAGGCCGGCCGAGACAGTGGCCCGGAGTCTCCCAGGTTCGCCCCGGGTGGTCAACCCCACGGGGCGGGCCGGCGGCCTGCAAACGCACGGGCCGCGGCGATCACTTGGTCGGCGCCCGGGTCAGATACTTCACGAATTGCTCCTGGGTGGGCGACAGGCCGCTCTTGCCGGTGCGCATGCGCCGGATCTGGCAGCCGCGGCCTGTGATGCCGTAGCAGGTGTCGGGGGCGTTGAGGTCGAGGTCGGGATAGCCGGGGATCTGATCCTTCCAGCTGGACAGGTCGAGGGGCACGGCCACGCTGCTGCGATCGAAGTTGTCGAGCTCGATGGTGACGAGCTTGCCCGGTTCGAGCTCGATCGGGTCGAGCTCGGCGGTGGGTATCGGGCCCTGCGTCTTGACCCGCGAGGAGCTCAGGCGGAGGTCATAGACGGCGATGCGGGCCGGGCCGCCCTGGCTGCCGCTCTGAGGCAGGGCGGTGAGGAGGTAGACGCCGGGATTGACGGCCAGGACGAAGTCGCCGGGGCTGCCAGGGATGGTCGTCGCCGTATAAAAATAGGGTCCGAGAGTGGTCGCCGGATCTTCGTCCGCGAGGTGCAGGCGTTCGGCCATGACCTCGGCGTTGGGGAGGCAGGCGACGATGTCGCTGCAGTCCTCCTCGCCGCTCGGCAGCCGGACCTGACCGCGGACCAGCACGCGGTACTCGAGCTCGACCGGGGCGACGCTCGTCGTGCTGGCGTCGACGAGCTGCGGGGGGAGGATCGCCGAGCGGACCAGCGAGCCGACGGGGGGTTCGATGCGGATCTCGTACTCGAGGTTGGAGTCTCCGTGTGACAGCGAGATCTCGCAGGGAGTGCCGGCCTGGGCGCAGCTGCTGCGGTCGAGGGGGCCGTAGGTGACCCGCTGCGAGCCCTCGGGCAGCGCGGGGTCGTTGCGCTCGAGCTCCATGCAGGTGTCGTCCTTCCAGGCCCGGGGCTCGCGGGTGAAGACCGTGCGAGCCGTAATCATGGCGCCGAGCGGGCAGGTGTCGGGCGGCGTGGCCGGGTCGGTTGTTGCGACCGAGTCGAGGCACGCGCTGTTGCAGCAGACCCACGGACGGCCCTTGGCGTCCGTGTAGAGCTGTTGTGGCGGGCTGCTCAGCGCGAAGGCGAGGCTCTGCGGGGGCGCCCAGGTCGGCAGGCAGACCCGCGAGGGGGTGATCGCCTTCGGCATGCCGTTGTCCCACGTGAAGCCGATCGTGGTGCGGTAGGTGAGCGGGGGCAGCGGCGCGGGGCCGGTGCCGTCGAGGTTGCGCGGCGCAGCAGACACGACAAATTCCATCTCGCGATCCGCCTCGAGGTCGCTCTCGCAGTAGGTGTAAAACCAGGCGTCGTAGCGGTTGCCCTCGGGGGTGAGGGCGGACGTGATGCCCTTGGTGGCGACGAGGTCGCCGAGGTCGAGGGCGCAGCGCTTGCTGGTGAGCTCGCAGACCTGGCCGAGTGGGCACTCGTCGTCGCTGTCGCAGCCGCAGCGCTTGCTGTCGCCGCTGGGGTAGCACCCGTAGGGGCGCGGACAGTCGTTGGCGGTGATGCACTCGGGGAGGCTGGTGAGCGCCGCGATGGTCTGTGGGGAGCACACGGCGGGCGTGCCGGTCTCGGGCTCGGGGTCGCAGATGGCACCTTCCGCGGGATCGCGGCGGGCGTGGCGGAAGCTGAGGTCGACCGGATTTTGCGGGGTGGATCCGTCGATGAGGAGCACGTCGCCGTTGATCTTCCGGTGGCACTCGCGACGCGTGCGCATCTCGAAGACGTGGGTGCCGACGCCCTCCAACTGCGGGCGCACCAGTTGGCGATAGACGATCCCGCGGTTGATCTGGATGTTGGTGTCCGGGTCGAGGGCGTCGTCGGCGTCGATGGCGAGCAGCAGCGGGATGTCGTTGCCGTCGTCCTCGCGCTCGTAGCGAGCCCACGGCACCATGACCTTGGGGTCGACGACGGCCTGCATGGTCATCGGATCGACGAGATCGACGCGCAGGAGGTTGTTGGTGACGGCCTCGCGGCCGAGTCGAGAGTTCTGGCTGAGCGACAGGTCGCCCGCGAGCGCGACGGTCCGGTCCTTGTCGCCGCTGCGGTAGGTCTCGCTCAGGCTGATCTGCAGGTGATCGCGCACGCCAGGAATGACGTCGTCGTTCTCGAGCGTGCGGTCGTCGAGGCTGACGCTGTAGCGGATCGGCGTGCGATCGATGCGCAGGACGGATGAGTCGACGCCGCGCAGCTCGACCCGGAAGTTGCTCTCGACGCCGTTGCCGAGCACGTCGAGGCCGATCGCGGTGCGGTCGGGGAGTGAGGCGTCGTAGCAGATACCGCCGCCGCACACCTGGCCGGGGACCTTGTCGTCGCACTCCTTGTCGGAGACGCACTTGGTCACCTGCTCGACCTCGGCCAGCGTGGAGCAGGCGAGGAGGAGCAGCAGGCCGCCGGGCGCCATGCGACGAGTCATCACAGCTCTCTCTTGATGCAGCGGGTTGCGCAGTGGGCGAACTTGTCGTCGGGGTCGTTCTTGTCGGAGCAGTGAAACACGTACTCGACGCTGTCGTAGGTGGCGCCGTTGGCGAGGTCTGGGACGCCGACTTCGAGGTTGTTCTCGTCGTCTGGGGTGGGGTTGAACCACCCGGCGTCGCTGACGATGACACGCAGGGTGTGAAAACCCCGGGAGAGCGGGATGCCGGCGCCGTTGCACAGGTCGATGCCGCCCTGTTCGTCGTTGCCGAGGTTCACCTGGCGCAGCTCGCGACCGGTGTCGGGGCGGCGCGGTGGCTCGTACTGGATCGAGTCGGACGTGGGGGCCCGGAGCGCGACGGTGGGGTTGACATAGCTCTGGTAGAGCACCTTGCGCGCGGGCTCCTCCTCGTCGGGGCGGAGGTCGAGCTGCAGCGCGGCGTAGATGTTGTCGAGGCCCTTGTCGAGGTCGTTGGCGCGGTCCTCGACGTAAAGCGTCGTGACGGTCAATGGGGTCTGATCGCGCTCGGTGTCGATGTCGCAGCTACAGAAGTCGTAGGCGGCGATCTTCGGGTCGAGGAAATGTGGGAGCACGGTCGCGGCGTCGCCCGGCTGGCACAGCTCCTCGGGGCGGACCTCGTCGAGCGAGAGGCAGGCGTCGAGCGCCTCGGGGCTGATCGGGGTCGGCTCGACGAAGCGCACCGGGTGCTTGTTCTGCACGTTCTCGTCGACGATGATGATGCCGCGGTCCGGCAAGATACAGCCGGCCAGCACGAGCGCCGCGAGGGCGGTGCGCTTCACTTCTTCTCTTCCTTCTCGAGGTGGCGAAAGATGGTGCGCGGGTCGACGCCGAGGTCGCGGGCCGTCTTGGTCCGGTTGCCGGCATTGAGGGCGAGCACGTGGTTGATGTAGTCGCGCTGCCAGAGCTCGCGGGCCTCCGTCAGCGGCAGGATCTGCTCGGGCGCAGCGATCGCGATCGGTGCGCCGGCGCTGCCGGGCATGTCGATCTCCAGATCGAGGTCGCGGGCCGTCAGCGCGGGGCCGTCGGCGAGGACCAGGGCCTTCTTGACGTGATTCTCCAGCTGGCGGATGTTGCCCGGCCAGTTGAAGCGCAGCAGGGCCCGCTCGCCGCTGGGGTCGAAGGGGTGCGCGGCGTCGATCTTGGCCCCGTACTCGCGGGCGTAGCGGGTGACGAAGTAGCGGGCGATGAGGGCGACATCCTGGCCGCGCTCGCGCAGCGGCGGGAGGTGGATGTCGATGATGTTCAAGCGGTGATAGAGGTCCTCGCGGAAGCGGCCCGCGGCGACCTCCTTGGCGAGGTCCCGGTTGGTCGCAGCGACCACGCGCACGTCGATCGGCGTGGTCTTGGTGTCGCCGACGCGCTGGACCTGGCGCTCTTGTAAGACGCGCAGGAACTTGACCTGTAGCTGGAGCGGCAGCTCGCCGACCTCGTCGAGGAAGATGGTGCCCTTCTCGGCGGCCTGGAACTTGCCGAGCTGGTTGCCGACGGCGCCGGTGAAGGCGCCCTTGACGTGGCCAAACAGCTCCGACTCGATGAGGTTCTCGGGGATCGCCCCGCAGTTGACGGTGACGAGCGGCCCCTTGCTGCGGGGCGATCGATTGTGGATCTCCTGGGCGATGAGCTCTTTGCCGGTGCCGGTCTCGCCGGTGACGAGCACGCCGATGTCGGTGCCGGCGACCTTCTCGACCCGCTTGTAGACCTCGATCATCTGCGGGCATGAGCCGATGATCTGGCCGAACTTGACGTTGTCGAGGCGCTTTTGCAGGCCCACGGCGTCGGAGCGCAGCTCGTTGAGCAGCTTGGCGTTCTTGATGAACAGCGCGGCCTGGGTGGCGTAGACCCGCAGGGTCTCCAGCTGGCTCTGCTTGAACAGGTTGACCACCGAATTGTTGCCGACGTAGATCAGGCCGAGCAGCTCTCCGCGGACGATCAGCGGCACGCACATCACGCTCGAGAGCTTGAGGTTGATCACCGACATGCTGTTTTGAAAGCGCATGTCGTGATAGGCGTCGCTGATGATCTGCGGCTCCCGTGAGGTGATGACCTCGCGGATGATCTTGTCCGAGAGCAGCTGTTCGGGATCGTCGACGGGCTGACGGTCGAGGCCGCGGGCGACCCGGACCTCGTATTTGTCGGCCTCGGCGAGCACGAGGAAGCCCTTGCTCGCCGAGGTGAGCGCGACGACCTGGTCGATGAGCTCGTTGAGCAGGCCGTCGAGGCTGCTCTCCTCGCGCAGCAGCAGCTCGCTGAAGCGCTGCAGCTGACGCATGGCCTCGATCTGGACCTTGGCCGCGCCCTCGGGGTCGGCGCTGGAGATCGGCGGGTCGATGGCGGCGAAGCTGAGCTCGACCGGACCAACCACGAACACGTCGCCGTGGCGCAGGTTGTGCTCGCGCAGCTTCTTGCCGGCGACAAAAAATGGCGCGCTGCGGCTGGCCGACTCGAGCTTGAAGTTGCCCGCCTCGTGCTCGATGGTGCAGTGCGTCGGCGCGATGTCCGTGCCCGAGATCACGACATCGCAGTCCTTGGAGCTGCCGATCGAGGTCAGGCGGCGCAGGAGCTTGAACCGGAGGGTGGCGCCGTCGGGGCCGAGGTATTGCAGGTGCGGCATATACGGTGATCAGAAACGCAGCGAGACGCCAAAACCGGCGCCTCCAGGGACATACGCGGGCGCGGGCGAGACCTGCAGAATATCACGGGTCCGGGCCCGACTGGTCGGCGCGGGAGGGCGCTCGGCCTTGCCGGGGCGCCTTCGCGGGGTCTTCTCGGGGTCGTCGGTGCCCTGGTCTAGTTTATGTCGAGGCACTCGCATCGACTTGACGGTGAGGAAGGGGCGGAAGGTGACCTGGGCGAGGACGATGTCGAGGGCCACGGTGCCGAGGAACAGGAGACCCATGGTCTGCTCGGCGTTACGCTGGCGGACCACCGACAGGCCGGCGCCCTCGCCCTGACAGGTCAATGCGCCGGGCTTGAAGCTGAGTCCCTCGCGCGAGCAAACGAAGCTGCGGGCGATGAAGAGGCCGAGGCCGACGCCGCCGAACGCCAGCTCGCTGGCGAGGAAGGCCGCGCCGAGGCCCTTGCGACCGTTGTAGAAGTGGCCCACGCCGAAGGGGATGAGCGCGACGGCCCGGTTGCGGGCGACCTTCTCGCGGACCTCGACCTCCTCGCCGTCGAAGGCCGCCTTGAGCAGCGCGTAGTCGCTTTGCAGGCGGCCGAGGCGGGCGCTGGTCTCGGCCTTGTCCGCTGCGCACGCGGCCAGCTCGCCGATGCATACCCGGGCTCTGGCGGTGTCGCGTTGCTCGCGGAGCGTGTTGTAGAGCGTGTAGAATTGCTTCCCGTGCAGATCCAGGGGGGGCCGCCAGGCGTCGGAGCTGGCGAGCAAGCGCTGGATGTAGCCGGTCGCAAGATCGTTGCGGATCGGGGCGTCGAGGGTCGCCTCGTCTTGCAGGGTGGCATCCGCGAGGTAGCGCAGGGCCGTCTCGTTGAGCAAGGGGTCCGCGAGGTTGCGGTCGCCCTGGATCAGCGGTTCCAGGAGGATGCGGACCTGGGCCCAGTCGCCGCTGGACCAGGCCCGGATCGCAGCTTCAACCTTCTCGTTTTCGGTGATCGGCTCGGCGGGCGCGGGCGCGCGGGGGTTCGCTGGACGGGCGCCGGCAGTCGACGGCAGCGCAGCGACCGCGAGAGTGGTCAGCGCGAGCGCGAAAAGACGGAGGGAAGGCCAGCGCATGCAGGGAGGGCGGGGCGGGGCGGGGCGGGCGATGCTAGCCCGGATCGCAAGGTCCGTCACCTGGCGGCTGGATGGGCGCGGGGACGCCCGAGGGCGGGTTTTTAGCGCTGCTGGTTGGAGATCAGCGACACCGTGATGGAGTTGGCGCCCGGGTAGATCCGGACGGTCCGCTCCTGGCGATTGAAGCCGACGGCCTGGATCTCGACGGTGAGCGTGGCTTCGTGCGTGGTCATCGCGATGTCGGGGAAGCTCTCGGACTCGAGGCGGTGAGCGTAGGTATCGGGGCAGGGGCCGGCGATGCAGCGCACGGCGGTTTCCTTGGGCGCGCCGTTGAAAGTGAGGCTCGCGGGCTTCGGGCGCACCTGCAGCTGGACGGTCGCGCCAGGGAAGCAGTCCTTGCGGGGCAGCTGCACCGAGCCGCGGTACTTGCTGCCGTCGAGCTGCAGCTGCGTGGGGTCGTCCTCGATGCTGATCTCGAGGATGGCCTTGTCGACGTTTTGCGGGCGCCCTGCCACCTTGAGCGTGTGGTTGTTGCTCTTGGCGATGGCCACCGGCATGCCGGCGATCTCGAGGAAACACTTGCTGGCCTTGCTGACCTTGGTGGCGGCGTCGAAGGGGCGGGTCGTGGTGGTCTTGCGGGGGAGCAGTTCGGGTACCGGAGGAGGGGCGACCGGTTCGCCGAGCTCGGGGGCGGTCTTTTTGCTGGCCGGCGTGGTGACCACGACCGGGCTGGCGTCGGTCCGGTCTTCGCTGCGAGGCAGGTTCTCGACGCTCGGTGGCGTCATGTACCAAAGAACGGCGCCGCCGCTGGCGAGCGCTGTGAACCCGAGCGAGGCGGCGCCGACCATCAAGCGCCGGATCGTCCGCTCGCGCGTCCGCAGGCGCGAGAGCATGGTCTTGGCCTGTTTTTGGTCCTTTTCTAGCTCGAGCACGCGGCCGAGCAGGCGGATCGCTCGGGCGCTGTGACCGGCGCGAGCTGCCGCCTCGGCGCGCTGCATCAGCGCGGCGCACACCCGCTTGTCGAGCTGGTCGACGTAGCGGTCCCAGTCGACAAAGTAGGCCGTGGCCTCCTCCTGCGCCGCCGGGATCCCGACTTCCTCGAGGTAGCGCTCGAGCTCGCGGGCGAAGTCCTCGGCGCTCTGGTAGCGGAGGTCAGGCTCACGAGCGAGGGCCTTGGCGATGATCGCCTCGAGCTCGTCGTCGACCAGCGGACAGATCGTACAGGCCTTGGGGTACTCGGCGTCGGCGATGCGGCTCAGGACCTCGTGGGGGTTTCGCCCCGAGAAGGGCAGGGCGCCGGTCGCCAGCTGGTAGAGCATGATGCCGACCGCGAAGAGGTCGGTGCGGGCGTCGATCGGCTTGCCGCTGATGAGCTCGGGGGCCATATAGGCCGGGCTGCCGAGCAGCTGGCCGGTCATCGTGAGCTTTTGGTGGTCGATGATCTGGGCGATCCCGAAGTCCATGAGCTTCAGGCAGCCGTCTTGTCGGATCATCACGTTCTCGGGTTTGATGTCGCGGTGGACGATGCCGATCTTGTGCGCGTGGCCCAGCGCCACACATAGGCGGTGGACGACCAGCGCAGCCAGCGCGGGCCGCGGGCGCCAGCGGGTGTCGAGCCACTCCCGCAGGGTCATCCCGTGGATGAACTCCGTGACCAGGTAGCTCTCGGCCGCGTTTTCACCCGAGTAGTCGTAAATCTCGAGGATGTTCTCGTGGCGCAGGCGGGCCACGGTCAGGGCCTCTCGTCGCAGGCGGGCCCGCGATTCCTCGCGTTCGGCCATGTGGGGGTGCAGGACCTTCACCGCGACCTCGCGGTTCAGGACTGTGTCGAGGCCGCGATAGACGACGGCCATCCCGCCGTGGCCGACCTCGGTCTGGATCTCGTATTTGTCGATCCTGGTTCCGACGAGGTTGGGCATCGTGGACGGACTCTTCCTCTACTACAAAACTCGGAGCGCCGGGGGGTAGCCAGGGCCCGCGAGGTAGACACCGGAACGCGCCACACGTCCGGTCGGCCCTGCGCGCTGCCGATTTCGGCAAGCGGTCGCGGCCGACCGGCCTTCGTGGTACGTCGGTTCAACGTTCATGGCCGCCGAGACATTCGTGCCCGCCCCGGCCGAGGGGTTGAACCATCGCAACGTCCTCGAGATGGTGTTTTCGCGCGTCAAGCGCACGCCGGATCTCCCGGCATTTCGCTTCAAGCGTCAGGGGATCTGGCGGACGCTGACCTGGCGCGATTGGCAGCGTATGAGCGAGGCTGTGGCGGCGGGGCTGGTCGTCTCGCTGGGGGTGGAGCGGGGAGACCGGGTCGCATTGATGGCGCCGACGCGGGTCGAGTGGGCCGTCTGCGACCTGGCGATCGCCCTCGCAGGGGCCGTGAGCGTGCCCATCTATCCGTCGGTGACGCCCGAGCAGGCGGCGTACATCGTCCATGACAGCGGCGCTGCAGTGGCGATCGTCAGCGACCCGACGCAGGCGCAGCGCCTGCGCGCCGCGGCGCCTGAGCTGCGTAGGGTGATCGTGTTCGAAGATCCGACCGCGGACGACCTCGGTCTTGATCGCCTGCAGGCCGAGGGCGAGGCGCTGCTGCCCGATCTGCGGCCGCGGCTGGCGGGCATCGCCGCGGCGCTCGGCCACGACGCTCCCTTCACCTTCGTCTACACCTCAGGCACGACGGGAGTGCCCAAAGGCGTGGTGCTGACCCACCGCAACCTCGTCTACGAGGCGTGGGCGATCAAGAACGTGATCGCAGCCGACCGTTCCGACGAGCAGCTCATGGTCCTGCCACTGGCGCATATTTTTGCGCGTCACCTCCTGTGGGGGGCGGTGGAGCAGGGGGCCGTGACCGCCTTCGCCCCAAGCGCTTCGGCGGCCCAATTGGCGACCGCATTTCAGGAGGTCGCGCCGACGTATATGTGCGCGGTTCCGAAGGTTTACGAGCGATTTTACAGCCAGATCCTCGCGGAGATTCACGCCGGCGGAGCGATAGCGCAGGCCGCCTTCGAACGCTGCATGGACATCGGTCGCAAGGTCAGCATGTGCCGCCAGCGTGGGCAGGCGGTGCCCGGCACCCTCGCATTGAAGATGAGCCTCGCGGATCGTCTGTTCTTTGCGAAGATCAAACAACAATTTGGCGGACGCCTGCGCTTCTTCGTGTCCGGTGGAGCGCCGCTTCGCCGCGAGGTCGCCGAGTTCTTCCACGCGCTCGGTGTGCTCATCCTCGAGGGCTACGGCCTCACCGAGACGACCGGCGCCACCCATGTCAATCGCCCCGACCGCTTTCGCTTCGGTACGGTCGGCCCGGCCATGCCAGGCTGCGAGCTGCGCATCGCCGACGATGGGGAGATCCTCATCCGCGGGCCGGGCGTGATGCAGGGCTATCACGGCCTGCCGGCCGAAACCGCTGCGGTGCTCGACGCTGCGGGCTGGCTCTCGACGGGCGACATCGGCGAGCTGCGCGATGGATTCCTGGCGATCACGGACCGCAAGAAGGATCTCATCGTCACTTCGGGCGGCAAGAACATCGCCCCGTTGCCGCTCGAGGGCCGGCTCGAGCTGGCCGATGGCATCGCTCATGCTCTCATCATCGGCGACGCACGCCCGCACCTGGTCGCCCTGATCGGCCTCGACGTTGCTGCGATGCTGGCGGTCGCGCGTCGCGAGGGGCTTGGCTGCCGGGGCGTCGCCGACCTCGCCCGCCATCCGCGGATCCAGCAGCTCGTGCAGGCGCATGTCGATCGCCTGAACGCTGATCTGCCGGGCTATGAGACGATCCGACGGTTTGCGATCGCGCCGGTCGAGTTCACGGAGGCTAGCGGCGACCTGACCCCAACCTTGAAGCTGCGTCGCCGCGAGGTTGGGACCCGTTATGCCGCGCTTATCGACGCCCTCTACAAATAGTCGGGCGTCCGCGGTAGGTTCCCGGGCCTGCTCCTGCTCGGCCTCATCGTCGTGGCTTGTTTTGCCGACCCGACCCCGGTGCTCGTAACCCGAGTCGTGGGCGCGGACACGGCTGCGCCTGGCGTCATCCCGCCCCCGCCGATGCCTGAGCCAGCCGGACTGCCGCGACGGGTCGTCTACGAGACCGGGCCCCGCCGCCGCTCCTCATCGGAGCGCGGCGCTCGCCAGCCGATCCGCGTGGGTACGCGTCTTGGTTTTGGGGCCGCCGGCCGCCTTGCCGGGCCGTTGCCCGTGCGCGCCGGTTTCGCGCTGGACGTCCTCGCGGTCGCCCGCCTGCCGGTCTCGCGTGGTCGCATCGCCTTCGGTCTGCTCCCCGAATTCGGCTACAGCTTGCTCGCTGGCGCCCACCACACCCGTGGCAACTTCTTCACCGCCGGCATGGGCATGGGTGTGATCGCCGGGTCGGCGGCCTTCGGGGTGATCCCACGCGTTGTCACCGGCGCCCTCGACCGCGAGCGTGTCATCGGCGTCCGCACGGGCCTCATCGCCGAGGCCTCCAAGGATGGTGGCTTTAGCCTCGAGGTCGCCCACGAGGCGCTATGGGTGCCCAAGGGCGTGATCCACGACTTGCGGGTTGTCCTCTCTATCACCCTGCTGCTGGGACGTTGATGATCTCGCGCGCCGCATTCCTCGCCACGCTCGCGCTCGTCGTAGCCTGTGCCCCGACGCAGCGGCGCCTGCTCGCCGGACACCACTATGAAGAGGCGCTCCTGCGCGCCGCAAGCGGTGACATCGACGGCGGCCAGGTGCTGGCAGCGCTCGAGCGCGACCTCGAGCCGGGCCTGCATCTGCAAGCTGTGCCGGCCTCCGAGTTGCGGGAGCACCTCGGTGGCAACATTGGAGTCGACGGCGTGGTGCTCGTGCGCGTGATCCACGACGCCAACCAGATCCCGATCGATCGCCTCGAGTTCTCGCTGAGCCTCCTGCACCGCAGCACCCTGCTGCCGCCGATCGAACCGGACCGCGACACCCTCGCTGCCCTGACCGGCGAGACCTTGCCGACCGCCACGGTCACCGTCACCCCGAGCACCACCCGCTACAAGTCGGTCGGTTTCCTGGAGCTCATTGGCCGCCTCACCGTCAATGTGGTGACCGTTGGCCTCATTCATCCGGTGATCCCGATCGTGCCCAGCGAGACCGTCGGCGGCAGCGTCATCACGCAGCAGCCCAGCGAATCCGCGTACCAACAACAGATCCCGGTCGCCGAGGCCCTGCGGCAGTGGCTGCAGCCTGCGAGTTGCAACGGCGGCCTTGGCCAACTGTGCCGCAGCTATCTGCTGTGGCCGCGCCCGCGGCTCGGCGGCGATGCTCCGCTCGAGCTGGCTATCAGCATCGGCATCGGTGGTCGCGGCGACACGGCGATTCTCTATCGCCTGGCGATCCCCCCAGGCGCGCTCGAGGGGGGCCTTGCGGCCATGTTTGGCGACCGCCAGCGGACCCTCGACGACCTGTACCGCCACCACGGCCGGGCCCGAATCGTCATCCACCCGCTGGACATCCTCGAGGGTGATCCCCGCGGTGGTTTTACCTACGCGAGCCGGGTCCAATTCCAGCAGCGGGTGCTCGGTACCCGCCAGCGACCTGGCCTACGCGCTCACCCCGGTCTGCGCTTTCGCCTCTATCCGCAACGACTGCCGACCCATGGCGATGTCGAGGGATCTGCCCAGGTCGCCGAACTGCGCATGCTGCTCCTCTCGCTCGGCGTCTCCGACCAGCAGATCACCATCGAGCCGCAAGACTCATACAGAGGCCCCGAAGGGGGCGTCCAGGTCCAGTACGAGCTGCCTCTGGACCTGGCGGCCCCGGGCCGGTGAGCGTCCCCGGGTGTTCGATCTTGCTTGACCTCGGGGCAAAGCCCGGTTATCTATGCCGCCCCTCGCGCTGCCTGTGCGAGGAAGACCCGCAGGACTGTAGCTCAGTGGTAGAGCACTACCTTGACACGGTAGGGGTCAGGGGTTCGAAACCCCTCAGTCCTACAAGTTGAAGCCACGAAGACCCGCCCGGTAAGCCGCGGCGGGTCTTCGCATTTTCGTTCGGGCACTTTTTGGTCGGCCTCGTGTACCTTCGAGGCTCCATGGCCGACGAACACGAGCACGAGATCCAGCACATGATCGACCCGTCCGTCCCGGACCTGTCGCCGTTGGAGACGCTGCGCCACAGCGCCGCCCACGTCATGGCCGCCGCGGTCAAGAAGCTGTGGCCCGACGCGCGCCTCGCCTTCGGGCCGCACACCGAGGACGGCTTCTATTACGACATCGATCTCGCCCACCGCCTCGTCCCCGAGGACTTCGAAAAGATCGAGGCCGCGATGCAGGCCGAAGTCGACGCCAAGCACCCCTTCGTGCGCGAGGAGGTCACCCGCGCCGCCGCGATCGAGCTGTTTACCAGCATGGGGGAGGGCCTCAAGGTCGAGGCGATCGCCGCCATCCCGGGCGACGCCACCCTCACGCTGTATCGCAGCGGTGACTTTGTCGATCTGTGTCGCGGCCCGCACGTGGCCAACACCGCCCAGGTCCGCTCCTTCAAGATCATGAGCATCGCCGGCGCCTACTGGCGCGGCGACGAGACCCGGCCGCAATTGCAGCGCATCTACGGCACTGCCTTCGCCGACCGCAAGGAGCTCAAGGAGCACCTGCGTATGCTCGAGGAGGCCAAGGCCCGCGACCACCGCAAGCTCGGCAAGGAGCTCGGCCTGTTCCACTTCGACCCGATCGCCCCGGCCAGCCCGTTTTTCACGGGTCGCGGCACGGTGGTCTACAACGCCCTGCAGAGCTACGTCCGCGGCCTCTACCGCCGACATGGTTATGAGGAGATCATCACCCCGCAGATCTTCGACATGGATCTCTTCAAGACCTCGGGTCACTACGAGCACTACAAGGAGAACATGTTCGCCTGCACGATCGATGAGCGGGAATTCGGCGTCAAGCCGATGAACTGCCCCGGTCACTGCATCCTGTTTCGTCAGACCCGCCGCAGCTACCGCGAGCTGCCCGTGCGCTTCGCCGACTTCGGTCGCCTGCACCGCTACGAGCGCGCCGGCGTCACCCACGGCCTGACCCGCGTCCGCAGCTTCGCCCAGGATGACGCCCACATCTTCTGCCTCCCGGAGCAGGTCGGCGCCGAGATCACCAACGTCACCAACATGATCCTCGAGTGCTACCGCACCTTCGGCTTTGACCAGCCCGAGATCGAGGTCAGCACCCGCCCCGAGAGCTTCCTCGGCGAGCTCGCAACCTGGGAGAAGGCCGAATCGTCGCTGATGGCCGCCCTCGACGCGGCTGGCCTCCCCTACAAGATCAACCGGGGCGATGGCGCCTTCTACGGCCCCAAGATCGACTTCAAGGTGCGTGACGCCCTGCGCCGCTCCTGGCAGCTCGGCACCGTGCAGCTCGACTTCCAGCTGCCCGAGCGCTTCGGCCTCGAGTTTGTCGCCTCCGATGACTCGCGCGGCCGCCCGGTCATGATCCACCGCGCCATGCTCGGCAGCCTCGAGCGCTTCTTCGGCGTCTACCTCGAGCACGTTGCCGGGCGCTTCCCGACCTGGCTCGCCCCGGTTCAGGTCGCCGTCCTGCCGATCACCGACGCCCACCATGGGTGGACCCACGAGGTCGCCGCGGCCCTGACCGCCGCGGGCCTGCGCGTCGAGACCGATCTGCGCAGCGAGAAGCTCGGCCTCAAGATGCAGGCGACCCTGCTGCGGGTGCCCTACATGCTGGTCCTCGGCGACAAGGAGGTCGAGGCCCGCGGCGTCGCCCCGCGCTCGCGCGACGGCAAGACCGGCCCTCTCGAGGCCCTCGCCGAGTTCGTGGCTCGCCTCGCGAGCGAGGCCCAGATCCCCTCCGGGTCGCCGCAGCTCACGCCGCTCGCCTGAAAAATCTCGCCGAGGATCGTTTCTCGGCGCTTGACGTCCGCCCGCGATCGCTCGCACAATGCCGCCCCGTCCGGGGTGTTTCGTGTGCATACGCGAAGCCGCCGGAAGATTTCTCTTGAAGGAGCACGACCATCGGCCGCAGACAATCCAAACCCAAGCCGCGCGTAGAGACCCACCGCGTCGGACGCCGCATCCGCGTAAAAGAGGTGCGGGTCATCGACGACAAGGGCGAGCAGCTTGGCATCATGACCACCCAGGAGGCCATGAACCGCGCCGAGGAGGCCGGTCTTCAGCTGGTTGAAGTCAACCCGAAGACCGTCCCCCCCGTGTGCAAGATCATGGACTACGGGAAATTCAAGTACGAGACGGCGAAGCGTGACCGCGAGGCCAAGAAGCACCAAAAGACCACCGAGCTCAAGGAGGTCAAGTTCCGGCCGAAGACCCACGACCACGACTTCGGCTTCAAGACCCGGCCATCCGCCGCTTCGTCGAAGAGGGCGACAAGGTCAAGCTGGTGGTTCAGTTCCGCGGCCGCGAGATCACCCACCCGGAGACGGGTCGGAACATCCTCGAGCGCATCATCCGCGAACTCGCCGACGTGACCATCATCCTCCAGATGGCACAGATGGAGGGCAACCGCATGAACATGGTCCTGGGCCCCAAGCCCAAGCGTGACATGCCCAAGGGTGCCGCCATTAAGCCGCAAGGCACTCCGGTCGCCGCCATGCCGCGCCCGATCCAGCCGCCGCACCCAGCCGCCGTCGCCGCAGCCGCCGCCAAGGCCGCTACAGCGGCAGCCGCCGCAGCCGCAGTCGCCGCCACGGCCAGCGCCGATGACGATGACGAGGACTACGACGACGACATGACCGACGACACCACAGGTCTCGACGACATCGACGATCCGCCCGCGACTTAGCGGAGGCCGCACACATCGGCTCGTCCCGACGGGCCGATGTGTGAGCTAGCCCAAACCATTCCCGTCGGTACAGGTCCCGAGCCCGCCTTGTGCGGCCCTCCGGGCTCTTGCCTGCCACTCAGCCCTGGGGTACATAACGCCCCCCTTCGGACAAGCCCATGCCAAAGATGAAGTCCCATTCGGGCGCGAAGAAGCGCTTTCGCTTTACCGCAAACGGTAAAGTGAAGAGCAAGCACTCGCACAAGAACCACATTCTGACGAAGAAGAAGTCGGATCGCATTCGCAAGCTCAAGGGGACCCACGTCGTCTCCGAGCCTGATCAGCGGCGTATCCACATCATGCTTCCCAACGGGAGAACCTGAGCCATGCCTCGCGCAAAACGTGGATTTAAAGCCCGCCGCCGCCGTAACCGTATCCTCAAGGTTGCGAAGGGGTTCCGCGGCAGCCGTTCGAAGAACTTCCGTCGCGCCCTGGAGGCCGTGCACCACGCGTGGATGCACATGTACACCAGCCGCAAGGGCCTCAAGCGCATCATGCGTCGCCTGTGGATCGTGCGTCTCAACGCCGCCGCGCGCACGCAAGGCCTGAGCTACAGCCGCTTCATCGAGGGCGTCGGCAAGGCCGGCATTGCCCTCGATCGCAAGGTGCTGTCCGACCTGGCGATCTTCGACCCGACCGGCTTTGGTAAGGTTGTCGCCGCCGCCCGGGCTGCCCTGTAGCGCGAGAGCTCGAAGGGCAAGAAGCGACCGGTGCGGCAGCCGAAAGGCCCGCGCCGGTCGTCGTTTTTAACCGCAAAATTCCGGAGCATCGCCGTGTCGCCACTCCTCGCCGCTCAGCTCGAACAGTTCCACGCCGCCCTCGCTACGGTGACCAGCGAAGAGGCCCTCTACGAACTGCAGGTCGCGTACCTCGGCAAAAAGGGCAGCATCACTGCGCTCAAAGGCGAGATGGGCAAGATCCCTCCGGCCGAGCGCAAGGAGTTCGGCGCCGCCTGGAACCGTTGTCGCGACGAGGTCGAGGCGGCACTCGAGCGTCACCGCGACGTGCTCAAGGCGCGGGCCCGCGACCAGGACCTCGCGCGGTTCGAGGACCTGACCATGCCGCCCCTGCGCCCGCCGGCTGGCAGCTTGCACCCACTCACCCAGACCCGCCGCCGGCTCAGCGAGGCGTTCATCCGCCTGGGCTTTGATGTCGCTGTCGGCCCTCACGTCGAGGGCGAGCAGTTTAATTTCGACGACCTCAACATGGGCAAGGACCACCCGGCCCGCGACATGGCCGACACCTTCTTTGTCGAGCCAGCCGCGATCCGAGGATTTTCCGCGGGTGAGCCGCAGGGCTTGGTGCTGCGCACACACACCTCGCCGGTTCAGATCCGGACGATGCGCACCCGCAAGCCGCCGATCCGCATCATCGCCCCGGGTGCCACGTTCCGTCGCGACGACGACGCCACGCACAGCCCGATGTTCCATCAGATCGAGGGCCTGTACATCGACGAGGGCGTCAGCCTGGCCGATCTCAAGGCAACCCTCATGGCGTTCACCGAGGATTTCTTTGGCCAGCGCCTCGCGGTCCGCTTCAGGCCCTCGTTTTTCCCCTTCGTCGAGCCGGGCGCCGAGTTTGACCTCGGGTGCCCGTTCTGCAGCAGCCGCGGCTGTAACCTGTGCAAGCACACCGGTTTTATCGAGATCGGCGGCTGCGGCATGGTCCACCCTGGCGTGCTCGAGCACTGTGGCATCGACGCCGAGCGCTACACCGGCTGGGCCTTCGGCTTCGGCATCGATCGCATGACGATGATGCTCCACCAGATCCCCCACCTGCGCCTCATGTTCGAGGGTGACACTCGCTTCTTGGAGCAGTTCCCATGCTGATCTCCCACTCGTGGCTCTGTGAACTTCTTGAGCTCGAAGGCCCGCCGCCGGCGCCTGACACACTGGCAGAGATCCTCACGGGTCTCGGTCTCGAGGTCGAAGGCTTGCACCGGCACGGTGCGGGTGTGGAGGCGATCCTTGTCGGCGAGATCCGCGGCAAGCTCCCGCACCCGCAGGCCGCCAAGCTCACGATCGTCGAACTCTTCGACGGCCAGCAGACGCTTACCGTCTGTTGTGGCGCCAGCAACCTCCCGCCGGTCGGCGGCAAGGTGGCCTTTGCCCCGATCGGCGCCCGTCTCCCTGGCGGTCTAGAGATCGCCCCGCGCGAGCTCCGTGGGGTCCCCTCGCAGGGCATGATCTGCTCCGAGACCGAGCTTGAGATCGGCATCGACGGCGACGGGATCCTCATCCTCCCGGACGAGTTCCCGACCGGAGCCAGGCTTCATACCCTCGTCCCCGGGATCGTCGACACCGTGCTCGAGCTCGGCGTCACGCCCAATCGACCTGACGCGCTCGGTCACGTCGGTGTTGCACGCGATGTCGCCGCTTACCTGTCCGCGAGGACAGGTACACGCAGCGCGCTCAGGCTCCCGACGTTGCCTCGCCCCGCGACTGCGCCCGATGCGACGCTCGTCACGATCGATGCCCCCGAGCGCTGCGGCCGCTATCTCGGCTACGCGATCCGCGACGTGAAGGTCGCCCCGTCGCCGCTGTGGCTGCGGGTCCGCCTGCACCGTCTCGGCCTGCGCCCGATCTCCAACCTCGTTGACATCACCAACCTGGTGCTGATGCAGTTCGGCCAGCCGCTGCATGCCTTCGACCGCGGCAAGCTGGCGGAGGGCAGGGTGGTGGTCCGCCGCGCCCACCACGAGGAAGGCCTGCAAACCCTCGACGGCACAGACCGGGCGCTCGAAGTTGAGGACCTGGTCATCGCCGACGCCGACGACGCCCAGGCGCTCGCCGGTGTCATGGGCGGCGCGACCTCGATGGTCGGGTCTGGCACCACCGAGATCCTCCTCGAGGCCGCATGGTTCGCCCCCGCAGGCATCCGTGCCAGTGCCCGGCGCCACGCGCTCGGCACTGATGCCTCGTACCGCTACGAGCGGGGCGTGGATCACGGCGTCGGCCTCGAGCGTGCGGCCGCAGCCGCGCTCGCCCTCATCAGCGAGCTCGCCGGTGGCACTGTCGTCGCCTGGGCCGAGGCCGTCGGCGAGCGACCACCACCCCGCACGATCGACCTTCGGCCGGCCCGCGCCGCGATGTTGCTCGGCGTCGCGGTCCCGACCGCCGAGGCCCGGACGATCCTCGCCGGCCTCGAGATCGAGGTCCATGTCGAAGGGCCTGAGCACTGGCGCTGTGGGGTGCCCACGCATCGCCCGGATCTCCTGCGCGAGGTCGATCTCATCGACGAACTGATGCGTCACCACGGCCTCGACTCCGTGCCGGCGACCTTCTGTATCCCCCGCCAGGCCCGGGCTGCGGCCTCTGCCGACGCCATGACCCTCCGCGGCGATCGCCTCGCCGACGGTCTGCGGGAGGCTGGCCTGCAAGAGATCGTGTCCCTGGCCTTTGTCGCCGAGGACAAACTGCTCAACTTCTGCGGTGAGGTCCCCGAGGATCGTTTCGTCCGTGTCGCCAACCCGATGCGTGGGGCAGGGGTCATGCGAACGCACCTCCTGCCCGGCCTGCTCGACGCCCTCGTCCACAACACCGCCCGCCACGGGCGTCCGGTCCGCTTGTTTGAGCTCGGTCGCACCTACGCCTGGCCAAAGGGGCAGATCAACCCGGCGAGCTTCCCCGAGGGTACTCGTGCAGTGGATGTCCATCTCCCGCAGGAGCGCACGCTGGCCGGCCTGCTGCTGCACGCTGGCGGTCGCATGCACGCCGATCCTCGCGCCGTGACCGGCGCGGTCGCCCAGGCGCTGCTGCGTCTCGGCCACCGTCTTCACCTGTCCTCCGGGACAGATCACCCCGTCAGCTTCCTGCACCCCGGGGTGCAGGTCCGCCTCGGGGTCGAGGCCGCCAGCGGCCCGCTCGTCGTCGGTATCGCCGGCGAACTGCACCCCGATCTGATCGCCGCCTGGGGCCTCCCTGCGGGGCTACGCGTCGCCTATGGGGAGATCGATCTCGCCGCTCTCCCGCCGACCGACGTGGCACTTACCCGCGAGATCCCACGCTTCCCCGCGACAAGCCGCGATCTCTCGCTCGAGGTCCCGATCGCCCTGCCGGCGGCCGAAGTGGTCGCGGCCTTGCGTTCTGCCGGAGCCGCCCGGTCGGTCGGCGGCGACGATCCGGTGAAATTGCAAGCCGAGGGCATCGAAGTGCTCGAGGACTATCGCGGTGCTGGCGTCCCTGCGGGACATCGGGCGCTGCTCCTCCGCCTGCACTACGCGGCAGCCGGTCGCAGCGTCACCGACCTCGAGGTCTCGCCGCATCACGCTGTGATCGTCGAGCAGGCCTGCCTCGCGCTAAAGAGCCGGGCTCCGGGCGTACGAGCCCGGTGACCAGGTTGCATCTTCGGGCAATCTAAGGGAAAGATCGACGTTGCCATGACCAAGGCCGACATCATCGAGAAGGTCTGCGAGGAGGTCGGCGGCTTCTCCAAGAAGGAGGCCGCTGACGTCGTCGAGGCGGTGTTCGAGCTCATGAAGAACACCCTCGCCGAGGGCGAGAAGATCAAGATCTCGGGTTTCGGGAACTTCGTGGTTCGCACCAAGCAGCCCCGCCCCGGCCGCAACCCGCAGACCGGTGAGGAGATCGTCATCGAGGCCCGCCGAGTCCTTACCTTCAAGCCCAGCAACGTGCTGAAGACGGCCCTCAATGACGAGTGACGAGGACGACCAGCTCTTCATCGCCGAGATCGGGCCGGCCTATGCCGAGCCCGAGGTCGCCGCGGTGGGGCCCCGGATCGCCAAAAAGGCCCGGCGCAAGGCTACCCCGGACGGCGGCGTCGACCTCGGATCGGAGAAGCTCTACTTCAAGATCGGCGAGGTCGCCCAGATCGTCGGTGTGCCAGCCTACGTGCTGCGCTACTGGGAGACCGAATTCAAGGTCATCAAGCCGCAGAAGTCGCGGGCGCAGCAGCGGGTGTACCGGCGCCGCGATGTCGAGACCCTGCTGAAGATCAAGCACCTCCTGTACGCCAAGAAGTTCACGATCGCCGGCGCCCGCCAGCAACTCCGGCAGGGCGGCGACGAGGTCGAGATGGCACCCCCGGCCAGCAGTTACCTCGCGGCTCAGTCCCTCGCGCAGGTACGAGCCGAACTCGACGAGCTGATCGCCTGGGTCGCCTCCAGTGGGGAAGAGCAAGGCACCCTCGCAGCGGACCCCGCCGCCTACGTCCAGGCGATGGGCGGAGGGCGGGCGATGGTCGACCAGGCCGCTGCTGTCGGCGTGGCTCAGCCCCTGCTCAGTCGCCCCGACCGTGATGGCCTGTAGCCGAGGGCACCCAGGCCCGAATTCGGACTTGCAGCGCCGCGGCCAAGCGGGTATATCGGCGGTCCGTTTCGGGGCATAGCGCAGCCTGGTAGCGCACTTGACTGGGGGTCAAGGGGTCGGAGGTTCAAATCCTCTTGCCCCGATAACGCAAGGCCGGAAGTTCCGCGAGGAGCTTCCGGCCTTAACCTTTTCTGTGTCACGGCGGTGGTGCGGCGCGCCCCGCCTCATGTGTTAGACGTCCCGCGTGTCCCGGCCCCTGATCCTCGTGACCAACGACGACGGTATCCTCGCCCCCGGCCTCGCCGCGTTGGCCGAGGCCGTCGAGCCGCTCGGCGACGTCATCGTCGTGGCGCCTGACACCGAGCGTAGCGGCTCGAGCCACGCGATCTCGCTACACACGCACCTGCGCGCCGACGAGCTGCGCCCCGGCTGGTTTCGCGTCAACGGCACTCCCGTGGATTGTGTGTACCTCGGCGCCCTGCACCTGTGCGGTCGACGCCCCGACCTCGTCGTCTCCGGCGTCAACCCCGGTTACAACCTCGGCTCCGACGTCTTTTACTCTGGAACCGTTGGCGGCGCCGCGGAGGGCTTCATTCGCGGTGCCGCGGCTCTTGCTCTCTCCGTGCACGCCCGCGAGTCGCCGCGAGTCGTCGTGCCGATCGTTCGCACCCTCGCGCGTCTGCTGTTGGCCCAGTCGCAACGCAGCCTGCTCAACGTCAACGTCCCATGGCTGTCCGAGAAGCGTCCCGGAGTGGACTTCGAAGCGGTCGCCGAGGGCATGCCGCTGCACGTGACGCGCCTCGGCGCGCGCCCGTACCTCGAGCAGGTCGAGCGCCGCCAGGACCCGCGCGGGCAGGCCTATTACTGGATCGGCGGCCCTCCACACGACATCGGCGACAACGAGGGGGAGGACACCTGGGCGGTCAAGCATGGCTACATCTCGGTGACCCCGCTCGTCCTCGACATCACCGCCCCGGATCTCGGCCCATGCCGCGAACTGCTCGCTGGGGTCACTGTCGCTGCTCCATAGATCGCTCGCCGAGCTGCCGTCGTCGCGCGCAGCCGCTCGCAAAATGCCGCCTCGCGCAGCCTGAGTCGGTGTAGTTGACCCGACCTGTGCTCGGGACCTACGCTCGAGTCTTGGCTTCTTGCGCGTACTTTCTCCTCTCCTGCGTGCTGCTTGGTGCAGCCTGCGGGGACAGCAGCGTCGGTGTCTCCGCCAGCGAGAGCGACAGCGAGCCCGCCAGCGAGTGCGACCCTGCGTGCGGCGACCAGGCTCATTGTGATCCGGTGGACCGCCGCTGCTACTGCGATCCGGGCAGCTTCGGCGATCCGCAGGCCGGCTGCAACGAGCACGGGGACCTGTGTAGCGAGGCCGCCGAGCTCGTCGGCCAGCGAGTATGTGTGCACGAGCTCGTGGACCCGGCGATCTGGGATAGCTTGTCGATCGGCTCAGCCCAGCACGCGGGATGGCGCAAGCTCGGCAAGTACCTCGCACCGGCGGAGCCCGGCGCGCCGCTGCCCGTCATCTTCAACGACGCCGTTCACTACCGCCTGCACTACTGCATGCTCAAGCATGGCTTCGCGCCGCTGTTCCCGGGCTTCACCCATCCGAAGTACAACGACTTTGTCTACTATCGAAAGTCTCGCCAGATGTTCGCTGGCAATATTGTCGAGCTCAGCGGCGACGATTCCCCCGTGCGCTTCGCCTTCACGGTCGAGACGCCGGAGGACGACGCTGAGCTGATCACCGAACCCGAGGCCTACGCGATCTTCCGCCAGATCCAGGATCGCCTCGCTCTCGGCGACCTTGGCTATCAGCCCAACAGCCCCGCTCAGGAGGCCGCTGCGCGTTCTTGGAAGGATCCGCGGGTCACCGTCGTGCTCGGTGGCGACGAGGGGATCAACTACGAGCCGTACGCCACCGGCACCGCTTATGGCCGCGTACGCCGATACACCGGTGAGCAAGCCGGCGCCGCCACCGGGACTTTCGGTTGGCAGGATATCGTCGTGCTCGACTCGGCGCCCAGTGATCTTCGAGGGGTGATGGCTGCGGTCATCACTGGCGCGCGCCAGGATGTACTCAGCCACCTCAACGTCCTTGCCGCCCAACGCGGCACTCCCAACGCATACATCGCCGACCCGCTGGCCATCTTCGCACCGCACGATGGCCAGCTGGTGCGCCTCAGCCTCAGCGAGAAGCTGTACGCGGTCGCCCCGGCCAGCCTCGCCGAGGCCGAGAGCTTCTGGGCCGAGCACCGTCCGAGTGTCAGCGTCGATCGCCTGCCCGACCCCGCATTCTTCGATGTCCTCTCCGTCGCCGATATCCCGACGGATACCGAACAGAGCCGCGGCCTCGCTGTGGGGCGCTTCGGGGGCAAGGTAAAGGGTCTGGCCACGCTCGCCACGATCCTCGACGCGGCCTATCAGACCCCCGGCATGGGCGTCTCGACGGCTCACTATCTCAAGTTCATGCGCGACAACAGCTGGGAGCTGGTCGTCGCCGGCAAGCCCACGAAGCTCAGCTTCGCCGACACGATCGCTACCTGGCTCGCCGATCCGAGCTTTCGCTCTGACACCGGGGTGCGCAAGGCCTGGTTGTCCGCTCTCGCCGCCGCGATGGTTCAGCGCGGCGCCGTCGATCCGCTCCTGCTCGCGGAGCTGCGCGGCAAGATCGGCGAGGTCTTCGGTGACCCAAACACCATGGTTCGTCTGCGCTCGTCGTCAAACGCCGAGGACTCGCTGGATTTTAATGGCGCGGGTCTTTACACCTCGGTCAGCGCTTGCGGCGGCGACCTCGACGGCAGCAGTGGTGGCACCTCGGCCTGCGACCCCAACAAGGGCCGGCACCCGCTCGACACGGGCCTCAAGCTCGTCTGGGCCAGCTTGTGGGACTTTGGAGCCTTCGAGGAGCGCGAGTACTACCAGATCGATCACAACGACATCGCCATGGGGGTTCTCGTCAGCACGCAGTACGAGGGCGAGCAGGCCAACGGTGTCGCGTTCACCGGAAACCCTACGCTCGACGACGACAACCGCTACACGATCAATGTCCAGCGCGGCGAGGTTGACGTGGTCGACGCGCCGGCGGGAACAATCGCCGAGCTCGACTACCTCACCATCGAGGGTGGCGTCGTTGTCGGCATCGAGCGGGCTGCGGCCTCGTCACTCGTCAAACCGGGTGAGAACGTGCTGAGCGACGCGCAGTTGAAGGAGATCGGTGGTGTGCTCGCGGATGTCGCCTCCGCATACCCCGTTGAGTACGGCGAGCATGATCCGGCCGACGTGCTGCTCGACCTCGAGTTCAAGATCTCGAGCGAGGGCAAGCTCGTGTTCAAGCAGATACGCACCTTCTTGCGCAGCGCCCTCGACCCGACGCTGCCCAGCTGCTTCGGCGACTAGTCGGGCGCTCAGGGCTTGGTTCCGCCGAGGCACGCGGGCGAGGGCATCATGGCTCCGCCGCGCGCCGCCCATTGCTCCGGCGTCAGCGCCTCGATCGATAGGGCGTGCACGCCCGCCCGCAGCTCGTCGGCCAGCGTCAGGTTGATCAGGCGGTGGCGCTGCACCAGGCCGAGACCGACGAAGTGCTCAGAGACGACGACGACCTTGAAGTGCGTCTCGCGCCCGCGTGGCCCGCTGTGCGAGTCGCTCTGATTCTCGATCACGAGCGAGGCAGGCGCGAACGCTGCCACCAGCTTGCCCTCGATCGCCGCGGTGATGGGCCCGCTCACGCCTGCGCCGTCTCCTGCGCAGGTGCCTTGGGCAGGCTGCTGGCCACAAGTACGGCGAGATCGACCACGGCGACGTCTTCGTCCTTGCCGAGGTGTTTGAGCCCGTCGGTCAACATCGTGTTGCAGAACGGGCAGGCAACCGCCACTGCGTTGGCGCCGGAGCTAGCGACCTCCTTGGCACGGTTGATGTTCACGCGCTTGCTCGGCTCCTCCTCCATCCACATCCGACCGCCGCCAGCACCGCAGCAAAATCCGTGTTCCTTGTTGCGATCGAGCTCCCGGACGCTCCCCGTACCGCCCTTGGTCGCGTGCTCGAGGATCGATCGTGGAGCCTCGTAGACGCCGTTCCAGCGGCCAATGTAGCAGCTGTCGTGGTAGGTGAACTGCTTGTCGCTCGGGGTCTCCACCTTCAGCTTGCCCGTGGACAGCAAGTGGCTGATGAGTTGGCTGTGGTGGATGACCTCGTAGGTGCCGCCAAACTGCGGGTATTCGTTCTTGATGGTGTGGAAGCAGTGCGGGCACGAGGCGATGACCTTGGTGACCTTGGCCTCGTTGAACGCGTCGACGTTCTCCTTCGCCATCATCTGGAAGTCCATCTCGGCGCCGAGGCGGCGGACCGGGTCGCCGCTGCACTTCTCGCGCTTGCCGAGCACGGCGAACTTTACGTTGGCGGCGTTTAGCACCTTGACCAGCGCACGTGTTGTCTTCTTGGCGTTGTCATCGAAAGCGCCGGCGCAGCCGACGAACAGCAGATACTCGGCGTCGGGCTGCTCCTCGACCGTCTTCACGTCGAGGCCCTCGGCCCAGCTCATCCGATCGTCCTGGTTGAAGCGCCACGGGTTGCCAGCGCTGCTGATGTTGCCGAGCACCTTCGTCACCTCACCGGGGGTGCGGCTGGTTTCGTCGTTGAGCACGATGAACTGACGCATCTGCAGGATCTTGAGCGGGTGGTCGATGAACACCGGGCAGACCTCCTGGCACGCGCCGCAGGTGGTGCAGGCCCACAGGGTCTCGTCCTTCACGCGGCCGCCGACCAACGGGGGTAGGGCGGACAGCTCCGCCTTGATCTTGGCGATCTTGTCCTTGTCGGCGCCGGGGCCCGGCTCGACGTCCTCCTTCAGCGAACCGCCGGCCTTCCTCAGCTTCACGAGCAGGCCGCCGCGGTCCTTCATCTCGTCCTTGAGGTCGTGGATCAAGTGCATCGGCGACAGCGGCTTTTCGGTGGCGAAGGCCGGGCAGTACGAGGTGCAGCGGGCGCACTCGGTGCAGCTGTAGTTGTCGAGCAAGCTCTTCCAGGTGAAGTCCTCGACCTTGCCGACGCCCCAGTTCTCCATCAACGGCTCGGCGCTGGCGTCGGTCGGATCGTCGCTGGTAAACAGCTGGGCCTTCGGCATCGCACCGCGTTGGCCCTGGTTGCGCAGCAGGATGTTGGGGCCCGAGCCGAGGACATGGATGTGCTTCGAGTACGGCAGGTAGTTGAGGAACGCGAGCACGATGCCCATGTGCACCCACCAGAACACCTCGACGCTGATATGTGCGGTGTGCGGGTCTGCGTGCAGTGCGAATTTCGGGCCCAGCTCATAGAGGCCCAGGAGCGCGCCGAGTTGGCCCGATACCGGGTTGCCGGGGATATAGGCCCCAGCGACCGCGATCTCGCACGCATGCATGCCGAAGTGGCTAAGCACAAGCAGCGTGATCGCGCCGAGGATCAGCATCGCGTCGAGGCTCATCGGCACGAAGGCGGGGCGGATGAAGCGGCGCACGAACGCATAGAGCAGCGCCAACAGCACCACCAGGTTCGCCCAGTCGATCACCGCCTTGAGCCACGCGTAGGCCGTAGCTCCCATCAGCACGCCGAGGTTGAACCAGTCGCCGAGCAGTCCGCCGAGCGCGACATCGACCGTGGCGATCGTAAGGACAAGGAAGCCCCAATAGATCGGCAGATGGTGCCAGCTGCGCTTCTCCTCGACGACCTTCCGCTGGCCGAAGAAGAAGGCCATGAGGCTGGCGATGCGCTGGGACCAGCTCTCCTTGAGGTTCGCCGGTCGCCCGAGCGCGACGATGCGCACCATCCGATCCATGGTGACGGTGAACAGCCCGAGACTGAACGCGACGACGGCGGCGAAGGCGATCTGTTTGACCATGGCGACCTTCGCCTCATACCACAGACCCACCCGCGCGGGACCGCCTGCGCGTCGCATATGGCTGCCAGCGCCCAGCCATGGCCCCTGGGCGACGAGTGAGGCAAATCCAGACGAAGCGGCCAGCGCTCAAAGGTCGCTGGTGAAACTGTCGCCGCCGAGCCAGGTTCCGCCGCGCAGCCGAACCTGCGGCTCCCCCGCGCCGCCACGAGGCACTACGCGGCCCAGCGGGATCGCCTCTTCACCGACCCGGCGCAGCGTCGCCTGAACGAGTGCTTCGTGCTCCGGGTCGATGTAGAGGATCATGCCGACGCCACAATTAAAGGTCCGTAGCAGCTCGCGTGGCGCCACGCCCTGGCCCGCGATCGCAGCCAGCACCGCTGGACCTGGCACGTGGGACAGGTCCAGCTCGAGGGCCAGGCTCTCATTGAGCGCCCGCTGCGGGTTCTCGAGCAAGCCGCCGCCTGTGATGTGGGCCGCGCCGTGCAGCGGCGCTTCGGTCAGCCGGCGCAGCGGGCCGATCGCGTACTCGTAGATCCGCGTCGGAGTCAGCAGCGCCTCGCCGACGCTCTGGCCGGTCGGATCGCCGGGCAGCGCGTCGTGGAGGTGCAGCCCCGCGTGCGCTGGATCGAGCAGGGCCTTGCGCGCCAGGCTGTAGCCGTTGCTGTGCAGTCCGCTGGAACGCAGCGCAAGCGCGAGGTCGCCAGCCTTGACCCGCCCAGGCCCGAGCATCCTGGCGCGGTCGACCACACCGACCGCAAATGCGGCCAGATCGTAGTGGCCCTTCGCGTACAAGCCCGGCAGTTCGGCCGTCTCCCCGCCGAGCAGCGCGCAGCTCGACTGTCGGCAGCCATCGACCACGCCGCGGATGATCTGCTCGACAAAATCCGGGGACAGCACGCCACAGGCGATGTAGTCGAGGAGGAACAGTGGCTGCGCCCCGGTCACCAGCAGGTCGTTGACACTCATCGCCACCAGGTCGATGCCGACGGTGTCGTGCCTGTCCATGGCGATCGCCACCAACAGCTTCGTGCCGACACCATCAGTGCAGCTGACGAGCACCGGCTCCGCCATGCCGGTCGGCAGGCCCATCATCCCAGCGAAGCCGCCGATGTCGTCGATCTGTTCCGGTCGCCGCGTGCTGCTGACCAGCGCCTTGATCCGTCGCACCGCCTCGTTGCCGGCGTCAATATCGACTCCCGCGCTCGCGTAGGTCAGGTGCTGCCCGCCACGATCGCCCGGCGGGTGCGACGGCGACCTGGTGCGCTGAGCCTGCGAAACCGCGTGCGCGGTCGGAGCAAGTTCGGCCGGCGTCCTCGGCCCGTCGCTCTTTGTCGGTTCGGCGGCACCTTCCGGCACAGAGAGGTCGGTCGGATCCGCGGGGCCGTTGGGGGCGTGCACGGCCACAGTGACTATCAGGGCCACGGCGCGCCGACAACCGGCGCTTGCCAAGCAGAGGATCGGCGGCGATGATGCGCGCCGGCAACGAGGGCCCGTGAACGGGCTCTAAGGGAGCGCTATGGCTTGGTGGCGACGCAAGAAGCAGGCAGTGGCGGGACCCAGCGACGGCAAGGTCTCAGTTCCGCGTGGCCTGTGGACCAAGTGCGATGGGTGCGGTGAGATCACTTTCACGGCCGAGCTCGTCCAGAACCTCCGCGTGTGTCCGGTCTGCGGGCAGCACCACGTGCTCCCGACCCGCGAGCGCATCGATGCGATGCTCGATCCGGGCAGTTGGCAAGCGATGGACCACGAGCTGCGCTCGGGCGACCCGCTGCACTTCCATGATCAGGCGCCCTACAAGGATCGCATTACCAAGGCCGAGCACAACGTCGGCCCTGGCGATGCTTTCACGGCGGGACTCGGCACCATCGCAGGTGTGCCTGTCAGCGTCGGCTTCTTTGTCTTTGAGTTCATGGGCGGCTCGATGGGGTCGGTGGTCGGCGAGAAGGTCACTCGCGTGTTCGAGCGGGCCCGGGAGCGCAAGATCCCGGCCGTCGTGTTCTCCGCCTCCGGCGGCGCCCGTATGCAGGAGGGCATCCTCTCGCTCATGCAGATGGCCAAGACCTCGGCCGCGCGAGGCCGGCTGCGCGAGGCCGGTGTCCCGTACATTTCGGTGTGCCTGCATCCGACCACCGGTGGTGTTGCGGCCAGCTTCGCTATGCTCGGCGATATCACGATCGCCGAGCCGCGGGCACTGGTGGGTTTCGCCGGCCCCCGCGTGGTTCAGCAGACGATCGGTCAAGAGCTGCCCGCTGGCTTCCAGCGCGCCGAGTTCCTGCTCGAGCACGGGATGATCGACCGCATTGTCAGCCGCCTCGAGATGCGCGAACAGATCGGGCTCATGCTCCGTTTGCTTGGCGCGGCGGGCTCCCAGCTGGCGACCGCGGTGAGCGAACCCGAGGCGGCCGTCCCGATCGCCGCAGAGTGAGCCACGTGATCCCGGTCTGGCAGGAGGCGCTGTTCCAGCGCCGCAACCTCGGCGTCAAGCTCGACCTTGAGGCCGTGCGAGTGGCGTATTGCTCGCTCGGATGGCCCAGTCAAGGCATCCCGGCGATCCACGTGCTCGGCACCAACGGCAAGGGTTCCACTGCGGCGATGTGCGCCCACGCCCTGCGCCGAGGCCGGCGGGTTGGCCTCTACACCAGCCCGCACCTGCACCGTGTCGGCGAGCGCATTCGTGTGGATGGGATCCCGATCGCCGACGACGCCGTTCAGCACCTCGTCGATCGTGTCCTCGCGTGCGAGGTCCCCCGGCCGCTCACCTTCTTCGAGATCCTCACGCTCGCCGCGTTCCTGCACTTCGCCGAGCTGGGCATCGACGTGATGGTGATCGAGGCCGGCCTCGGTGGTCGCCTCGACGCGACTCGCATCGGTCAGTACGCGGCCCGGCTGTTCACACCGATCGATCTCGATCACACCGCATATCTCGGCCCAGATGTGGCGGCGATCGCCGGTGAAAAAGGCGCAGTCATCGGCGACGGCGGCTCAGCCTTCAGCGCGCCGCAACGACCCGAGGCCGAGGCTGTCCTGCGCGCGATCGCAGCGCAGCATCATGTGTCGCTGCAATTCGTCACCCCGCTGGAACATGCTCCGCTTTCGGGCGCGCACCAACGGATCAACGCCGCCCTCGCCCTCGCTGGCGCGCGAGCGATCGACCCCACGATCTCTTCCGCGGACCTCGCGGGCGTCAGCTGGCCCGGGCGCGCGGAGCGTCACAGTGTGGCCGGCGGCGTCGTGATCTTCGACGTCGCCCATAATCCGCACGGTGTCCTCGCGCTCGTCGACTACCTACGGAGCGTTCCGGGGCAGGGCAGGGCGATCGCCTTCGGCTGCCTCGCCGACAAGGACGCCCAAGCGATGCTCGCCGCGCTCGCCGGTCTCGATGCGCCGTTGTGGTTGATCGATCTCCCAGGCGGTCATCCGTTGACCGGCTCACCGGGGCGCCGCTTCTGCGGCCCCGATGACCCCTTGCTTCGTCCCGCGATCGAGGAGCACCTGCGACTCGGTGGTGAGCTCGTCGTCTGTGGCTCTCACCATCTGGTCGGCCAGCTTCGCGGCGACTTGCTCGGGGCGGAGGCCGACCTTCGCCCGTTGCAGGACCCGCTCGCGCGCACGCCTCAGGCGCCTGTCCGATAGGCCAGGAGACCGCTTCAGTACACCGCCGCAGGGTCTGCGTGAAACGCGACCCCGTTCCACCAGTGGTACACTCTGTGGATCGATCCCGGGGCCACCGTGTACAGCGAGAAAGCCCCGTGTTTGCCTGTCTCCTGGGACAGGTAGGTGCCAGAGCCGACCCCATGCACCGGAACCGGCCGGTTCGGTCCCGGCAGCTCGCCTTCGATACGGCGGTGCTCGTGCCCATGCAGGATCAGATCGGCCCCATGGCGCGCGATCACGCGGCCAAAAGCCTCGAGGTCGAGCAGCCCGTGCCGGGGTTTGGCTACACCTGCGAGGACCGGGTGATGGATAAGCACCACCCGCGCCAGACCCTCCTCGCCCAGTCGCGCCAGCATCCGGTCAAGACGTGCCAGTTGGTCGTCGCCGATGCGCCCCACGGCGACCAGCGGCAGTGAGGGGATTGCCGTCGAGACGCCGATCAGGGCGACATCCCCGAGGCGTTGTACGAAAGGATAGTCGGCGCCCTCACGCTCGCCGTCCATGAACTCACCCATGAAGTTTTCGAAGCGACGGCTGACCGCCGAGCCGCGAGTGTACGTGTCGTGGTTTCCGGGGATCACGGTGACCGGCAGGCCAACCTCGCGCAGTTTCTCGCGCACGAGCGCAAACTCTGGCTCGAGCGCGAGGTTGGTCAGGTCGCCTGTGATCACGAGTCGGTCCACCTGGAACTCGCGCGCGTGCTCGACGATGCGATCGAAGAGGTTGTGGCTGTGCTTGCGCCTGCGGCTGAGCAGTAGGTTCACGCCGCCGGTGAGGCGCTTGTTGAGCCACTGGCTCAGCTGTGTGCCCTTGAGGTCGAGCAGGTGAATGTCGGAGCAATGGATGAAACGCAGCGGCATCGTGGCCTCGAGCAGTCGTCAGAGATTGTGAATGCCGCACTCTGTCTTGGCCTGACCCGCCCAGCGCCCGCTGCGTTCACCGCCTTCGCCTGCTCCGGCGGGGCGGGTGCACGGTTCGCAGCCGATGCTGGTGTAGCCCTCGTCGAGCAGGCGGTTGTAGGGGAGCTCGTGCGCGAGCAGGTACCCCCAGGTGTCCTTGCGCGACCAGCGAGCCAGGGGAGCCACCTTGACGACGAGGCTCCCGTCGCTGCGGTGGGCTGTGCCGACGATCGGGGTGTGCTTGCGGGTCTCGCTCTGGTCGCGCCGCACCGCGGTGATCCAGACATCAAGGGAGGTGAGGATCCGCCGCATGGGCTCGACTTTCCGGATCTCGCAGCACGTGTCGGGATCACGGGCGAACAGGTCGGGACCGTGGCGCTCAGCCTGGCTGCGGATCGAGATCAGGGGCTCGACCACGCGGATGTCGGCGCCGGTTGCTCGGTACGCCTCGCGTAGAAGGACCGTCTCCGCGAACAAATACCCGGTGTCGATGGTGTAGACCGGTACCGCCGCCTCGACCTGGCGGGCGAGGTGGATCAGCGCGCAGCCCTCGGCGCCGAAGGCCGAGCTCAGCGCCACGCGTCGATCGCAAAACCGTTTGAAGGTCCACCCCAGGATGTCCAGGGGGGACGCGTCCTCGAGCCGCTGGCTGGCCGCCGCCAACTCGTGCTCCGAGAACCATGCCGTGCTCCCGTCCCCGGCCGCCGGTACGTCGTTCACGAGCCCGGTTGTAGCAGTCTTCCCGTGCGGGCGCACCACGGTTACAGTCACGCCCATGTCCAGCTTGCTCGAGAATGGGCGCACGCACGACTGTGGCGCCCTGCGCCATGCCGATGTCGGCGCGTCCGTGGTCCTCTTCGGTTGGGTGCATCGCCGCCGGGCTCACGGCGCGCTCACCTTCATCAACCTGCGCGACCGCTTTGGTATCACCCAGGTGACGATCGATCCCGACCTTGCCCCGGCGGCCCGGGCCATCGCCGGCGACCTGCGCAACGAGTTCTGTATCGCTATCGCCGGCGTCGTCGTTTCGCGTGGCGACAACGTGAACAAGGACATGCCGACCGGTGAGATCGAGGTCTCGGCGCGCACTGTCGAGGTGTTCTCGAGCGCTGACCCGTTGCCCTTCAATGTCGCCGACGACGCCGAGCTCGACGCCAGCGAGACCAACCGCCTCAAGTATCGCTACCTCGACCTCCGTCGACCGTCGCTGCAGAAGAACTTTGTGCTGCGGTCGCGCCTGGCCACGCTCACGCGTATCACCCTCGCCGAGGCCGGCTTCCTCGAGCTCGAGACGCCCTACATGGTGAAGTACACGCCTGGTGGGGCGCGTAATTTCCTGGTCCCGAGTCGCCTCAACCCCGGCAACTTCTACGCGCTCGCCGAGTCGCCACAGATCTTCAAGCAGTTGTTCATGGTCGCCGGCATGGACAAGTACTTCCAGATCTGTCGTTGTTTCCGCGACGAGGACCTGCGAAACGATCGTCAGCCCGAGTTTACCCAGATCGACGTCGAGATCAGCTACGCCACCCCGGAGCGCGTGCAGGCGCCGATCGAGGCCCTCATTCGCCGGGCCTGGAAGGATATCCTCGGCGTCGCGCTGCCGGAGCAGTTCCCGCGCATGACTTGGGCCGAGGCCATGGGACGCTTCGGGAGCGACAAGCCCGATCTCCGCTTTGGCCTCGAATTCGTCGACATCAAGGATGTTGTTGCGGACACGGGCTTTCGCATGTTCACCGGCGCAGCCTTCGTGAAGGGCATCTGCGTCCCGCCCGAGCACAGCGAGGCCTTCACGCGCGGCCGCATCGACAAGCTCACCGCGCTGGTCAAGAAGCGCGAATCGGGTGCTGCGAAGGGCCTCGCGTGGGCCCGCGTGCAGGCCGACGGCAGTTGGGAGTCGCCGCTGGCCAAGAACCTGACGCCAGCGACGATGGCGGTGATCAACGAGCGCATGGGAGCCAAGCCCGGGGCGGTACTGCTGATCATCGCCGACGAGTTCCATACCACCCACCAGGCGCTCAACGCCCTGCGCCTCGAGCTGCGTGACAGCCTGGCGCTCGTCGAGCGCTCGACGGCGTCGCCGTGGCAGTTCCTGTGGGTCACCGACTTCCCGCTGTTTGAGCGCACCGAGAAGGGCTACGTGTCCTCGCATCACCCCTTCACCTCGCCACGGTCCGTCGACATCCCGCTGCTCGACAGCGATCCCTCGCAGATCCTCGCCCAGGCCTACGACCTCGTGCTCAATGGCAACGAGATCGGTGGCGGCTCGATCCGTATCCACCGCAGCGACATCCAGGCCAAGGTTTTCGCGGTGCTCGGTCTCAGCGAAGAGCAGACCCAGCAGAAATTCGGCTTCTTGCTCGAGGCATTCCGCTACGGCCCGCCTCCGCATGGCGGCATCGCCCTCGGGCTGGATCGCATCTCCATGCTCATGGCCGGGGCGACCAGCTTGCGCGACGTCATCGCCTTCCCGAAGACGACGACTGGCGCCGACCTGATGACCGGCTGCCCCTCGGGCGCCGACGAAGTGCAACTCGCCGAGTTGTTCATCCGCACGGCCATGCCCGAGGCCACGTGAGCGATCCAGCGACCGCTTCCGGAGCGAAGGTCACCGCCGATCGCCGCCCCTGGCAGCGGTTGCTCGCCAGTGTCCTGTGCGCCGCATGTATGGTGCTCGGCTCGCCCGATGCCTCCTGGTGGTGGCTGGGTCTGTTTGGCTGGGTCCCGTGGCTCTACGCGATCGAGGGCCTCGGCCCGAAGAAGGCGTTCTGGTACGGTTGGCTCACCGGCACGATCACGGTGTTCTGGGGCTTCATCTGGCTGACCCAGTTGCTCGACAAGTTCGCCGGATTTGGCATCGCCCCGCGGCTGTTTATCCACCTACTCTTCGCGGCCTTCCAGGGCCTGCAGTGGGCCGCTCCGGCGGCGTTGATCGTGTGGCTGCGTCGCCGTACTGGCCGGGATGTCCTTCTGATCGCGCCGTTGTGCTGGGTCGCCGGCGAGGCTCTGCTGCCGCATGTGTTCCCCTCTTATCTGGCCCTGATGTGGTGCTACGAGCCTCGCTGGTTGCAGCTGGCAGAGATCGGCGGAGTTACCACGATCGGCCTCGCGCAGCTCAGCATCAACGCGGGCCTCTACGTCGTGCTGCGCGACTACTTCGATCGCCACGTGCTCAACCGCGTCGCCCTCGCTACCTGGCTCGGGTGGCTGATCGGCACGCCACTCTACGGCACGATCCGCATGGCGCAGGTGGACGCGATCATCGCCGATTCCCCCAAGGTCAAGGTCGGCGTGGTCCAGGGCAACTTCGGCATCTACGAGTGGTCCAAGGGGCGCTCCAAGTACGCCATCCTGGCCCGTCTGCAGGCCGAGTCGGCTCGCCTCGAGCGCGAAGGCGCTCAGCTCCTGCTGTGGGGTGAGACTGGATACCCCTTCTCGCACATGCTCCCTCGCAGTGGCGGCACCGATCTACCGGAAGGCCATCCGCGCAAGGTCCGGCGCTTGTTCACTGCGCCGCTGATCTTCGGCGTCGTCACATCTGAACGCAGCGTCAACCCCTACGCGTGGAACACCGCGATGGTGCTGCACCGTGATGGGCACCTCGGCGACACGTACGACAAGGTCTTCCCGCTGTACTTCGGCGAGTACGTGCCCTTCGTCGACCCAGCTTGGTACCTGAAGATGGTCCCAGCCGCGTCGTACATTAACCCGGGCGAAAAACCCGGCGTCCTCGACGTCGACGGCATGAAGTTCGGCCCGCTCATCTGCTACGAGGACATTCTGCCCCGTTTCGCCCGCGATACGGCGGCTGGAGGCATCCACGCCTTCGTCAACCTCACCAACGACTCGTGGTTCGGCAAATCGAAGGAGCAGTACCAGCACATGGGCCTCGCTGTGCTTCGCACGATCGAGAACCGACGGGCCCTACTGCGCTCCGTCAACGCTGGTACCAGCGTCTACGTCGATCCCAATGGTCGCATTCTCCACCAGACCGAGGTCACGGATCCCGACACCGCTGAGGATGGCCCGCTCGCGGCGACCGGCTTCGTCGCCGAGGTGCCACTTATCGACCTCGGCTACCGCACCATCTACACACGCACAGGCGAGCTGTTCAACGGCCTCGTGGTCCTCCTCCTCGCGGGTCTGGCGGTCGTGGGCCGCCGCCGCCGGGGTCAGTGAAAATGGAAGTGCAGGCCAACAAAACAGCTCTGACGCACCTCGTGCGCTGAGATGAGGCGGGCGTCGAAGTCAGCGCCGAGGCCAACCCCCGCGGCCTTCTTCACCGTCCACTCGTATCCGAAGCCCACGGTGCCGCCGTAGCCGGGGCGCGTTTGGTCGCTGCCCACGGCGACCGGAAGGCGATTGATCAGACCAAAGCCAGCGCGGAGGTAGAGCCCGCGCCAAACGTACCCCGTGGCGAGCACGTCCATCCCGAGCACCGGCTTCTTGATCGCGTCGAGGTATCCGCCGACGTGTAGATTCATGCCGATCTTGAAGCGGTCGGTCAGACCGGCGCCAAACGACAGGTGGTGGCGTAGCACCGGCACCACGCCGTTACGCAACACCACAACGCCCGGTCGCAACGCGATCTCGCCGTAGAAGCCTCTCCGAGGTGGGGTTTCGTAGCTGGTTGCGCGTGCCAGATCGCCGGCATGTGCTCGCGTGGGAGCGAGCAGGGGCATGGCGAACACAGTGAGTGACAGCAGGCGCAGCACGTTGTCGGCCAAGGTCATGCAGGACGAACGACGGCGTCCGGGGCCGACTTACACGCGATCACCCACGCATGGCAGCGAGCTGCTCGGCGTACTCGTCGGGGCGAAAGCCGACCAGCGCGACGTGCTCGGCGAGCAGCAGCGGGCGTCGGATGAGCATCCCTTGCTTCGCCAGCTCGGCCCGCGCGCTGTCGTCGTCCATTGTCGGCAGCCGATCCGCGTAACCGCCATCGCGATACAGTTGCCCCGAGGTGTTGAACAGGCGCCGGAGCGGCACGCCGGCGCGGGCCTGGACGGTCTGCAGTGTCACCGCGTCCGGTGGGCTCGTGGCGATGTTCACCTCGCGATACGGGACACCGTGGTCGTCGAGCCAGCGGCGCGCCTTTCGACAAGTGTCGCAGCCGGGATACGCGTAAAAAATTGCGCTCATGGGTGCGAAATCGTACCAGTGCAGGCTTGCAGGGGTCCGCTCATTCGACGGAGCACCGCAATCAAGGCCAAGGCGTAAAGAATCGAACATGTCCTAACGGTCAGATCGAGAGCGATTCGCTCTCGATGCGCGACCTGGACCACTGCGGGCATGTACGTTCAGGTCCGCGTCTTTGCAAACGCAACGAAGCCGGTTACAAGAAGTGGCTGCCGCCCCAGTGGGGTGCGCGTCTCCTGGAACGAGCTGATCGAATCATGCACAAGGTCTCCACTCCCTGGCTCACGGCCCTCACGCTCCTCGTCACCTCGGGCACTGCGGTCGCCGCAGAGCCGGCCGCTGCGGAACCCGCTCCCGCCGAGGCAGCTCCTGCAGAGCCAGCGAGTGCCTCCGCCGAGATCTCGCTGGGTGGCGCCAAGGCCGACGCCAAGGGCGGCAAGAAGAAGAAGGACCGCGGCGACGCCAGCGGTGAGCCGTGGATCAAGCGCTATCGACCGACCGCGCACCAGATGGAGGCCGGCATCTACGGCGGCATCCTGCTGCCCAACGCCGACCACGAGCTCTACGACCCGTCGACGACCTGGCAGTCGTACAAGAAGATCGCCCCCGACCTCGGCCTGCGCTTTGGTTACTACCCGCTGTCCTTCCTCGGCCTCGAGGTCGAGGGCGGCGTCATGCCGACCAAGCTGCGCGACGGCACCTCGAACGCGCTGCTCGGCGCCTTCCGCGGCTACGGCGTGTTGCAGCTCCCGTACCGCGTCGCGCCCTTTGTCCTCGCCGGCTTCGGCGTCATGGGCACCACCGGCAGCGCCCTCGGCAAGGACCAGGACCCCGCGCTCCACTTCGGCGGCGGCGTGAAGTTCTACATCAACCGCCTGCTGGCCCTGCGCCTCGACGTCCGCGACAACGTCACCGCCCAGCACGTCATCGACGAGGGCCGCACGCACCACGTCGAGGTGCTGCTCGGCCTGTCGATCCTCCTCAACCGCAAGAAGCCCGCCAAGGAGAAGGACAAGGACAGCGACGGCGACGGCTTCTTCGACAAGGTCGACAAGTGCGTCAACGTCCCCGGCGTCGCGCCCGACGGCTGCCCGATCGCCGGCCCGATCGACACCGACGGCGACGGCTTTTTTGACCCCGATGACAGCTGCGTCAACGACCCGGGCACCGGCCCCGACGGCTGCCCGGACAGCGACGGCGACGGCTTCAAGGACCCGGTCGACAAGTGCCCGCAGGTCGCCGGTGTCGCGCCCGACGGCTGCCCGCCGCCCGACAAGGACGGCGACGGCATCCTCGATCCGAACGACCAGTGCATCGACGTCCCCGAGACCAAGAACGGCTACAAGGACAAGGACGGCTGCGCCGACGAGGTCCCGAAGGCCGTCGCCAAGTTCGCCGGCGTCATCAAGGGCATCTACTTCGACGTCGACAAGGACACGATCAAGCCCGCCTCCAAGCCCACCCTCGACGCCGCGGTGAAGGTGCTCAAGGACTTCGACGACGTGCACGTCGAGATCAGCGGTCACACCGACAGCGACGGCAACCGCGACCACAACGTCGACCTCTCGCGCCGCCGCGCCGACTCGGTCAAGAAGTACCTGGTCGACAAGGGCATCGCCGAGGGTCGCCTCAGCACCCGCGGCGCCGGTCCGGACGAGCCGATCGCCGCCAACGACACCAAGAAGAACAAGTCACTCAACCGCCGCATCGAGTTCAAGCTGCAAGAGGGCGCGCTCAAAAAGTAGCCCCGCGACCGCCGACGGCGACCCAACGCCCGACCTGCCGCCCGGTAGGCCGGGCGTCGCCCGTCCTCGAGTTAGCAAAGGGCGACGGATCTGACGAGTCGGTCAGGCCCGGGCGCGTTGAGCTGGTGTGATGTCGACCGGGATCCGCACCGTGAAGACAGAGCCGCGCCCCGGCGCGCTCGTGGCCCGGATCGATCCGCGCATCATCTGGCAGTAGTGCCTGCTGATCGACAGACCGAGGCCCGTGCCGCCGTACTTGCGAGTCGTCGATTCATCGGCCTGACGAAACGGCTGGAATAACTCCTCGAGGCGTTCGCTGGCGATGCCGATCCCGGAGTCCTCGACCTCGAGGTGCAGCCATTCGCCGCCCAGGCCTCGCGTCCGACGCACGGCCAGCCGCACTTGCCCCTCATGGGTGAACTTGCAGGCGTTCGACAGCAAGTTCAGGGCGACCTGCTTGAGCTTGGTCCGGTCGGTGCAGAGAGTGCCGAGGCCGACGCCGAGGTCGAGGTCGAGGCGGTTGTGGTTGCGGGCCGCAAGTGGAGCAATGGTCGCGACCACTTCATCGAGCAGCTCTCGCGCGTCGAAGGGCTCGACGAACAGCTCCATCTTACCGGCCTCGATCTTGGAGACGTCGAGGATGTCGTCGATCAACGCCAGAAGGTGGCGGGCGGCGGCTCGGATGTTGCCGAGGTCGCCGAGGTTCAGCACCGTGGCGTCGTGGCTCTCTTCTTCAATGAGCTCGCTGTAGCCGATGATCGCGTTCAGGGGCGTGCGCAGTTCGTGGCTCATGTTGGCCAGAAAGGCGCTCTTGGCCTTGCTGGCGTCGATCGCATGATCACGCGCCGACACGAGCTTCTCATTGACCGTCTTGAGCTGGGCGTTGACGTGCTCGAGCTCCGCGGTACGATCACGGACACGCCCCTCGAGCTCGTCGTGGGCGGCGCGCAGCGCCAGCTGGGCGACCTTCTGTTCCGTGATGTCGTTGACGATCGCTAGCAGGTGATCGGCGTTTTGGAAGCGGAAGCGGGAGCCACGGATCTCGACGTGATAGTGCTGACCGTCCTTGGCGAGCCCGGTCTTCTCGGCGAGGTAATTGCCGTGGCTGTGGATGCGCTCCCTGAACTCGGCGAAAAAGCCGGGGTCGGTGATGAGCCCCGCGACGGCGCTGCCCGGGAACTCCGTGGGCTCATAGCGAAACAGGCGCGAGGCCGCGGGGTTGGCCTGCACGATCTGGCCCACCTCGGTGAGGATCAGCAGAGCGTTCGTTCCGGCTTCGAAGATCCCGCGGTACTGCTCCTCGCGGTTGCGCAGCTCATCTTCCTGCTTCTTGCGCGAGAAGAAGCCGGGTATCTCGTAGCGCACCGGGTGCTGGGGCTGGCTCGGCTGACTCTTGAAGTACGCCTGGATGAAGCTCTCAATGCGCGTCGGGTGGGCCATGATGAAGCGACAGTGATCGTCGCCCTTGGCTCGGCACATGATCTCAGCAGACACCAGGGGCAGCCCGAAGCTTGCCTCGCACCAGCCTGATGAGTAGCCGGCGTTCATTACACACACCGGGAAGTCAGTCCGCTTGCCCTCGCTGAGCCAGCTGTCGCATTCGAACGAGTACGGGTGATCGTAGAGGAGGTAGAAATTCTCATCCGGCGACGGTTGGCTGTCGGCAGAGATGTCGACGAAGGCCCATCCGGCGTGGGCGAAGTGGATCGGACCCGCCGAGAGCTTGGCGATCGGATCTTGCAGATCCATCCGCTCGGCGAAGTCACGCGCGTCCGAGAGGCCCATCGCATGGGCGATGTCGAAGAGCAGGCTGCGAGCGACGGACACGGCCTCGGCCTCGCCCTTGTCGCTGTACAGGCGCTGGATCATCTCGAAGAATTCGACGGACATCGAGCGCGCCCGCACGAGCATGTAGCGCTGTCCGAAGATCTCGATGCGCGCCTGCTCTGGGCAGTCCTGCCGTTCGGCAAAGAAGCGTCCAACGTAGGCCTGCGCCTGCTCGAAGAGGCCCTCGAAGGGCGGCGGCACTCGGACCGTCTTCAGCACTCGGGCGCGAATATACACGCCTGAGCCATTTCCTTCACGAACTCGATGCACACTCAACCGGCACTGCCGCGCCAACCCCGCAACGCCTAGATCTCCGCGAGTGGGGCGTCGAGGGCCGTCAGCATGTCGAACGCGCTCTGAAAGCGAGCAGATGGCCGCTTCGCGCATGCACGCGCGACCAGGCGATCGACCCGCTGCGCCAGCTCGGGCGGCGTCTCACGTGGCATGCGAGCGCTTGGGGGCCCTGGATCGATCTCCCGCTGGGCCGCCAGGAGCTCGGCCAGCGGCGCGTCCACCAGGTCCTCGAAGGGGAGCCTGCCCGTGCAGAGCTCAAAAAGACTCATGCCCACGGCATACAGATCCGCGCGAGCATCGAGCACCGCGCCCGCGATCGTCTGCTCCGGCGCCATGTAGTTCGGATCGCCGCACAGCACCTCCACCTTGCCCGCAGGCGCGGGTCCATCGAGGTCGAGGGCGATTCCGAGGTCGAGCAGCTTGGTCGTCAGGTAGCGCGTGTTGGGGTCGCGGGTGACGAACATGTTGGCGGGCTTCACGTCGCGGTGGACCACCCGGCAGTCGTGGCAGTACTGCAGGGCGGCCAGCACTTGGCCGAGGACACGTCGTAGCGCTGGCCATGGGAGTGACTGGCCGCGCGCACGAGAACCCTCCAGAAGCCGCAGGGCGTCGGTCCCAGGCAGGTACTCCATCGCCATCCAGGCCGCCTCGCCGTCGGCGCCACAGCCCATGTCGTAGACCCTTACCAGGCTCGGATGCAGCAGGCGGGCGCCGAGGAGCGCTTCTCGGCGAAAGCGACGACGCTCGCTCGCTGGCACCTCGGCGCGCATGATCTTGAGCGCCACGTGACGCTCGAGGACGCGGTCATGGGCCTGGTAGACCTGGCCCATGCCACCAGCGCCGACCAGGCGCAGGACCTCATAGCGGCCATCACCCACGTGGGTCCCCGGCGCACCGACCGGCCCCGCGACGGGTGCGGGGGGGACGTCGTCGCGGAACCAGGCAAGGGTTGGACTGGTTGCGTGCAGCTGCACGCGCCAAGGCTACAGGCGACGGCCCACAAGGCGAAAAACTCGGCAAAATGTAGGTCTGAGTCGCAGGCGCGTGGTGCCAGCACGAGTTCGGCGGTGGGGGGCGAGGGATCGAGCGTGCGGATGTGTGGCGGGCGCGTTCTCAGCGGGTGTCGTCCCGATGCGACAGGCCGTACTTGACACCTACGGGCCCCAGTCGTGATCCTGGCCCAAGTTTGGCGGCGGGCGGCAGCAGCACACGGTTCATGACCGAGGCCCAGGGGCGCGTCGGCCGGTGGCTACGCAACAAGTGGCACCTGGACTCGCTGATCGCCATCGGTGGGATGGCGGCGGTCTACTCGAGCACCCATCGTAACGGGGCTCGTGCAGCGATCAAGATGCTGCACTCGCAGTACACGCGCAACGAACAGGCGAGGCGACGCTTCCTCGCCGAAGGTTACGCGGCCAATAAGGTCGGCCACCGCAATGCTGTCCTTGTCCTCGACGACGACGCGACCGAGGATGGCGAAGTCTATTTGGTGATGGAGCTGCTGGACGGCGAGTCGCTCGAGGGGCGACTCGAACGACTGGGGGTCATGGGCCCCATGGAAGTCCTCGCAATCACCGACCAGCTCCTCGAGGTGCTCGCGTGCGCCCACCCCAAGGGAATCCTGCATCGCGACATCAAGCCGGCGAATATCTATCTGACCCGCGATGGCGCCGTGAAGCTCCTCGACTTCGGCCTCGCCCGCGTTCGCGAGCTGTCGGCCGAGGCGATGGACCAGAGCGATGGCATCGTGTTCGGCACCGTCTCGTACATCGCGCCAGAGCAGGCGCGTGCGGACAACCAAAACCTCGACGCACGTAGCGACATGTGGTCGATCGCCGCGACGATGTTTCGGGCGCTCTCTGGCGAGACGGTGCATCCGTCGACCGGACCCGTGATCGATCGCTTGATGGCCGTCGCCCGCAAGCCGCCGCGTTCGATCGCCTCGGTCGTACCGCACTTGCCACGCCCGGTGATCGAGCTCGTCGATCGTGCCCTCGCCTTTGACCCCGAGAACCGCTGGCCAAGCGCCAACGTGATGCGGGTGGTTGTGCAGGACGTGATGGCCCAGCTGCGCGAGGAGGCCGAGGCGCAGGGCGGCGACGATGAGATGACCGGGATGTTCGCCCGCCCGCCGCTCGGTTCGGGGATCGCCAGCTCGCACAGAACTGCCGCCGAACTGCCGGCGGTGCGCAGCGGCCGGGCGGCGCCCGTCGGCGAGCCGCAGCCGCGGCCGAAGACCGATCCGGTGGCGCTGACAACACGGCCGAAGAACCTGCCGGACCCTGGCCTCGGGGAGCTCGAGCTCGAGGTCGATCTCGAGACCGCCCCGCGCACGGAGCAGAAGGGGCGACGCTCACGGACGTTGCTGACGAAGGAGGGGCGCGCTGAACTCCGGCGGATCCTCGACGCCCGCAAAGGTGGCGACGGCAAGGTCGACGAGTCGACGCCTGGCCCGGTCGTCGGCAGCTCGTCCGCCGCGGAGTCGGGTGTCGGCGACATCGATGTCGAGGTCGAAGACTCGATCATCGAGGTGACGATCGACCACACACATCGCGGCCGGTCCGGAGCGATCGCCGAGTCGCTTGCGGACAACACCACGCCGGCACCCGTGCGCGCAGATCGGGCGACGGGCAGCTTTGCGGCGGTCCCCGAGGACAAGCCGTCCGCGCTGCCGGCCCCGCAGATGCACGCCAGTCGCGCGACCGGAGGCTTTACAGCTGTCCCCGAGGACAGGCGCCCAACACCGACGACACCGCCAGCGCAGGCCTCGCGAGCGAGCGCAGCTCCTGCCGCGCCGGATCGTCGCAGCGCGTCGACGGCGTCGTACCCGACTCTCGGCGGTGCGACCTCGAAGCCTGTTCAGTCCCCGGGTCGGGCTGCGCCTGCGCCCGCGCGCATGACACCGCGCGACGAGGAGATCACCCAGGTCGCGCATGTACCCACCAGTGTGAGCGCCGAGGCGGCGAAGAGCCTGGCGCCGATCAGCGGCGAGATCGGAACCCGCGGCCCGGCAGAGATCACACCCCACCGGTGTCTGCACGCACATCGGCGGTCGGACGCCCGACCTCCGCCGAGACGCCGCCAGCCGCGACGCCCGCGCCTGCGAAGCAGGACGCGAAGCCGCAGCCCCAGAAGTCGACGGCGCCGGTGGAGGTGATTCCAGTTCCGACAAAGCCGGTGGAGGTGACGCCGACGCCGGTGAAGACCGACGCAAAGCGTGAGGCTGTGAAGACCGAGCCTGTGCGAGTGGAGCTGACGACGGAGCCCGCCAAGGTCGAACCAGGGCCGACGGCGGAGGTGCCGAAGCCAACGCCACGTGCTGGCATGTTCGCAGCACCACCCTCGCGTACTGCCACACCGGTGGCCCGCAACCCGGCAGAGGCTTTGCCGCCGCGGGTTGCAAACCCCAGCGAGCCCGTCCGCGCCCCGGCGCCCGCGCCCGGTTTGACGGGACTACCCTCGCGCGTTGTGTCGCGTCCAGGGGCCTCGGAGCCGACCCGGGCGACGACATCGGTGAGCCCAACGCGCCTGACGGCGACACCGACACCCGCAGTGGCCGCGCCGGCAGTGACCTCGCCGGCACCCGCAGTGGTCGCGCCGGCACCCGGAGTGGCCGCGCCGGCAGTGACCTCGCCGGCACCCGCAGTGGCGGCGCCGGCACCCGCAGTGGCCGCGCCGGCAGTGATCTCGCCGGCACCCGCAGTGGCCGCGCCGGCACCTGCAGTGGCTGCGCCCGCTGTGACCTCGCCAGGCACACGGATCTCGCAGGATGCATCTCCGACGCCGGTGCCGGGAGTGCTGGCCGCGTCGCCGTCTCGTGCACCCGCGTCGCAGCGCACGGAGCCTGCGCAGGCCGTACCTGTGGAGCCCGAGCCTGCCGCAAAGGACAGCGCGGCCGCGCGTGCTGCCGCCCCGACTGCGTCGCATGCGATCGTTCCCGCCGAAGAAGGGCCACGCGAGCCGAAGTTGAAGGCCGGCTCGCCCGTCTTGCCCTTTAGCTTCTTGCGCCCGGGCCCGACCACGCGCTCCGGTGAAGCGCCGAGCGAGCCGCCCCCCGGTGGTGTGCCCCCACGCAAGAAGCCGTGATTGCCAGCGACGTGAACGGCAGCAGGCAGCCGACGGACGTCGACTGCCTGGCGTTCAGCCCACTCAGACCCGACGGCGTCGACCGTCGTCGCGTGGCCCCTGACTCGCCGGGTTTGCCTGGCCCGCCGGGCTGGCCTGTGCGCCGGCACGTGGACCGGACGGCAACTTCACGTCGAGGCCCTTGAGCAGCTCACCGAGGCTGCCCATGCCCTTGCCGCCGCCGGCCTTTTTGTTCTGCTGGGCGAAGCTCTTGTAGTTGCTGCGCTCCTCGGCCGCGGCGACGCCCTTGATGCTAAGGCGCAGCTTGCCGGTCTTGTGGTCGCGGCTTAGCACCACCACCTCGACCTCCTTGCCGATCGGGAAACTGCGCTTGGGATCGGCGCCGGGGGGGATGCCGAGCTCGTTGGTGGGCACGAGGCCGCGGCCCTGCTCG
>JBGAUO010000028.1:9876-46775 GCA_044228605.1 Nannocystis sp. | reverse complement strand
GGCATTTCGTCTCCTGGATCGTCATGGAGTCGGGCGCAGGACGCTCTTGGCGCTGCCATACTCGGCGGCGGAGAAGCGGCTGCGCGCCAGGTTGAAGAAGTTGAGCTCGACGCTGATACCGACGTAGAAGGTGTTGAACAGCGCGAGCTCCTCCCGGGCGAAGCTGCTGCGGCGCACCTTCATCAGCGCGCCGCCGACCGACACGGTCGTGTAGGGAATGAGCTGGAAGGCGAGGCCGTACAGGAAGGGCGGGGTGTTGTAGGTGGTGAGTTGATGGTAGCGGTCGTCGGGTCCGAAGGTCCTGCTGGTGATGCCGAGGCCGACCTCGACCGCGACGAGGCGGCGCAGGTCGATGCGCCCGTTGCTCCACATCGGCTCGTCGACGTGGTTGGGCCAGAAGAAGATCTGGGCCGCGGCGTAGGGCATGGCGAAGGCCTGGTCGGCCAACGGAAGGATCGCCACGCCGATGGTCGGTGTCACGAAGCTGCTGACATAGCTGTTTTGGGTCAGCTCGAGCGCCGGACCGAGCGGCGTCGCCCCGGCGCCGAGGTCCAGACTGGTCTCCGTGAACGCGAGGTCGACCTTCTTGACGGCCTCGTCCCACAGCGCCAGCCCGGCGCCCAGCTGGTCGGCGGCTGTCCTGATGACGGCAGCGCGAGGCTGTCCGCCGGCGTCGGCGGACCAGGTGGCGCAGGTGTCGGCGCCGAGCGCCGGGTAGCGCTTGCAGGCGGCCTCGGCCCGCGCGATGGCCGCGCTGAGCGCCTTGAGCCTGGCGGTGTCTGTGGTCACGGCCTTCTCCACGCGGCTCTTCTCGAGATAATCGCCGAGGAGCGCCAGATCCGGCGTCAGCGTCTCGGCCTCGAGGCGCAGGGATGTGCGGAGCTCGAGGAGGTCCTTGAGGGTCATCTTGTCGTCTTCCAGCAGCAGATCGGCGGTCTTGAGGGGCGACACGGCCGCGCCGTTATCGATGCTGATCAGGCCGCCGTGCAGCTCGAGGTGGACGATCTTGTGATTATTCCACAAGTAGTCCTCGCTATGCGCCGCGGGGGCATTCTCGCTGGTTTTGCCGCCACTATTGTTGCCCGTGACCTTGGGCGGCGGGACGAATTGGACCTGGATCTTGCCGCGGGCGAACAGCAAACACAGGAGCTCCCTCGCCGCGGCCTGGCTGACCGGCGTCTTGGCGTCGCTGGGCGGGGGCGCGTGGCAGGCGAGGCCTGCCACTGGCGTCCTGGCGAGGTCGAGGGGCTTCCCGGGCTTGAACGCCTCGCCCAGCTCTCGCCGGAGAGTCACGATGTTGTCCGTCATCGAGACGACGTGCTGGACGAGTGTGGTCCGCAGGAGCGTCTTGAGGGCCTCAAGCTTGTCCTTTCGATGGGGATTGGCGGCCCAGATCGCGTCGACCAGTCGCTGGACGAGGATCGGATCGGTGGGCGGGACGGTGGGGTCCTTGCAGTGCGGGTCCGTGAGCTTCGCGCAGGCGGCCTCGCGCAGCGCCGTAGTCTCAACGTCCTTCATGATCGCGTAGAGCGCCGTATACATGAGCGTATTGAGCGCATCTTCGTCGATGGGAGCCCTAACACCGTTCTGGGGAAAGCCGAACCTCACGATCTCGGCCCGCAGCGCGTCGACGAGGCTCGCCTTGCGGTCCTCGATCCTGTCCTTCTCGACCATGAAGAACATGCAGTACTGGGCGCCGTGGCGAAAGAAGGTCTTGTCCTCGATATGGACCTGGAAGGTGTCGGCGGCGTTCTTACGGGTCCAGACGGCGGGCACGTAGACGCTGTGGGCGCCGTCGAGGTAATTGTACATTTTGTGCTCGACCAGTTGCGCCTGACCGAGCGTGGTTCCCTTGGCGCCGGGATAGGGCGGCTCGGACCACAACGCGGTGACGTCGAGGCGGCCGGTCGGGACGCCCGCGAGCGAGGTCGGCAGGAAGCGCTCGGACGCCAGGGCGCGGGCCACCTCGCCGCAATCGTTGGGCCGGAGAGGGGCGCTCGTGGAGTATGTGCGCCGGGGCTTGGGGGGGTTGAGGCTCCACAGGCGATAGGCGTAGCGGACGAAGATCGGCACCGCCCGACGTATGTCGGGGGACAGCTCTTTGGTGAGGACAAAGGCGCTGCGCACCGGCAAGGCCTGCTGGGGGTTGTTGGCCTGGTCGAGCGTGACCGTCTTGGCGGTATCTGCTGCTGCGGCGCTGCGAGCCGCCAGCGCCAGCACGACGCAGATCGCGGGGGCTAGGTGTTTCATGCGCGATATCTCGGGATGGAGCACGAGTTCAGCGGCGACAGGGCCTCGATCGGGTCGTTTCACTCGCTACCTTGGGACGATATCAGCTTCCCCGCACGGGCGGGATTATTATCGCATGAAAGGGCGACCGACCCGGCGAGACCTTGTTTCGGCGCACTCGCCCGGAAATAGCCCAGGCTACGGCGCGACTGCGAACAGCTCGCTAGCGCGAACGGGGCCCTGGAACCCCGCGCGGTCGACGGTGCGCTTACGTCGAAGCGGGGGTCCCCACCCTCCGGTCAGCGATATCCCCCACGACCTTGTTGCCAGCGAGCTTGAAGGTCAGCATCTTTTCGGGCCAGCCTGCACTCTCGGACGCCAACCCGCTCGACGCCGCGCAGCTCCCTGCGCCCGAGATCGCCTGGCCGCGCACGCCGCGAAAGATCGGGAGGTCCCGGCCAGGACGTGGCCCCTTGCCATCATGCCTTTGGGCGGGCCGGTCGGGCCGAGTCGGACGCATAGCCGCTGCTTCCCTCACCTCGGCCAACCCAGATTCTATGTCCAGTCCACCGCGCGTAGGTACCATCGGCTCGACGGGCGAGGGCAGGTACAGCACGTACTGTGACTCCCTCGCGGGGGATCTCCTCGGCAGGAAAGGTCAGCGGTGTGGGCTCGAGCAGGAGACTGGCCGCTGCGATCGGCTGTCCGTCCCGCAGCATTGCACCCTTGCGCAGCCCGATGACACCAGGTGCAATTCGGACCGGAACAAGTGGGATCCAATGGTCTGGGACGGGGACTTGTAACTCGTACATCACGTCGATGGGATTGTAGTCGTTCGGAGGGTTAGGCCGGAGTGGTTGAGGCTCCGCCGAACGCTGGCGCGGGTCACCGCTGCGGCCTGGCACAACTCGCTCGACGGCCCAGCCCATGTTGGTATTCTCGTCGCGCAAGAATGAAATCTCCTCAATCGACTCGCCGAGCAGCGGGCTTGCCGCGATGGGTGGCAGGACGATGCCGGAAAGAGCCTCGTCGTTCGACGTGGTGACCTCGAACATTCGGAACCCCTGAGTGCGTCGATCGGCGCCAGCCTCGTTGATTTCGAGGGTCTCGCCGAAGGTCGTGGTCACTGAGACTCGCTCAACTCGGTTGACAGCACCGACCCTACCATCGACGGGGATGACGAGCCAGTCGTTACCGCTGACGAGGGCGAACTCGGCCAGGCACAGGCGAGCGAGGTCGTACGGCTGGGCCTCGATGGCGGAGACGTCGACCGAGCCCTCTTCAAGCTGCCAGTAGCGGTCGGCCGGCATGCCAGGGTAGCGCAACGGAGTGGCGAGCATCACGTCGGCCGTCGCTTCGGGTTTGAGCAGGTCCCCGTCCCCCTCAAGCTGGATACTGTTGTCCTTCATCCAATCGAAGTGGTGCCACCGGGCTGCGCCGGGCCCGAAGGAAGTCGCACGGAGCACGACAGCGTGATCGCCGTGGCCAAAACGCAGCAGGAAACGGTGCTCGAGCCGGACCGTGGTCCAGGCGCCACCGGAACCGGGAGACCCACTCAGCCATCGGAGCCATTCGCCGGAAACCGATCGGACCCCATCCGGGTCGGTGGCCCCCTTCGCCCACGCTGGTGCACCGTTCGCTACGTCCTCGAGGTGGCTACGGGCCGCTCCCCCGTCCGGAACGGTGCCCTTCAGGACGAGGAAGAGTCGTTGCGCGGCCGGGTCCAAGCGCCAGTCGGGGTCCGCCGGGTCCGCTGTGAGGGTGAGGGGATAGTCCTCAAGGAGTTTCTCCGCGGCGTCGCTGTGACCAGCCTCGTGCAGCATCTCGAGGAGCTGTGCCCCTGTCTCTGCGCGCCAACGTAGCCCCCGCTCCACCCCCGCCCGTGGCACATGTTCGACGAGCTCGTCGAGCACTGCGCCATTCGGCCACGGTCGCCAGTCCTGGGCGCCTGGGCTCTCGGGTGCCCAGGCCGTGATTGGCAGTGCTCGTCGCTCAACGCGCACCGAAACTGGACTGCCAACATCCTCGCCTAGCAACTCACCGAGCTGCCACTGGCGCCCGATCATCCAGAGTGGATCCGCGACTACGGCATCCGCACCATGTCGGGGGTCGCCCGATACCGACTGCGGCTCGAGCCGGGTAAGGGACGGTGGTGTCCAACAAATGGCGGCGAGCGGCCCCGGGAGGCTCGCGTGGGCCACCATATCGACGGGTGTGACAAGCTCGCTCATGACAGTTTCTCCTTGACGAAGGGCATGGACACGTAACTCGACATCATCCCAGCCAACTCGCTGAAATCGAGGTACTGCTCGCCCTGAAGCGACGAGCTACGCATATACAACGCGGGCAAGACGAGGCCCTCACCGAGAAGGTGCTCGTGGGTGACCATGCGGGCTCTCGCCAAGTCGAGCGTATGCTCGATAAGGCCGCGCAGCGACTCGGTCGTCCACCGCTTGCCGTCGGGCGAGACAGCGCAGAGCACCGCCTGGGGAGGCCGCGCTGACGCCGAGTTGCATCGGATCGCCAAGCCCGTGCGAGCGCGCCCTGGGCGCGGGTCGTTCGGGTCGGCTTTTGGTCCTACCTGAGCCGGTAGAGCTTCCACCCAAGCGTCAATGACCAGGCCAGCGACTGCCGTCGCGGCATCGACCGTGCCGATCCGGTCGAGCACGAGATGGATGACTGGCGACGCGGGCCACGGACCATTCGCTGGTAGCGGCCCGGCGAGCCAGTGCGTGGTGCCGGGCGCATTGCGCTCGGATAACTGGACCACTTCGAGTGCGCGAGCGTTGCCGAGAGCACCTCCGAGCAGCAGCACTTCGGAAAGCCGCATGACCTGCTTGCGCACCGTGCTGATGTCCCGCACGAACCGACGTAGGACGCTCGGGGGTGGTGCCACGAAGGCCGGGAGCGTCATGGCCTCGACAAAGGCATCCGCACCTGATCCAGGACCCAGCAACGGGACGACGAGAAACCCGTCACCAAACACTGCGCTTGCCGCCTCCTGAGCAAGGTCGAGAACGGCGCTCTCTGACATAGCTTCAGGCTTGAGCTGGGCGACGCAGGCACTTGCGCGGAGGCTGCGCGCATGTGCTCCGCGCCACGCATCCCTGACCCACGATACGTCAAGCGACAGTTTGGGGTTGGGGTTGGGATCGAGTGACACTCCGAACGGTTCCAGCCCATATGCCTCTCGCGCGAGCGCAGTGGCCGTACTGGCATCGGCGACGATGCCATCCTGGGGGATCGTTGCTATCGTAGCCTCGAGCTCAGCGACCGCTTCTACGAACGACTTCGCAAGAGTGCTCACTCTGGCGGTCAAATCGTCCAGGTTCACGACGCGCGTCGCCTCACCTGGTCGTGTGAGGTCAAGGGGCGACAGCGAGTGGGACCCTGCGATGGTTGCTCTCAGCGTCGTGGCTAGCCCGACGACCTGCCCCAGCGCTCGGAGTGGCTTGGGCCAGGATGGATCTCTTGCTACCGCCAGCGCCAGGTCCCCAAGGTCCGGCACCGCCACTCGTAATGTGCGCTCCAGGGCTCCAATGTCCGAAGCATACACGAGGTCAAGCGCAGCGAACCCGGCCTCTTTGAGGGTGATCCGGCGCCCACCCACTTCGCAGAGCACGACGTTCGCCGGATCGCCGAGGTGAGCGGCCGCCCACGCCTCCATACGTGGCTCGACGCGCGCTCGTGGGCGGTTCGCGTTCCAGGCGCTGAAAGGCAGGTTCGTTCCCACCACGGCGAGGACTCGATGGGTGAGCCGCTCTCCGCTATCCTGAGCCTCGAGGATGTCGAGGGTGTCGCTCGGGCTCAAACCGGTGGACATCGCGTCCATCGCTGCGGCCGCACGGTGCGGGTTGCCGCCTGCAAGCTGCATAATCGATTCACTCAACATTACGTCAGCCACAGCGTCGATTGTGTCGGCTGCCTTGCGCATGATCTCGGTGACCGTCCCCCACTGTGTATTCTCCTCCAACTCTGGCCAGTCGTTGTCGCCGAGGTAGACGTTCTCGGGGCGTACGTTGAGAGCGTCTAGCAGCTTCTTGTCACCCGGGGGGTAGAGTTTGAGCAACAGCACGCCGTCAACGACGGCCGTGGCGGCGACCGCCTCCTTCGCGGCTGGAGGGTCGGCACCGTCGCTGTCGTGCAGGCGGCGAGCGACGAGAGGCGCTATCGTGCGCAGGCTTAGCTGCAGCCGAGCGAGGCCGGCTTCCGCAAGGCCACGCTCGATCTGATAGCCGAGAAGGGCACCGAGCTGCTGACCTTGGCGCACGCCGTCGATGACGTGGGCGGCCGATTGGATGCGACGGCTCGACAGATCGATGGCGAACGGCCCCCCCTCGGTCGCCGTGCCGGAGGTGGGTCGATGGCTCAGGTATGAACTGCACAGCATCCCGGCCGCGATGGCGTGTCGTGTGCTGGGTGCATGAATCCATGCGTTTTGGGGATCGCCCGCCGACTGCGGGTGGAGGTTCTCGATCACGCCATAGGCGCCGATCGTGAGGCCACGCGCCCCATTTGCGCCCTGGAGGGCTCGTCGCTCCGAGACGATTGCCGTCGCCCAGGCGTCGAGGCGGTGTGAGGAGCAGTCGAGGGCCTCGGCGACGGCGAGCTGCCGGGCCGCGAGGTCGGTCGTGGTGAGTGCCTGCATTGCGGCGCGGACCTCGCCAAGGGAGCCCATCGCCAGGAACCACCATGCCAGTGCTGCGGTCGCAACGGACTTACCTTCCACCGAGGGTAACGACTGGGCGATCTCAGCGAGCGAGGTCTGGACTTTCTCCACAGGCTGGTACTTGCGCAGCATCGACGGCCCGCCGACCGATATGCCAGCCCGTTGCAACCGGGCGACCATTGTGAAAAACGACCTCGGAAGTGCCCTGTCGGCGCCGCGGATCAACGCCCAAGCCTGCTCCCTCAGACGACGATCGAGTTCGACTGAATCGAGAAGGTTGGACAACTTGTCGGTCGGGCACGCCTTGGCCACGTCGAGCCTGACCGACTGCCAGGAAAGAACGAGTAACGCCTGCAGGACACTATCAACAGGGAGGACCCGCAATGGTGTGCCGAGCAGGGCCTTGATGAACTCCGGGTCCCGCTCCGACGCCAGCGGCAGCGGGAGCGGCCGAGTCTCGTCGTGCAGTGACCCGACCCTCATTGATGAGGCGGCAGTGCCGAGCAGCTCCGCCATGACCGCGGTGTTCAATTCCGCCTCGGCCATGTACCCGGAGGCGCTCAGGCCAAGCGCGGGGCTGACTGTCGAACACATATCCTCAGAGATGACGGGACGCACCCGGAGCCCCTGCATGACCGGGCTGGAGCCAAGCACCTTGAGGAGCATCTCGTCGAGGTCGGCCTGGCCCGTGCGTACCTTCGGTACGTTTGGTTCCACCGCGGCGCGCCAGCGCTCCAGCAGGGTTTGTACGATGTGGACAATTCCGGCGGTTGTCTCTCCGGTTTGCGGGGCCCAAGTACGCAGGTCAGAGACCGGAAGAACGCCATATGGTTGGGCCCCGATTCTGATCGCAGGCGCGCAGCCGCGACCGCGGACATGGTCACGAAAGAGGCCGCGAGCCGATTCACGTTTTGCATCGGCTCCCGGGACCGCCTGGTCATCGAGTCGGCTGAGGTAGTCGCCCCACCCCGGGGCCCATAGCGCGGTGTTGACTTGTCGCGCAATCGTTTGCTCGCCGCTACCATCGCCGACCAGGCCGCTGAGAATGGCTGGGTCGATGCCGAGGAGGGCTGCCGCCGCGGATGTGTCCGACCCGACTTGAGGATGCGGCGGGGTGAGCGGTGGTGCCTTTGGGTCCTTTCGAGCCCGATATGGCGAGCGCTCCCCGTCCGCATTGTTCGTCGGGGTCCCCTGGGCGAGGAGACCGAGGCCAGCACCGAAGCGGTGGCCGGTGAGCAGGTCCTCGAGCTCGTCGGCCGCGGCGACCGGCGTCGAGCTGGCGTGGGTACCCACAGCAATGACGCGCTCGATCGGGGCGTCACCGCCAGTAAGGGTGACAGTCACGCCCATTCCTACGTCGACCGCACGCTCGTAGTCGATGAGCCACTCCGTGCCCACCGGGACCCTGAGCCCTTCCGAGGGAAGCGGCGGTATGGCATCCAGAGGAATAGGGGACAGGGAGAGGTCGCGTGGAATCGGTCGCCCGACGGCCCTCGAGACCTGGCCGTTCTGGATGGCGAGCACGACGAACCGATCCGGCAGCGCACGAGCGACGATGTTACGCTGGCTACCCGCTTGCAGATTTGGGAAGGCCGGCGGTGCGGAACCTCGTGCGGCGAGGTTGGTCGGTGTGCATGCGTGGGCCACCCACTCGGCGCGGTCTACCTTTACGGCGGCGACGAAGTCGGGCCAGGCATTCTCGGGAGTCGGGTCGCCCCAGACGCTCGTCCAATAGGCCTCTCCTGCATTTATCTCGTCAGGGGTGAGACCTCGGTCCAGGTCGTCGACGTGGATCTCGTCGGGGTAGATCCGCACTCGCAGCGCGAGTTTATCGTCGGTGAACCGCGTCTCCAAACGGACCGGCAACAGCACCAGGGGTTCGGCCTCGCTCGCGTCGCACGGGTCGATGACGGGCAGTATTTTGTCGAGGAGCGCACCGATCTGAAGGTCGATAGCGGAGATGGCGGCGCGGGCGGGATCGCGCGGAATCGCGTTGCGCTCGGCGGCCAGCCGCGAGATGTCGCTGCGGGCTGCAAGAACCTCGGGAGGTATCGGCTCGGACATGACGGCTCCTTATCCTTAGAAAAAATCGCTAGCCTTGAAGGCGATTCGGGTTGGATTCCCCAGACGTTTCTCTGCGACCAACGCGCCGGTTACCAACGCGCCGGGGCTGGAGAAGATCACGTCGTCCTCCTCCGATCTCCTGAACCGCGTCGCCTGGGGGTGCTCGGCGAGAACGATCCACCATCCCCCCGCCTTCAGTTTATCGGTTGTAATGTTGAGCCCGACAAGCATGATATCGGGTGAGAGCATCGCGTGAAAAAGCGACTCGACGGCAATGGAACCATCTAAGTTGGGTCGGTCTGGGGTGCTATTCTCGTCTTTATTCGACTGCATCGCCATGACAGTCATGTCGGGGTAGCGCCGAACCACCTCGCCGCGAATGACGACAACGGCCAGACCGGACTCACCCGGACCCATGTGAACGTGGCTGCCGAGCCGGCTCGAGGTGAACCGATGGATCTCTTGCGTTAGCTCGTCCTCGTTCGGCTTCCAGAATCGGTGAAAGTATGTCCCACGCGCATCGGTGGGGTAGCCTCGCCACAGCAGTTCGCGCCCCATCTCGTCGCTCAATCCGATGAGGAACGCCTCCGTGAATTCGTCGTTCGTCGACAGGAGTGTCACCATCTCTGGCTCAGGGAGGTTGCCAAGACCGGGGACCAGCCAGTCGCGATCGTACGCGTCAAGTGCTTGGTACATGGGTCGGTCGAACCGCGGCGCCGCCATGAGGGGGCGAATCAGCGACAGCTTGAACGCGTCGAAGGTGAGGAGGCCCAGATTGAGGCGAGCCCGCATCGTGTCGATGACGGTCCGGTCCGGGTCGAGCCGACGCAGCAGGTCCTCCTTACGCACCACCAGCACGTCCCGGTGCGGCGTCAGGCCGAGCGCCAGTGCTCCAGGTGTCTCGATCAACGCGGTGAGATGGTCGCGGACGTCGGTCACGGTGACCTGTCCGGCGCGCTCGACCACATCGTTCCAACGGGGGTCCCCGCGGAGTTTGTCAGCGATGCGCATCCCCGGCTGGAACGACACATCAGGATCTTTCCACGCATTCGGGGTCGTCAGTGCGGTTGCGAGGGTCTGCGTGCGAGCGAGGGTGCGCGAGGCGGCCGTGACGGTCTCCAGGGCACGAGCCGGGGAGGTCTGAAGTGCACGTGCGACGGCACGAGCGTTGAGTGACTTGATGGCGACGGCGGATAGTCCGCCGATCCCATCGGGATTGGCGTAGGGCAAAGCAAAATCCCGGAAGGCGTCCCCACTCGCAACAAGGCCCGTGAGGCTCGCTCGCTCCGTCGCGTTGAGCCGGCGAGCCATCGACCCTGTGGCACGCACCACCCGGCGGAAAGCCCCACCCAACGCGGCGGTCGGCGTGGCGCTGCGGACCGTCTGTCCGGCCAGGGTAAGCTCCGTGCCATCGAGGCGCACACGGGCCGCAAGCGGGCGCGTCATTTGGAGGAGGCGCCCCGGGTCGACCTTGCCGAGACGCTTGTGGAGCGCGTGAGTCAGGTTCCGGGCGACCTCGGCGAGCACAAGAGCTCGGTTCGCCTTCTCGATGTCCCCCACCTGGGCCCATGCCGCCTGCATCAACGGCTCCTGGTCCTTCGCTACGACGCGCGTGCCCAACCCTGCGGCCACCCGTTGGACCGGCGCGAGGTTGAGCTCGGCGAACCAAGTGTCGCCCGAGATCGTGCCCGTGCCGCGCTGTCCCTTGGCGTAGATGCGCGGGCCGACAATCGGCAGGTTCGGGACCATGCCGGGGTCAATCCCGGCAGTGCCCTCGAGACGGGCCGGGAGGTCGAGCGCGTCTTTCAGGGCAGCTCTCTGTGCCCCGCTCCATACGCTGCCTGGGGGGCCGGGAGCGGGGGAAAATAGGGCGCACTTGATGACCTGCCGCCGACCATCATCATTGAGCCCGAGGTCGGGGAGCGGCGCGCCTGGATGTGCCGTGTCCATGGTTCGGCGCCCGATCTCCCACGGCGCATCGACGCCGATGAGGCGACGCGCGAGTCGGGCGAAGTCGCCATCAGGGCCAGTGCGGAACTCCCAGCGGTCGTAGACTGGCAGTATCACGTCGCCATTTTGAGGCCATGCGGGGCCACGGGGATTGTCATCAGGCGGCGGCCATCCGAGGCCTGCGTTACGGCCTGCGGCGGTGGTCGGGACCAGGCACGCGAGGTAGTTCGTATCCTGTTTCAGGACGCGCGCCGCAAGAAGACGCGAGAGGTTGAACTGTGCGTATGCCGTGGAGAGCCGTGCGCTCAGCGTGGCACCGCCGCTTGTGGCCTGCGCATGCGCCCAGGCCCACGCGGTGTCCAGCGGGGGGAGCAGCTTGGCTTTCACCAAAATAGCCGGCGGCAGACCAGCCTGGGCGGGCTGCCATTCAACCTCCTCACGCTCAAACACGACGAGGGCGATCCATGCGGGCAACTGGTCACCTCTGCCGTGGGCGCTAAACGCCCATGGCAGTTCAGGACGGTCGAACTCGATGTGCGCGTGGAAGGTCTCCTCAGCGTTCGTACACCCAGGCGGAGGGTAGCGCCGGACAATCTGGCCAGGGTCGATGCCGAGGACGTCGCCGGGCCCAAAGAGCGTGACGGTCTGCTTGGCTGTGGCGATGCCGCCTTTGTCGTCGTAGATCGGAAGCGAGACCTCGGTCGATGCCCGAGGAGAGCCCTCCTCGGGTGTCTGCATCGCAGCCGACAGCCCGGTGAGTGCGTATGGCACGAAGTCGTATGACTCCATCGCCATCGTACTGACTTGGTATTCATCCTTCAGGGTAACCGCGAGCGCGTTGGCTACGTGTACCCCCACCAGATCGGAGAGTTTATCCCCGCGGATCGCTTGGACGTTGTCGAAGTCAGCCATCACATCACTCCTACTGCTACCGCGGCGACCTGGCCGGCACCGCTAAGGTTGACGACATCCGCTACACGGGCGGCCTCGCTTGCTGTGAGCACACCAAGGTCCGCGAGGACGACGCCACCGTCATCGATCTTGTGCACGGTGGAAGCCCCGATCGGGAGGACCGAAACCTTGGTCCCAGGTTTCGGGTTGACTTTCGCGGTTCGAGACTCGTAGGGGTTCTCCCGCTCGGCTACGACCCGCCCAACGAGAGATTGTGCGACCAACAGGTCGGCGAACATCTTCAGGTCGTAGGCCCGAGGCTTGTCATCGTTGTCGATTTTGCCGAAGTAGGTTCGCCAACTCACCATGCCCTGTTTCACTGTGCCTGAGACCGGGGTTGTAGCCGCCGCCACGCGGCAGCCACATGGGAGATCGTCAAAGCCGGAACGCGCCAGGAGGGCTTCGCCTTCGAGTGCGAGGAACTGGCCTGGCGAGAACGGCGCTCTGACCGTAGACATGGCACCCACCGGTGTGCCTTCGATCCCCGGCCCCTGGGTTGTAGCAAGCCCCAGGTTGACCCGGTTGGAGCTGACGCCAGCACTGCCGATGCGGTCGATATGGGTCTCCAGAGGCAGCCGTGACTGGGTAATCTCCAGCGCCGCGAAGGGGTGTGCGACGAGGCCGACGACCTCCTCCACTCGGTCGAGGTTGACGAGTAGGTCGCCGTCCAGTGGCATGACGGCCTTCCAAGCCCCAGGCTCGTTCAGCGCCAACTGGACGATGGTGAGTGGGTCCCTCAATGGCTCGATCGGTGGTGGGTTGTCACCCCATGAATATGGACCAAGCTCGAAATGGTACGTCGACAGGAACCAAACATCGACGGTCGCCGTCCCGTGAATCTTCCACGGAGTGGTGCCCTCAAGCGAGCCCTTGAACGAGACCTCGGCGAAACTATGACCAAAGACATCAATCTCGATCCCAAGATCGAGATCGACGGCGAAACCGAACTGTGGCGCCCAGCGGAAGATCATGTCAAGGCTAAGCCACGCATGTGCCGTTGCAATGAGGATGTCAGCCTTGAGATCTCCGTTGATCCCGGCCATGACAGATCCGGCTGTCACGGCGAAGTATGCTTTCACGATGATTGTTACGATCGCCGGAGGTGAAAAATCCACCGTCAGCCTGGTCAAGCCCTGGAGTGCCGCTGGTGCCTCGGTGTAGCGTGGGTTGAAGCCACCTACCGACAACGCGAAAGCCCCACCGCCACCCCACTGGATCAGCAGTCCCAGGTCACCCGAGACTTTGTACCCGGCGATCGTCGAGTCGCGCAAAGTAGCGATGATGAGAAGTCGGTCAGAGGAGATCTCGCCATACACTTCACATCGGAAGTCGGTGAGTGGTGTGACCTTCGATGGCGCCCGGACCCGGACTGCGCCGAGGAGGATGATCTTCGGGTGAGGAAGCGCGAGGACTATTCCGATCTTCGCCTCGATTATCTTGGCCTGCGACCCCCAGCCGAGCTCGATGACGGGCCCGACCACGAAACCTCCGTCGTATGGCGGGAATACCCGCGCCACCTTGTCTAGGATCGTCGGCGCGGCTGAAAGCGCATCGTCTGGGAAGAGGACTTGGTCAATGAAGTGGGTCTCGATGCCCTTCCTCAGTGCGCCGGTGTCAACCCGGCGGTTGAGGGCGAGGATGCCTCCGACTCCATTGAAGGTAAAACCGAAGCTGAGCTCGATGGGAGTTGGGAATCGGACGCCCATGACGAGGACGAGCGAGAAGGGATCTGGGCTGAGGATTACAATAGCGGAGACACCGACCTTGAGGATCTCAAGCTGGACGACGGCGCCAAACTCGACAAGTTGCTCTCCTGTGCTGTAGGTCCGCACTTTGCGCTCGAGGTAGCCCCCGCCCTTGATCGGGCCAGCCTTGACCCGCAAGCCAATCGCATCCGGCCAGCGCGGCGAGACAGCCCAGGGGAACATCGCGGCGGAGTTGGTGGGGCCATCGAGGGCCATGGTCACACCCGCGCCGCCGATTTGGAGGCCGACGGCGTCTCCGAGTTTGGCCGCGATGATGGTCGTCAACTCGAGGCCGGTTACCTCCCTCTTGGGGCCTGGGCCGCGAACGATGCCGAGGGCCAACTCACGGATCTCTACCCCGGGAAAGTTGAATTGAAAGGGCAGGGAAAGCTTCTCGTTGCCGGAGCCCAGGCCATCGCCTAGGCAGAGTCCGTGGACCGAATCGAACGTGATCATGCTCGGCTTGAGCGTCTCCGGATCGCCTGAGCCCGGCATTACTTTCTTCAGCAGCGGGTCGTCTTGTAGGCGTACTTTGATCTTTGTAAAGACTCGCAGGCCAAAGACAGCCTGGTCGGGCTGCCACCACGTGCCTCCTTCGCGCAACACGAGTTGCTTATCCTCGATCTCCTGAGGCGTTACTTCGCCCACCTTGTACTGAGTTCGGGCGAAGCTGAGGAATGCCTCGAGGCCTATTTTGTTTAGTTGTAGGACGCCATGGCTAGCACTAATATCGGCGTCGCCCAGTGTCGCTGCGACGCGGAAGGCCTTACTATCATAGCTGAGACGGCTGCAAAGATCCTTCGTCGTGCCGGAATGACCGAAGACCGTCATGCCGAACGAGTCGAGTAATTTGCCGGAATCGGCGCCGAGTTCCTGGAACGGTCGGACCCAGGGATTCCAAAACTCCATAAGGTCATCACGTGTCTTCGGGTTGACCTCCCCGTTGGGGCCGGGGCCCCTGGCCACTTCGGTCGCGACGATGTAGACGGCCTCGTCGATGGCGAGCATCGCAGCACCGATTTTCATGCCAATCTGGACGGCGTTGTTTGGAGTAAAGCCTCCTTCTTTGGTGTCCTCAATCAGCTCACCTGCCATCTTAGCGATGAGATCGGTTTGTTTCTTGATCTTCTCAATAATCGGCTTAACGATCTCGGTCGCCGCCTTGATGTCCTTCTTCAAATGCTCAAATGCGACTTTGGCGTCTTTGAGGTCATCTATGGGGTCGCCCAGCGAACTGAAGAGCGAATCTGCATCCCAAAACGTGGTAAGTGACACCGCGTTAATTCGGGTAGCACAAAATGCACTAATGGCCTGGCGGAATCTCGTGGTCATGACGCAGCCTTCTCCCTTTCGTCGACTGAGCAAGCCCTAATGCGTAGGGCGCCCGCTGGTGTGCACTCGTTCATGGCCTGACCGAAAGTAGCGAGGTGTCCATCATTGGCCCGAACAGTTGCTCGATCTTGCCAACCTTGAGCTCGTCTCTCGCGAAGATCGTCGAAGGTCGCAACCGGAGCCCGCCGTCCAGCTCCACAGCATAGTCGCGCTTGTTCAACTTGCCGTCGATGATTGTTTCGACCGACACGTCCACGTTCGCGTGTTCTCCTCCTACAATGTCGACGCCGCCGAGCCCTGGTCGCGCGTTAATCTGCAGACCCTTCGCCGCACTCGCAGGAACACGATCAAGGACGAGCTTGATTCGGTCTTTGCCAACGCCTAGTCGGTTCTCAAGCTCAAACCGGATCAGCTTATCCGAAATGGTGGTGAGCTGCATTGTCCGGGAGTGTGTCTCGAGGTCGTTCAGGTTGATCTTGAGGGGCTCACCGCTGCGAAGGGGGGCGGTGAGGTTCATGTGGCTCAGGCTCGACTTGACCATGTACTGTAGATCACCGCCGTCGGTGCCCACAACAAGATGTCTGATGTTACGGCCGGCGCTCCCCAACCCCAGGACATTCCGCAGACTAACAGCAACATGAGAGTCGAGCCTTGCCACGAATGCGGGATCACTGGCCAATGATCGGATGTTGCGACCGTTTACTGAGCCCACCCTCATCAATTCATCCAGAACCGACCGCAACGATGCTGGGAGCCGACCCCGTGCACGCAGTTCGTCAAGCGGGATACCAGCCGGCGGCCGTGTATCACGCTCACGCGGGTTCACACCCCGGAACTGGCTCGGTAACTGCCTACGCACGTACACTTCTGAGGCGAAGACCCCACCGCGCCCAGCGAACCCGTTGCACGAGACGAACTTGTTGTCGAGAGAGCGCTTCTTTTTCATCAGGGCGATCGCGTCTGAACCAAAGGCGTTCAGGTCGACACCTCGCTCGTCGGTCAATGTCTCGGTCCGGGCATCGCTGCCGACGATGATGATGGTACCCGCCAAAATGAGTTGGATCGCGTCCCACACAGGCGTGCGTGGCCTACCGCAAAGGACACTATAAGGCATATAGTGCATCCGGCCACCACTCCACTCGCGACCACGGTACGAACTGCCACCATCGTACCAGAACTCGTTGCTATTAGGGTCAACAAAGAGTGACAGCACAGCCCCGGGAAAGTTGGGGTCGCAGACCAACAGCCGCCATGGGCTGCCCGAGGTATCCCATCCCACGGGAAGCAGAACATGAGGAGCACCGGTGAAATCTTGGTTCTGCGCGACACACAAGACCGGGTCGTCGCCCCGAAGGAAGGCACTCTGTGTGCTCCGAAATACATCGATCGGATCATGGGTCCTCCCCGAAAGTAACTCACCGACGAACCACCAGATCGCCTCGGCCCCGACCTGGTACTGGTGCTTCACGTTAACCTCATTTCTAATCGTGTCCCAGCTTTGGAAGCGATCGAGAGGCAAGCTGAACAGACTGCGGTGCTTGCGAGCGTAGATAGCCTCAAGCGACATACCGAAGCAGTTGCCCTTCTCCGCAATGCCCTTGGCCACCAACTCGTAGAAAGCAAGCTCAACCTTATCCGCAATATCCCACAACTCTGGGTCGCTGTCCACATCGCGGAACGCGGCGGCATACTGACTGTACGAGATCGCGGGCGTGGCAAAATTCTTGACGCCCCACCACTTTTGGACGTCGCTCAGAGAGCTTTCCATGCCGTTCGCACGCACCGACCAACTCATGTTGTTGATCTTGTCAAAACTGCCAGTGTCGAAGATCCCCTGGTTTTCACGCAGGCCCCAAGCGTTGGCCATGCTCAGTGTTTTCGTGTACACTCCCAAGTGATCGTCGTCTGCGCCGAAGGTATCATCATGCTCCCAGATATCCACGGTGAGCGTAACCTCGCGGCCCACGTTGTTCGGGGTGATCGTGAAGGGGAGTTCTTCATTAATGCCTTGAATGTTATTCTCCTCGAAGTATCCGCCGCCGCCAGGGAAGCTCTTGCGGAAGATCTCGTGGCCGCTGTCCTCCAGGATGGCATGTAGGTAGAGGTCATTCTGCCCCATCCGAATCCCTTCCTCCTCTTGAGAGTCAATGGTGCCGAGAAAGATCCGGAACGGGTAACAGACGTAGAGGTCCAAACCTCCAAACCAGAGAATGCTGCCTTGCTCGAACGTGTTGCCGCGCGCTGGAGCGGGCGCATTGGGGATATCATGCTCGTCGGATGTGGGGAAGCCGAGGGCGGAGAGGGGACCCTTGATGTCTCGATATTTCCGACGAATGTCGCCGTGCACCTCGAAAGCGCCGCTGGCTGAACTCCAGTAGATGGTACACCCCTCGAACTCGCCGGACCGACCAATCACCGCGCCGTCCCGCGTCACGTCGCTTTCGTTGCTGACGGGGTAGCCCCAGGACTGCACTCCGCCAGTGTCGAGGAACTTGCTCAGGATCGCCCCATGTACCTCAAAGGCCCGTGGTTCGCTGGCCTTGTAGTACATTCGTCCCTGTTCAAAGATCTGTTCCCAGCCGCCTGCGATGGCCGTAGCGACCACGAGCGGCAAGCCGATGTGCTCCTCGCCCATCGATTCATAATCGAGATAGATTTGCCCGCTGACAGGAACCGCGCCGGTGTGGCCTGACCAGTAGATGCCCCCCTTGCTGAACAGGTTCTTGCGCCCCTCCGACGCACGTGTATTGCATTCATCACTAACCAGGTAGCCCAAGGCGGCCTTGTCCCTCTGGTGCAGGTACGCGCCGAGGATGGCGCCATGCATCTCGAAGGCGACGCCGATGGTCTCTGTATACATGATGAGACCATCGTCATAATGCTGGATGTATGCCGGAACCGTGGGGTCGTAACTGAACTTCTCTTTCCTGATACCAAAGTTCATCGTGGGCTTGATCAACTCGTACTTGAAGCTGATAAACCACTCTGCCGAGTTCCGCTTCTCGTCGACTTGCGTCTCCAACTCCGGCGGGATGCCGCTGTGAAGCTGTAGCGCGGCCATGGAACCTGGGAAGTGATTCCCGGCTCCGTCGACCGAGGTCCCGATAAAAAGGTCGCTGCTGTGCGAGAGATCGATCGTGCCGTCGGGGTAGGCGTGGACAGAGAGGACGGTACCGTTGACCGCCAGCGCGACAGTGTCCACATCGTAGATCAAATCGATCAAGTACCAAGTGCCGACCTTGAGATCAATAAAGTAGTCGCTGGTCGTGCCCGACCAAGCGTGAGCCGTGGGCGCCACCTCGACCACGACCTTGAAGTCGCTGCTTGCGGTGCCCGTATCGAGGAAGAGAGAGAACGGGAGGGCATTGCACTCGACCAGGCTCTGCCGCGCAGCGACGGCGGCGTCAGCTCTGAAGACGAGCCGCACACAGAACTGTTGCTGCGCAACGAACTGCGATGCCGGCAAGTGGACCTGTGTCTTGCCGGCATCGCCGAAGCTCAAGGCACCGCCGTAAGCCCCGAGTGCAGTGTTCCCAGGCCCCGAAACGATGGTGCAGCCTGTGAACGTGGTCGGCAGGGAGCCATCCGGGTTGGAGACGCTCTCGCTGGTGAGGGTGTAATTCAGGATGATCGTGCTCATGCTTGCCTCTCGTTGATGTGATGGAAGTACACTGCGTCGCACGCTGAGGAGGCCAGTCGCGGCGGTGACGGCGGCGTTCCGTGCGTCACCGATGGTGAACATCGACGAGCTGGACTGAGCACGAGAGGACGACCTGGCTGTGGTCGGCCTCGATACCTGAGCTCGCCCAATATGCGTCGCTGGCCGCATACGAGCCGTCGCACATCAGGTACTCGGCGAAAGCTTCGAGAGAATCGTGGTGTCAGCAGGTGACGCCCACCGCAGCCATGGGGAAGAGGCGTACCTCGTGCACGAGCCTTTTCGAGTGGATCATTTTCGCGCACCCGCGCACCGTGCGCCTAGGTCAGGACCGTTGTCAAGACCGTGAACGCTGTTAGGATCTGTTCGGGAACCAATATCGCGCCTCCTCAGGCAGGCGGGCTTAGCTTGCTCGTGGGCGTCACAAGGCGTTCGGTCACGCAGACGGCGGTCACGTCGATCGGCGCCGCGCCGGCTGAGCGGGCCATAGCGATCAGCTCGCTGATACCGCTGGCCTCTGGGATCGGCGGGTGGATGCCGCATCCTACTGCGCCCAGCCAGGCAGCCGTAAAGCGCTCAGCTCCGCTTGGAGGCGAGGAGCCAGGTCCCGAGCGCGAGGCCCCCGATGCCGGCAGCGATGCCAGCCGCCGTTTCGCCCCACGAGGGCGGTCCGTTGTCGTTGGGCGATGGGCCTGCTGCTGGGGCTGGGGCTGGTCGTGGCGCTCGCCCGTCACGAGGTCCCTGCTGGGCGCCGGCCTGGTCGCGGCGGTTGAGCTCGGCGGCGGCAGCACTGAGCATCATGCTGGCCTTCTCGTCACGCGCTTGCGCGTCCTCGAGGGTCTTCATCTGCTCGGCCTGGAAGTGCTGTCGGAGCTCGACCATCTCCTGCATGTGCCGGTGGCGTACCTCGGCGAGCTCGTTGACCCGCGCCGAGCGTTCGCTTCTGAGTTCCGCGCAGAGGCGCTCGACCTGATCGGCGAGGTCATCCCGCTGTTCGCTGGCGAGGCGAAGTTGGCGCTCGAGGTCCTGAACGTCGACCTGCTTTTCAGCGAGAGAAGTGGCGGCCTCGGGCAATAGCTCCGGGGTCGAAGGCTGGGCGAAGAAGTCACGGCGGCGAACTCGAAGCACCTTCAGGATGCGCGACAGCTCGCCCGCCTGCGCGCAGCGCTGGCCCTTGAGGATCCGGGTCAGCGTGGTCCTGTTGATGTCGGTCCGGCGGGCCAGGTCGCTGATGGAGACTCCCCGTGCGCCGCACAACTCGAGGAGCCTCGGGGCGAGGGCCAGGTCGATGGCTGGTTGTTTGCTCGAGGGCATCACGGTCCTTTCAGACAGCGGCTCGCACGACGACGAGGGTCAGCTGGTAGTAGTCACGGACGACGTCGAGTTTGCAGCTCGTACCGACCTCACCCTGCGTTCGACGGAGTGCAGCGTTGGCACCTACCACTTGGACCGCTACACCGTCGATCCCAACGATGACGTCGCCCTGGCTCAGCCCGGCCTGCGCCGCGTTCGATCGCGGTGCCACCGTCTCGACGACCAGTTGGGGCAGCGCGGTCCCGCGGTAGGTGACGCCCGCGAGTCCGCCGCGTGTGCTGCTCGCGGATTGACGGATGAGGTCGATGACCGCCGCAAGGAGCATGCCGCCGCCGACGCCGATCAGGGCCCCGCGGGCGCTCGAGTTCCGCTCGGCCATGGCGCCGGCGATGCTGAGCGCTCCGCCGGCCAGGCTCATGATCGCCTGCGCCGTGCGGCGGTCCTCCGGTGCGACGAACGCCAGGGCCGTCGAGCCGCTGACCACGGCCGCGGTGGCCGCCCCACCGAGCACGACGGCGCTGTTGAACGCGGCCTCGCGATCCGCGACTCGGGCGAGCGCGGTCTGCTCGGCTGCTCGTTGCTCGGCGAGTTGCCGCTCGTACTCCATTTCCTGACGGGCCAGGGCGGTCTGGTGCTGCGCCTCGGCGATCCGGACCTTGGCCGCCGCCGCCTCCTCGTTCAGCCGTGCGAAGGCTGCATCGGAGAGCCACCGGCCGGTGGCCGCCGTGGCGGCTGCGGCCGCGGCCACGGCTGCGGCTGTCGTCGACCCAGCGCTCCCTCTTGGCGGGTCATTCGCGGCGGTGGTGGCCGGCTTGGGGCTCTCGGCCGCTCGCGGGCTGGTGCTCGCCGGGGGACCCGCGACGGCGGGGGACGGCGTGCTCGGGGTCGCGGGCCTAACACTTGGAGTAGCGGGGGCGGGACGTTGGGCGCTGCCCTCGGCCACATGTGGGCTGGCGCTCGCGGAGGTGTCAGGGTGGCCCGCAGGCTTGACGATCGGAGGGGGCGTGCTCGGTGTCGCCGAGTTCGCACTGGGAGTGACCGGGTGTACCGGTCGCGGCGTGGGCCGGCCCGGCCCCTGTGGGTGGTCTGCCGTGCTCGCGGTGGACGCCGGGGGCGGTGCTGTTGGGGTGACGTTCGCCGGGGTCGCCGCCATATCGGCGGGGCGTGTTGATGTCGCTGCCGGGCGTGATGTGTCCGCCGTCGCCGGTGCTGTCCTGATGGGAGTCTCGCGTGGCTCTGGACGCAAGGGGGAGTCTGGGGTCGAAGAACGTGGGGCGGCGGCTGATGAGGGAGGCGGTGGAGGGGCCGAGGCGGCGGTCGTGGCCGGCGGTGCCGCCTGGGCCGACGGTGCCGCCTGGGCCGTGGTCGCTGAACGTGTTGGGGGAGCTGGCGGTGCGGGTGAAGGCAAGGGTGCCAGGGGCTCGAGCTCCCGCTGCTTCTCGATTACGAGGTCGAACTCGAGGGCCCGGGCGAGCCCGAGGATCGTCTCGAGCCGCGGCTCCGGTTTGATCTCTTGAAACAGCGCAAGCATGTAAGTGCGGTTGAGCTCGGCACCGGCGGCGAGGGCTTTCTTGGAGACATCCTTCGCGGCGCGCACCAGTTCGAGCTGCCGCAAGAGGCCCACAGGCGACAATTCCTCGACACCTGCGAGACCAAGGCCGAGGGCCCCGAGGACCTCCAAGACGACCCGAACCGGTAGAGTGTCCTCGGGGAATTTCAGGACCCGCTCGAGCCGCGCGGCTTCCATGCCGATGTGCTGTGCGGCGTCGTTGATCGATAGCCCCAGGCGCTCGATCCACGTCTGGACACCCCCCATGAATTCGGTTGCTGCAACGCTCCCCACTTGAGCACGGTAAGCGGCCGCGGGCGCCCTGTACAGGCGCGAACGCGCTACGGCCGTCACAGCGCACCCGCGCGCGTGATCGCAGTGCTCCGGGCCGAGGCTTCGCGCCGACACTCGAGTCGGGTGGGTCGGGTGGGTCTGGTCGGGTGGGTCTGGTCGGGTGGGTCGTTCGAGTTGGGCGGGGCCGACGAGATGGGAGAGCAGGTCGGGTCGCAACATGGTTCGGGCCGCCGTCAGTCCTTCGCCGAACGAGCGCAGGACCGACACATAAACGGGCGCTGCGGGTTTTGCTGGGCAGATCTGAGATGTACGACTCCGCGAGACCCGGGTACTCTGATCCTGGAGCGCCCGACCCCCCCGGGCGAGACCGACATGCCCTCGGCGTGGGTGCGACCGCAGCAGAAGCCTGACCCAGAGGCGATCCCGTTCTACCTCGGCGCGCGCGAGACCGCTGCGCAGGACGAGTCCGGGCGAGTGCTCGCGGGGCGCTATGAGCTCGTCGAGGTGCTCGCCAGCGGCGGCACAGCCGTCGTGTACACCGCAGTCGACCGGTCGACTGGCGGCGAGGTCGCGGTGAAGGTGCTCTACGAGGCCGCGCGCGAGGTTGTGGGGGCGTTCTTCGGGCAGGAGGGACGGCTCGCTGCGCGGATCCAGAGCCCCCATCTGGTCCACGCGCGGCACTTTGGCGAGGAGGACGGCCGCCTGTTCATCGTGTTCGACCTGGTGCCCGGCGTGGCGCTGCCGGACCTGTATTTTCAGGAGCTGATGCCGTGGCGCGAGCTCTGCGTCGTCGTCTTGCAAGTGCTCGCCGGGCTCGACGCACTGCACCAGGGCGGCATCGTTCACCGCGACGTCAAGCCGGATAACATCATCGTCAAGCGTACGCTCGGCGACGAGGTGCACGTGACGCTGCTGGACCTGGGCTTCGCCTGGGTCCCGCCCGAGCGCAACCTGACCGGCGCGCCGGAGCCGACGCGGCAGGTGTTCGGAACGGACCGATTCATCGCGCCGGAGCTGCTCGGCGGCGGGCTGCCGGAGCCGCGTAATGACCTCTACTCGGTCGGGGCGCTGATGTACTCGATGTTGACGGCGCAGTCCGTGCCGGACCTGAGCGCGGCGCCGGAGCTGATGGAGCTGCCGTCGCCGCGGGCGTTCGTGCCGTGCTTGCCGGAGAGCGTCGACGACATTGTCATGCGGGCGCTCAGCGACGTGGAGGCCCGATTCCGGAGCGCCGAGGAGATGGCGACGGCGATCCGGGCGGCGTTGACGGAGGAAGCTGCGACTTCGTCGGCGACGCTGCGTGCGGGCCGAGGGACGATGCCCTCGAGCGCGTCATCCACCTCGACGCGAGCCTGCGACGCCGTGAGCGAGCTGGCGGCGGCGAACGCGGCCGCGTCAGCGCTGGACGCCGCGAGCTCGGCCTCGGGGACGTCGCTGGATGGGACGGTCGGCGCAGACGCGGCCGCGGTGGCCCCTGCACCGCCGGCGCCGGCGTTGGCTTCGCCGGATACGGATGCGGCTGGGGTCGACGTTCTGCTCGCGCGGACGAGGCCGCCGCGGGATGTCTCCGGGGGGCGTTCGTGGTGGACGATCGCGGCGGCGATGCTGCTCAGCGCGCTACTCGGCGGCGGCACCGTCTGGCTTGCACGACCAACGCCGGACCTCGTCGTCGCGGAGTCCAGCCCCTTCTCCGAAGCGGCGAATCCGCAACCGGCGCAGCTCGCCGCGACACCGGAGCAACGGTCACCGAGCGAACCATCGAAGGTGGAGACGACCTCGCCGACGAAGGCCGAGACGATCTCACCGCCGCCAGCGATCGACCGCCCGCCTGCCAAAGCCAAGTCTCGTCACCCCGCTGTGCTCGCTGCCGGTGGAAAGGCACTTAGTACGGCGGCCGCTACCGTCGGGTCGCCGAGTACCCGTCGCGGCCAGAGCTTCCCGCAGGCGATGAAGGGGCTCGAGCAGGACATTGGCGACTGCATCGCGCGGAAGACCGGGAAGCAGCCGGCGCAGGCGCTCGACGTGCGCGTGCGCTTCGACCCATCGACCGGCGAGATCGATCAAGTCCGCGTCCTCGACATGGGCACCACCAACCCGATCGCGGGCTGCGTCGACCAGGCTGTCCGCGACGCCGCGCCGCCGTCCGCGGGCCGGCCCAACGAGAACTTCACCTTCTTCAAGAACAAGCGCGTGGCGCCGAAGTAGGAGATGCTGTCGATGTTCAGCTCAATCGTCGTGTTCTTGCTCGCGCAACCTCCGGCCACTGGTTCCGAGCCGCCGGCCGAGCCGCCCGCGGTGGTCGCCCAGCGAGCCGCCGCCGAGGGACTCGAGGCCCAGGCGATGTTCGGGGACGCTGGCGACGCCTACGTCAAGCTCGCTGAGATGCCGGGTGTGAACCGGCGCAGCGAGCTCGACAGGGCGCACACGAACTACGACTCCGCGTATCTGGCCACGCAGAATCCCTCGCGCCTGTGCTGGGCGCTCAAGATCGCGGAGCGAGTGGTGCACGAGGGCGAGTTCAACGACGAGGAGCAGGCGAGCTACTGGCGGGACACCGTCGATGACGATCTGCGCCGCCTGCAGGCAGACGCTCGGACCACCCGGCGGGCAAACTGTCGCTTCGACAAGTCCGGGTCGCCTCGCGCGCTCGTCGTCGCCACGCTGACCGATGATGACTTCGCCGAGCAGTCAACAACTCCTGCGCTGGGCGAGACGGTCACGGTGGAACCGCAGCCGCGATCCGTGACGCCGGCGGCGCGGCGCTGGCGAGCCCAGACCGCATCGGGAGCGGTGCTGACGGGCCTCGGCCTGGGGTTTGTCGGCGCACTCGCGGGTGCGCTCGAGTTTCAGGCGCAGCACGCCAGCGCGATGCGGCGGATGTCGGCCGCGGTGAAGGCCGAGGGCCGCGACACCTTCACCGACGGCGAGTGGCAAGCGTTCAACGCGCTCCGCGACGACGGGCTACAGATCCGCAACGCCGCCATCGGCGTGGGCATCGCGGGGGTGATCTCGTTGTCCGCGGGCGTGGCGCTGCTGGCTACGCGCAAGAAGATGAGCCGCAAGTTCGACCTGCAACCCCACGCCGGCCGGCTTGGGGGCGGCGCGGTGCTTCGGGTACGCTTCTGAGGAGACGATCATGCGGGACTACTCGACGATCTTCAGGCCGGCGCTGATTTCACTCGTGCTCGCAGGCTGCATCGAGCAGGCGTACCAGGACGGCGTCGGGCTGGCGCCGATCGACACGGGCACGAGCTCGACCTCCACGGGCGAGCCGGGCACACCGACCACGTCAGGCGCGGGCGCGGACGGCCCGGGAGTGCAGACCGTGACCGGCGAGGAGAGCACGAACCCTGTCAGCGACGGCTTGAGCGCGACCAACGAGACCGGCTCGTCGGGCGAGCCTGTCAACGATCCGCCGACGGTCGAGCTCGTGGCTGACCCGTCCCATTTGAAGGAGGCCGGCGCGTCGAAGATCACGTTGATGGCCAGCACCGACGTTGTGGTCGCGCGCTTGAGCCTGAACGGCGAGCAGATCTTCGAGGGTCCACCGGAGCAGTTCCCATTCGTCTACGAGGCGCTCTCGGCGAAGTTTAACTTCCCGCACACCTTTGGCATCGAGGTCGAGGACGCCGAGGGCCTCAAGGCCACCAAGACGACCGAGCTCACGGTCCAACTCCCGCAGCCTGGCGTCCAGAAGTGCCTGTTCGAGGACAGCGATGCGAACGCCAGTGTCGTCGCGGCACTGGCGTACACCCGCGACGCCATCTACGTGGTGGGTTCGCGCGACATCGGCGCTGGTCTCAAGCTGACAGCGTGGGCCCTCGATCCTGACTACTGCGAGGTCGTACTGCCTGGTTGGCCCAAGACCCTCGCCGACTGGACCGGCGATGCCGCTCTTGGCGACCTCGCGTCGAGCGGGGCGGCCGTGGCGATCGATGAGGTCGGGAACCTGGCGATCGGCGGGAACCTGATCGTCGACGGCGAGACGCAGCCGTACGTCGCCTTGCTGAACTCCGACGGCGCGCGGCTGTGGGAGAAGACCGGGTCAAGCGGGGATGAGCTCGCCGGGCTCGCTGCCTTCACTGGCTCGTACAGCAACCGGCTGGTCGGTGTCGGCTGGCGGCGCACGAGCAAGAACCCCGTGCGCACGGACGCGATGGCCTGGACCTACCAGGCATTTGGAAGATCCGTCACAGTCGCGTCACAGTCCCTCAAGGCTCCGTTCTCGCAGGACGAACAGCCAGATGAATTTAATGCGCGGAGCGAGTGGGCCCGCGCCGTACTCGTCAAGGGCGGTGTGGCGTTCGTCGTCGGTGAGCGGGAGCTCAAAGACGATGAAGGGAATATCTATCATCGGGCCTTTATGGCGAAAGTGCAGCCGCTGGGCTACCCCGAGCCGCTCTGGACTTCCTGGGGTGTTCACGCGATCAACGACGCGGCACGCTCGATCTCACTTTGTGGCGAAAAGATCATCACTGGGGGCTGGGATCGTGGCCCGGACGATGCCAAGCCTGAGCCGCTGATCTTGTGGTTCAACGGCGACGGGACCTTCGCCGACGTGCGCCCCGATGCGTTAAATTGGACGCAGACGAACGGCATCGCGTGCGACCGCGAGGGGAAGATCGTCAGTGGCGGCGCGCGGATCTCGGGTGAGGCAGACGCTCAGGTCTTCACGGTGCCTGGCAAGATCGGCCTGCGTACGTGGTACGAGCAGGGCGTTGCAGGCGTGGACGCCGTGGGTGCCGTCGTCTGTGACACACGGGGTTTTTGCGCCGGTGGAGGCATGCGGACGGCGAACGGAAAGCCCTACGCCGCGGTTCGGGTTTTCCACCCGTAGCTCGCCCTATCCCGGAGGGACGAAGTCTTCGCAGAGCGTCACCAGGGAGGTGACTGTCTCGGCGAAGAATGGCGCATAGCTAGGCGCGCAGATCGAGCCGATGAATCCATGTTCGACGCTCTCCACGAGCAGACGCAACCGATTTTTCTCGGGATCATACTCATTGTAATGGCAGAGCTGGTGGTAGCCCACGTCGATGTCGGTCGACAGCACCAGCAAGGCGAACGCGTCATCATCTCCGCCCTTCGCGTCTTGCAGGGCCTTCTTCCAGGACTCGACGGTGCCGAGCGAGTCCTGGTCATACGTGTCCTGGATGAGCGTGACGACGAGCAGCGCGTCATCACGCAAGAAGCCGTCGTTGCAGTCGACAGGTCCTTCGAGGGCTTTGACCATGCGCTCGGCTGTGCCGGCGGCGCCGTCGATCCCGAGCTGCGCGATGCAGGTGAACGCCGCGGTGCGATCGGGCTCGGAGCTGTCGATGTAGCGGGCCCCGCTGGCGAGCTTGCACCGCCGATTCGATGCCCCTTCACCCGACGGGAACGTGCCTCCGGCGCCGCTTTTTTTGTCGCAGAGTTCGAGGACGGCGCCGCAGAGCGGGGGGGAGCCGTTGGGATCACAGTCTGCTTTGCAGAGCTTGCAGTCTTCCTGAAGGAAGTAGCCATCCTCGGCCGAGAGGATGTGGACGTCGAAGCCGGGGAGTTGATCCTCGATCGCCTTCATGAAGCCGGGGAAGCTCTCGATGAGCTGCGCTTGCTGGTTCTTCATCGTGCTATCGGCGCTGATGACGAACAAGAAGTCGATCTTCCCCTTGCACCCCTCGGGCTGTTGCGGGCCGAAGTCGGGCATGGCCATGTCGAGGACCGGGGTGCTATCGACGGCTGAGCTCGAACTGGTTGAGGTAGTCGAGGCGCTCGCCTCCCCGGTCGAGGTCGAGGTCGAGGCCGAGGTCGAGGACAGGTCAGCCGTCGAGCTACTGGATCCACCCGGCGAAGTTGCGACCGACCCGACGCCACTCGAGAAGCCGGTGGCGGCTGGGGCGTCGCCACAGGCCGTGATGGCTAGCAGAGCGACAGAGGAGAAGGAGGCACGCATGGGGGCATTCAGCCTAGCGCGACTGCGCGCCGCTGTCATGGGGTGCGTGAAGCTGCGGCAGCGCCGAACCGGCGTTAGCGCGGCCGCGTCCCGCTGTCATCTCCCCCTCCATGTGTCCGAACGTTGTTCGAGTGCGAAGTCGGCTCGACCGACAGCAGCGCAGCGTCGAACCAGACATCCTCGTGCCCCTCGGCGATCAGGAACCTCCAGCCTGGCGGCAAAGCGAGGTAGGGGAGGACGAGCGGGCACCAGTCAGCCAGATGAATGGCGTGGAGGGGAACGAAGAAGTCCGGGGCTTCGGTCAACTCCTCGCCTGCCCAGAGGTACCAGCCGCACGTATCCCCCTCTTGCGGATGGCGTAAACCGTTGAGGGGCTGAAGTCCTGTGCGCAGGTTGATGTTGACCCCGACCTTAAGCTTGGGATCGATTGGCGAGAAACGTGCGCCGTACTTGGCGCAGATTGCCCGTTGAGCGGGTGTCAGGTCGCGTGTGGATGTCACTATGGGAGCTTTCCTTTCATTTCCCGTCCGTATTTTTGCAGGTCCCCACCCTGCCCGTTCGAGCACCTCGGACACTGCGGCTGTACGGCTGTCACCGAGCGCATCCTGACCCGGTCGATGCTGCCAGTCTCATAGTGCTCTTTTACGAGGGGCGTCTTGTGGTCGGCGTACATCTTAGGCGCTGTAGCTCCGCACGTGACACATGGTTGGCCCTGGACAGCTCTGCGTTGGGCGGGAACTGTAGCATGAGAGGGCCTCACGTACGCCGTCGTGGCTTTCGGCGAGGTTGAGCCGCTGCTGAGCTCACGCGCCATCTCCCAGGCCGAGCGCTGGCCGGCACGAGCCTCGGCGGCGACGTCGAGGGCACGTTCGCCGCCCCGAAACCAGCGGTACCCGTCCTTGACGTCGCCCGCGCTGATCGGCAGGGCCTCGCTGGCCAGGGACAGGGCGGAGAGGACGCGGCTGCCGATGCCGGCCTGCGAGCTGACGACGGTCGCGGCGTCGTCGACGATTCCGCTGAACTCGTCGACCTTGTCGTAGCCCTTGTAGACGGCCTTGGCGCCCGCCTTGACGAGCTTGACCGCCATGGAGATCCAGCCGTAGCCCGTGGGGTCGATGTGCTGGACCGGGCCGTTGCCGGCGTAGACGTAGAGGTTGCGCTCGCCGGGGCGGGCGAGCTGCGCGTCGGGGTCGAGCAGGAATTGCGGGTCGGGGCTCGCCCAGCGGCCGAGCGCCGGCAGGTACTGGCGGGCGCCGATGCTGACGGCGCTGGCGAGGCTGTGATCTTCCTTGCCGGTGAAGCGGTAGGTGGGGCCGGGTTGTTGCTCGGCGCGCCAGGCGATCGCGGCGGTGCCGTAGGGGGCGTGCAGGTCGCGGGCAATGACCTCGCCGTCGTGGTCCAGGACGAGGGCGGCGCTGCCGAGGCGATCGGCGATGTGGTAGCGGGTCTGGGCGTCGGGGCGCAGGTTGCCCGTGCGGTCGTCGCCGCAGCTCATGGCGGCGAGGGCGAGCATCGCGGAGGTCGGTGCGTGGCGCAGCGGGCGAGCGAAGATGCCGAGGGTTCGCCGCAGACGCGCGAGAGCGACGTGCAGGGAGCGGAGGAGCAGGAGGAGCAGGAGGCCCGTGATCATCGCCGCGGCGGGCAGCGGCTCGTCTCCCCGGGGGATGTCGGTGGGGGACTCGGCGATGCGCTCGCCGGCCCAGAACACCCAGCGCACCAGTTGGCCGTCGCGGACCTCGGCGGCGGGTGTGAAGTAGAGGGTCTCGTGGGCGAGCTTGCCGGCGGCGTCGTACTCGCGGCGGATGGTCTCCTTGCCCGCGTGGTCGTAGATGCGCTCGGTGCGGCGGCCGTCGTCGGTGGTGAAGGCGTGGAGACGGCCGTGCGGGTCGAATTGCCAGGCGCCTGCGGAGACGGGGCCCTCGCCGGTGACGCGCACGAGCTGGCCGGCGGCATCGTAGGTGAACTGCTGACCGCGGGCCTGCGCGACGGCGTGGGGCTGCGGGCCGTCGTAAGTCAGCGAGACGCCCGCGAGGGTGAGCAGGTTCTCGTCGTCCGAGTAGTTGAACGACTGCTCGCCATAGGGTCCGGCGGCGTGCGTGAGGCGGTGGAGGTCGTCGTGCGCGAAGCGCTGGGCGAGCGCGGGGGTCTGCGGCGTGGGGCCAGCGAGGTCGCGGGTCTCGGCGAGGAGACCGGCGACGTCGTAGGTGTGGGCGAGGTCCAGGAGTTTCGCGTCGCCGTGGCGGACTTGCTGGGTTTGTAGGCGGCCGGTGTAGTCGAGCGCGTGCGTGAGGGTGAGGTCGGGGGTGATGGCGAGGCTGGTCCAGCGGCCGCGCGCGTCCCAGGCCGCGGCGGTGGTCCAGCCGGCGAGCGGTCGCTCGAGGCCGCGGGCGGTGTACTCGCGCTCGAGCGGGCTGCCGTCCGGGTAAGTCTCGCGGATGACCCGGTCCTGGGCGTCGTACTCGGTCGTGGTGCTCAAGGTGAGCGGTCCATCCTGCGCGGCGAAGAGGCGGGACATGTGGACGACGCGGCCGCGGGCGTCGTGGGTGAATGAGGCGTGGCCGGCGTCGTCGTCCACGGCGGTGAGCTGACCGCGTTCGAACTTGGCGGTGGGGTCCTCTGCGTGGTCGTAGTGCAGCGTGGCGGCCCTGATCTTGGTACCCGCTGGATCGAAGCTGCTTTGTTCGAGGAGGCGGCCGGCGCCGTCGTAGGACCAGGTGATGCGGGCACCCGTGGCGTTGATCCGCTCAATGATGCGGCCGGCGAGGTCGAAGCGCTGCGTGATGCGACCCGCGTCCGGGTTGTCGACCGCGATGAGGCGGCCGGCGCCGTCGCGTGTGTAGCGGGAGAGGTGGCCCGCGGGATCGGTGTACGCGAGCAGGCGGCCGGCGCCGTCGTGAGTGTAGTGGTGAGGGATGTTGCGGCCGGCGAGCGTGTGCTCGACTCGGACCAGGCGGCCGAGACCGTCGACGATCGAGCGCTCCGGGGCGTCGGTGTAGGGCGGCGTGGGGTGCAGATCCTCGTGATCGCGGGCTTCCGTCCACAGCGGGCCGTGGGTGGTTTGGTGCTCGCGGCCGTCGGGGTCGCGCTCGAAGACGAGGCGGCCGAGCGCGTCGTGCTCGCTGCGGGTGCGCGGCCAGATCGCAGCCGGCGTGACCGTGGCGCCGGGTTCGAGCGCTGCGGCGGTGAGCGCTTGACCTTCGATCTGCTCGGCGACCTGGCCGTTGGCGCTGTAGATGTTCGCCTCGGCGAGGATGGCGGCCTCGCCGGTATCGTCATGGGTGATCCGGGCCATCGGGCGGCCGAGTCCGTCGAGATGCTGGACGGTGCGCTCAACGTCGGGCTCACCGCTGACGCGGCGCAGCTCCGTGACGACGGAGGGGCGGGTTCCCGGTGCGAAGTGGTAGCTGTGGTGGCGGGTCGGGAGATCAAGAGTGTCGCCGGGCAGGATCTCGGCGGTGAGGCGGCCGAGACCGTCGAACGTGAACAACGATGTTGCGCCGCTCGGCGCGGTGACGGCGGTCGGTTGGCCCGAGCGTGGGTCCCAGGTCGCCGCGGTGACGAGGTCGCCGTCGTCGATGGCGACGCGCTTCTCGATCGGGAACAGGCCGAGGGCGTCGAACTGGCGGGTCATGGTGCCGCCCTCCGCGTCGCGCACGCGGACGACGTTGCCGCGGGCGTCGTGGGTCTGACGCAGGGTCGGGGCCCACTGGTCGTCGGCGATCCAGGTCTCGCTGCGGCTGATCAGGCCGCGCGAGCCGAGCTGGCCGAGCGGGAGCCCGACCTCAGGGTCGCCGTCGTAGTAGGTCCGCGTCGCGGTGAGCTGGACGCCGTCGGCGTCGGCGACGATCTGCTCGGCGAGGCGGTCGCGCGGAGCGTCCGGCGACGTGGGCTCGGCGTAGATGTTGGTCGTGATGCGCTCGTCGCCGGGGATGTCGGCGCCGGTCTTGCGATCGACGCGGCCAAGGGCGCGCTCCTCGAGGACATTATTAAAGGGGTCGTGGTCCCACTCGGTGCGGACGCGCGCGGCGGTGGTCTCGGGACCCGCTTCGATGTGGAACACGTCCGTGGCAGTGCGGCGGATAGCCTGGACGCCGGAGGCGGGCGATTCGATCTCGAGGGTGTGCAGCTCGCGGGTGAGAACACCGCGGGGGCTGTGGGTCTCGCTGGCGAGGAGCTGGAGCTTGCGTGCCTCGTCTTGCTGGCCGAGGTCGTAGCTGCGGGTGAGTGTCGAGGGCTCGGTCCAGATGTCGCCGGGGTGTTCGTCGCGCTGCTCGGCGAAGCCGCGGAATTCCCCGCGAGCGGGGTCGTACCAGCCGTTGCGGACGCGGTGGCGGGCCGTGCTGGTCCAGGGCGAGTGCGCGTCGGACTCCGACGACTGTACGAGCACAGCGGTCGGGGTCGGCGGAGTCGTTGCCCATGCGGTGCCGAGTGCGGCGTCCTCGACCGCCAGGGCAGCGGCGGAGCGGTAGGTGAAGGCGCGTGCGTAGCCGAGGTCGGTGCGCAGGGTGGCGAGGAGGCCGGGCCGCTCGGCGAAGGACCACACGCGCCAGGGCTTCGTGCTCTGGGGGTCGACGCGTAGGAGGTCGATCGTGCCGCTGGCGTCGACGTCGCTCAGGATCACGAGCTCATCGGCGCCAAGGTCGGGCCACGAGATTGAAGCAGCGGCGGCGAAGCTGTTGTCGTGCTGGCTGACCCACAGGTCGGCAGACTTGTGGCCGATGCGCAGGAGATCGGCCGCACCGTCGCCGGTGATGTCGGCGAGCTCCCAGCGATCGTGTTCGGTCATCTCCGGGACGCCGGCCATGTCGGCGGGCTCGCCGAAGATGCCGAGGCCCTCGTGAGTGGCGACGAGCACGCGGCTGTCGGTCGGCATGATGCGCGCGAGGTCGGGGAGGCGGTCGCCGTCGAGGTCGGCGAGTTGGACACCAGGGTCGCCCAGGCGCATACCCGGCGGGGGCGGGGGGATGGCGTCGGCGGCGGTGTAGCCGGGGGTGTCGTAGTTGCGCAGCCAGATCCACGCGTCGGCGTCGTCGTGGCGCAAGATGTCGACGCGGCCATCGAGGTTCAGATCGACGAGCGCGACATTTTGGGCCGAGAGGTCGAAGCTCAGGTCCAGAGGGACCTGCGCGGCGGCGGCGAACGGGGTGTCGCCGCCGGTGTACGCCCACAGGTCGCCCTCGCCGGGCTGCGCGAGGATGTCTTGCACGCCGTCGCCGGTGAGGTCGGCGAAGCGGGCAGACTTGCTGATCGAGATTGCGGGCGCGGGGATGTTGATCCACGCGGCGGACAGGTTGGTGCCGAGGCCCTTGCGGTAGCGCCAGGTGCCGGGCGTCGCGTCCAGGAGATCGGGTAGCGCGTCGCCGTCGATGTCGACCCAGGCGCGGCCGTCGGCGGTCGGATCGAGCGCGGGCGCGTTGGACAGCGTGGTGAGCGTCGGCGCGTCGGGCCTGGCCGTGTAGGTCAGGTGCCAGGCCGGGAGCGCGGCGCCGTCGGGGGCGACGGTCTCGATGCGGGCGAGCACGCTGCTCGGCGTGAACACGTCGCGCGTGTAGGTCAGCGAGGTCGTGCGCACGGTTTTGCCGTCGACTTCGGTCTCGACGTGGGCGAGTCGGTGGCCGAGCATCACTGGGAAACCTGGCGCGCGCGTGCGGACGAGGTCGGGGCGCGCCTCGTACGTGAGGCGGACAGCGGCGTGGCCGTCGTTCCAGGTGATGGCTGTCACGAGCGGCGCGTCCGAGCCGGCGATGCGCGTGTAGGAAAAGTCGACCCGGTTGCCGTGGACGTCGGTGATCGCGGAGAGCTCGAGCCGGAAGATGTCGTCGCCGCTGGCGAGACGGGCGTCCGCGGTGAGGCCGAAGAAGTAGCCGGTGCCGTCCGTGGCGAGCGCCGACATCGCGCCGCCGGGCAGCTCGCGGACAACCACCGGCGCGCCCTGTTCGATGCGCTCGCGGAAGATGCCGGGCTCGGTCTCGACCAATTCTTCGCCGCCGCCGAGGCCCTTCAGGGTCCAGGTGGGCGCGGCGCCGTAGTCCGGGATGCCGCGCCGGAGCGAGCGCTCGATGGCGGGGAGACCGAGCGACCAGCCGAGGCCCAGGGCGCCCGCGCTCTCGCCGGCGGTGTAGTGGAGCGCCAGCTCCGGGACGAGACCGGCGCGGCCGGGCGGGACCTCGAGGGCGTAGCTGAGCGACGGGAGGCCGCTCGCCGGGCTCAGGTCGTAGCCCTGGCCGAAGCCTTCGAGCGACGCGGGGCCGCGCGGGAGGTTGATCGCGGTCGGCAGGGTGGCGCTGGTGTCGGCGCGGGCCGTGACGGCGGACAGCGCCAGCGCCAGCGCCAGGATCGGACACGGAATGCGGAGGTGCATCGTGGAAACTTTCGGAAAGTGGGTGGACCGGGAGGTGTGCGGCACTCGCCGACGCGTCGCGATCGGTGGAAAAAATCATTTGAGCGGCGCCACTGGGTTCTTGCGCGCGGTGCTGCACCCGACCCGCCAGACCCAACAGACGCGACCAACAGACCCAACAGACTCACCAGACTCGGCCAACAGACCCAACAGACACCCCCGACCCGACCCGCCAGACACCGCGGCCCGACCCGCCAGACGGCGCGCGAGCGCGCCGAGGGCAGGTGACTCGAGGCGGCCGGGCGGCGACGCGGCCGATGGGTCGGAGGGTGGTGGTCGCGCGGGTTCAAGCGGACACGGGGCGAAGATCGAGGGCGATCTTTCGAGGCTGATGCGACCGGCCGGTGAGGCGGTGGCGTGGTGGTCGCGCGGGTTCATGCGGGGATGCGGCGAGTCCGAGGGCGGATGCTCGAGGTCGGCGCGCTCGGCCGGTCAGTCGGTTGCGGTGGTGGTCGCGCGGGTTCAAGCGAAGTGCGGCGAGGTCGAGAGCGATTTTTGGAGGGCGTGGCGCTCCGAGGGCCGCCGAACATCTCCACTGCTGGCGCGTCCGTGCGCCTGGTGAGGGCGCGTTTAAGCAGCGGGCGACCGACGCCGCGCGCGGGCGATCGTGGGCGATGCCTCGATGCTGCCGACCATGGTCCGCGCCGAGAGCGTGATCATGTCCCCGGAGGTGAACGCGACGTTCACCACGCCGTGGGGCCGCAGCTCGACCATGAACACGCGGCTACGAATGGTTCGCCCGGGGAGCGAGACGACGATCGTCGCCAGGCCCGGACGCAGCGAGGAGGCGGGGATGATGCGTGGGGTGGCCATGGTGTCACCCGCAGCCCGGGGTAAAGGTGCCCTGGCCCGATGGCTCGACCGTGCCGGCGCGGTGATGCAGGCGCAGCACGACGTCGGAGACGTGCGCGAGGTCGAGGTCGAGATTCGCGGGCGCTTGATCGGCCGGTGGGATCGTGAGGGTCCACTGCTCGCCATGCACAGGCCAGGCGGCGTATCCGGCGTTCGGCCCCGCGGTGCCCCAGTCGTTGACGCCGGCCTGAATGACGAGCTGCTCCCGTTCGAACGAGTACGGCACGTAGGCGGACCACTGCGGGAGGTCGGCGCCGTCGCAGCGACGCACCCCCGCGAGGCCCTGGCGAGTCAGCAAGACCTCGGCCTCTTTGTCGCCGAGGTAGTCGCCGACGAGCTTGACCTCGATGCGGTCGATCCGGTCGTCGCACAGCCAGCTTGAAAACAGGGCGTGCTCGAACGCCGAGAGCGCGAAGGGCAGCGCGACGCCGCCGTCCGCCTGGCCGTGCAAGGGGTCTTGCAGCAGCGCGGCGAATTGCTCGGCCGGCGTCGCGGGGCTGCCGTCGACGTCCGGGATGTCGGTGGTCATGCCGAAGATGTCGGCGCGCAGGCTGACCTCGGTGACGTAAGGCTGGCCGTAGCCGTGCTCGAGGCGGTAGTCCTCCGCGATCCCGGAGAGGCAGGTCATCAGGCCGGTGATGTCCTCGGGCGAGCGCGCCGCGGCGAGCGTTTCACGCAGCGCGGGCAGCTCTTGATTCAGCTCGTACTCGAGAGCACGCAGCGCGAGGTACACCCGGCGGATCGTCCGCTCGCGTGCCGGCAACACGCGGCTCGCGGCCTCAAGGCGGGCTTGCAGGAAATGCGGGCGCGTCAGGGCGTTGTCCGGGCTGTCCTCGATCATCAGGCCCAGCGTGCGGGCCCTGTCCTGGAGGAGCGCGGCGGTCTCCTTGTAGGCGCTCAACATGGCCGTTGTGGCGGTGCTCTGCGCCAGCTCGGCCTCCTCGGTCTCGATCATCAGGAGCAGGCCCTCGGCACGGATGTTCTTGATCAGAGCGACCGACGCGGCGCGCTGTACCTCGAGATCGCTGCTGCGGATCGCCGCGTCGATCTCGGCGTTGATCGTCATGATCTCCTGATCCTCGCCGCGCTGGAGCTCGTCGCGCGCGCTCTGGAGGCCCGCCTGTCCGAGCACGCTCTTGCACTGGTTCGCGGTGGTCGTCTCCAGGCTCGCCTTCTTGGCCTCGCACTCCGCCCCGGCGGCGATGAGGCCGGCGATGTTGGGGATCGTGACGCCGAAGATGGTCGGGCCCGAGGTGATCTGGGCGACCATCTGGCTGTTACAACCGGCCTGGAGCGCCTCGGCCTCGGCGAGGCTGTTGTCGCGGATGCGGCCGCACTCGGCCAGGGCCTCGGCCTGCTCGACAGCCGAGCGCTGCTCGCCGTACTGGTCCTTGACCTGGAAGATGCGGCCGTGGGCGGCCTCGATCTCCGCGCCGAGATCGAGCTGGATCTCGATGACACGGCCAAAGCGCTCCTCTTCGACCGCGACCGCGTACAGGTTGTTCTCGGCGGCCTGGGCGGCGTGGCGGATGCGAAGGCCGGCGGCCTTGGCGGCCGCGCGCAGCTCGGCGATCTGTCCGCCCTGATCGCCACAGGTCGCCAGAGCCGGCGTCGTCTTGCCCGGGAGGCTGCCACACAGCGCGCGCAGCTTGGCGTCGTACTCCGTCGAGATCTGTAACTCGGTGGCCGCGAGCGCGTGGGTCTTCAGCTCGTAGTCGCGGGCTTTTTGCCAGGCATCCGCGGCGACCTGCGAGAACTGTGTGATCTCGTCGGTGGCGAGCGCCTGGACGGCGTCGAAGTTGCTGCGGTTGTGGGCGATGTCCTCGGGGCCGAGCGCGAGCGGGACGTAGGCTGCGGGGTAACCGAAGGTCGAGGTGCCGGGGGCGAGCTCGGCGTGGACGGTGGCGAGCAATTGGATGGCGGGGCCGAGGGCGTTCAGGCCAGTGGTCGCGGCGGGGTTGTC
>JBGAUO010000028.1:0-9866 GCA_044228605.1 Nannocystis sp. | reverse complement strand
GGGGGGCCGGGGGGGCCCCCCCCCCCCGCGGCCGCGGGGTTGGCCGCGAGGCGTGCATGCAGCTCGGCACCCGCGGCGTGAACGGCGATCATTGCGAGGCGCACCGCGGCCCGCACGTCGCCGGGGTTCTGGCCGGCGCGGTGAGCCAGCCGGGCCCACTGCGCCGTGGTCCGCGCGAAGTCGGCGGTGAGCTGCAGCGGCGCGAGGTGGGCGTTGGCCGTGGGCTGTTCGAGGTCGGCGTCCTCGATCCACGCGAGGGCGTCGACGTAGGCTGGCGCGAGCGTCGGGGCCAGCGCGGCGGCGAGGCGCTCGCGATCTGCGGTGAGGATCGCCAGCTCGCGCGTGAACGCATCCGCGAGCGGCTCGCCGACCTCGTCCTTGAACGCAAACGCGGTGTCGATCTGAGCCTCGGTCGCCAGGAGATCGGCGGCGATGGCCTCGTCAGCGGCGAATACGGCCGCCAGGCTGCGAAACAGGTCGCCGACGGGACCGGGCTGCTGGGCGGGCCCGCGGCGTACCAGCGCGTGGGCGCAGTGCAGCGCGGCGATGTCCAGGCAGGCCCGGCGCTCGTCGTTGTACTCGGGGACCTGCGCGGCGCAGTCGTCCCAGGTCCACGATCCGGTGGGAGGTTTCACGTCGCCGCTGCCGTGCAATGCGGCGAGCACGGGCGCGAGGTTGTAACCGGCGGCCCGCAGCGCGGCGCCGCAGGAATACATGTCGTCCGCCGTGCAGGTGCCATCCATGCACTTGTTACACGCGAGGGAGGGCTTGAGCAGCTTCGGCGCGGTGCCGAAGTCGACGCCGAGGTCGTCGCACGCCTCCGCGTCGAGATCAGGAGGCGCGAGCCAGTCCGGCGCCGTGGCGTCCTTGGGGGTGAAGTCGGGTGCGTGGACGATGCCCGTGAGTGGGCCGCGATGATGCAGTGAAAAGGTGCCCTCGATCGCAACGGGTGTGGCGCGGAGGCCCGTGATCGTCTCGATCACGGTGCCCGAGAGGCCGGTGGCGGTGCGCTTGCCGGTCAACACGAGCTCGCGGCCCAGCTCGCGCGCGAGCGGGCTATGGCGCCAGCTGTCGGCCGGCAGGCGGTCGCGCAGCACGATCGAGACGTCGCCGGCGGTGTTCCAGGTGCCCGTCAGCGCCAGCGGTTGCGGCCACAGGAGACTCGCCTCGTCGTCGTTGCGACCGACGATCGTGCCGTCGTCGCGAAACTCGAGGTCGAGGGCGAGGCGGCTGCTCCCCAGACTCAGGCCGTCGATGTCGAAGCTCACGGCGCCGCGGAAGTTGCCGGCGGCGAGCCAGGTGTCGAGCGTGAGCGCCCACAGGACGGCCCCGCCGCTGGTGATGATCTGAATCGGCAGCACGCGATCGGCCGGCGCGGGCGCGGCGAGATCGACGTCTGCGATCAGCTCGACCTCTTCGCCTGGCGCGAGTGTTGCCGACGCGGTGTCCAGCATCACCGCAGCGTTCTCGGCCGCGAGGCGGTACGTCAGCGTCTGCGTGCCCGCGTTGTGGAGGATGGTGCGCGCCTGGGTCTCGCCGACCGCGAGGACGGTGAACCGGTCGGTGAGCACCGGCGAACCGGCGTGCTGGTCCTCCGGGACCTCGCCCTCGGTTGCGACGCAGCGCCCATGCGGATCGCAGACTTCGTCGGCGTCGCACAGGGCCGCGTCGGGGCAGCCGGCGACGCAGACCCGCAGCTCGCAGAAGGTGTCCGAGCCGCAGTCGGCGTCGAGCAGGCAGGGGGCGCCAGGCGAGCCGGGGCTTTCGTCGGACGGTGGCGACGGAGGCCGATCGGGCTTTGGCGCGGGGTCAGGGCCGGGCTCGGGGTCAGGGTCGGGGTCGGGGTCGGGGTCGGGCGCCGTCGAACCATCGACAGCGACGTCGTCCGGCGAGCAGGCGAGCGAGAACACCAGGGCCGACACGGCGGCCCGGAACATCGAGGTTCGTTTCACAGCAAATTCCTCCCGTGGCGCTCGCAGGAGCGCGGTGCATGGTCAGCAGGTCACGTGGCTTGAGGTCGAACTCGCGGAGCGAGTCGCGGGCATCAGAGAACTGTGGAAGTCGATTCGTCGCACACGCGGACGGCGGCCCGGGGCGGACGCAGACGCACCAAAGCGGCATCGCTGGGGCTGTGGGGCGTTGTGAAGACGTGGATGGAGTCGTCGAGGTCGAAGGTCCACAACTCGCCGCGGAGGTGTAGATCCTCGGCGAACCTTGCCGTCTCCTGCGGACTCACCACAACTTCAGGAACCTCCCGCGAGCGGCGCAGAAGGGCGCCCAGCGCCGCCATGGACCGGAATTCGCCGCGATAGTTGCCGCGGTGGCGATAGCAGACCAGAGCTTGCGGCAGCGCCATCGAGTCGTCGAAGCGCTGCGCGAAGCGGGCTGCCCGCATGTTGATCCGCGCGTTGTTCAGTCGGCGGAAGTTTTCACGGCTCGTCTCCAGCGCGCCTTGGACGTCCTGCCACAGGTGCTCTGGATCGGTGGCAGTCGTCGTGGCGCGCTGGAGGATCTGCCGGAGCGCGCCGACGAGGGCGGCGGTCACGAGACGGTGATCTCGCTCGAGCTCCGCGCGACGAGCTGTGCGGCGGTCGATCGGGGTCACTGGCCTGCCTCCCCGAGGAGCATCCGGTGGCCGAGCGCCTCGACAGCGTCGGCGAGGTGCCGCATCACTCGGTCGTGTCCGGCGCCCGGGTCCAGGTCGGCGCCCGCCGGGAGATCGTCGAGTTGGAGGAGGGTTGCGCGCTGCCCCGGCGCCCTTAGCAGGTACACGGAGCCCGCCTGGGCCACGTAGTAGGTTCGGTAGGCCGCGGTGTAGAAGCCCGGCGCACGCACCTTCACGTCGAGAACGACGCACTCGAAGGGGTCAGCCTCCGCTTCCGATTGCTTTGCAAGCGACGCTAACATGGCTTTTTCCTTTCCCATTCGCTATGATGGCGCGCGAGCGGAGCTGCGCACACCACCGGTGTCGACCCCGACCCCGTCCCTGGTGCGACGTTGTCCGATCCTTTACGGTAATGCCGATGCCCGACGAGCCGTCCGAAGACAGCAAGCCCAGGACCTACGCGACCAACGAAGAGATGATCGCGGTCGCCAAAGTGTCGCGGGACACGCTCTACAAGTGGGTCCGCGACAAGATGCTGCCGCGCCCCAAGATCACGTCGTCCAACGGCCGCGGCACCCGCTCCCTGTGGCCGCTGGAGGCACTCGAGCGCGCACGGTTCATCGTCGAGCGTCGCGCGGAGTTTCACACCATGGAAGAGATCAAGGAGATGGTGCTGGAACGCTGGCCACCACCGCCCAAGGCCGCGAAGACCCAGGGGGACGGCTGAGCCATCCAGACAAGACCTGATCTGTGCCCGTTCACGACCCATTCGCTATCAACCACTAGCCCCAGGCGTGCAGCCTGTCAACGATAATTTCACGGCGCTCTTTCGCGCAATCGCTGCCCATGCCCCGCTTCGCCACCAACGATGAGCTGGTCGCCGTCACCGGCCTGCAGCGCCAGACCCTCCGGCTGTGGGTCCTCCGCGGCCTCCTCCCCAAGCCAACGCTGTTCTCCGACGGCCGCGACGGCGTTCGGACCCGCTGGCCCTACGAGGCCATCGAGCGGGCCCGCTTCGTGATGAAGATGAAAGCCCAAGGCCACAAGCTCGACGAGATCGCCGAGATGGTCCGGGCGCAATGGCCGGATCGTGTTGATGAGGCGTAGCCGCCACGGATCCGCGGGTCCGTGGTGGAACCGGTGGCGGCGTTGAGGCGCTCGAGCCACAGCTTCGCGTGCCGGGAGAAGTACGGGACGCCGAGGGCCGCCGAGTAGGCGGCCTCGCTGCCAAGTGCCTCGCGCGTGACCCTGGCGACAACGTTCGCGGACGACCCATCCGGCGGTCACGCGCGAGGCCTGGCGCACGCTCGGGCGGCTGCCAGCGCCGTAGCGCGGAGCCCTCAACCGTCCGCTCGAGCGCGGTGGTATGGTGGCGAGCGTGACACGAGAGAGGAAACTCTGGTCGTTTCTCGTCGATCGGTTCACGCGCGAAGAGCTCGAGCGGCTCGCAAAACTCGACTTCCCCGACCTGCAGCACGAGCTCCCGGGCATGAATGCGTCGTCCGGGAGCGTAGCGGAGAGCTTCATCGCCGCAGTCTGCGAGCGCGGCGCCGTGTCCGAGCTGTTCGTGGTGTTGATCCGCGAACGCCCCAGCTACACCGAGGCATTGGCGCTGCTGCGGGCGCAGTGGCACGAGGTTGCGGAGGCGGACGACCCGACGGTACCGAGGCCGAAGCCGCCGTCGGTCCCGCGTGAACCCGGTGACGGCGGTCCGTCGCGCGCGCCAGAGCCGCGGTATCCCCTGTTGAGCGAGTGGGACGCGTACCCCGCCGGTCGCTGGCTCCTGGCGGGCCACGGCCGGCGTGTGCGTCGGTTGAGCTGGCTGCTGATCGCTGGGTTCTTGCTATGCGGGCTGCTCACCCTGGTTCTCGCGCGGATGGCCGGCGCCGCGTGCCTCGAGGTGTCGCTGGCCTCGGCGGGGAGCGACGGATGGTTCGTCTACGGGTATATGGCGGAGTTTCCCCACGGGCTGTGGTACCTCAGCGGTGCGCCGCTGTTCGTGTTCGCGTTCGGCGCGTTCGTCGTGCGGGCAACCGACTATCTTCGGTCGGCGACCAAGAACGGTCGACTAGTGGTCGTCGATCCGTCCAGGCAGGGGCCTTCGGCGCTCCAGTGGTTCGCGGCCGCCAATCGCCGGGTGTTTCGGACACTGACCGGCGCGCTGTTCCTGCTCGCCTGCGGGATCGTCGGGTTCGGGGAGTACGCGAGTTGGGACGACCGGAGCTTTGGCTGGGTCCAGGCACAGCAGGCGGCACTGCTGGTCGGCTCGGACCTCGGCACGCTCGAGGGGGTGGCGATACTGCCAATCGAGGCGGATCTGTGCCCGACGGATCGCAGTGCATGCACAGTCACGGCGATCGCGGGAGCGACCCGGGATCCGTCGCGGCTGGCCTGGTTCGTCCCGTTCGTCGGGTTCGCGCTGACGATCCAGGTGCTGTTCGTGTTCGTCTGCCTGTACACGATGGCCAAGCTGATCTTCTTCATCGGGGTGCACGTGTCCGCGATCACCGGGACCGGACGACTACGTCTGCGCCTCGACTTCCACGACCCGAACCGCCGCATGGGTCTCCGGCGGCTCGACGAGCCGCTGTTCGCCGCGCTGTGGCTGGCGGCGCTCGGCGGGTTCTGGTCGTGCCTGGTGGCGCTGTCGAACAACGAGAAGGGTTCGCGGTTCTTCCTGTCGGGGCCGGCGCTGGTCCCGGCCAACCTGTCCCACGGGGTCGGGTTCGTCATCAACATCGTGCTGTGGCTGGCGGTGTTCGGGGTACCGCTCTGGTACTTCGACTACGCCTGCCACCGAGCGCGTGTCCGCGAGCGCGCCCGGCTCGATCAGCTGCGACTCGCGGCGTCACCGCTCGAGCGCGCCGATCTCGACGGCCAGCTGCAGCGGGTCGAGGAGCAGCGGGCGCGTCCCCATGAGTGGCCGATCCTGGCGCTGGGGTGGAGCGTCATCGTCCTCTCGATCCTCCTGCCGACGCTGCTGTGGACCGGGTCGAACTGGAGACCGGTCGCGGTCGTGCGCAGCGTGGTCGCCCGCCAGCTACCCCGCGGGGTGTGCCACGTGTTCGGCGGGCTCCCACGTGCACCTGGAGGTGACGCGGACGCTGAGGCTGGGCCACGGTAGCTCAGCGGGGCCCGGCCGTCTCTTGCGGCACGTCCAGCGAGTCGCCCTCCTCCTCGAAGAAGAGGGAGCCGCCCAGGCCGGTGACGGTCGGGACGGCTCGAGATGGTCGCCGTCGTTCGCGGTGCTGGCGTCGGCGAGGTCGAGGTCGAGGGGGAGACCCGAGACGGCGGGACTTCCATAATCTCGCACTCCGCCCGCTCCCGTCTCAATCCGGGCGCCTACCCTACGGCACCCGCACCTCGTCGCCGCGCTTGCGGCAAAGCCGTGCTCAAAATCCCCGCATACCGCGACCCCCCTCGAGCTCCTGCTTGACGAACTCCGGCAGCGGGTGGCCGCTCTCGCCGAGGCGCGCGAGGAAGCCCGGTCGACGCCCGGCCGCGGGCATGTAGGCATGGCGCCCGCCCTTGTGCACGACCACCAGCGACTGCGAGATTGCTCCCAGACTCTGCAGCGGCGGGCGTCACCCAGCCCACGGGCGGGCCACCCCGGTCCGCCCGTGGGCCACCAGGACACCTCTGCGACCCGCCCAGAGCCGTTACGCCACCGAGGAGGCGTGACGGCCCAAGGCAGGCCGCAGCGGTGTCCCCGGGGTTCGGAGTCGTGCTTTGTTCAGAAACGGCCGGTGCGCAGGCGATTGGCCTCGGCGACGATGGTCGGCAGCCGGTCGTCACCCTTAAGCATCACGTCGAGGTGCTCCAAGAGCGTGTAATCATACGACTGCTCTAACACCGGCGCGCCGCCGGCTGCAATCAAGAAGTTGTACGGCGTGACATAGCGCGATCTGAGTTGCACTCGGCCGTTGATAGACTGCACTTTCCCATCGATTTTCGCCGCACCGTCGTCGTAGGTCGAGCGCGTGATGAGGTATCGCCCATCGACGACGCCGTATTCTTCCCAGTAGTAGCTGAAGGTTCCTTCACCGCGCTTGACCTCTGCGATCCGTTCGCTCGTTGCGGGATACAAGCCCGTCGGCTCCATCGGTGCGAGCTCGACGTAGACAAAATTATATTTGTACGAGCCCGGATTGACGGCCGCCAAGCGAGCAACCCTCATCTCGTCGTGGTTGATGAGAACGTGGTCGCCATCGTCCCGGAACGTACTGATGTGGAGATTGCTGCTGCCACGCGACCACCAAATCGGCGTCGAATCCTTGTACTCGAGCGGTTCCGCGAGCAACAACGCAAGCCGTTCCCTGATGTCGTTCGGATCGTCAAACCACTCGATCCCTCGCACGCCGGGGAAGGCGGCGGCGAAGCGCTGCGCGAAAATGACCGTGCTGTGCACACCGTTGGTCGACGGCTTCGTCGCCGCGGCGGCGGAGCGGGCCTCCAGCCGAATGGCGTTGTCCAGGACCAGCTCGGCGAGAAGGAGTTGATCCTCGGCCGAAAGCGGCTGGCGCGCCGCGCGGCCACTCCTTCTGACCTCGAACCGGCGCTGCAGGTCCGGCACGCGCCTCCTGCGATCGTTGAGCAGAACCGACAGCTGGGTAGCGCCCATGTCGACGTCGTATTCCGCGCCCGGGTCTCCGTCACCTTTGTCGTCCAGGTGGCGCACCATAGCCGCGTGCCGCATGACCGACTTGGGAGCCGCGTCGAGCACATCGTTGAAGGGAGCGAGCTGACCAGCCCGCAACGAGTTCACGGCAAGGTAGGAATTGCGCATCTTCTGCGTGAACCGGATGCACTCTCCCACGAGACGCTCGCGTATCTTGCGCGATCCTGCCCCGGGGAGGCCGTCGACCAACTCTCCGGTCGACAGATCGTAGAACGCGTTCGCGGAGAAGAACTCGCGTGCGCCGTCCTTGTGAATATCAGCCGTAACTTCAAGCGATGTTACCGCGACAACGCTGCAAATGCGGTCATCGCGACTTGCGCGGCGCATCAGTCGCCCCAGCTCGTCTTCTAGAGCGACCTTCCGATCGAGCAAGCTCTCGATCCACTCCGCCCGATCGGCACCATCGGGCGTTTCTGGCATCACGATGACGAGATCGACATCGCTTCGATCGCCGAATTGCGCGCCATCTTGATAGATGAGGCTGCCAAATACGTACACGCCCAGGGCACCACGCTCTCCCCGCAGCGCCTCCGCCCATCGTGACAAGTTCTTCTTGATGTCTTCGATCAGTTGGGCAGGCACGTGGATCCTTCCTTTTTAAGGTAGCGACGGCTACATCCCGAATGCAGTCCGCCGCCCTCATCTTCTACCCTACTTGCTCTACGGCCGACAGCATGACATCGATCTGCTGGCGGGCCTGCTCACGGGCCCCCCTCGAGCTCGCGGGGCCATTCCGGTGGAATACTCGCTACTGCGCCCCTGCGGCCCGCCAGGACCGTCACGCCTCCTCGGGGGCGTAACGCCTCCAAGCGGGTCGCAGAGTCCGCCGGCCCGCCTTGACGGTTCTTGCGCACATCGCGCACGGCCTGGCCCTTAAGGTCGGTTCGCAAGAAGACATCTCTGCCCGTCGACAGCAGCAGCGAGGGTGTCGCGGAGAATGTCGTGGACGGCAAGGAGGATCGCGGTGACGACAGCGGCGATGGCCCGAGATGCCGGTGGTGTCGGCGCCACCGGAGTCGGAGCAGCCATCGCCCGAGAAGCCGATCTGGCACATGATGTCGTCCCTGGATCCCGAACTCGAGTCTCTGCGCGCCGCCACGGCCAGCCCATCCCTGGTGCAGACCATCTACACAACCGAGATCCACCCTTGCAGAGGGTGTCTGCGTTCAGTAGTCTCCGCGTATGTCTGACCAGTCCAAGGCCTTAGTCTCCACAGGGCGAAAGCTGATCGAGGGGTTCATCGCTCCGGCGGCCGCGATTTTCGGGGCTATCGAAGATGGCAAGGTGATCAAGCGAAAAGAAAAGTTCGTTGGATTCCTGGATAGCCTTGTAAAGTATCTCAGGATGGACAACTTCGCTGCCCTAAATCTCTATGTGCAGCAGCACCAGGATGAAGACTGGCTCACAGAAGGGTTCGACGTGGGATTTCGGACCATCCTGGACACGATCAATGAACTGGCCCGCAAGTGCGCGTCGATGATGGTCGCCGAATACCTCCAGACGCAACGGGTGCCTGACAGGGACTACAAGAAGTTTGCGAACTTCTTATCAGAGGTAGACAGCCCCGTTCTGCGAATCACGGCACAACTTGCCGAGGCGATCGACCATCTTCCAAGGCAGGCTATGACCATCGCGATCTCTCAAGAAAAGTACAACGAGGGTGATCTTATTTACGAGGTGCAAAGCAAAGAAGACGTTGCCACCTTGACCCCAACTCCTGACTACCATCAGTTTCAGGATACCTGCAAACTTCTAATCCGCAACGGCTTTGTCTCCGAATGGACCGGGTTCGGAACAGTGCATGCCAAGGGTTTGCACATCAAGGAACACATCGCCTCGGTTGATCCTCATCAGTTCCATCTTTGGGAAAGGATGCATAAGTACATGACTCCGGTGCGATGCGAATAGCCGCAACTAGACGCCTGGAACCCAAGGACTCGCGCAGCAGGGCCGTCCCCCGACAGGTCGCCCAAACTGGTGAAGTTGCGGCCCGCGTAGAAGCTCTCGCGTAGATATCGGATCACCCGCTCCACGCGGCCCTTCTCATTTCCTCGCGCCGGGGCCACTGGCCGTGGTTCGTAGCGATAATGGGCCGCGAGCTGCAGCAGCGTAGGGAGGCCGCCTCGTGATCGACGCCAAGCCTGCCGAGCTGGCCGCCCAAGCCGCCACCCACCAAGCCCGACGCGCCGGCCAGCTCGAAGTCGATGACCGCCCTGGAGGTCCAAGGGCGCGTCGTCGCCTACCTCAGGGAAACCGGCGAGGCCAAGGCGCCGGAGATCATCACCAAGATCGGTGGGGCCAAGGTCTGGGAGAAGCACCGCGGCCAGCTCCTGGCCGCCAAGGTCATCATCGCCAAGGGGGAGCGCCGGAAGTGCGCCGTCGCGCTGGTCCACCACGCGCGCAAGGGCGGCCACGCCCGCGCCGGCCAGGCGCTGCGCGGCTCGTCGGAGCTGCACGCGTGGGGCGACAGCAATCTCTACCTGCGTCGCGACGGCGAGCGACTGCTGATGTCGTTCGTGCACCGCGGCGGCCTCGTCGACGGGCCTCGAGCTCGCGCTCGGCGAGCGTACCGTCGGCCTCACG
>JBGAUO010000027.1:0-47283 GCA_044228605.1 Nannocystis sp. | reverse complement strand
AGTCGTCGTCGAGGTTGTTCGCGCAGATGTCGATCTGCCCCGGCAACACCTCGCCCTGACACGCGCCGTACGCCGTGCCCTGCGGGTTGCAGGTCTGCAAGCCACCCTTGCAGATGCCCTTGTTCTCCGTCCCCTCGGGACCCGTGTAACACGCGATCTTGTCGCCCGGCACGCACTCGCAGGTGCCGTCGACCTCGCAGCCGTTGCCCGGGTCCTTGTCGCAGTTGTTGAAGTCACCCATGCAGGCCCCGAGCCCGCACACGCCCATGGTGCAGCTCGCCGCCGCGTTGTCCGGCACCGGACACGCCGCACAGCCGCCGCAGTGATTCACGTCGGTGAGCAGGTCGAAGCACTGCCCGTCGCAGCAGGCCAGCCCGTCCTGGCACGGCTGCATGTCGTTGCAGCCCGGCACGCACTGCTTGGCCATGCACACCGTGCCGAGCCCGCAGTTGGCGTCGACGAGGCAGCCCGTGCACACGTTCGCGTCGACGTCGCACACGGTCTGGCCCATGCAGTCCATGTCGTCGTTGCAGCCCGGCTCGCACAGCCCCGAATTCATGTTGCAGAACTGCCCCATCACGCAGTCCGCGTCCGTACACATCGGCGGCGGCTCGCCGGTGCTGGTGCTGCCCGTGTCGCCCGTGTCCGCGCCCGTGGTGTTCGAGGTCGACCCGTCCGTCGTCGCCGCCGACGGGTCGGTGCTCGTCGTGCCCGGGTCGGTGGTGCCCGTCGTCGTCGCCGAGTCCGTGCCCTGCGAGTTGCTGCCGCCCGCGCTGGTCGTCGGCGAGGTCTCGCTCGTCGGCTGTCCGCTGGTCGTCTGCGCCTCCGTCGCCGAGGCGACCGTCGCGCTCGCCTCGGTCATGCCAGCGCTCAGCGAGGCGACCGTGGCCCCTCCGCCGTCGTCACTACACGCCGCCACCAGCACCGGAGACACCAGGCACGCCACCAGGCCCAACTTTGGATACCGCATCGAGGCATCGTAGCGCCCAGCCCCCACGCACGACAAGCGAGAGGGCGGCGCCTGCCTCTGCAGTCGTCGCCCTCATCGCCAGTCGTGGGCGCACAAGCGCGCGTACTTCAGTTCGGCACGCAGAAGAAGTTCACGTCGGCCTTGCCGACCATCTTCAGGTTGTCACAGGCCGTCCCGCACAGCTCGATGGCGTCGTAAGGGCCGTTGGGGTTGGTGTAGACCCAGCCGTTCTCCGCGCAGCTGTTCACCTTGGGGACCTTGACGCCGTTGATCTTGACCTGGGTGAACTCGGGCTTGTCCGGCGGGGGGTTGAGCGGAATTACGCAGCTGAGCGCGTCAGCGATCACCGCGTCGAGGGCCGCCCCGAGCTCGATCTGGTTGTCGGCGTTGTAGAACTTCTCGTTGGGGTCGTTCTTCGGGGTCCCGCCCAGCACCGCCAGCTCGTTGAGCTTGGTGAACGGGTTGATGTTGTCGGGGCTGCCGTCCTGGGCGGCGTTGCTCTGCACGTTGAGCGTGTTGATGCCGATGACGTAGGTCGGGATCTTGTCGACCGTATACGCGTCGCCCACGATCGTGTGCACGTCCTGGTCGTACTTCTCGAACAGCGGCGGCGGCATCAGCCCCATGCCACAGTTCGCCGCGCCGTCGGTGACAAGGAGAACGGCCCGCGGCACCTCGGGCGGCAGGGTCTTCAGGTGGGTCAACGCCGAGGTCAGCCCGCCCGCCGCCGGCGTGCCGCCGAAGATCGCCATCGTGTCGGCCGCCGGGATCCCGGCGAGGATCGCCGCCTGGTTCTTCGCCTTGACCTTGATCTCGACGTTCGCGTTCACCAGACAGGCGTTGGAATTGTACACCTGCTGCGCCGACTTGTTGGGGAACAGGTTGGCGCCGAAGTTCACCTTGTCGTTGAACTTGGCCGTGACCGTCTCGACGACCTGGTAGAGGCTTTTCCAGCGCGTGATGCTCGGCGTGTTCACGTTGGCGTCGTGGTCCCACAGGGTCAGCATCGACCCCGACTTGTCGAGCACCAACATCATGTTCGGCACCACCGGCTTGAGCGTCGCCATCTGCACGTCGCAGGGGATGTCCTCGGTGGTCCCGCCGCTGCTGCTCGAGCTCGTGCTCGTGCTCGTGCTCGTCGACGTGTCCGTGCCCTGACCCGTGCTGGTGCCGTCAGTCGTGTCGGTGCCGGAGTCGGTCACCGTCACCATGCCGGTCGTGCCCGTGCTCGAATCGGTCGCCGTACTCGGGCCGCTCGTGGCCGTCGTCGACCCCGACTCGGTGGCGCTCATCGACCCGCCGGTCTGCGTGGCCGAGCCCTCGGTCGTCCCCGTCCCGGTCGCCGAGCCCTCGGTCGGCGTGTCGGTCGCCGATCCGACCGTCCCCGTCGGATTGGTCATCGTCGCCGTCGCCGTCGCCGTCGCCGTCGCTGTCGCCGAGACCCCAGTACCACCGCCGTCGTCACCACAACCCAATGGCACAAGCAAAGAGGAAGAGAGAACCAAAGAACCAGCCAAAGAGCTCGCCATCGTGCGCATCGCCATTACCCCCACGCGTCCACAGAGACTATCAGGAAATCCCGGTCCACCCCACGCCCCCGGGCGAGCGAACTTGCGCAAGCAGGCCACCAGAATGGCGTGCAATGCGGCCGTAACCGCCGCTCACACAAACGGCGTCAATGCGCCGGCCAGCCCCGGCACCGCCGCCTGGACGTGCTCCTCGGCGGTGTCGCGCAGACGGGCGTAGGTCTTCTTCAGCGCACCGCTGGCCTTCTCGGCGCGGCGGTCGGTGACCGTGAGCAGCGCCGCGGCCACCCGCTTCGGATCGCCCCGCAGCTGGGCGCCGAACAACTCACCCCGCGGACGACTGCCCGCCGCGCGCTCGACCTCGTCGAAGATCGGCTGCATCGCCTCCGCGAACTCGGGCAGCAGCTTGTCGACCACCTCGCCGATCATCGTCGGCTTGATCGTCTTGACCAGCTTGTAGCCGGCCTTCACCGCCAGCCCCGAGAACCCCGACTTGCTAGCGACCTCCGCGTCGATGAGAACGGCGCAGGCCTGGACAACCTGCGGGCGGACTTCGGGCTTGGTCAAGATCTCGGCGAGGCGGGCCATGGGGCGCCCTGTATGGCCGAATTCCCGGGATGAATCAAGCGCCCCACCAGGCCGCCCGTGGACAGCCGCGGCGAAGGTTGCGATCCTCCGCGCGCGATGCCTGCCGCGCCCACCGTTTGGTATCTCGTCCCGCTCCTGTGCGCCGCACTCGCCTGCTCGTCGCGTCCGCCCGCTCCCGCCGCCCACGACACACCCGCACCCGCCAACAACGCTCCCTCGCCGACCCCCATGCCGCCAACATCCCAGACGCCCAGCCTGTCGGCCTCTGCGCTGCCGCTCGAGGAAGCCGCCGCCTACCCCCTCCCCGGCCTCGTCCACCCGCAAAGCCTCAGCTTCACCCCGGACGACCTCGCCCTCAGCTACCTCCGTAGCCCGGAGCGAAGCCTCACCCGCCAGCTCTACCGCCTCGACCTCGCCACCGACAAAGAGACACCGCTGGTCGTCCCACCCGGCGGCGGCATCACCGAGGAGAACCTCTCCCTCGAGGAGAAGCTGCGCCGCGAACGCCAGCGCATCCGCGAGCTCGGCGTCACCAACTACGCGTGGGCCAAGCAGGGCACCCGCCTGCTGGTCCCGCTCACCGGCGACATCCACGTGCAAGACAGCGAGGCCGCCCCCCTGCGCCTCCTGGTCGCCGCCGCCGGCAAGCCCACCCTGGACCCCCAGCTCTCGCGCGACGGCACCCACGTCGCCTACGTGCAAGACGACGAGCTCTACGTCGTCGACGCCACCGGCGGCCCGCCGCAGCAGCGCACCCGCGGCGCCCGCGGCACCGGCAAGACCCACGGCCTCGCCGAATACATCGCCCAGGAAGAGATGGACCGCGACCACGGCTTTTGGTGGTCATGGGACGGCCGCCTGCTCGCCTTCACCGAAGTCGACGAGACCCACATCCCCCAGTACCGCATCGTCCATCAGGGCAAGGACCGCACCGGCGAGGGCGCCCAGGAAGACCACGCCTATCCCTTCGCCGGCACCGCCAACGCCAAGGTCCGCCTCGGCATCGTCGCCGCCGCCGGCAGCGACAAGGTCACCTGGATGGACCTCGGCGACGACCCCGAGCAATACCTCGCGCGCGTGCAGTGGCTGCCCGACGGCACCCTCACCGCCCAGGTCGAGAACCGCGCCCAGACCGAGCTCACCCTCCTGCGCCTCGACCCCAAGACCGGCCGCAGCAGCCCGCTGCTCACCGAGTCGAGCGACGTGTGGATCAACCTCCACCACATGCTGCGCCCGATCGCCGAGGGCCCCCTCGCCGACCACTTCGTGTGGGCCAGCGAGCGCAGCGGCTACCGCCAGCTCTACCTGTACGAAAAGACAGGTGCGCTCGTCCGCGCCCTCACGAGCGGCGAGGCCCAGGTCGACGCGATCGTCGAGATCGACGAGCCCCGCGGACTCCTCTACTACCTCGCCAACACCCTCGGCGAGGCCGGCGACCCGACCGGCCAGCGCCTCTACGTCGTCCCCCTCGCCGGCGGCGAGCCGCGCTGCATCACCCCCGAGCCCGGCACCCACGGCGTCGTCCTCGACCACGCCCTGCGCCGCTTCGTCGACGTCCACAGCAGCGTCGCCCACCCGCCGCAGCTGCGCCTGCGCGAGCTCGACACCGGAGCTGTCCTCAAGGACATCCCCTACGAACAAGACCCCCGCGTCGCCGCGCTCAAGCTCCCACCGCCCGAGCTCACCACCTTCAAGAACCGCCACGGCGACACCCTCCACGCCGCGATCTACCGCCCCGACGGCGAGGGCCCGTTCCCGACCCTGATCTCCGTCTACGGCGGACCGCACGCCCAGCGCGTCGTCGACGCCTGGGGCACCACCGTCGACATGCGCGCCCAGGCCCTGCGCAGCCGCGGCTACCTCGTCGTCAAGATCGACAACCGCGGCAGCGCCCGCCGCGGCCTCGCCTTCGAGGGCGCGATCCGCCACGACCTCGGCCACCTCGAGCTCGAGGACCAACAAGACGGCGTCGCCTGGCTGGTCAAGCAGGGCCTCGCCAACGGCCAGCGCGTCGGCATCTACGGCTGGTCCTACGGCGGCTACCTGGCCGCCATGGCCGTGGTCCGCGCCCCCGAGACCTTCAAGCTCGCCATCGCCGGCGCCCCCGTCACCCACTGGGACGGCTACGACACCCACTACACCGAGCGCTACATGGGCACGCCGACGCAAAACCCCGACGGCTACACCAGCAGCTCCGTCATGCACCACGTCGACAAGCTGCGCGGCAAGCTCTTGCTCGTGCACGGCATGATCGACGAAAACGTCCACTTCCGTCACACCGCCCGCCTCATCAACGCCCTCATCACCGCCCGCAAACCCTACGACCTCCTGCTCTTCCCCGACGAGCGGCACATGCCGCGCCGCCTCGAGGACCGCGTCCACATGGAGCAGCAGATCCTCGACTACATCGCCAAGCACCTGTGAAGTACGTCCTCAAGACGAGCGCCCCCCAGCGCCAGACCTTCGACCTCACCCGCGAGCTCAACCCGCAGCAGATCGCCGTCGTCGAGGCCCCCCCGCGCGAACTCCTCGTGCTCGCCGGCGCCGGCACCGGCAAGACCCGCACGCTCACCTACCGCGTCGCCCGCCTCGTCGCCGCCGGCTGCAACCCCGAGCGCGTCCTGCTGTGCACCTTCACCAACCGCGCCGCCCGCGAGATGGTCGCCCGCGTCGAGTCCCTGCTCGGCATCGACATGCGCCGCTGCTCCGCCGGCACCTTCCACCACATCGGCAACCGCGTGCTGCGTCGCCACGGCCAGGCCATCGGCCTGTCCCCCGACTTCGGCATCCTCGACCCCGAAGACGCCCGCACCCTGCTCGGCTCCGTCATCGCCGAGCTCGGCATCGAGGCCCTCAGCGCCCGCCGCTTCCCCACCCCCAAGGTCCTCGCCAACCTCATCAGCCTCGCCTCCGGCACCCGCCAGCCGCTCGAGAAGGTCGTCGAGCAGCACAACCTCAAGCTGCTCGACCAGGCCGGCATGATGACCCAGGTCGCCCGCCGCTTCGCCGAGCGCAAGCGGCAGATGAACGTCTGCGACTTCGACGACCTCCTGTGCCAGTGGCTGCGCCTGCTCGAGGACCCCGAGCTGCGCCACGTCGGCGACGAGCTGCGCGCCAACTACGACCACGTGCTGGTCGACGAGTACCAGGACATCAACGCCGCCCAGGGCGCCCTGTGCGACGCCATGGCCGTCGGCCACGGCAGCCTCACCTGCGTCGGCGACGACGCCCAGTCGATCTACAGCTTCCGCGGCGCCGACTTCACCCAGATCGCCGCCTTCCGCGCCCGCCACCCGCAGGCCGAGCTCTACAAGCTCACGATCAACTACCGCAGCAGCCCGCAGATCCTCGCGCTCGCCAACCGCAGCATCGCCAACAACCGCAGCCAGTACCCCAAGGAGCTCACCGCCGTGAAGCCGGCCGGCGCCGTCCCGGCCGTCATCCCCCTGCGCGACGTCTTCCAGCAGGCCGAGTTCATCGCCCAGCGCGTGCTCGAGCTGCACCACGAGTACGACACCCCGCTCGCGCGCATGGCCGTCCTCTACCGCAACCACAGCCACAGCCTCGAGCTGCAGGTCGAGCTCACCCGGCGCCAGATCCCCTTCTCAGTCCGCTCGGGCCTCCGCTTCTTCGAGCAGGCCCACATCAAGGACGTCTGCGCCTACCTGCGCGCCCGGCAAAACCCGCAAGACGCCCTCAGCTGGGTCCGCCTGCTGCGCCTTTGGCCCGGCATCGGCGCCCAGACGGCCGAGCAGCTCGCTACCTACCTCGCCGCTCCCATGTCCCAAAGTTCAGGTGGCACCAGCGCCCAGCGCCTCGCCGAGCAGGCCGCCCGGGCCCGCGGCCGCGCCCGCGACGCGCTCACCCGCCTCGCCGAGCTGTGGGCGATCCTCGAGGACCCCACGCTGCAGAGCCCCGGCGACATGATCCGCCGCGTCGTCGAGCGCCACTACGGCGAGTACGCCGACCGCAACTTCCCCAACGCCGCCGCCCGCAAGGACGACCTCGAGCAGCTCGCCGGCTACGCCGCCCGCTACCCCGCCGCCAGCGAATTCCTCGGCGAGCTCGCGCTCGTCCAGGGCATCAGCGCCGAGAACGTGCTCGGCGCCGAGGAGCCCGACGACAAGCTCGTGCTCTCCACGATCCACCAGGCCAAGGGCCTCGAGTGGCCGATCTGCTTCGTCCTGTGGCTCGCCGAGGGCCGCTTCCCGATGGCCACCGCCATGCGCCAACCCGCCGACATCGAGGAGGAGCGCCGCCTCTTCTACGTCGCGGCCACCCGCGCCGGCGACGAGCTCTACCTCAGCTACCCCGTCATCGAGGAGACCCGCGACGGCCCCTCGCACATGCTGCGCCCCAGCAAGTTCCTGCTCGAGCTCGACACCGTCCCCGCGGTGTTCGACCGCTGGCAGATCGAAGAAGCCCCCGCCGAGCCGCTCGCCTGACGCCTACTCCCACTCGAGCAGGCTCAACGACGCCGCCACCAACGCCCCCATCGTCGCGCAGCCGAGGAAACGCTCGTCGCGGTGGTGATGCGCCAGCTCCTGCCCGAGCCGGCGCACGTTCTCCGGCGGCGCCAGCTCGTCCTGGGCCATCACGCCGAGCAGCTCGCCGAGCGCCTCGTGCTCCGCCCGGGCCCGGTGGCGCAGCAGCGTGTGCTCCTCCTCCTGGTACTGCCGCACCGACTCCGGCGTCATGCAGCGGATCGCCAGGAAGATGATCGCGTTATTTTGCGCGTAGTACTTCGGCATGTACACGTTGCAGCGCCCCTCGTAGCTCTGCTGGTCGAAGTCGATCGCCCGGATGCGGTACATCATCTCGTCGAAGTCCGGGATCATGTGGACCACGAAGTTGCTCGAGTGCATGTCCCCGAGCAGGCGCAGGAAGCAGCGCTCGTTGAACTTCACGAACTCCTTGCCGAGCCGCACCTCATCGATGCGGTTGTCCTTCAGGTGATCGCGGATGAACTGATCGCCCGGGATGCCCGAGATGTGCTCCTCGATCAGCGTGTTCCCGTCGCACAGAAAGTCGACCCGGTTGGGCGACAGCAGGTCCTCGAGCTCGAGCCCGTAGATCCGCGAGGCGTCGGCCTGCTTGACGTAGAAGTAGTCGAAGTTCTCGTTCAGCGTGTTCAAGATCCGCACGCGAAACGGCTGCGTGTTCCCGTAGGTGCACACGTCGACCCGATCGGTCACCAGGTGCTTCATCAGCGAGGTGTTGCCCATCACCCGCAGGCTCGCGTAGGTCCGCACGAGATCACGATCGATCTCCCGCCGCACCGACGACGGATACAGCACCGATCGCCACAGCGTGTCCCGCCCGCGCTTGTCGTACACCGGCGTGGTGTCGTCGTAGCGCGTGAGGTCCGCGTAGCTCGCGGGCAGCCCGGCGTACTCACTGCCGAGGTCCGCAGCTCGCCCGTGGCGCCGGAGATACGCGAACAACCCGGCGGACACGCGAAAGCTCCGCTTCTTGCGCGAGATCATCGCCATGGCGCGCGCAGGATCGCAGCCACCACCCCGCTGCCGCAAGGCCACCCCAGCCCTGGTCTGTGCGCCCGGTCATGAAACGCCCGCCCTCGCAGGGTCTGGCGGAGTCGCGCCCCCGTCTGCCAAGATGCCCGCTTCCCATGCTTCACCGCCAGCTCTGCCTCTGCCTCACGGTGCTCTCCTCCACCGCCGCCTGCGGCGATGACAAAGGAACCGACACCAACGACGATACCGGCAGCACCAGCGAGGCCGCCACCGACACGGCCACGCCGACGACCACCGCGGGCGACAGCAGCACCGGCGACAGCAGCACCGGCGACGGCAGCACCGGCGAACCACTCGACAACCCCTTCCCCGCCGGCGGCTGCGGCCTCCCCGAGTACCCGATCCTCCCGGCCACCGACATGGGCGAGGTGCTCGACCACGCCTTCGTCATCAACTTCAAACCCGAGACCATCAACCTCCTGCTCGAGGGCCAGGGATTTGGCGCGCTCGCCCCCGTGGCCTACGGCGCCGACGTGTACAAGATCCGCTACCGCACCCAGGATCGCGGCGAGGCCGTCGAGGCCACTGGCTTCATCAGCTACCCGACCGGCGACAAGGTCGGCGAGCGCCCCGTCGTGGTCTACGCCCACGGCACCTCGGGCTTCACCGACAAGTGCGGGCCCACGGCCGCCGCCGACGGCTACGTCGTCCCCGCCCTGCTCGCCGCCCTCGGCTTCGTCACCGTCGCCCCCGACTACCTCGGCATGAACGGCTGGGGCGCGCCCTCTGGCTTCCTCCACCCGTACGTCGTCCCGGAGCCGACCGCGATCGCCACCCTCGACTCCCTGCGCGCGCTGGTCCGCTTCGCCGGTGACACCGGCGAGACCCCGCCCGCCAGCCCCAGCAAGGACATCATCCTCTTTGGCATCTCCGAGGGCGGCTTCGCCACCCTGTGGGCCGACCGCTACGCGCCCCTCTACGCGCCCGAGTTCAAGATCCTCGCCAACGTCGCCTCGGTCCCGCCGACCGACGCCTTCGGCCTCACCAAACACGGCGCCACCGTGTTCGGCCCGACCACCGGCGCCCTCGCGGCCGCGATCGTCGGCGGCCACGACTGGTACCGCCTCGACACCCCGCTCAGCGAGGTGCTGAGCGACGCACCGCCCAACAACGTCGCCGAGCTGCTGCCCAAGCTCATGGCCGAGGACTGCGGCGCCGACGTGCCCGCCGACATCACCATGACCAACCAGGTCTACCAGCAGAGCTTCATCGACGCGATCTCGGCCGACGACGTCAAAGCCCTCGGCCCGGTCGGTTGCATCCTCAACAAGGCCTCGATCGGCACCTCCGAGCTGCCCTTCACCGTCTTCACCCCCACCCTCGTGGTCCAGGGTGAGATCGACGACCTCGTCTACACCCCGGTGGTCCGCGACGACCTCCCCCGACTGTGCGACCAGGGCTACATCATCGAGCACTACGAGTGCGCGGGCGCTGGCCACGTCGACGCCGCCACCCAGTCGATCCCCCACGTCATCGCGTGGGCCAACGACCGCGTCGCCGGCAAGCCCCTCACCGACTCCTGCGTCATCCATGACCCCGTCGACTGCGCGCCGCCCATGCCATGACGGCCGCTGCCCGGCGCGGCCACCCTGGCCGCGCCATACCCCGCGCCGCTAGTCGTTCGGCCACGGCTCGGGCGGCAGCTGGGGAACCTCGCCCGGCTGCGTCGGCGGCGGCTCCGTCGCCCCGACCGCGATCAGGTTGGTCTTGAACATGCGGATGTACTTGAGGTCGTCCTCGATGTCGAAGTCCGGGTTGGTCGCAAGCCAGCCGTCGACGTTGGCGTCGAGGCTGTCGAGCACGTTGTACGCCCCGGTGACATCCCCCTGGCTCGCGCGCGTGGCCGCCATCTGGAAGCCGACGAAGATGTTGAGCATCACGAAGCTCTTCTCGACGCTCATGTCTTCGAAGGTGCCGTTCTCGAGATCGACCTTGTCCGGCGCGACGGGGATCTTGATCGCCACCTTCTCGTCGACGTAGCTGTCGGTGTGCGGCACGCGGTAGCTAAACGTCAGGTCGCCGACCGCCTGGCTGGCATCCACGTTCTGCTTGCGCAGCAGCTCGAGCAAGATCGCCCCGCCACCGCCCCGCCGGCCGCCATTGTCATGGTCATCGACCGCGGTGCGGTGCGCCAGCTGCAAGTTGGGGATCTGGATGCTGCCCGAGCCGAGCGTGAAGTCGTAGAGCTTGGTCCCGTAGATCCCACGCAGCACGTACGCGTCGCCGATGTCGACGTCCAGCGAGACATCCTCGGCCAGCGGCACCAGGAACGACGTCACTTCCTCATGGAAGACCTCCTTCACGGCCGCGGGGTCCTCGAGGAAGTAGAAGCTGCCGCTCGCCTGCTCCGAGAGCGTGCGCATGAGCTCGACGTCAAAGTCTGTGCCGACCCCGATCGTGGTCAGACCGAAACCCTGCGCCGCGTACCCCGCGGCCATGCTGATGATCTTGGCGTCGTTCGTGATGCCCTCGGTCGCGTTGCCGTCGGACAGGAAGATCACCCGGTTCTGCGCGTAGTCCAGCGCGTGGTCCGCCACCAGCTCGAAGCCGGTCCGCAGGCCGTCGTAGATGTTGGTCCCGCCGTTGGCCGAGATCGCGTCGATCGCGTTGATCAGCTCCGGCGCGTCGCCAGTCACCGCCTCGACCTGCACCTTCGCCCCGGTCGAGAAGGTGATCAGCGAGATGTGGTCGCCCGACTCGAGGCCGTCGAGCATGCGCATCAGCCCGTCGCGCACGTAGGCGATCGGCTCGCCCTCCATCGATCCGCTGGTGTCGATCACCAGGCTCAGGTTGAGCGGCGGCCGCTCGAGCTTGTCGACGTCGATCGCCGTGTTCATCCCGACCAGCACGGTGATGCAGTCCGAGCCGGTGATCATGTTGCCCATCTGCCCGAACAGCCCGTGCAGACAGACATCGTTGGCGCACTTCGGCGCCGGCAGCTCGACCTTGTGCTCGTTGAAGAAGCCAACATCGTCGATCGTGTTCGGCCCCGGGATCTCGCCCGCCTCGAGGATCTGCTTGAACTGGCCGAAGTCCTGCGAGCCGCCCTGACCGACGCCAAGGCCCTCGCCGCCAGAGTCGCCGCCCTCACCACCGGTCAGCCCGCTGCCCTGGCCGGCCGAGTCGGCGGACTCATCGAGGGCCCCGCCGCCGTCGCCGCAGGCCGGCAAGAGCGCCAGCGGTGCACACAGAGCGGCGAGACCGAGCAGCGGACGCGTGGATGGGATGCGAAAGTTCATGGCGGACTCCTTGGCGATCGATAAGAGAAGTTAAGGACGCTGTTCACGGCGCGCTCGGGCTGCGCACGGCCACGACTTCGAAGTCGAGGCCGAGCTCGTCGGGACCCTCTGCGCACTTGGGGTTCAGGATGACGCGCTCCTCGGCGTGGGCGAACCACAACCCGAGGCTGGTGCTGGCGCCCTGCAGCGTCAGCTGTGAGCCGGGCTCGGCGACCTGCACGTCGCCGTCCTCGTAGCGCACGCTCACCGCGGTGGGACGCGCGACCGTCCCACACACCGGCTCGGGCGCGATGGGGGTGTCGAACGCGGCCTTGCTGGCCATCACCGTATCGGCCAGCTTGGGCACCACGCGCCCGCGCGAGGCGACCATCGCCACATCCGGCGGGGCGTCGATGTCCTCGGGCCCCTTGGCGCGTGTCACCTGGACCACGTCGCCGTCGGCGAAGCTCTCGACCGCGACCCACTGGTCCTGCAAGAAGGGGAAGCTGCCCTCCGGCAGACACAGGTACCAGCGCGGCACATTCACGCCAGCGTCGAACTCGAGCCCAAGGCAACCATCAGGGCCAAGATCGAGGCTGGTGATCTGCATCGCCGCGCCGGTGAGCGGCGGGTCGCTCCACGCCAGGCGCTCGACGTCTGGCCCCGGGACGTAGGCACCGACCGGCGCGATCTCGTCGATCGCAAACACAATCTCACGCTGCGACGACGTGACCGAGACCTGGCCGTCCGCGTCGGCACCGAGCAGCACAGCGCCCGCGCGATGCGAACCATCCGTGATCGATCCAGGGATCACCTCGACGCTCAGGTCGCTGGCCCGCCAGAACAGGATGAAGGGCTCCACCAGACGGTCCCCCTCGACGCGCACCGCGTAACAGTCCCGCGAGGCCAGCGAAAGGTCGCGCGCCGCCGCGTTGGTGTTCGCCGGCATCGTCCAGGTGCGCCCGGCCCCGAACAGCGACTCTGACAGCAGCAAGCCCGGGTCCTCCTCCGCAGCGATGCAGTCGATCTGGACCTCCGGCAGCAGGTCGCGCGTGCGCACGATGAGGTCCGCCGTGCTGTTGTTGTGCAGGTACGCGTCGGCCTCGATGTCCTCGTAGACGATCTCGCCGGTATCCCAGCCGGTGTCCCACTCGCCGACATCGCCGACATCACCGACATCGCTGCCCTCATCGCCACCGCCTTCGCTGGTCGCAATCGACAGCGATGTCCCGGCAACGATCGCCCCGAGCTGGGCCAGGCGCGGCGCGAGCCGCAAGGACCCGCCCGCCCGCGGCACCCGAGCCGGCATCGGACGGCGCATCGCCGGCAGCAACGCCCGCCAGCCGATCGCCAACACCGGCAGCGCGATCAGATCCGTCGGATCGACCGTGATCACCCACGCATTGCCCACCAGCCCCATCACCCACGACCAGGCATCAGCCGCCGCCGGCGACAGCTTGATCGCCGCGAACACGGCCCCGACCGCGACGTGGCACCACAACAAACCCCGCCGCGTACGCAGCCCGAGCAGCCCCCTTCAGCAGGTGGTCGTTGACCCCCAGCACCGCCAACGCGGCCAGCCAGGTCGGTGTCAGGAGAGCCCGCCCGGGGCGCAGCTCGGGGCGAGTCGACAGCAGTGAAGTAAGCCAGTGCGGGAGGGTCATAAGAAGCTCGCGTCCGGTCGCTTTGCAAGACACTGGCCAGCCCACTTCGGCCAGCCCTGAGCGCGACCCCAGGTCGATCGTCGCCGATCGAGACAGCAGCCACAAGCGGTTTGCCGGCGCCGACCACCGCCAATGCTCGCCCTCCCCGTGCACAGCCGACCGCGGCAGGCCTGCCGGACCACGACAATTCGATCAGGGGGGCGGCTCAAGGGCTCAACCACTCGCCCTCATGCGCGCAGGCGATCGGCACGCTGCTGGGCTCGAGCTGATCCGGGTAGTGGATCAAGCGCATGTGCCCGCGCTGCACCTCCGGCAGCGCCAGCAGCGAAGCCAGCGGCGTGTGCACCCCAAAGTTGGTCTCGTGGAAAAACAGATCGCTGGCCGCCAACCAGGCGATGAGCTGCGGGTCGAAGGAAGTATCCGCGCTGTAGCCGATCACCCGGGCACCCACCCGCATCCGCAGCGCCGAGGTGGGAATGTGATGGATCGTCCGCCTCCACTCGAGCTCCAGCGGACCCAGCCGCGTGACCCCTGGCCCGAGCGGCTCGACTTGCGCGTAGTCCGAGAGCTCCAGCGTGCTTTGCGAACCATCGGGGTGCATCAACGTGTCCATCCCCCCGCGCAAGCGTGCGTCCCACAGCCCCGCCAGCACCTCCGGGATCGCGTGAATGGTCGTCTTGCGTCCCGTGACGAAGCGCCGCCAAAATAACAGCTGCTCGAGCCCACCGCAGTGATCGCCGTGCAGATGCGTGATGAGCACATGATCGATGTCGTCCAGACCGACCGTGTCCTTCGTCGTCAGCGAGTGGTCGCGCAATGCGCGAGCGAGCGCCGGCGGTGCGTCGATCAGGAGCCGCTGATCGCCCGCCTCGATCAGCAGGCATGCGTTGTAATAGCGCGCGGTGAAGGCATCCCCCACCCCGACGACTCGAACCGAGAACTCGGACATGCCGCAGGATAACCGAGCGCCGACAAACACCACGTGGCAGGACACCACACTCCCGTCTGCGCGGATCCATCCGCCCTCCCAAGTAGCCGACATCAAAGCGTAACCCCGCCCCGCCTCCTCGGCCTGGACCACGCAACAGGGGTGGGCATGACGACCCTGACCCGCTCCACCCTGGCCACCTCGTTGACCCTCTCGCTGCTGTCCGGCGGCTGCTTCTTCCTCGGCGACAGCGGCAAGCACCAGTTCATCGACGCCGACGACGTCCGCCTCGAGCTGCCCGGGGCCGTCAGCGACCGCGACGTCGACACCACGATGATCCATGGCGACCTCCACGACGCTGCCCTTCGTGTCAGCGAGGACGTGAACACCTGGATCACAACCCTGGTCGAGACCTCCGCCCGTGTCGTCGAGTTCCTGGACGGCGTCCCCGAGACCAGCCGCGACGGCAACACCCGCGTCTACGGCCCCTACGCCGACCGCGACGGCCGCGACCTCAGCTGGCTGATCCGCATCGACGAGCAGGGCGACACCACCAGCTTCGAGATCCACGTGGGCCCGCGCTCCGCGGGCTCGCAGTCCGACATGAGCAAGCTGATGAGCGGCACGCTCGTCGCCAGCGAGGAGTCGCGCAGCGGCGGCTTCGACCTCGACTTCGACGTCGTCGAGCAGTACCCGGAAATGCAAGGCGAGGCCGCCAAGCTCTACACCTACGCTGGCGCAGTCTCTGTCACCTTCGAGCGCCAGCTCGGCAGCGAGTACAAGCACATCGACATGAAATTCGAGGACCTCTCGGTGCTCTACGAGGGCTTCCTCGACGACGACGCCTTCTTTAGCGACGACACCTACAGCTACCATCGCGACGCCGAAGGCGCGGGCAACTTCCGCCTGGCCCTGCTCGGCGAGTGGGACGACTTCGGCTGGAGCGGCCCGGCCCAGGAGAACATGACCCTCGAGTGGGCGTGGAACCCGAAGGGCGAAGGTCGCACGCGCGGGAGCATCGTCGAGGTCGACGGCGTGGGTGACATGAAGCACGGCGACCTCGCGCTGGAGGAGTGCTTCGGCGCCGACGGCTACCTGACCTGGCGCCAGATCAATGCCCCGTATGTCGTCGAGGCCCCCGACTACAACTTCGGCGACCCCGCGAGCTGTGCGATCGCCATCGAGGCCTTCGACGCCAAATAGCGGAGCGAGGTGCGCGTCCGGCGGGCGCGATGCGGCGCCATCTGCAAGCCCGCTCCATTGCGCAAAAATCCGGGAATCTCGCCGGCCGGTCTGGTGTTTCGCGCAGGGGCAGTATACTGCCCCCCACCCCATGGCCTCCTCGCGTATCAAGAGCCTGTCCAAGCTGGCGCTGCTGCTCGGCGCCCCCATTGCGCTGCTGCTCGCGTTGTTTGGCAGCGGCGTCCATTGTGGCCACGCCAACCGGGCCGCGATCCTCGGCTTCGAGCGCGACTGGCTCGGCATGGATGTGGTCGTCCCCGAGCCAACGCCGACGCCCGCGCCCGCACCCACGCCCGCGACCGTCGCCACCCCGACGCCCACACCGCCCGCGACCGTCGCCACCCCGACGCCCACGCCGCCCGTTCCAACAGAGAACGCTGTCACACCAGCCCCAGTCGTCGCGCCACCACCGACTGAGCCGGCCCCCCTCGCCGTGGCCGCCGTTCGCGATCCGATCCCGCTGACCGTCCTCCCGCCTGCAACCTTACCCGGCGATCTGGACGCCCGCCTCCGTGAACCAGTGCGCGTGCGGGTCACGGTGCTCGTCGATCCGGAGCTCGTCGATCGCCGCCCGGACTGGATCGCCTACACCCAACGCCACATCGCCTGGGCCTCGCAGGTCCTCGAGGCGCAGGTCGGTGTCCACCTCGAGTTGCGCGGCGTGCTCGTCTGGCCCGGGCCGCCGCGCACCGGCCTCACCGAGCTCGTCGCCGCGCTCGAGCAACGCCCGCGAGACGGCGCCGACCTCGTCCTCGGCTTCAGCGAGCGAAGCTTCGCCGGCGCGCCCATGTTGACCCCAGGAAACGACCACAACCTCGGCCACGCGGTCGTGCAGGCCAGCCCCGGCTCGCGCGCGCCGCATCTCCGCGGCCTGTTGCACGCCGTCGGCCAGGCCCTCGGCGCCTACGCGATCCGCGATGCCGGCAGCGAACCCTGGCGCAGCGGCTCCTTTATGGGCGACGTGTTGGCCCCTGACACCCAGGCGCTCACGCTCGACGACGCCAGCCGCAGACGCCTCCTTGAGCGTAAATCGCTGCCCTTCAGCGACACCACCGAGCCCACTCCCGATGCGAACGTCCTCTCCGTGAACGACCCCGACGGTCAGGAAGAGCAGTGACCATGGCCCAGCCCGCGCGTCCGTCCGTCCCGCAGAAGCAGCCGCCCGAGGAGACCGAGGCGCCGACCACCCGCCTCGCCTGGGCGCTCGGGTGGATCGTCACACCGCTTCTGTTCTTCGGCGGGATCTTCCTCGGTGGCGTTTATGTCGGCGCCAACCACCCCGACGGGTGGATCGCCAGCATCGTGCTGTGGTTCACTGGACTGTTCGGCTGACGGCGTTCGATCTCGGCAGCCTGGACCCACGCAGCACGGGTTCGCGCGCAAATGGCCCGCCCATCGTCGGCAATTCGCGGCGCAGGGGCCTGAGCGCCGCCGACCCTCCCACTTGTAGCGCGAAGGCGTCGGCGCGATTGTTGCGCCTAGTGGCGGGCATTTGTGACACTGTCCTACGCCTACTGCGAACTGGAGACCTCGATGGCCTCGTACACGCTCCACATCCAATACGTCGACCGCCCCGCAGAGACACGCACCTTCACCCAAGCCAAGGTTACCTTCGGTCGCGACGCTGGCGACGTGGTCTTGCATGACACGCAGGTCTCCGGCAGGCACGGCGAGATCAACTTCGACGGCAGCACGCTGCGCTACACAGATATGGGCTCGACCAACGGCAGCTTCCTGCTGCAGGGTCAGCGCGTCGCCAACATCGAGCTCACGCCGGGCATCGCCCTCCGCCTCGGAAACTCGTTGATCACGGTCCAGGTCATCGATGTCCCCAATGTCGCGGGCAAAGGCCGCACCGTGATCGCCAGCCCGGGCATGGCCCCCGGCTTCCCGGCGCCCATGCGTCCCCCTGGCTCACCTCCGGTCGGACCGGGCGCCCCCATCCCACGCCCCGGCATGCCCGCGCCACCAGCTGGCGGCTTCGCCTTCGCGCCCACCGCCCAGATGCAGAGCCCGGTGATGCCCGCAGGGATGCCCGCAGGCCCGCAAGCCGGCGCCTTCGTGCCGCAGCCCGCACCCATGGCATCACACCCCATGGCTGCGCCGATGGCTCCGCCCCAGCCGGTTCCCATGCCCGCACCCATGGCACCGATGGCGCCCCCGCAGCCTGCCTTCGGCGGCCCGCCCGGGCCACCGCCCGGCACCTTGTCGGGTGTGCCCCAGGCCCCGGTCACCGCACCAGCGCCCGCAACCATGCCGGCGCCCATGGCCCCCCCGCCCGGAGCGATGACAGCCGTACCGGTCGCCGCCCCGGTCGCCCAGCCTGCAACGCCCCAGGCCCCGCCCGCGGAAGGTGGCAAGCCTGACCTCGTCAACGACGTGAAGACCGCGCTGGCGGGCGGCTGGTCCGTGCTGGCACCGGCCTCCGTGCTCGTGGTCGGCATGTTCGCCGCCGTCATGATCCCGATCTCCGTGCTCGCCTGGGTGTTCGTGATGCTCCTGCCCCTCGGCATCGCGGGTCCGATCGCCGGCCTCCTCGCGCTCGTGCAGGCCCTGGCGATGATCATCCTCGTGCCCGCCGCCTACCGCTACCTGCTCGGCGCGCACCTCGGTCAGCCGATCACCCCCAAGGCCGCCATCGAGGAGGTCCGGGCCAAGATCGGCGACGTGTTCGTCAACATGCTGGTCCCCGGCATCGTGCTCGGCGTCTTCGCTGGCCCGATCTACTGGGTCGAGGGCAAGAAGCTCGGCGAGGTCATCTCGCGCAACTTCCAGCTGCTCGGCCGCGACGTGGTCACGGTCATCGTCTCCTGGCTCGCCCTCGTCATCCCGATCCAGATCGTCAACCAGATCGTCAGCTGGCTGTTTATCAAGATCCTCGGGACCTTCGGCCTGCTGCTCGCCAGCGTCATCACCAACAGCCTCAGCGCCGTGATGATCGCCTACGGCCTCGGCCTCAGCACCTGGTTCTACTTCAACATCCGCCGCCGCTTCGAGGGCGGCGACCCCGAGGGCGACGCCCGCGTGCGCCTCGGGGCCTCGCTGCCTCCCGCCTGATCGGCGGATCATCGCCGGATGATCGCCGCCACGAAGGGACATGTCCCTTGGGACATGTCCCTTTCGCGCGTGCAGATGGCATGTGCCAGGTCACGAGTCAACGCACGCGCCCAGCCCCGCGCCACGCAGGTGAGAAGTTCCGCACGACTCGCGCCCCGCGTGCCGCGAGCCCCGGGTTTACCCCTGCGAGCGTCTCGCATAGGCTTCTCGCCGCTGCCATGGACACCCCGACGCCGCCCTCTGCCCCCCGCTTCGATCTCAGCGCGCTCGACCTGTACCCGCAGCTGACCCCAGAGCTGCTGCGCCTGGCCTACACGGAGATGCTGCTGGCCCGCTGCCACGTCGAGCGCGTGGTCCAGGAGTGCGCCAAGGGCACGATCAAGTTCGCGATCTGGGGCTCGGGCGAGGAGCTGCACGGCGCCGCCGAGGCGCTCGCCCTGCACGAGCTCGTCAACCCCGAGGCCTTCGGCATCATCGGCCACTACCGTTCCGCCGGTCTGCTGTCCATGTGGGCCCGCCTGCGCGGCTACCACGACTTCCACCTCGACCACATGCGCCAGCAGCTGTGCCGCACCACCGACCCGTGGACCGGCGGCCGCCTGATGACGGCCCACTTCAACGACATGCGTTACAACATGCTGCCGGTGCAGAGCGCCCTCGGCATGCAGCTCGGCAAGGCCGTCGGCTACGCCTTCGGCATGCGCCGCAAGGGCCACCAGGACGGCCTCGTCGTCGCCGTCATCGGCGACGGCACCTGCGCCGAGTCCGACCTCCACGAGGGCATGACCGGCGCCTCCATCCTCGAGCTGCCCGTCCTCATCTACGTGACGGACAACAACGTCGCCATCAGCGTCACCCCCGAGGACGGCCGCGGCATCAAGGACTTCGAGGCCTACGCCCGCGCCTTCGGCTTCGCCTTCTTCGAGTGCGACGGCAACGACTTCCTGCAGTGCTACGACACCACCCGCAAGGCCGCCGGGTACTGCATCGGTCAGCAGAAGCCCGCGCTGGTGTGGGTCCGAAACCTCTCTCGCCTCAACAACCACTCCTCCGCCGCCGACTTCACCTTCGACTTCGACAGCTACGACCCGCTCATCGACTTCGGCCAGGCCCTCGTCGACCGCGGCGGCGCCCACCCCGACGAGATCCTGCGCCGCAACGCCGTGGTCGACGGCAAGGACTACTTCCGCCGCCACGACTTCGGCACCCTCGCCAGGGCCGCGGACGACCACATCGTCGGCACCATGCGGCAATGCGAGACCGAGCCCGAGCCGACCTACGCCTCGATCTTCGAGCACATCCGGGCCCCCTACCCCGCGGTCGCCGAACCGCCCGCAGAGGGCCGCCCGACCGCGATCTCGCTCAACGGGGCGATCCGCGCCGGCATGCAGGCGATCCTCCGCGACAACCCGATGACCTGGCTCTACGGCCAGGACGTAGCCAAGAAGGGCGGCGTCATGGTGGCCACCAAGGGCCTCTACGAGCGCTTCCCGGAGCAGGTCCGCCCGGCGCCACCGCGATCCCCGAGATCCAGTTCTCCGACTACAGCCTCAACTGCCTGCACTGGCTGGTGCTGCTCGGCAACCAGCTGTGGCAGTCCGCCGGCCACGTCAACGTCAACGTCATCCTGCGCCTCCCCGTCGAGCCCCTGCACGGCGGCTCCGTCTACCACTCGATGTGCATGGAGGGCTTCTACGGCGCCATCCCTGGCCTCACGATCATCGCCCCGACCACCTCGCGCGACGTCTACGGCATGCTCCGCTCCGCCGCCGACTACACCGGCCCGGTCGTGATCTTCGAGTCCAAGGGCCTCTACCGCATGACCCTCGGCGACGCCTTCCCCGGCGAGCCCACCGACGCCAAGGAGATCGCCGCCCTCAAGCGCGCCATCGGCTTCGGCGGCCACATCCCCGACCTCCCCGAGGACTTCCGGATCCCGCTCGGCAAGGCCGCCCTGCGCCGCAGCGGCAAGGACATCAGCGTCGTCACCTGGGGCCGCTGCACCCTGTTTTGCCACGAGGCGATCCAAAAGCTCACGCAGGAAGGTGTCGACGTCGAGCTCATCGACCTCCGCACCATCGTCCCGCCCGACCTTGAAGCCGTGCTCACCAGCGTGCGCAAGACCGGCCGCCTGCTGGTCGTCCACGAGGACCGCGTGTTCTCCTCCCTCGGCCGCGAGCTGCAGGGCGCCGTCCACGAGGCGATGCGCGGCGAGCACGTCGTCTCGCGGGTGCTCGGTCAAGACGCGGTCCCCGGCATCCCCTCCCCGATCGCGGTCGAGGAGCAGATCGTCGTCAGCCCCGAGAAGGTCCACAAGGCCGTCCACGAGCTGATGGCCTCGCGCCGCCCGGAGGCGCCACAGCCGGCCTCCGGCGCCCCCCGCGGCGTCTACACGCGCCCGCAGATCCTCTGGACCCCGAGCCGCAACTTCGTCACCTGATGTCGGAAACCACGGTCCTCGACGAGCTCCGCGTCGGCGGCCTCACCCTCTCGGGCATCACCCGCGGCGGCGTCGAGACCTGCGTCATGGTCAAGGAGCTCGGCGTCATGTTCGACGTCGGCATGTGCCCGCCCGGCGCCCTCAAGTTCGCCACGATCCTCGTCTCCCACGGCCACGCCGATCACATGGGCGGCCTGCCGTACCTCGTCTCGCAGCACGGCCTCATGAGCTCGCCGCCGCCGGTGATCCACATGCCGGCCGAGATCGTCGAGCCGACCCGCCAGATCCTCGCCCTCTGGTCACAGATCGAAGATTTTGAGCTCAAGGCCGAGCTCCACGGGCACAACCCCGGCGACCGCGCGCGCGTCGGCCAGAACCTCCACGCCCTGGCCCTGCGCACCAGCCACCGCGTCACCTCGCTGGCGTGGCTGATCGAGCGCACCAGCCACCGCCTGCGCCCCGAATTTGTCGGGCGAGAGCCGCGCGAGATCGCGGCCCTGCGCGCCGCCGGCGAGGCCATCACCGACGCCCACATCGAGCCGCTGCTGTGCGTCACCGGTGACACCCGCATCGACTTCTTCGACGAGCACGAGCTCGCCCGCCGCTGCCGCGTGCTCGTCCACGAGGTCACCAGCTGGGACGATCGCCGCGACGTCGAGGTCACCCGCCGCTGGGGTCACACCCACCTCGATGAGGTCGTCGCGCGCTGCGAGCAATTCACCGGCGAGGCCCTCGTGCTCGTCCACCGCAGCATGCGACACAGCCGCAGCGAGGCCGAGGCGCTGGTCCAGCGCCGCTTCCCCGCGGCGATGCGCGACCGCATCCACGTGTTCGGCCGCTGAGCGATGACCACCGACGACTGCGACCTGCTGATCCTCGGGGCGAGCTTCGCCGGCATCGAGCTGCTGCATCAGCTACGCCGCAGCCGCGCCGGCCGTCGCCTCAGCGTCACGATCGTCGACCGCCAGGCCGCGCACGGCTACATCCCGCTGTGCCAGGAGCGCCTGCTCCTCCGCCTGCCGCTGGCAGAGAGCGAGCTGGCGACCCGGCGCTGCGTCGACGCCCCCGGCACCCGCTACCTCGTCGACGAGGTCGTCGGCCTCACCACCGCCGATGCGCCCGCGCTCCACGAGGTCCAGCTCGCCTCGGGCACCCGCGTGCGCGCCCGCTTTGTCGTCGTGGCCCTCGGCTCCGACCTCGCAGCACCCGCGGAGCTCCCGGGCCGCGAACACCTGCTCGGCTACAAGCTCGCCCACGAGTTCACCGCCACCCAGCCGCGCCTGTTCGCCGCCCTCGAGCGCCCGGCCCACATCGTCGTGATCGGCGGCGGTATCAGCGGGGTCGAGCTGGCCGGCGAGCTCGCACACCTCGCCCGCGCTCGCCCCCCCGGCAGCCACCCACCGCGTGTCACCCTCGTCGACGGCGGCGATCGGCTCCTGCGTAACCTGACCCCAAGGGCAGGCCGGATGGCCGCCCGCCAGCTCACCGCCCAGGGCGTACAGCTGCGCCTTCGCACCCGCGTCCTCGCGGTCGAGGAGCACGCGATCCAGCTCCAACCCGCAGGCGCTGCCCCCGAGTCGATCGCCCACGACCTGGCCTTTTGGGCAGGTGGCGTGCGGCCTGCACCGGTGCTCGCCCGGCTCGACCTGCCGCGCACCGCCAGCGGCTTCCTCGCGGTGGGACCGACCCTGCAGTGCTTCCCGACGCACCCTCGATCGCAGGTCTTCGGCTGCGGCGACGCCGTGCGGGTGCTCGGCGGCACCGGCGAGTGGCCGACCATGCAACGTGCGATCGAGTGCCTGTGGCAGGCCAAGGTCGTCGCGCGCAACATCCTCACCCTCGCGACCACCCCCGCGGACCGTCACCCCGTCCTCCAACCCCACAGCCTCACCGCGGACTTCCCCCACGGCGTCAGCGTCGGCGCCGCCTCGATGATCGTCTACGGCCGCCTGGCGGTGGAGCTCGGACCCGTCGGCATATGCTTCCGTCGATTCCTGATGCGCCAGTATTTTCGCCGTTACGGCGGCCATAAAGCTCGCCCAACGTGATCCACAAGGCCTGTGCGTGACGCTCATCCCGTGCGCCTCCGGACCCGCTGCCGCGAGTGGTCCCACCACGCCGCACCTCGCTTCAACCGCGGCGCGGCGCGGGCCCGGTCTGCGTCTTGTCGCTGTGCGCCCCCATCCGTCGGCTGGTAGGCCGCGCGCGTACGCACACAGACCTGTCGGGTGTACGTACAATTCTTGGGCATGCTCCCGCGCATGAAGCTGCCCCGCCTCCTCTCCCTGCTGCTCCTGCTGCCCGCCTGCGGCGACGCCGGCAACGCGACCACCGAGGCCACCAGCGGCTCGACGGGCACCACCGCAACATCCGAAGGGTCCGACACGCCCGCCACCACCGAGGCGCCCACAACCAGCGTGCCCACCAGCGACAGCGGCACGGGCAGCGCCAGCGCCAGCGAGACCGGCAACACCACCAGCGATCCCGGAACCACCGGCACCAGCGAGCCCGGAACCACCGGCACCAGCGAGCCCGGAACCACGACGACCACCACCGACACCAGCACGGGCACCGGCGACACCACCACCGGCGGCGTCGACGAGCTCTACGACCCCAACGAAGACGGCCCCTGGCAGGTCGCCAACGTCAAGGGCAGCTACACGGTCAACGGCGTCAAGGTCGCGACCGACGCCTACTACCCGAGCGGCGGCCCCGAGCCCGGCCCCTATCCGGTCGTGCTGATCGCCCACGGCTTCCAGCTGCCGGTCACGCAGTACACCAAGTACGCCCAGCGCCTCGCCAGCCACGGCTACGTCGCCCTCACCGTCGACTTCCAGGCCGGCCTCTTCAACCCCGACCACGTCGCCTACGCCAAGCAGGTCGTCGGCGGCATCGATTTTGTCGCCGCCGACGCCACGCTCAAGGACCTCGCCGACACCAACAACGTCGGCCTCACCGGCCACTCGCTCGGCGGCAAGCTCTCGATCTTCGGCGCCATCATGGACAACCGCGTGCGCGCCAGCATCACCCTCGACCCGGTCGACAGCGCCACCATGTGCGACCAGGTGAAGTGCCCCGACGTGAGCAACATGCTGCCGATCGACATCCCGCTCGGCTTCGTCGGCGAGACCCTCGACGGCGAGGGCGGCTTTATGCCCTGCGCCCCCGCGGCCGACAACTTCCTCACCTACTACAAAAACGCCACCGCCCCGGCCCTCGCCGTCACCGTGCTGGGCGCCAACCACATGAGCTTCATCGACGATGTCTCCAAGTGCGGCCTCGCCTGCAACTTCTGCAAGGCGCCCACGCTCGAGAACAAGGTCGTCAACGACCTCTCCCGCGCCTACGTGGTCGCCTTCTACAGCCGCTGGCTCAAGGACATCGCCGGCTACGAGACCTACCTGACCGGCGCGGAGGCCAAGGCCCGCTACGTCGACACCAAGCTGGTCACCATCGCCAGCAAGTGAAGCCTTGCGGCGACCTGTGCTGCCCAGCGCACAGGTCGCCGCCTCGTCACCCGAGCTTGCCCGGCCGCAGCCCGTTGTACGCCTCGTGGGTCATGCACGCGAGCGGCCGCAGCCGCCCGCCCTCGTCGCGCAGCACAAGTCGGTGTCCGCGACCCACCGGAACGCTGACGATGTTGCGGTCGCTCTCCCAGCGCTTGCCACCGAGGCTGGTGTACGCCTCGCCCTGCGCCAGTCGCCGCAAAATCTCCCGCGCCTTGCCGACCCGTTCGCGCGTCTGCAGGTCGCGCAGATCGATCGGGTCCGCGGCGAAGCTGGCCTCCCAGGCCTCCCGCTCACGCGCCCGCAGGGCCTGCTGCGCCGCCGCGTCGACCTGCCGCTGCGCCGCCGCCTCCGCCTCCTGGCGGCAGCGGTGGCAATACTGACCCCTCCCGGTGTGCCCACACGCAAAGCTACGCCTCGCCATCACAACCTCCCTCCCCCGTCCCTCACCCCCGCGGCCGCACGTCCCCGCCGTCGATCTCCGCGCCCAGCAGACCACCGAGCAACGCCCCCCACGGCCCGAGGATGAAGGCGCCCAGCAGCCCGCCCAGCAGCGTGTGGCGCATCCCGGTCGTCGTCACCGCCGCGAGCTCCGGCGCCTGCGCAGGTACGCGACGCTCTCGCCTGGCCTTTGGCGCAGGTCCCACGAGACAGGCGCTGCAAGCCGGCCGCTGCGCGCGAGCGTCGATGTCCCAGGCCCCACGACCCGCGGCGCGCGCGTAGCCGACGAAGGCCAACTTGCGCCGACAGCAGTGGCAGTAGCCGCGGGTCGTGCCATAGATCTGCCGCAACGCGTCGAGCTCGCCGGTCATCGCTAGATCCTTCATACACGCGGGCGTAGCACGGTCCACGCGCCGCGCCTGATCTCCGCCAGACCAAGGCAAAAACAGGCTCCAGCTGGCCTTCGGGCCGTGAATTTCGCCCGCCCGCGACCTGCCCGCGAGCCGCGATCTGAGGTGGCCTTCGGGACAGGTCGACCCACCAATTCACCAGCGTTCGTGGACGCCCTCACGCCCGGTGTCGCGGGACCGGTGTTCTGCCCCCTCGCTCGCGCGAGCGCGCCGCGGTAGCCTCGGTCGGCGTGGATCTACGGGAAAGAGCGGCGCGGATCGTGGCCCTCGCCGGTGGCGAGGGGCGAGGCCGCGACGCCCTGATCCAGGCCGTGCTCACCGAGCTCGAGTCCATCGCGCCGGCCGAGGCCGACCTCAGCTGGCGGCGCCAACTCGGCGCGCTGCTCGAGCTCACCCGCGGCCAGGGGCTCGAACAGTGGACCCTCGAGCAGACCCTGCGCCGCGTCACCGAGCTCGCGGTCGACACCCTCGGCGTCGCCCGCATGAGCGCGTGGTTCTTCAACGCCGACCAGTCGGAGCTCGTGGCCGCCGACGTCTTCGAGGCCGCCACCCGCACCCACAGCGCCGGCGCGCGCCTGGACCGCAACGTCTTCCCGCGCTACTTCGCGGTCCTGTCCGACGCCCGCGTGATCGCCGTTCGCGACGCCCGACACGACCCGCGCTCCGCCGAGTTCGCCGAGATCTATTTCGCCCCCGCCGGCGTCACCTCGACCCTCGACGCGCCGTTCCGCTGGCAAGGCCTCACGACCGGCGTGCTGTGCTGCGAGCACGCCGGCGAGCTACGAAACTGGCGCGACGACGAGATCAGCTTCATCGCCTCGCTCGCCGACGCCGTCAGCCTGGCCATCGAGGCCGATCGCCGCCGCCGCACCGAGCAAGACCTGGCCCGCAAGCTCGCGCTCATCGACGCCCAGCAGCAGGCCTTGCAGGGCCTGCGCTCGCCCCTGCTCGAGCTCTGGGACGGCGTCCTCGCCCTGCCGCTCGGTGAGAGCCTCGATGCCACCCGTGCCGCCGGCGCGCTCCGGTCGCTGACCGCCGCGCTCGCCGAGCGCCGCCCCGCCTTCGTGCTGCTCGACCTCGCCGCTGTCCCGATCGTCGACGCCGGCACCGGCGAGGCCCTCGCCGCCATGGTCCGCGCCGCCAGCGAACACGGCGCCCAGTGCGTCCTCTCCGGCCTCCACGGCGACACCCCGCAGGCCAGCATATCCCGCCACCCCGAGCTGCGCAGCCTGGTCACCACCACCAGCCTCAAGACCGGCCTCCAGCACTGCATCAAGCGCCCGCGCTGAGCCGCTCGCTTCGACCTGTCCTCGCGGACAGATCCATCTGTCCCGCGGGACAGCCGACGATCACGGCAGGTGCTCGGTCGCCGGCGCCTCGGGCTCCCCGGGCGCCTCGCCAACCAGGGCCGCGCGCACCCACGCCGCCAGCTCGAGCGGGCCGGCCGGCGGCAGCCCTCGCCGGATCTCCGCCAGCCCACGGGCGACCGCGGCGAGGTCCGGGTGCCGGTCCTCCGGCCGCCGCGCCAGACAGCGCCGCAGCAGCCCCGCGAGCTCGGCCGGCAGCCCGTCGAGATAACGGGCCGGCAGCTCGGCCCGGCGAATGTTGTCGAGGGTCGGCAGCGGTCCCTCCGCCGCCGCGTCGAAGGGCCGCGCCCCGATCAGCAGCTCGGCGAGCGTGACCCCGAGGCTAAACTGGTCGCTGCGCGCGTCGACCGTCGCGCCGCTGGCCTGCTCCGGCGACAGGTACGCGAAGGTCCCCTTGACCAGCCGCCCCCACGTGACATCCCCGAGCGCGGTCGCCTTGGCGATGCCGAAGTCGGCCAGCTTCACCTCGCCCGCGCGCGACAGCAAGATGTTGCGCGGGCCGAGGTCGCGATGCACCAGCCCGAGCGGCCCCCGCTCGTCACCGAGCGTGTGCACGTGCGCCAGCGTCAGCGCCACCTGCTCGCCGATATGCAGCGCCAGCACCCGCGGCAGCGGCCGCGCCCGCACCAGCGCGCTGACATCGGCCCCGTCGACCAGGTCCATGCACAGGAAGTAGATCCCTTGCTCGAGGCCGAGCTCGTGCACCTGCACCAGCCCCGCGTGGGCGAAACGAGCCCCGAGCCGCGCCTCGGCGATCAGCAGGCGCTCGAGCTCGGCCCGCCCGCGGTGTTCGCGACGCAGCAGCTTGATCGCCACCACCTTCTCGAAGCCGCTGGCCCCGTAGCGGACCGCGAGATGCACCTCGGCCATCCCGCCCTGGCCGATCCGCCGCAACAACCGATACGGCCCGAGCGTCGCCGGCAGGTCCCCCTCACGCATCCGGTTGGTATGCTACGCGCATTCCCCCCACAAGCTCCAGCGTGGCGACGATCGCCCTCGAGCACCCCGACCACCCGGGGCGCCACGGACGTGTCCGCTGCCAGCTGATCGTCGTCGACGGCCCCGACATGGGCCGCGCCGTCGCTCTCGGTCCCGCCCCGGTGACCGTCGGCAGCGACCGCGCCTGCGCTCTCACGCTCGGCGACAGCGGCGTATCGCGCCAGCACCTCCGGGTCCGCGCCGAGCCAGACGGCCAGTTTCTCGTCGAGGATCTCGGCAGCACCAACGGCACGCTCTACGAGGGCGCGAGGCTCCGCTCCCTGCAGGTCCCCGCCGGCGCGACCCTCCGGATCGGCCGCACGACCCTCCGGATCCAGCCCGAGCCGCACGAGCTGCAGATCGAGCCCAGCCGCTCGCATCGCTTCGGCGAGCTGGTCGGCGCCAGCCTCGTCATGCGCGAGGTCTTCGCCGTGCTCGAGCTGGCCGCCGCCTCCGACGTCACCGTGCTGCTCGAGGGCGAGACCGGGACCGGCAAGGAGCTCGCGGCCCGGGCGATCCACGACGCCAGCGGTCGCCGCCGTGGTCCCTTCGTCGCCGTCGACTGCGGCGCCCTGCCGCAGAACCTCGTCGAGAGCGAGCTGCTCGGCCACGTCCGCGGCGCCTTCACGGGCGCCCTGCAGGCCCGCCGCGGCGCCTTCGCCCGCGCCGACACTGGCACCCTCTTCCTCGACGAGCTCGACGCCCTCCCACTCGACCTCCAGCCCCGCCTCCTGCGCGCGCTCGAGACCCGCACCGTGCGCCCCGTCGGCGGCGACGCCGAGCAGGCGATCGACGTCCGGGTGGTCGCCGCCGCCCAGCGCGACCTCGCGGCCGCGGTCGCCGGCGGCGCCCTGCGCCCCGACCTGTACTACCGCCTCAGCGTCGTCCGCGTCACCTTGCCGCCGCTGCGGGCCCGTCGTGAGGACATCGCACCGATCGTCCGCACCCTCCTGCAGCTCCGCGGCCTCGCCTTCCCCGACATCGAGGGCCCGGCGCTGGCGCGGCTCGCCGCCCAGCCCTGGCCCGGCAACGTCCGCGAGCTCCGCAACACGGTCGACCGCGCGCTCGCCCTCTCCCCGGGCGCCCGCAGCTTCGCCGACCTGCGCTGGTATGTCCCGGGGGACAGGTCCGAAAGTGCAGGCGAAGCCGAGCTCGCGCTCGACCAACCCTACGCCGCCGCCAAGCAGGCGCTGCTGCAGGACTTCGAGCGCCGCTACCTGCGAGCCCTGATGGATCGCGTCGACGGCAACATCTCGGCGGCCGCGCGCGAGGCCGAGCTCGATCGCAAGCACCTGCGCACCCTCCTGCGCAAGCACGGGCTCATCGAGCACAGCGAGGTCGACGAGGGTTGAGCCTCACACCCGCTCGAACACCATCGCCGAGCCCATCCCCCCGGCCGCGCAGGCCGAGAGCAGCCCGAACTGGGCGCCGTTGTGGGCCAGCTGGTCGAGCAGTTGCAGCACCAGGCGGCCGCCGGTGGCCCCGAAGGGGTGGCCGAGGCTGATGCTCCCGCCCCACTGGTTGACAAACTCCGGGTCGACCTCGCCGACGGCCGTGCTGCGGCCGAGCTTCTCCTGGCAGTACTTCGCCGAGGCCAGCCCGTGCAGGTTGCCGAGCACCTGGGCCGCGAAGGCCTCGTGCATCTCGATCGCGCCCATGTCGCGCAGCCCGAGCCCGGTCTGAGCCAGCACCCCGGCGATCGCGCTGACCGGCCCCATAAGCAGGTGCTCGAAGGGGTCGATCGCGGTGTAGTGGTAGCCGCGCAAGATCCCGAGGATCGGCCAGCCCTCGGCCCGCGCGACCTCCTCCGCGGCCAGCAGGACCGCCGACGCCCCGTCGGTCAGCGGCGAGGCGTTGCCCGCCGTCACCGAGCCGAAGTCGCGGTCAAACACCGGCTTGAGCTTGGCGAGCTTGTCCTCGGTGGTGTCCTCGCGCGGATGGTCGTCCTTCTCGACCATCGTCAGCTCGCGGCCCTTGGGGATCGCCACCGGCGCGACCCGGGCGGCAAACGCCCCGGACTGCCAGGCCGCGACGGCGCGGGCGTGGCTGTTGGCGGCGAAGCGGTCCTGCGCGGCGCGGCGAATGCCGAAGTCCTTGGCCATCTTCTCGGCCGACTGGCCCATCGTCTGACCCGTCGACGGCTCCGCGATCGCCGGCGCGACCGGGGCGAGGTCGTGGAGGCGCACGCTGCGAAACGCCCGCAAACGGTCGCCGACGCTGCGCGCCTTGCTGGCGGTGAACAGCGCGTCACGGAACTTGCGGCCGTAGAGGATCGGCACGTCGCTCAGGGTCTCGGCCCCACCCGCGAGGATCACGTCGGACTTGCCGAGCGCGATCTGGTCGGCCGCCGAGGTGATCGAATGGTTCGAGGAGATGCACGCCTGGCTGACCGTGTAGGCCGGCACACCGACCGGGAACGCGGCCTCGAGGCCGATCTCGCGGGCGATGTTCGGCGCGCCGACCGGGGCCGAGACGATGCCGAAGATGATCTGGTCGACCCGCTCCGGGCGGATCCCCGCGCGCAGCATGGTCTCACGGGCGGCGACCGCCCCGAGCTGGACCGCCGAGCGGCGGATGAAGGCGCCACCGGCCTTGCAAAAGGGCGTGCGGGCGCCGGCGATGACGGCGACGGATCGGATCGTGCGGGCGTTCATACGTGGTCTCCTTGGGCGTCGACGCTGGCTTCCAGGCTGGCGAAATTCTTGCCCTCGCGCGCGAGGCGGATGAGCAGCTCGGGGGCGTCGTACACGGCGCCGTGGCGCTCGCGCAGCACCGCGAGGCGGGTCAACACGGCGCCGGGGCCCATCGAGTCGAGGTGGCGGAACGGGCCGCCACGCATCGGCGGGTAGCCGAAGCCGAACACCGCGCCGATGTCACCGTCGCGCGGGCTCTGCAGGATGCCGGCCTCCAGGCAGCGCACCGCCTCGAGCGCGGCGATCAGGGACAGCCGCTCGCCGAGCTCCTCCGGGTGGCTCTCCTCACCGATCGGCTTGCGGCCGGCGAAGTAGCCGTAGACCTCGGGGTCGATCTGCTTGCGGCCCGCGCGAGCCAGCAGGCCCTTCTTCTCGGCCGGGTACACGTAGAAGCCGCGGCCGGTCTTGCGACCGAAGCGCTTCTCGGCGAGGAACTGGTCGACGGTGTCCGGCACGCGGATGCGCTCCGGGAACGCGGCCGCGAGGGTCTTGCTGACCTTGGCGCCGACGTCGATGCCGACCTCGTCGAGCAAGGTGATCGGGCCCACGGGCCAGCCGACCATCCGCGCGCCGCGATCGACGGCCTCGATGCTGTGCCCGGCCTGGACCATCTCGAGGGCGGCCATCAGATAGAAGCCGAGCACCCGGGTGGTGTAGAAGCCGGGGCCGTCGTTGACGACGATCGGCGTCTTGCCGATCTGGGTCGCGTAGCGCAGGCAGGTGGCGAGCGTCTGCGCCGAGGTGTCCGGGGTCTTCACGATCTCGAGCAACGGCATCTTCGACACCGGCGAGAAGAAGTGCAGCCCGATCACCCGGTCCTTGTGGATCAGGTGTCTGGCGATGTCGCCGATCGGCAGCGCCGAGGTGTTGCTGGCGAGGATCGTGGTCCGCGGCACCATCGCCTCGAGCTGCGCGAACACGTCCTGCTTGAGCCCCAGCGCCTCGGGCACGGCCTCGATGATGAGGTCCATCGTGCCGTAGCCGGTGAGGTCGAGGCCGCCGCTGACCCGGCTGCGCGCCTTGAACACGTGGCGCTCGCCGACGCTGCGGGCCCGGCGGTCAAAGTGCGCCTTGCAGTGGGCCAGCGCCTTCGCCAGCGGCTCGCCGGCGATGTCGCGGATGCGGGTCTCGATGCCCTTCTCGGCCGAGACCACGGCGATGTCGGCCCCCATGAAGCCGCCTCCGACCATGCCGAGGCGACGGATCTCCGCGCCCTCGATGCGCTGGCCGTCGGCGAACACCGGCTGCTTCTTGAGCGCGTTGCTGCGACGAAACAGCGACACCAGCGAGCGCGAGGTCTCGCCGACGGCCAGCTCAGCGAAGGCCGGCGGCTCGAGCTTGAGCGCCTCGGCGAGCGGGAGGCCGAGGCCCTTCTCGATCAGGTCGAGGGCCACGAGCGGCGCGGGATACAGGCCGAAGGTCTTCTTCTCGACGGTCTTGCGGGCCTGGCGGAACACCACCGAACGGCCGAGCGGGTTCTTCTCGAGCAAGGTGCGGACGACATCGCCGCGCGGGTGCAGCCGCGGCTGCAGCTTGCCCGCCGCGAGCTTGCCCGCGGCCGCGCGCGCGGCCGAAAGCAGGGCCTCCTCGGCCACCACCTGGTCGACCAGGCCCATGCGCTTGGCGGCGCGCGGGCGGATGTTGCGGCCGGTGAGGATCATGTCGAGGGCCTCGCGCAGGCCGACCAGGCGCGGCAGGCGAGTCACGCCGCCACCACCCGGGAACAGCCCGAGCATCACCTCGGGCAACGCGAGCACGGTCTTCGGCGAGTCGGTGCACACGCGCCAGGTGCAGGCGAGCGCGAGCTCGAGGCCAGCGCCGAGACAGGCCCCGTGGATCGCGGCGACGATCGGCACCTTGGCCCCGGCGATCCGCGCGAGCACCTCATGACCGCGGCGACCAAAACCCTCGATCTCCCGGCGCTCCTTGGCGTGCGCGAAGACCTCGACGTCGGCACCCGCGATGAAGCCGTCGCGCTTGCCCGAGATCAGGACGATGCCCGCGAGCCCCGGCGTCGCCTCGATCGTGGCGAACTGCTGCTCGACCTCGGCCAGCGCCGCGGGGGAAATGGTGTTGACCTTCTCACCGGGTCGGTCGATCGTGATGACCGCCAGACGCGGCGAGACCTCCGGAGGGTCGAGCGTGAGCGTGAACATGACGCCGCGGACCATGGCGCGAGCGTTACGCCCGCGCAAGCACAAAGTGACATCCACGAGCGCACGCGGAGACGCGCTCACAAGCTCAGCGTGAAGCTGTAGCTGGCCTTGCGCTCGCGCAGCCCGGCGAACTGAAACGCCTTGCCGGCCCCCGACGCCACACACTGCCGCAGCGCGGCATCGACTCCGGCGCCGCTCAGCTCGACGCCCGTGACCTTGCCGCTCGCGGCGTCGAGGCGCACCAGCACCGTCACGCGGCGCCGCGGCAGCGCGCCACACTTGCCCTGCAGTTCGCGCTGCGCCGCCGCCTCGATCGTCGCCAGCGTGCTGCGCGGACGCACCGGCATGAGCTCTCCCGCCTCGTCCGCCGGACTCGGCGACGGCGGCCTCGCCTTCTTCGGCTGCGCGGCCGGCTCCGCGGGCGGCGGCTTGCTCCCGGCCGACGGCACCGGCGGCGCGGCGACTGGCGGGGCCGCAAGCGGCGGCGGAGCCAACGGCGGCGCCGCCTCGACCGCGGGCGTGGCAACAGCCGACTCCGCGGCGGCGGACACCGGCGGAGGCGCAGCCGGACGCGCACGCGAGGTCTCGAGCACCGCCGGCATGTCGTCAGCCTCGAGATCGAGGGTCGGCCGCGACTCGGCCCGCCGCAGCAGCACCGCGAACGCGAACACAAACACCATCGCGGTGCTGCTCGTCGACACGATCGTCCACCAGCGCAGCAGCGGCCCGAAACCCTCCGGCGCGTCGTCGGCGGTCTCGTTCGGATCGAGGAGCACCGGCGCCACCGCCAGCACCGGCGCCGCCGACACCAGCGCCATCGCCGGCGTGGGCGCCGAACGCAGCCGGTCGCGCCCCTTCGCCGGTGCATCGGTGTGCAGCAGCTCGGCCAGCGCCTGCGCGAACACGGCCGCGCTCTCGAAGCGCTTGTGCGGCTCGAAGGCGATGGCACGCAACACCAAAGCGTCGAGCGCCGGAGGGATCCTCCCCGTCGGGTTCACCTGCGAGGGCGGCAGCGGCTCGTAAGGGTGCGCCGCGCCTGGCTGCTCGTACCAGCGCGCCGGGATGTCCCCGGTGAGAAACTCGTAGAGCATGATCCCCGCCGAGTAGAGGTCGACCCGCGGGTCGCTCACCGGCCCGCCAAACTGCTCCGGCGCCATGTAGCGCGGCGTCCCGAGCACAAACTCGGGCTGCGTGCGCGGGTGGTCGCCGCTCATCTCGAAGCCCGGCAACACCTTGACGATCCCGAGGTCGAGCAGCTTGAGAAAGTCACCGTCGGGCCGCTGCTCGAGGATGCAGTTGCCGGGCTTGATGTCGCGGTGCACCACCCCGCAGTCATGCAAGGTGCCCAGCGCCTTCAACAGCTCGCGCACGATCGACACCGCCTGCGTCCACGGCAGCGGCTGCCGCGGCTCCTCCGGCCCGGTCGGCCGCAGCAGCGACTGCAAGGTGACGCCGTCGACGTGCTCCATCACCAGATACAGGAGCGGCGGCTGGGCGACATCGCAGCGCCCCTGATCGATGATCTTCACCACCCGATCGCGGTACGGCCCGTCGAGCTTGGCCGCGACCTTGACCTCCTGAATGAAGCGATCGACGTTGCCGGGGTTGAGCCGCCGCTCCGGGTTCAGGACCTTGATCGCGACCTTGCGCTTGAACATCCGCAGGTCGTGGGCGATGTACACCGTGGCAAACGCGCCCGCGCCGATCTTGCGCTTGAGCTCGTAGCGCTGGTTCAAGGTGCGGCCGGAGAAGTCGTACTCGGACATGACTCAACCCCTCAATACCATCACGCGGACTCCTCCGGCGGCACCCGCAGACACGCCCCGCCAAGGAGCATGAAGAAAGTAGCGAACACACGAGGTATAAGAGACACGCTTGGCCTCACCCTGTCTGGAAACAGTAGAGGCGGACGCCAAGATTACATTTCGTTAGCGATTCATCAGTCCACCTCTTGTCAAGTATGCCCACCTTCGTTCGCCCAGTCGCACCTTGAATGTCTCCGTTATCATCAGACCAGTTCGCACAGGTTTCACTGTTGCTTATCTGGGACCCATCCGGATGCGTATTCGTCCAGGCATTACCGTCATTCACCGTGCCCCCCTTCTCATCGACCGAAATCGCCGCCTGCAAGTAATTCCCCGGCACGTCCCGATTCCCGCCCACAAGGTCCGCCCAACCCTCCGCCACCCCCGTCGGCGGGTTCGTCCTCAGCCGGTACCACCCCACAAATCCCTCGCTCCCAAATCGCTCCGCTGGCGCCGTCTTCGCGTCCGAATCCGTCAGCCACGCCTTGTACGTCCCGCCCAGCGACGCCGCGTTCGCCAGCACCTGGCAGTAACCATCCGCACCCGCGATACCACCCAGATTGCCGTTATTGTTCGGCCCGTTGCCGCTCGTCACGAACACCCACCGCGGCGTCGCGCACTTGTTGCTGCATTCGTCCAGGTCCTCACCATTCTTATCATCACACTCCTCCACCCCACCCTCCACATACCCGTCCCCACACGCCGCCGACGCCTTGCAACCCCCCGCTCCGCTCGGGCAACCGTCCCCGTCATCCTCGTTCCCGTCGTCGCAACCCTCCACCCCGGCCTCCACATACCCGTCTCCGCACGCCGCCAGCGCCTTGCACGCCCCCGCTCCGCTCGGGCAACCGTCCCCGTCCTCCTCGTTCCCGTCGTCACAAACCTCCACCCCGGCCTCCACATACCCGTCTCCACACACCGCCGCCGCCTTGCACGCTCCCGCCCCGCTCGGGCAACCGTCCCCGTCATCCTCGTTCCCGTCGTCGCAACCCTCCCCTGCCTCCACCTTCCCGTTCCCGCACACCCCCTTCTCCTCGCAGCTCTCCGTGCAACCCTCACCGCCGTCACACCCCTCGTGACCCGCCCACACCACCCCGTCCCCACACACCGCACTCTTGCACCCACCCTTCCCACCGCTCGGGCAACCGTCCTCATCCACCGCGTTCCCGTCGTCGCACTCCTCCCCTTCATCCAACACCCCGTCCCCGCAGCTCCCCATCACCATCGTCGTCGTCGCGGTCGTGCCGGTCGTGCCGCTCGAGCCCGAGCTCGTGCTCACGTCGCCGGTGTCGTCGGCCACCTGCACGTTACGACCGCCGTTGCAGCCGCCGCCATCGCTGGCCTCGGAGGCGCCGCGCACGGGGGGCGCGACCACGCAGGTGAGCACAGCGCAGGCGAACACACCGAGGCTGGCCCTGCGAGGGTGGGCTGAAGATCGGTTCATGGAGGCTCCGGAGGTCGGCATGGGCGAGGCGATCGTTGCGGGGAGATCTAGAACTTACCCTGAAGCGCCAGACCGACGGCGCGGGGCGCCGAGATCGGGGTCAGGGTCGTGGCGCGTGACTTGCCGCGACGGAGCACGGCCCGGGTGAGCAGCGCCAGGCCGGCGCCGGCTGCGAGGCCCGTGCCGAGCCCGAGCAGGCTGGCGGCCGCGAGCTCGGGCCGTCGCTGCTCGTCGAGGTACGCCCGATCCGCGGTGGGCGGACTGTCTGCGGCGTAACTGCGCTTGGCGGGGATCAGCCAGGCGACCCCCGCGATCAGGAGCACCGCGCCGAGGCCCGCCTCGACCGCGAGCGCCTTCTCCGTGCCGCCCGCCGCGACCGTGATCGCGGCCACCCCGGCCCCGAGCCCGCCGAAGGTCAGCATCGTCCCGGTCGAGTTGCGGGCCGTCGCCTGCAGCGCCTCCGAGGTCCGCTGCACCCGCGTCTCGCCGTGGGCCGCGTCGATCTGCCCCGCGGCCGCGCCGTAGTCCCGGCGCCCCACGAGGGCCAGCGCCAGGCCGCCGACAAACAACCCGAGGCCCACGCCTCCGCTGGCCGCGGCCAGGCCGATGCGGGCCCGCTCCTCGCGCGTCCGCCGGAGCTCGATCGCCAGCCGCTGCGGCGCGCCCGGGCGCAGCTCGAGGGGCGCTCGCTGGGCCGCAAAACGCGGCGCCGAGGCCTCCAGCTGCCAGGCGCCAGGCACCAGCGAGCGCCGCGTGTTCGCCGCGCTCACGCGCTCGTCCGCCGCGCTCGCCGGTCCGCTCCAGCGCAGCGTGGCCCCGCGGCGCAGCGCGCCACCTGGCCCAAGAGACAGCTCCACCTCGACCGGCACGACCACCACCGGCGGCGGCGCCACCACGACCGGCGCCACCACGCGGAACAACACGACCTGCGGCGCGCCGGTGTCGGGCGCCGCGTGCACATCCTGCGGCCCCACGCGCGTGCCGTCCGGCAGCAGAAGCTCGGCGACCCACTGCCCGGGGTCCAGCCCCAGGTCCGACGACACCGCCGAGCGCGACCACGCCACCTCGATCTCGTCGCCGGCCACCCCGTCACGCGGCGCCACCCGCAGGCGCTCCGGGGCCGCCGCGCCGGCCTCCACCACCACCGCGAAGCGGATCGTCCCGGCGTTCTTGCGCGCGTCCTGCAGCATCAACTCGGCCTGCGGATCGCCGGGCTGGGCCTGCACGTAGCGGTGCAGGGCCTGGATCGCGTGGGCAAACTGCCGCGCGCTGTAGCGGGCCAGGCCCGCCTTCTTCCACAGGCTGACCTCGCCGCTGGCCCGCGCGCAGCCCTCGAACAGCCGGGCCGCCTCGGCGTACTTGCCCGGGCGCTCGCTGGCGATCGCCGCCTGGCCCTCGGGACAGCTCGCCCGCGCCGCCTCGCCGGACCTGTCCCCCGGGACAGCCTCCGCGGACCTGTCCCCCGGGACAGGCGCCGCGGCTGCGGGCGCCGGCACCAGCGCCAGCGCCAGCACCCCCCGCGCCAGCAAACGGGCCGCGCGAGGCGGGTGCGAGGGCTTCGATTCGGTCCGAGGTCTCATCCTGAGGTTCATCGCGGGCTCACGGTTCGTTGAAGGCCGAGTCGGGGACGACGCAGCTCGGGGGGGCGCCAGGGAGGGTGCGGCATTGCGTGCCGACGATGCACCCACAATCGGCGCTGCAGTTGTCGCAGTGCTCGCTGCGGCGATCGCAGACCGCGTCGCCGCAGCCGGGCGGACCGGGCTGGGCCATCGGGGCGGGCTCGGGCGGGGCGCAGCGGGCGCTACCCAGCTCGCCGCGCAGCGCCGCCAGCCGCTCCGACAGCGCGACCGTGTCGGGCAGGTCGCCGACGTGCATCCACCGCAGCTCGTTGCGGCAGTCGAGCAGCAGCGTGATCGGGATGCCCTCGCCGTACTCGAGCAGCCCCGTGTCCCGCAGGATGTCGAGCACCGCGTTGCTGCTGCCGTCGATCAGCGGCTCGACCGCGGCGACCGGCATCTGGTCGACCAGCCGGCGGTACGCCGCCCCGTCGCTGACCGGCCCGACGTGGATCGGCACGAAGCGAATGTCGCGGCGCCAGCCGTCGCTGAGCCCGCGAAACATCGAGATCTCGCGCACACACGGCGCGCACCAGGTCGCCCACAGGTTGACGACCTTCACCGAGGGCGTGCCGCGGATGACCTCGCTGAACGCGATCGTCCCGACGATGTCGTTGGCCCGCAGGTACCCGAGCTGCAGCCCGAACAGCCCCGGCAGGCGCCGGCCGATCGCCAGCTCGAGCACCCGCCTCGCCGTGTTCGCCGCCGGCCGCGTCCCCGGATCGAGGGCCACGGTCTCGGCGGTCACCTGCGCCGCCTGCGGCGTGCTCACCAGCGGCGCCGCCGGCCCGTGCGCCACCGCCGGAGCCGCTGGCGCCGCGACCAGGCTCCACGTCAACAGCCCCAAGAGCCCGAGCAACGCCGCCACCCCGCCGCGCCACACCCTCCGTCGCTCCGTCGCGGTCAGCTCGCTCATTCGCCGATCTCGCAGGGGATGGGGATGACGAGCACGCTCTGATTCAGCGCCCGCGCGACCTGCTCGCGCTGGCTCTCATCCTGCGCCTCGGCGCCGCGCACCTGCGTCAGCAGCAAATCCTCGCGGCCCTTCTTCCAGGCGACGAATTGGTGCAGCGGGTGCTTGAGGAGCTGCTCGCGGGTCAGCGGCTGGCGGTCGCCCAGGCTCAGGCGGATCAGCTTGTGCGCCATCTGGTCGCGCTCGCGCGGCGTCGCGGCCAGCTCGACGATCCACTGGGCCACGTGCTGCATCCGGTTCTGGGCCAGGTTGTTGTTGGCGATCATCCGGCTCAGGCTGCCCGAGCGGTCGCGGCTCGAGCGGCCGAGGATCAAGATCTGCTTGGCCGCGCGCAGCCGCGGCCCGAGCCTGGCGAAGCGCTCGGCGTAGTAGCGGGCGGCCGGGCGCGGCAGCCCGCGCTCGGCGCTCGGCTCGTTCTGATCGAAGTGCACCGTCAACGTGTGTTGCAGCTGAAGCAGCAGATCATTGAGCTGGTCGTGCTCGATGACAAAGCGGTCGAGCTCCTTCGGGTCACACTGCGTCGCGTCGGTGCCGACCGCCTGGCAGCGGTCCTGCTCGAAGCTGCGGATGTCGCGGATCAGCGCGCGCACCTCCGGGGCGCACAGATCCTCCTGCGCCGGCATGCAGCGCTGCTCCGGATCACACGCGTAACCTTCGCCGCACTCGCAGCTCGCGCACGGATCGCCCTCCTGGCACGGCACCGGCCCGCTCGCCCGCGGCGCCCGGCAGCGACCCGACATGCACAGCTCGCCCTCCTCGCAGTCGACGTCCTCGGTCTCCGGCGTGCACTGCCGGGTCGACGGCGCCTGCGTCAGCGCGTGCCCGAGGTACAGCCCGAGGCCCAGCAGCGCGGTCGCCAGCAGCGAGATCGCGACCTGCAGCCGGGCCTCGCGGACCGCCCCCGGCGCGCGCCGACGCGGGGTCTCAGCGGCCATCGCGGAGCTCCTCGCTGCGGAGAAACCACTGCTCGTAGAATTCCCGCGGCTTGCGGCCCTGCACCTGCTTCGCCGCGCCGGTCGGGCGCCCGTTCGCCAGCGGCACCAGCAGCGCCCCCGGAGCCGCCCGCAGCCCCGCCACGGCTTCCCCAAAGGACAGGTGACGGCGCAGCAGGTCCGCGGTCGCCGCGCTCTGCATGCACACAAACAGCGGTGAGTCGACGCTCGCCGCGTCGGCCGCGACCCCGAAGCTCGCGGCGACCAGCGCCAGGTGCTCGCTCGTGAACGCCTCCGCCTGCTCCGCGAACAGCCGCTCGAACGCCGCCAGGCCGCGCTCGCTGTCGCCGCGGGCCAGACACAGCTGGGCCCGCGCCGCGTCGCAGGCCCGCGCCCGACTCACGTCGGCGACCTCCGGCTCCGGGCTGCACCCGCGCGGGAAGTGAAACAGCTGCAGCTCGACCGCCACCCCGCGCTCGGCCAGCTCGCCCTGATACGCGCGCCAAAACTCGTACTCCGCCTTGCAGTGCGGGCACGCCAGGTCGAGGAACAGCGCCGCGACGTACGCCGGGGGTCCCGCGGCCGGCAGGCGGATCGCCGGCACCTCGAGCTCGCGCAGCGCCACCACACACGGCCGCAGCGCCTCGGCCTGCGCCGCGTCCTCGCGGTAACGCAGCACCAGCGTGCGCTGCACCGACACCGCCGTGGCAAACAACATCACCGCCACCGCCAGCACCAGCCCCGCCAACCCGCGCTGCCCCGCCTCCACCCGCGGCAACAACCGCCCAGCATTCGCCAGCATCGCCGCCAGGAACACCCCGAGGCACGCGCCGTCGAGGAAGATGCAGTACAGGCACAGCGCCCCGAGCCCCAGCGCCGCGTACCCAGCCAGCACCGCGCACACCAACAGCGCCGCCCAGGCCAACAGCACCAGCGTCGGCCGCAGCAGCGGCCGCAGCACCCGCGGACTCAGCAAGGTCGCCGCCGCCAGCGTCAGCGTCACCACGAAAAACGCCGCCGCGTACACCGTCAGCGGCAACCCGAGCACCGTCGCCCACGTGTCGCCGAGCACCGTGCTGCACGACAGCACCCCGTCCCCGCTGCACGCCCCCATGAAGGTGTCGTCGCAGCGATGGTCCGAGCGCAGGCGCAGCACCGTCAGCAGCCCGCTGAGCACCAGCCCCGGCAGGCTAAACGCCCACACCGCGGCTGCGCCGACGATGTCGGCACGCGGGCGCAGGTCCTGGATCGCAGACACGGCGGGCGAGCATAGAGCCTCCCCGCCGGTTTTCCATCGCCAAGTTAACGAAGCCGGACGATGTGGCCAGCAAACCCCTAGCCCCCGGCCGACGGCACCACGTACACCCCCGCCAGGCACATCTCGTTCTGCGTGCCCCAGCCCGGCGTCACCGGCCCGCTCGCCCCGCGGGTGTCGAAGTCGCAGGTCACCCGCAGCTTCGTCCCCGGACGAATGATCATCGGCTCCTCGTAGAAGTAATACAGCTGCCAGTCGAAGTCCCAGTGCTGGACATCGCCGATGCACTGCTCCGCGTCGCCATCGATCAGCGTCGCGCTCCACTTGCGACCGCGCTCGTGCATGTGCGGGAACAGCCCGTACAGCTCCACCTGCTCGCTCCCCGGCGCCACGTACCACTCGCCGATGTTCTCGGTCCACGTGTACAGCTCGCTCGCCTTGCCCGGCGCCAGCGCGTCCGGCTGCGGCTCGTACAGGCTGCCGATGAACGGATCGATCACATCAAAGTAGCCCTCGCGCTCGACGCTGTCCGCCAGCCGCAGCTTGAGCGCGCTGCTGTCCGACTGCCCCGCGAGCTCGCTGTCGTGCAAGTTGTAGTGGACCTGGATCACGATCTTGCGGCCCGCCGCCACCCGCACCCCCGTGTTCGCCGGATACTCCACCGCCCCCATCCCCGGCGCCCACGTCACCGGCAACGCCTCGACCGCCACGCCCTCGCCCGCCTGGCTGAAACACGGCCACCCCTCGCGGTCCGGCGACTCGCCGTCGAGCGCCGCGATCAAATCGCCGTTGCGCGTCACGCCATCTTGCCCGAGCGCATCGAGGTCGACCGGCATCGCCAGCACGTGGTGCACCAGCGGCGCATTGCCCGGCGTCACTTCATAACCCGTCAGGAACTGATCGCGATCCAGCTTCGGGTCGACCAGAAAGCAGCGGTACTCGTCAAACTCCGCCAGCGGACCGCCCGCCGGCGACGGCGAGAACTCCGGCGTGCGCAGCGTCAGCCCCGCGCCGAGCCCCGGCAGCGGCGGCGGCTTCAGGTCGTCACGCTCGGTCCCCGCCGCCGCGCCCTCGGCGGCCCAGTGCATGATCGTCGCGATCTCCTCCTCCGCCAGCGCCCGCGAGCCGCGAAACTCCCCGCAGCTCCCGTCCGCGGTCACCAGCCACGGCGGCATGGTCCGGGCGCTCACCGCCGCCGCACTCGCGGCCGCCCACTGGGCCGCGTCCTCCGCGTTGTCCAGCGCGAACGGGGCGATCCCCCCGGCCTGATGACAGGTGACGCAGCGGTCGAAGTAGATCGGCGCGACGTCCTGCCAGTACGTCCGCGCCGCGGTCTCGCCGGTGTCCCCGGCCGTCGTCTCACCCGAACCCGAAGATGATGAACCGTCGCCCGCGTCGCCATCCTTGCAGGCGGCCAGGAGGAGCGCGGGGAGCAGCAGGAGCTTGAAGGTTGCTTGCATGGCCCCGGCTGTCACACCGCGGACCGCAAGACCTGTCACCCGACACTCGAGAATTGTTTTGCCCCCCCAAGCCGCGCAGCCGCATCATTCGCCCGCGCGAAAAACCGCGCCCCAAAAACATGCATCAAGGTGGTGACACTTCCCGCCGGCCGCGGTGTTGCAGGTCCAGGAAGGTCCGGGGCTGACCCCAATGGCCATCGACATCGACGACTACTACAGGCGCCACGGACCCATGGTCCTGCGCCGTTGCCGGAGCCTGCTGCGCGACGAGCCGCAGGCGGTGGACGCCATGCACGACGTGTTCGTACAGCTCTTGACCCACCGTGATCGCCTGCACGACGGCGCCGCCGCCAGCTTGCTGTACACGATCGCCACCAACCTCTGCCTCAACAAGCTGCGCGCCCGCAGGCGCCGCCCCGAGGACCCCCACTCCGAGCTCCTGTGGCAGATCGCCGCCGCCGACGACGCCGAGTCGCGCAGCGCCGCCCGCACGATCCTGGACCGCCTCTTCGCCAACGCCCCCGCCTCGAGCGGCACCATCGCCGTCATGCACCTCGTCGACGGCATGACCCTGCAAGAAGTCGCCGACGCCGTCGGCATGTCCCTGTCCGGAGTCCGCAAGCGGCTCCGCAGCCTGCGCGCCGGGGTCACGGCGCTCGCGGAGCTCGCATGAGCGACACACCCAAGCTCTCCGAGCTCCAGCTCGAGCGCCTCGCCCTCGGCGAACTCCCCCCGGCCGAGGCCGCCAGCCTGCGCGCGCGCATGTCCGACGCCGACCACGCCCGCCTCGCCGCGATCCACAGCTCCAACGCCCAGATCCTCGCCGACCACCCGCCCGCGGCCGTGCGCGCCGAGGTCCTTCGCCGCAGCGCCGCCCGCCGCAGCCCCCCGCGGGTCCTGTGGCTCGCCACCCCGCTCGCCGCCGCCGCCGCGACCGCCCTCGTCCTCTGGCCCGCCGACCCAGCGATCGACGAGCCCAGCAGCGAGCCCGCCCTCTCCACCACCGGCAGCGAGCCCGTCCGCGCCGACCCCGGCACGACCCGCATCAAGGGCCAGGAGCCCCACCTCGTCGTCTTCCGCCAGGAAGGTGACCTGGCCGTCCCCCTGCGCGAGCCCGCCGAGGCCCGCCCACGCGACCGTCTCCAGCTCAGCTACGTCGCCGCCGGCGCACCGCACGGCGTCATCCTCTCGCTCGACGGCGCCGGCGTCGTCACCCTCCACTTCCCCGCCGACGATGCCGCCCCTACCACCCTGCAACAAGGCGGCGCCGTCCCCCTCGAGCGCTCCTACGAGCTCGACGCGGCCCCCGACTTCGAGCGCTTCATCCTCGTCACCGCCGACGCCCCGCTGCACACCCCCACGATCCTCGCCGCCGCCAGGCAACTCGCCGGCGCCCCGCAGGCCGCCACCGCCCCGCTCGTGCTCCCCTTCGAGCTGCGCCAGCGATCCTTCCGGCTGCGACAGGTCGCGCCATGACCCGGCCACTCACCACCCTCGCCCTCACCGCCCCCCTCGCCCTCACCACCCTCACGACCACCGCCCGCGCCGCCGCCCCCGAGCCTGCCACCACCCGCCGCATCGCCCTCATCGTCGGCGCCAACGACGGCGGCACCAGCCGCGTCAAGCTGCGCTACGCCGGCAGCGACGCGAACGCCCTCGCGCGCGTGCTCGCCGAGATCGGCGGCCTCACCCGCGCCGACCAGCAGCTCCTCCTCGAGCCGACCCAGGCCGAGCTGCTCGCCGCCTTCACCCGCGCCCAGACCCGCGTAGAGCAGGCCCGCGCCGCCGGTGAACGTGTCGAGTTCTTCTTCTACTACTCCGGCCACGCCGACGAGCGCGGCCTCCTGCTCGGCCCCTCCCGCGTCGACTACCCGCGCCTGCGCGGCCTCATCCACGCCGTCCCCGCCCAGGTCCGCCTCGGCATGCTCGACTCCTGCTCCTCCGGCGCCTTCGTCCGCACCAAGGGCGGCCGCATGCGCCCCCCCCTCACCACCGGCGACGCCACCGTCGAGGGCCACGCCTTCCTCACCTCGAGCTCCGCCGAGGAGGCCGCCCAGGAGTCCGACCGCATCGGCGGCTCCTTCTTCACCCACTACCTCGTCTCCGGCCTGCGCGGCGCCGCCGACGTCAACCGCGACCGCAAGATCACCCTCAACGAGGCCTACCGCTTCGCCTTCGACGAGACCCTCGCCGGCACCGAGACCACCCAGGCCGGGGCCCAGCACGCCGCCTACGACATCCAGCTCGTCGGCACCGGCGACCTCGTCATGACCGACCTACGCGACACCTCCGCCCTCCTCGACATCGGCCCCACCGTCGGCGGCCGCGTGTACATCCGCGACGCCCAGGGCAACCTCGCCGCCGAGCTCTACAAGGGCGTCGGCGCCGGCCCGGTCTCCCTCGCCCTCGAGCCCGGCCGCTACAGCGTCGTCGTCGACGACGGCAAGTCGCTCGCCCGCGCCACCCTCGACGTCCGCCCCGGCCGCAAGAACGAGCTCACCCGCCAGGACCTCGCCACGCTCGTCGGCGAGGCCACCACCACCCGCGGCGACCCGGCCCTCGATCCCGGCAGCTACCGCGTGATCCCCTTCTCCTTCGGCCTCTTCCCGCCGCTCACGATCAACAACATCGAGAAGCGCCGCAAGGTGATCAACCGCGCCGCGATCAACCTGGTCCTCGGCCGCGCCCACCGGATCCACGGCGTCGAGCTCTCCTCCGCCGGCAACTGGACCCTCGAGGACGTGCGCGGCGCCCAGCTCTCCGCCGCCGTCAACGTCGTCGCCGGCAACGTGCACGGCTGGCAGGCCACCGCCGGCGTCAACGTCGTCCGCGGCGACATGCTCGGCACCCAGGGCGCCGCCGCCGTCAACGTCGTCGCCGGCAACTTCGCCGGCGTCCAGGCGGCCGGCGGCGTCAACGTCGTCGTCGGCAAGCTCGGCGGCCTCCAGGCCAGCGGCGGCTACAACTGGGCCCACACCGTCGCCGGCGCCCAGCTCGCCCCCATCAACACCGCCCGCCGCGTCCGCGGCGCCCAGGTCGGCGTCCTCAACATCGGCGGCAAGCTCCGCGGCGCCCAGGTCGGCGTCCTCAACATCGCCGACGAGGCCGACGCCCAGGTCGGCGTCCTCAGCATCACCCGCAAGGGCGGCGTCTGGGCCGACGTGTGGACCAGCGACACCGCCGCCCTCAACCTCGCCATCAAGTTCCGCGCCCGCCACACCTACAGCTTCTTCGCCGTCGGCGTCCACCCGGCCGGCCGCGGCCGCGGCTTCATGTACGGCGTCGGCTTCGGCGGCACCGTCCCCTTCGCCCACGGCCTGAACCTCGACCTCGACCTCGCCACCTACAGCGTCCACCCCGGCTTCGACTTCCAGAAGAACCAGGCCCTGCTCTCGACCTTCCGCCTGATGCTGCGCTGGCAGGCCGCCCGCCGCTTCGCCCTGTTCGGCGGCCCGAGCCTCAACGCCTACTTCGACTTCGCCGGCGACCGCACCCGCATCGGCTACGGCTGGGTCAGCGCCCGCGCCGCGATCGACGACACCGTCAGCGCCCGCTTCTGGCCCGGCTTCGCCCTCGGGATCCAGCTCTGATCCGCGGCGCTCACCCGAGCAGCCGCTGCAACCGCGTCGGCAGACGCGACTCCCAGCCCGCTCACCCGAGCAGCCGCTGCAACCGCGTCGGCAGACGCGACTCCCAGCCCGGCCGCGCCAGCGCGGCCAGATCGGTCCCCGCGTGCGTGTTCCACAGCAGCACCGGCCCGACCTGCCCCGCCGCCAGATCGGCCTGCAGCGCCGCCCCGCACTTGCCCGTGTACGTCGTCTCGAGGTGAAACCCGTGCTGGTCCCCCAGCGCCACCACCCGCTCGCCCGCCGGGGTCGGCACCGCGTACCCGGGCCCGATCTGCGAGTAGTCGATCGACCACGTCACCTTCGCCCGCTGCAGCAGCCCGCGCCAGCCGTCCACCGCCAGCTCCGCGTGCAGCCCCGCCGCCAGCAGCTCGCGCCACACCTGGCCCACCATCCGCCCCCACAAGCCGGACCCCATCAGCACCGGCTCAACCGCCGACACCACCTTGAGCTGCGTCGACACCCCCGCCAGCGCCAGCCCAAGCACCAGCCCCGCCGAACTCGCCGCCGACCCACCCGTCATGTAGATCGCCGCCGGCCGCGGCATCTGCCCCGCGTCGATCTGCCGCCCCAGCTCCAGCCCCGCCTCGACAAAACCCAGCCCGCCGATCCCGTTGCTCCCACCCGCCGGCATCCACGCGCCGACCCGCGGCGGCCTGCCCCACAGGTAATAACGCAGCCCCGCCCACGGCAGCCCGATCCGCGTCCGCACCGACCACAACCGCGCCCCCGTCGACACCAACGCCGCCAGCGTCTCCCGCACGTGTGGCGTCAGCACCTGATCGAAGGTCAAGGCATGCGCCTCGCGCCCCTGCTCGCGCAGATACAGCGACAGCGCCAGCAGGTGATGGCTGCCCACGCCGCCCATCGACACGATCGGCCCGTCCCCCGAGTAACGCGGGCTGGCCAGCAACCACTCCAGCTTGCGCACCTTGCCGCCCCCGTACAGCCGCGAGCTCTGGTCGTCGCGCTTGATCCACACCTCCGCCCCGTTGACATCCAGCCACGGCGCGCGCTCGACGGGCGTCGGCAGATCGGCCAGCGCCAGCCGGAGCGGCGGCCGGGCCACGAAGGCGGCGAGGTGGTGGTCGGCGCGCAACAGCACGGCGGGCACCTATACCACCCCCCGCCGGCCCGCGCTCCGGACTCAAAGCTCCCCGCTGGCGTGTCACCGGCCGCAGGGATCTGGCGGGAGTTCCGGAGATTCATGTAGGCTTCCCCGCGATGCAGAAGCCCTGCCCCTTTTGCGGCGAGATGATCCAGAGCGTCGCCGTCAAGTGCCGCTACTGTGGCGAGTGGATCGACGCGTCGCGCCGCCCTGACGCCGCAGCAGCCACCGCGGGCCACAGCGACCCACCCCCGCCCTCTGCGCCCGTCGCCCCCGTCGAGCTCGCCCCAGCCTGGGCCCCGCCGCCCACCGCCGCCAACGCACCCACCGGCCACGACAGCCTCAG
>JBGAUO010000026.1:0-47471 GCA_044228605.1 Nannocystis sp. | reverse complement strand
ATGATTAAGTATGATTCTGAGCACTTTGATCCGCCGGCGCCGATAGCACACATCGCCGTGCTGAATCATGTCACCAATGAATCGGCGGCTGATGTTCCCATGCTCATCGACTCCGGAGCCGATGTCTCGTTGCTCCCCGCCGATGTGGCGGCCAGGCTCGGCCTGGTCACCGTGGGCGAACAAGTATTGCAGAGCTACGACGGCGAGAGGCGGAGCGCTCCGTTCGTGGAAGCTACCGTTTGCTGGGGCAAGTACACATTCAAGGGTCAGTATGTGGTTGGCACCGCGGACGTGGGTGTCCTGGGCCGGGAGATCCTCAACCTGCTGCGGCTCGACCTGAACGGTCCCGAGTTGATTGGGGCCGTCGTGCCATCGAGCCGGCACGCATCTTGATGCGCTGCGCACTGACGCCCCCCGCTTTGCTACCTTCGCGGCCCGTGCCCCGCGTCGCCCTCGCCCTCGTCCTCCTCGCCGCCTGCGGCGCCCCTGACCTGCAGCCGCTGCACGAGGCCAAGCGCCGCGAGCCCAACAAGGCCCCCGGCAAGCCCGACGCCCCCGAGCCCGACGCCCCGCCGCCGCCCCCACCCGAGCCCTACTCCCGCGCCGGCGACCCCGCCGAGCAGCGCGACGAGCTGCGCTTCTGGGGCTTCTCCGCCGACGGTCAGCGCTACGCCTTCGAGACCTTCGACAGCGGCCCCGGCGCGGTCAAGTGCGAGGGCGAGGCCAGCCTCTTCATCGTCGACGCCGAGCAAGACCGCTTCGTCGACGGCCTCCCGCTGATCCTCAAACACAAGCAGCCCGACGCCGAGCGCTGCGACCCGCCCGACCTCCGCGCCGAGCTCGATCGCCACCGCGACGAGCTCTTCCATCGCCACGGCATCATCGTCGGCAACCAGGGCCCGGCGCTCATCCCCCGCCCCGCCGTCACCACCAGCGGCAGCGGCCGCAGCTCCACCCTCGACCTCCCCTCCGGCAAACAGCTGCGCGCCCAGCTCGAGGTCATCGACGGCGACCGCGAGAAGGTCGGCGAGCGCGGGGCCGCCTACCGCCTCACCCTCGCCGCCGACGGCGACCCCGCCCCAAAGATCGTCGAGCCCGGCGAGCGCCGCCGCCCGTGGATCTGGGACTACGACCTCGACCAGGGCCTCGCCTTCATCGGCCCCGACGGCCACCACATGGCCCTCCTCCTCGCCACCACCCGCCGCAGCTTCGAGGGCGACCGCCACAGCTACATGAGCAACGGCCTGCGCCTCGACGACCGCTGGATCACCCCGCCGTCCAGCACCCGGCCCCTGCGCCCCTCCCCCGCCCCGCTCTGACCTGTCCCCAAGGACAGATCACAAACCTGTCCCCAGGGACAGCTGCCGCCGGAGCCAGATCAGCGATGCCCGCGACGCCCGCGGCGCCCGCGATCCGCCCGGACAAACACGTAGCGCTCGTCATCCACCCGCGTCAGCCCCATCGCCTCGGCCACCTCACCCGCGTCCGCCTGCGAGCAGCCCAGCCACGACGCCAGCTCCGCCGGCAGCGCCGTCGGCCCCGCGCTGGTCGCCTGCAACAGGCGGCTAAACGATCGCTCCGCCTGATCGGCCCGCACCGCCCGCGGCCCAAACGGTGGGTAGCCGATCGCGTGGTACCACGACGCCGGCACATCATCCTCGACCGCCACCGACACCCGCCCCGCCGTCGGCAACTTCGGCGGCCGCCCGTTGGCCGCCGACCACAGCGCCGCCCGCTTCACCACCGCCGCCGGCTCGAGCAGCGCCGGCACAAACACCACCAGCGCCCCCACCGTGATCTTCAGCTGCGCGCACAGCTTGCGATCGTCCGCGTCCAGCCCCGCCACCTGCGCCTCACAGCGGGCCCGCAGCAGCGACCCGAGCCCCTGCTCGAGCTGATAACAAAGCCCCTTCCCCGCCGCCTTCAGGCGCCCCGCCGCGTCGGCCCGCAGCGGCCCCAGGAGCTCCGCCACCAGGTCCCGCGTCCACGCCAGCACCCGCCGCCGCACCTGCGCCTGCGCCCCCGCGCCGAAGCCCTCACCCAGCAGCAGCGTGACCTCCGGCCGCAGCAGGTCGGCCCCGCGGCTCATCGTCGCCACCGCCAGCTCCCCGAGCTTGATCTGCCCGCGCGCGTCGACCGTGAACGCCTCGTACGGCGCCTCCACGATCCGCGCCGCCTCGTCCGCCAGCGGCCCCTGCTCGATCACCTCCGCCAGCCGCAGCGCCGCCAGCTGACGGAACGGGTGATCCGCCTCCGGCGTCACCACCCGCTTCACCCCGCTGTCACGCGCCCCCGCCCGCGGCCGCTCGCTCACCGCCGGCCCCGCCGAGAAGCTGCGCGCCCGCGGATCGACAAAGCGCTGGGTCAGCCGCTCGTGCAGCGCGTCGCTCAGGCGATCCTCGATCGCCCGCGTCAACCCCTGCCAGTGCTCCGGGTCCGCCACCCAGTGCCCGTGATGGCTGATGTACGTCCACGTCCGCACGAAGGAGATCCGGCTCATCAGCGCCTCGATGTCCCCCTCATCGTCGTCGAGGTGGCGGATCCGCCGGTCCATCCAGCTCGGGTCGAGGCGACCGTCGCGCGCCAGCTGCGTGAACACCCCCGCCAACAGGCGCACGTGGCTGCCCTCTAACAGCTTGCGAAAGTCGGGGATCCGGCACACCGCCCACAGCAGCTCGACCGCCGCCGGACCCTGCGCCAGCGCCCGCACCTCGGGCAACAGCGCCAGCTCGGCCAGCGCGTCCGCGTCGTCGCAGCGCTCGATCAACCGCAGCTGCGGCAGCGTCGGCCGCCGCTTCAGCGACGCCTGCAGCGCCTCCACGCTCGCGTAGTCGAACTCGCTGCTGCGCCACACCAGCCGCTCGATCGCCGGGAAGCGGTGCCCCTCGATCTGCGCGATCATCCCGTGCGGCAGCGCCGGCAACCCGCTCAGCAGCCCGAAGGTCCCGTCCTTCGTGTAACGCCCCGCCCGCCCGGCGATCTGCGCCAGCTCGGCCGGCTCGAGCGGCCGCATCGACTTGCCGTCGAACTTGCTCAGCGCCGCGAAGGCCACGTGATCGACGTCCATGTTGAGGCCCATCCCGATCGCGTCCGTCGCCACCAGGTACGCCACCTCACCCGCCTGATACATCGCCACCTGGGCGTTTCGCGTCCGCGGACTGAGCGCCCCCAGCACCACCGCCGCCCCGCCCTTGCGCCGCTTTAACTTCTCCGCCAGCTCGTAGACCTGCGCCGCCGAGAACGCCACCACCGCCGAGCGCGGCGCCAGCTGGGCCAGCTCGCACGCCGCCACCGACTTGAGCCGCGAGAACCGCGGGTGGCGCTCGACCTGCGTCCCCGGCACCAGCGTCTCCACGATCTCCGTCATCGTGTCCGACCCGAGGAACATCGTCTCGAGCTCACCCCGCGCGTGCAACAGTCGGTCCGTGAACACATGCCCGCGCTCGCGGTGCGCCGCCAGCTGGATCTCGTCGATCGCCACAAAGTCGACCACCTGCGACACCGGCATCGACTCCACCGTGCACACCCAGTAGCGCGGCCGCGCCGGCACCCGCTTCTCCTCGCCGGTGATCAGCGCCACCGCCGACTCGCCGACCTGCGCCGACACCCGGTCGTACACCTCCCGCGCCAGCAGCCGCAGCGGCAGCCCGATCATCCCCGTGCGGTGCTCGAGCATCCGCACGATCGCCTGATGCGTCTTGCCCGTGTTGGTCGGGCCCAGGAGCGCCGTGACTGCATTTTCGCGCTGCATGGTGCCGGGGCGCGCGACCATGCCACGAGCGCCCGTTCGATGCACCCTGCGGCCTGCTATCTTCGCCCGCGTGACGGCCAACCCCCTCCTCCAGATCCCCCTCCGGGTCCCCTTCGATCGCATCGCCGCGGCCCACGTCGAGCCCGCGATCACCGACCTGCTCGCCCAGGCCCGCGCCGCCGTCGCCGCCGTCGTCGCCGAGCCCGGCCCGCGCACCTACGCCAACACCCTCGCCGCCCTCGACCACGCCACCGAGCCCCTCGATCGCGCCATGGGCGTCGTCGGGCACCTCGAGTCCGTCGCCACCACCGCCGAGCTGCGCGCCGCCTACAACGCCGTCCAGGGCCCCGTCGCCGAGTTCTACGCCGGCCTCCCCCTCGACCCCGGCCTGTGGGACGCCCTGCGCAGCTACGCCGCCACCGACGACGCCCGCGCCCTCACCGGCGCCCGCCTGCGCTTCCTCACCCGCACCCTCGACGACTTCCGCCGCCACGGCGCCGAGCTCCCCCCCGAAGGCAAGACCCGCCTCTCCGAGATCCACGTCGAGCTCGCCCAGGCCACCACCACCTTCAGCGAGCACGTCCTCGACGCCACCAACAGCTTCGAGATGATCCTCAGCGACCCCGCCGAGCTCGCCGGCCTGCCCGCCTCCGCCCTCGCGGCCGCCCGCGCCAGCGCCGAGGCCCGCGGCCTGCAAGGCCACCGCTTCACCCTGCAGCAGCCGAGCCTGCTCGCCTTCCTCACCCACAGCGACCGCGCCGACCTCCGCGAACGCCTCTACCGCGCCGCCAACATCTGCGCCGAGCCCGGCCCGCACGACAACCGCGACCTGCTCGCCCAGATCCTCCGCCTCCGCCACGAAGAGGCGACCCTCCTCGGCTTCGCCGACTTCCCCGACCTCGTCCTCCACAACCGCATGGCCCGCCGCGGCGCCACCGCCCGCGACTTCGTCACCACCCTGCGCGACAAAGTCACCGCCGCCTTCCACGCCGAGAACATCGACCTGCAAAATTTCCGCCGCAGCCTCGAGGGCCCCGACGCGCCCCCGCTGCAGCCATGGGACCTCGCCTACTACGCCGAGAAGCAGCGCCAGGCCCGCTACGACTTCGACGACGAGGCCCTGCGCCCCTACTTCCCCGCCCCCCAGGTCCAGGCCGGCCTGTTCGCCGTCGCCAACCACCTCTACGGCATCCGCGTCACCCCCATCGACGACCTCCCGACCTGGCACCCCGACGTCAAGACCTACCGCGTCGACGACGAGCACGGCGAGGTCCTCGGCTACTTCTACGCCGACCTCTTCCCCCGCGACGACAAGCGCGCCGGCGCCTGGATGAACGCCTTCATCACCGGAGCCCCAAACGCCGACGGCAAGTTCAGCCCGCACCTCGGCCTCATCTGCGGCAACCTCAGCGCCCCCGTCGGCGACGCCCCCGCCCTGCTCACCCACGACGAGGTGCTCACGATCTTCCACGAGTTTGGCCACCTCCTCCACCACCTCCTCACCCGCGTCGAGGTCCGCAGCCTCGCCGGCACCAACGTCGCCTGGGACTTCGTCGAGCTGCCCTCGCAGATCATGGAGAACTGGTGCTGGGAGCGCGACGCCCTCGACCTCTTCGCCCGCCACTGGCAGACCGGCGAGCCGCTCCCCGAGGCCCTGCTCGCCCGCATGCTGCGCGCCCGCAACTTCCGCGAGGCCAACGCCACCATGCGCCAGCTCGGCTTCGCCGCCACCGACCTCGGCCTCCACACCGGCGCCCCCGAGCCCACCGGCGACGAGATCCTCGCCCGCGCCCGCGAGCTCACGGCCCCCTTCAGCGCCACCCCGCTGCTCCCCGACCACGCGATGATCGCCCGCTTCACCCACCTGTTCGCCGCCCCCGTCGCCTACGCCGCCGGCTACTACTCGTACAAGTGGGCCGAGGTCCTCGACGCCGACGCCTTCTCCCGCTTCAAGCGCGAGGGCGTGCTGCGCCGCAGCGTCGGCGAGTCCTTCCGCGCCACGATCCTGAGCCAGGGCGACAGCCGCGAGCCCGCCGATCTGTTCCGCGAATTCATGGGCCGCGACCCCGACCCCGACGCCCTCCTCGCCCGCGCCGACCTCCTGCCCCCCGCCGCCGCCTGACCTGTCCTAAAGACCAGCCTCTCCCACGCCGCCTGACCTGTCCCAAAGACCATCCTCTCCCACACGCCCATCGACCTGTCCCAAAGACCAGCCACGCCGCGCCCATCGACCTGTCCCAAAGACCAGCCTCTCCCACACGCCCATCGACCTGTCCCAAAGACCAGCCACGGCGCCCATCGACCTGTCCCAAAGACCACCCGATCGCATGTCCACCGCCCGCCCCGTCGTCCTCGGCCTCTCCTGCGGGATCCTCCCGCCCGACCCCACCCGTCCGCTCTTCAAGGGCAAGCCGCTGCACTACGGCGAGGCCAGCCTCAGCGCCGCGCTCGCCCGCGCCGGCGCCGTCCCGCTGCTCCTGCCCGCCCTCAGCGACCCGGCCGCGCTCGCGGCGATGGTCGAGCGCATCGACGGCCTGGTCCTCAGCGGCGGCACCGACGTGAGCCCGCAGGTCTACGGCGAGTCCGCGATCGAACCCGCCTGGGCCGGCGACCCCGAGCGCGACGCCTACGAGCGGGTCCTGATCGCCGCCGCGCTCGCCCGTCGCCGCCCGATCCTCGGCGTCTGTCGCGGCGCCCAGATCTTGAACGCCGCCCTCGGCGGCGACCTCCACCAGGACATCAGCTTCCAGGTCCCCGGCGCCCTGCGCCACCGCGACTGGGACCGCTACGACAACAACGGCCACCACGTCAGCATCGCCCCCGGCAGCTGGCTCGCCGGCATCCACGGCGCTGGCGAGTTCGCGGTCAACAGCGTCCATCACCAGGCGATCCGCCGCGTCGCCCCCGGCCTGCGCTGCGTCGCCTTCGCCCCCGACGCCGTCGCCGAGGCCGTCGAGGGCATCGACGACGAGCAGTTCATGGTCGGCGTCCAGTGGCACCCCGAGTGGCAGACCTCCGCGCAACCCGGCGCAGCCTCGCCCGGCGACGCCCTCTTCGCCGCCTTTGTCGCCGCCGTCGCCGCTCGCCGCCCCTAAGCCCGCCCCATCTTCGGTGCCGAGGTCCACACCAGCCACGCCGTCACCCCGTGGCCGCGGGTGTACGATGGTGCGCGATGACGCGCCGCACCCTTGGCCTGACCCTCCTCCTGCTCACCGCCTGCGGTGACGACACCGGCCGCAGCAGCACCGACACCACCGTCACCACCACGGTCGACCCCACGAACCCCACGACCACCGGCACCCCGACGACCAGCGGCGACGTGACGACCAGCGGCGACGAGGCCGGCATGACCACCGGCGACACCACCACCGCCGACCCCACCACCTCGAGCACCGGCGACACCACCACCGACCCCACCACCGGCGACACCACCACCGGCGGCGGCGTCCCGGGCGCCTTCTGCGACCCGATCCCCGCCTGCGACGCCGCCCCGCCGATGCTCCCCGGCCAGGGCCCCGAAGCGAGCGGCTACTCGCGCGGCCGCGACATGCTCTACGTCGAGGGCGCCCCGCAGTGGGTGCTCGGCAAGTTCACCAAGTGGGGCTTCCCGATCGACAAGGACGTCGTCGGCAGCACCGTCCACATCTTCCTCGACCGCGGCTGCGCCGGCGTCTGGGAGGAGCTCGGCACCACCGTCACCACCAACGACGGCGACCACCCGATCGTCGAGGGCGTCGAGGACTCCGGCGGCCGCGTCTACTTCCAGATCCCGAAGGACAAGCTGCTCGGCCCCGGCCGCCACCGCATCCACATGATCGACGAGGACGAGTCCGAGACCGCCGAGGCCATCATCGACGTCGTCCCCAAGGGCGCCCCCTTCTTTGTCAGCGACATCGACGGCACCCTCACCACCTCGGAGAACGAGGAGGCCTACGACTTCCTCCTCGACACGATCCCCGACGCCAACCCCTCCGCCGCCGAGGCCCTCAGCATCCTCGCCGCCAAGGGCTACCGCCCGATGTACATCACCGCCCGCCCCGAGTGGCTCGACCGCCGCAGCCGCGAGTTCATCAAGCTGCACGACTTCCCCCAGGGCATCATCCACACCACCACCCTCTACGAGGGTGCCACCGGCGCCCCCGCGGCCGCCTACAAGACCGGCGAGTTCGCCCTCCTCAAGGCCTGGGGCCTGGTCCCCACCTTCGTGTTTGGCAACCGCGACAGCGACGCCCTCGCCTTCGACAACGCCGGCGTCGACCCCCCCGACCACCGCTTCTTCTTCCAGTTCACCGACACCATGTTCGGCGGCCGCCGCATCGAGAGCTACGCCGAGCTGCTCGAGGAGTTCGCCGCCCTGCCCGACCTCTGCGGCTGACCCGTCGCAGCGCGCGGGCTTGGCAGCCGAGGGCTCGGGCTTCACCGGCTCGGGCTTGGCCTTCACCTCGGTCCGACCGCGGAGGGTTGCTTCGCCGTCAAGCCTGCGCCACCCTCCCCACGCATGCAGCCCCGCGTCCTCATCGGCCTCGGCGCCGTCGCGCTCGCAGTGGCCACCTACGCCCTCGCGCTGCGCCCCCAGAGCCGCGAGCCCGCACCCGAGAAGCCCGCGCCCGCGCCCCGCGACGCCCCCCGCAGCGACGTCGAGGACGCGCTCCAACGTGTCCTCGAGCCACCCCCCGACCCCGAGATGAAGCTCCCACCCGCGGCCGCTCGCAAGGCCGCCGAGGCGAGCTTCGAGTCGATCATGCAGACCCTCGAGACCCTCGGCGACGCCGGCCAACGCCTGCCCCGCGCCCGCCGCGACGAGCTCTACCGCAACACCAACGACGCCTTCTCCGCCCTGTCCGCCACCCTCGACGCGGAGAACAGCGCCGAGGACCGCCAGGCCCTCGAGGACGCCAACATCCGCATGAAGGCGATGCTCGGCGAGCTCGGCGTCCGCGTCCCCCGGCGGCCCCAGCCGCGCTTCGAGCCCTGAACCGGACTCACAGGCGCAGACGAACCCGGCCGCCCGACGGGCTGCTCGGGAAGCTCTGCACGGCGATCAACACCCGCATGCAGGTCAGCGCCTCGCCGCCGATCTTGCGCGAACCCGGGGCCGCCTCCACCGCCGTCGCCCGCCCTTCGGGCGCCAGTCGCAGCTGCAACTCATGATGCCCCGCCTCCTCCTCCTCCGGCCCCACCGCGCCCAGGCACGCGCGCAGCCGCGGCACCAGCGGCTGCAACACCGCGTCACACGCCGCGAGGTCGAGGCCGACATCACCTGTCCCGAGAGACACCTTCTCTCGGCTCGCCCGGCCCGCAGCACCGGCCCCCGGGGCCAGCTTCTCTCCGCCCAGCTCGCCCCCCGCACCTGGCCCCGAGGACAGCTCCCCCCGCGGGCCCGGGACAAACCACAGCAGCACGATCACCACCGCCGCCACCACCGCCCCGCCGGCCAGCAGCGCCGTGCGAGCGGGCACCCGCCGACCCTGGACCAGCGTCTCGGGGCCGAGGCGCGGGCTGGTGTCGGCGTGCGCGAGCTCGTCCGGCAGCTCGCGCGCCTGCACCTCCACCGCGGGTCGCACCACGCCCTCCGGCGCCGGAGCCTCGCGCGAGGCATCGAGCCACACCCGCGCCGATGGTTGCCCCGGCAACGTCGCAGCGATCGCGTCGGCGAGGGCGACCATGCTGGGCCAGCGATCGTCGCGCTCCTTGGCCAGCGCGCGCAGCACGATCGCCTCGACCGCGGGCGGGATGTCGCGCTCCGGCGCCCGCTGGCGCGGCGCTTCGACCGGGTCGAACATGTGCCGGGTCAGCAGCACCATGTAACCCTCGCCGGTGAACGGCGCGCTGCCGGTCAGCAGCTTGTAGATCAACACGCCCAGCGAGTAGATGTCGACCCGCGCGTCCGGCCGCAGCCCCTTGGGCAGCTCCGGCGCCATGTACTCCGGCGTGCCCAGCAACGACCCCGTCGTCGACTGCGGAGCGCCAGGCGCCGGCCCCTCAAGCACCTTGGCGATCCCAAAGTCGAGCACCTTGATCACGTCCGGGTTGCCGGCCACACGCACGCGGAAACAGTTGGACGGCTTGACGTCGCGATGCACGATGCCGGCGCGGTGCACCGTCGCCAGCGCCGCGCAGATCTGCAGCGCGATCGGCCCCAGCCGCGACCACGGCAGCGGCCCCTCGCGCTCGAGGGTGGTCGACAGGTCCTCGCCCTGCAGCAGCTCCATCACCAGATACACCGTGCCGTCCGGCGTGATCCCGTGATCGGTGACATCGACGACGTTGGGGTGTCGCACCCGAGAGATCGCCCGCGCCTCTTGCGAGAAGCGCTGCACGACCTTCGGCTGCAGCGCGTACTCGCGATGCAACACCTTGACCGCGACCGCCTTGCCGAGCCGCGTGTCCTCCCCGAGGTACACACACGCCATCCCGCCCTGCCCGAGCATGCGCCCCAGGCGATAGCGCTGGTCGAGCATGTGCCCGCTGCGTTCCATCCCGCCGCTGGGTATACCGCAGGCTCGCGCCGCAGCGTCACCGGCCCGGCTGTCGCCTCACGCACGAGAAAAGGCGGGCGCCCACGTGGAGGCACCCGCCCTCGAGGGCCGGAAGGCCCTGGCGTCGGCCGCTACGGCCCGACGCTCGTTCACATCTCCGGCTTGTCGGCGCCCGCGAAGTCCATGCCCGCGTCCATGTTGACACGCGCGGTCCCGTTGAAGTCAGCCTTCGGGTCGCCGGTCTTCCACACCGCCAGGTCCTGCAGCGGGGTGCCCGGCTTGGCCGGGTACACGCCCGCCGTCGGCGGATCGAAGAAGTTCATGATGTCGGCCTTGACGGCGATGACGTTGCCGTCCCCGTCCATCGCACCTTCATCGACCGCCGAGGTGGTGATGGTCGCCGTCGGGCAGTCGACCGACGGGGTCGCAAAGCCGATGAGCACCGAGTTGCGGACCTCGGTCGGACCGGCGTCGACGCACTGCAGCGTGGTCGGGCCCATCAGCGACAGGCCGTTGACCACCGTCGAGAAGACCAGGTGCAGCTCGTTGCCCTGGGCCGAGCGCACGCTGCCGTAGTCGCCGCCGTTCTGGGAGCCGTTGCCGCTGACGTAGCTGTTGACCACGTGGGTGGTGCCGGCGCCGTACGAGGCCAGACCGCCGCCGAGGTTGCCAAACAGCACCGAGCGGTTGATCTTGGTCTCGCAGTCGGTCGACTCGTAACCCTGCAGGCGATTGGCCGTGAAGCGCACGTCGTCCGCAAACACCTTCGCGCCGGCACACACAACCCCGTTGAAGTCGGCGTTGCTCTTGAACTCGAGGCGGTCGAGGTAGACCGTGCTCGCGTTCTGGATCGTCATGGTGTCGCCGGTGTCGTCGGGCGCGCGGACCTTGACCGCCCCCTCGCCCCAACGGGTGAACGTGACGACCGCACCGTCCGGCACGACCAGCGGCTCCTCGATGTAGTTGCCGGCCTTGATCTTGACGGTCCAGCCGAGCGCGACGTCGTCCATCATGATCAACGGGAAGGCGTCCGCGATCTTGCACAGCGGGGCCTCCATGGTCCCGAGGGCGCCGTCGCAGGGCGCCGCGCGGTCGACGTAGAGCACGTACTCGAGGCCGAAGCAGGCGCCGGTCTCGAAGTTACACGCGGAGTCGGGACACTGGCTGTGCTCGGTGCACGCGGTGCACGCGTTGTCCTCGCACACCGGCTTGCTGCCCATGCACTGCGTGGCGTTGTCGGCCGAACACTCGACACACGCGCCACCGTCACACACCGGCGTGGAGGGGTCAGCGCCAGCGCAGGCCACGTCGCCGTCGTCCGTCTGGTCGCAGCTGACACAGACCTCGGCCACGCAGAACTTCCCATCACCACACGGCTTCTGGTCGTTACACTCGGGCTCGACGACGCCGGTCGTGGTGCTCGGATCGGTGGTGGTGCCGGTGTTCGACTCGCTGTCCGATACGCTCCCCGTGCTGCTGGTATCGTTCGTGGTCGCAACCGTCGGGCTGCTGTCCGTCGGGTTGGTGTCCGTCGCTTCATTGCCACTCGTGCTGGTCGAGTCCGTACCGCTGCCGGACTCGCTACCGGTGTCGTCCCCTGCGATGGGCGGACAGCCCGCGAGAATCAACAAGGCGGCCACGGAAACGGTATGAAGGTGTGCTCTCTGCATGGTTTTACGTCCTAGGGATCAGGGGTTTGCGGAGTATTCCCTGCCTCTTCTCGCTTGTCCAGGAGCCGCCAAGGAACCATGGCTCGCGCCAATCTGCGGATCTGTGCCGGCAAACCTGGCCCTGAGGACTGGTGCGGATCGACCTGCGAGTTGAGCTGACTTGGGGCGAGCGGCCCCCGCGAACCACATGCTCCGGGCCCTCGCCCGCGGACCGCCGGTGCTCAGCGGTCGGCGCCGACAAAGTCCGGAGCATTGTCGCTGGCCGGCCGCATGTCGCCGTCGAAGTCGATCGCCGGGTCACCCGTCTTCCACGCGCCAAGATCGTCGAGCCCGACCCCGGCGATCACGCGATAGACCCCCACAAGGCTGCCGTCCAGCGTGAGGTACTTGCTGAGATCCGCGAACGCGATCGCCTTGTTGGTCCCAGTCGCCGCGTCGGTGGACCAGCCGGTGTGCTCCACCGTCGCGCCGTCACACAGCGTGTTGTACCCGAGGTTGATCGCCAGCGAGTTGCGCACCGAGACCTTCTCTTTGCCGGGGTCCTCGCTGCACGCCACCGCGAAGGGTGTGCCCGCCTGCCCGCGGTTCTCGGCCCAGGTGCTGTACACCGCGTTCAGCGTGGCCCCGGCGGCGAGGTAGATCCCGCCCTCGCCGGTCTGCGAGTTGCCGTTCTTGCTGACGTAGCTGTTCTCCAGCGCCAGTGAGCCGCCCTTCAGGTTGGCCCCGGCCAGCACATTCCCGGCCAGGACGCTGCGCCGTACCCTCAATTCGCAGCCCTCTGCGGCGATGCCGTGCATCGTCGCCTCGCTGACGCTGAGGCGGTCGAGCCAGGCCTTGCCCATCGCACACGTCAACCCGTCGGCGCCGCTCGTCGGCACCTGCACGGCGTCGACGATCAGGGCGCCATCGGGATCGACGGCCAGCGCCGGCGAGCTCGCCGTGTTGATCGTCACCGCACCAACCCCGTCGCTCGCATGCACGAGCGCCACCACATGCGCCGCCGGGGCGCGCAGCGGGCTCTGCACGCTGTAGCTGCCCGGCCGCACGCGGACGGCCTGATGCCCCGGCGCCGCCGCGGCGATCCGCTCGAACGCAACACCGAGGCTGCACAGCGGCGTCGCCTCGTCGCCGGGGCCCTTGTCGTCGCAGCCGCCACCGCCATCGACCCACAGCGTGTCGTCCCCCGGGAAGCACGCGCCGGTCCACATGTCACAGGCGCTGCTCGGGCAGTCCTTGTGCGAGGTGCAACCGCTGCAGGTGTGCGCCTCGGGGTCGCAAACCGGCGAGCTCTCGTCGCACAGGCACGCGGCGCACAGCCCCGTCGCCTCGTCGCACAGCGGCTGCGCTGGCGAGATGTCCTCGCACTTGATGCCCCCACACGGAAAGCAGGCCCCGTTCAGGCAGTACGGCTGGTCCGAGGGACAGGCCGGGTCCGGGCCGCCGTCCCCCTTTGCATCGCAGGCGCCGCCCGCCGTGGTCGTGGACGAACCCGAGGTCGGGTCAGTGTCCGAGGTCGACTCGCCGGTGCTGGTCTCACCGCCCAGCTTCACGCAGGTGCCGGAGGCGCAGACCAGGCCCTCGTCGCACGACTTCCCGGTGGTGCACTGACAGCCGAGGCCCCCGACCGGGCAGACATCGCCGCTGCTGCTGCTCTCGCCGTTGCTCGTGGTGCTGTAAGGCCCGGTGCACGCGCCGAGTGTGACGCCGGCGGCGAGGAGCAGACCTGACAGACCCAAAGACCACGTCATGATGGGTCAAGTATTGCCTGAAGGCCCTCGGGCTGACAATCCAGCCGCCAGAAGGCATGAAGCGCGCGAGCGCGCCTGCCAGCACACGGGCCACCCGCGGGCTCGTCCGACGCGCCGCGCGTCACACCCGCGATGAGGTCTCGTTCACTTCGGGCGATCTGCGCCCGCGTAATCGGGGTCGCCGTCGTTCGTGGGCCGCAGATCACCGTCGTAGTCGGTCCGTGGATCTTCCACGGTCCAGGTCGCGACGTCCTTGAACGGCGCGCCGGCCTTGATCTGAAAGTTCCCGCTCTCGGGCATCACGAACCACGCCGGATCGAGGGCCTTGATCACGGTGGTGCCCTCGCCCATCAGCGCCGCCGCGTCGACCACGCTGTGCGCCGCCACGGCGCTGGCGCAGTCGACCGAGCTCATCTCGCTCTGGCCGAACACGACCGAGTTGCGGATCGTGATCGGCCCCGGGTTGACGCATTCGAGCGAGTCCGCGACGTCGGCCTTGCCGTCGTTGTCTGCGATCGTGGTGTAGGTCGCGTCGAGCTTCGCCATGTTGGTCAGCACGATCCCCGACACCGCCGCGAACGACCCGCCGTTGCTGACGATGAAGCTGTTCTCGAGCGCGACGCTGCCGCCGGTGAGCTTGAGCCCGCCGCCGAGGTTCAGATAGATCCGCGACTGTCGCAGGTGCAGCTCGCAGCTGAGGCTCTCGACGCCGAGGCCCTTGCGGTCGACGATCTGCGTGCGGTCGATCCACACCGCCCCGCCGTTGCAGAAGATGCCCTTGCTGACGTCGCCCTTGCTGATCTGCAGCTGGTCCAGGTACACCGTCGCGCCGTCGCTCACGGTCAGCGCGTCGAAGGCACCGACCTCGAGCTTGGCCACGCTGGCGCCGTTACGTACGATCGCCAGCACACGCCCCGCCGGGACCTGCACCTGCTGGCTGTAGGGCGTGGTGTTCGACTTGACGAGGATCGCCGTCGGATCGTCCGGGCCCACCTTCGTGACCGCGTCGTTGATCTCGCAGAACGGCTTCTCGACCGAGCCGTCGCCGTCGCAGGGCGAGCCGCGGTCGACATGCAGCACCTTGGCAAAACACGCCCCCGTGGCGAGCTCGCACGCCGAGCCCCCGCACTGATCGTGCGCTGTGCAGGCCGTGCAGGTCGACGTGGCGACGTCGCAGATCGGCGTGGCCCCCCCGCACGCCGAGGCATCAGCGCCGCTGCACTGCACGCAACTGCCCGAGCCTGTGTCGCACACCGGCGTGTCGGCAGACACGGCGCCGCAATTGATCTCGTCACAGGCGACGCAGGTGCCCGCCGCGCCGCAGTACGGCGCCGCCGAGCTGTTGCACGCCGGGTCGCGTACGTTTGCGGCGTCGCACTCCGCCGGGTTCCCAGTCTCCGTGCTGCCCGTCGAGTCCCCGGTGGTCCCAGTCGGCGACTCGGTGTCACTGGTCCCCAGGGTCGTCGTCACCGGCGGGGTCGTCTCCGAGGTCGTCATCGAGTCGTCCGGGACACACTGCTGCGACGCGCACAACAGACCAGGCTCGCAGCTATCGCCATCAGCGCAGGCGCAGCCGACAGACCCCGGCGTGCAACCAGACTCGCTCCCCTCGCTCGTCCCCGTGGCGGTGTTCTCCCCGTCGATCGGCTGGCAGGCGCCACCCGCCAACAACCCGACGCCGAGCCCTAGACCGCACAAAATAAGGGGAATTCGCATCACGCGGCAGTATTCCAGAAGCGCCGCGCAACAATCAATGCAACCTTCCGCGCGCACGCCGTGCACAGGCTCGCACACCAGATGCGCGCAAGCGCACTCGTCATCGTCGCTGCGGCCCGAGGACGCACGAGACGCCGACGTCCGGACGCCCAGACGCGCGGACACCTCGCCGAGCGTCGCAGAGCGACACGCGAGGTCACGGCGCGATGACCGGACCGGCTCCGCCGCCAGGAAGCCTCAGTTGGCGAGCACGTCGGCGCCCGCGTAGTCGAGACCCGCGTCGACAGCGTTGCGCTCGCTCATGTCGAAGTCGAAGTGTGGGTCGCCGAGCTTCCACTGAGCCGTCTGATAAAACGACTTGTACAGGTCGCCGTCGCTGTTCACGCGAAAGACGCCCGTATTGTTGTCGAGGACCAGGCCCATGAGCAGATCCTCGGCGGCCTTCTTGAGGTTGTTGTTGCCCTCATCGAGCGCCAGCTTGCTGTCGACCGCAGACCACGTGATGTTGATGCTGCTCCCGGGGCACGCGATGCTCGAGTTGGCGCCGATCGGGCGGCGCGCGAGGATCGAGTTGCGCAGCTTGATCGTCGACGGATCGTCGCAGTGGATCGAGTCGCCGAGGCCCTTGTTGGGCTCGTTGCTGTTGTCGGCGATGGTCGAGTAGAGCATGTCGACGGTCGCACCATTGCGCAGGTGCAGGCCTCCGCCGCCGAACCCATCCTTGGCCGAATTGCTCGAGATGAAGCTGTTGACCGCGCGCAGCGACCCACCGTTTAGATCGACGCCCTCGGTCTGGCCAAACGCGACCGCGGTGCGGCGCAGGTGGATATCGCAGTCCGTCGAGCGGATGTTGGGGCCGCGACCGTTGAGGACCCGCGAGTCATCGAGCCACACCTCCCCGCCGCTGCAGCTCACCCCGACCGACGAGTCACCCACGCCGCCCTTCACGACCACGCCGAAGCTCTTGATGTAGAGCGTGATCTTCGAGGGCACGGTGATCATCGGCCCGATGCCAACAAACTGGGTGTGCTTGTCGTACAGGCCCCCGAGCTCGTGCACGAAGGCGTAGGAGGGCGAGCCATCGCCACCCGCGATGTTCACCGCGCTCAGGCCCTCGCCCGGCGCGTCCTCGTTGCCGAGTGCGATGAACGTGTAGTCGCTGTTGAAACCCTCCAGCTGGGCCGCCGCGGTCGCCAGCTCGAAGTCGCAGTACGGCTTGTCCATGCCTCCCCCCATGCCAGGCTTGTCGGAGCACGGCAGCTTGGGCGAGCCCTGCCGCACGTAGATGATGTTGTCGGGCGGGAAGCACTTGCGCGCAGCGATCTTGCAGGCGGTCGCGGGACACTCGCTGTGCTCGAAGCAGCCCTCACACATGTTCGTGTCGAGGTTGCAGTGCGGCGACTCGGCGGTGCACTGGCCGTCCTCTAGCGCCGTGGCCGTGTTGCACTGCCCGCAAGCGCCGCTCTCGAGACACAGCGGCCGCTGACTGCCTGTGCCGAGCATGCACGCGTCCGAGGGCAACGCGCCGCAGCCCACACAGGTATCGTCGACACAGAAGGGCCGCGTCGGGTCGGCGCTCACACATGCCGGGTTCTCCTTGCCATCACCGGTCGCCGTACACGCCGGCCCGAGCGTCTCACCGGTGCCACTGCTGCCGGTATCGCTGCTGTCCGTGCTGGTGTCGCCCGGGCCGATCGTTGGCGCGGTCCCGCTCGTGCTCCCCTCGGCCTCACAGAGCTTGAGCTCGAGGTTGCACACGAGCCCCGCGTCGCAAGCACCTCCACCCGTGCAACTGCAGCCCTCCGAGCCGATCGAACAGCCCTGCGTCGTGCCCGTGCTCTCGCTCGTGTTCTGGGTCGCGGTGTCGCTCTGCGAATCGTCGCTGGTGGCCATCCCAGGACCGGGACACGCGACCAGCAGAAGCAAGGCGACGACCGCGAGCCGAGGACGAACGGGAGGCATGACACCGCCAGTATCGCTGACGCCCCCAGCTGAGACAACCGCCTCCGCGCGTGGTGATCGTGCTGCCTGTCCACAAGCTTGCCAGTGCAACGGTCGCAAGCCCGTGCGAGCCTCTCCAGCGACCTCCACGCGACACCCATGCACCATCACAGCACCAGAGCCACCACGTTCGGCTGACGCATCAGTGAAGTAGGTGACACAAAGTACAGTGATGGTGGACTACATGTACGTGGGCTGCGTGCCCCTGGTGTGGCCCTCTGAACAGACGACCAGCTTCCCGCCTCGTGCAGACCTCAGCGGACGGGCCGGTCGGCGCCCGCGTAGTCCGGACCCATGGCCTTGGGTCGGGGCGTGCCATCCTGGTCGACCTTCGGATCGCCCGGCTGCCACATGGCGACGTCGGTGAGGGTGCCATCCACCTTGGCCTGATACTGCCCGCCGTTGAACGACGAGAAGGTGTCGCCGAGGTCCATCTGGTTGATCTTGTCGGACTCGTAGCTGGTGGTCACGGTCAGCTTCGGCACGCACGCGGCGCCGTACCGCGGCGTCGCCCCGATGATGGCCGAGTTGCGGATGTTGATCGTGCCGCTGAAGTTGGCGATGCACTCGATCGTCGGCACCGCGCTCTTCACCAGCGCGATGGTCGAGTAGAGGAGGTCGGCCTTCACAGCGCCGATCAGACGGATGGCGCCGAAGATGCTGCTGTTCATCGCGGTGATGTAGCTGTTCTCGAGCCACAGCTGAGCCTTGGCCTGGTCGCTGCCCTGGATGTCGAGCCCGCCGAAGGTGTGGCCGAAGATGATGCTCTGGCGGATGTGGACCCGGCAGTCGTTGGCATGCAGCGCGGTCTTCGTGTTGTAGATGCGCTGGCTGTCGAGCCACAGGATCGCGTCGTTGCACTCGATCGCCGGGTTGCTGCTCGGCGACGAGTTGGTGATGGCGATCCGATTCATGTACACACGGTTGCCCGACTGGACCGTGATCGACGGGTCGGTGGGCACCGACAGCGACGGCAGGACGCCGCCGTAGTGGACGATTGCCACCGTGATGTTGCCCTTCGGGATGACGGTCGGAGCCGTCTGAAATTGGGTGCCGGCCTTGACCTTGATGGTGCACGGCTTGTCGGCCTGGAGCAGCGTGGCGGCCTTCTGCAGCGTGCAGAAGGCCGCTTCCGGCGTCTTGCCCTCGCCCGCGTCGCTGCACGGGAACTCGCCGGCCTTGGTCAGGTCGACGTAGTACACGCAGGTCTCGGGCAGGCACATCCCGGTCTCGAGATCGCAGGCCGTCGCCTCGCACTCTTCGTGCTCGCTGCAGGCCTTGCAGGTGGCTGTGTCCACATCACAGGCAGGCTTGTCGGCGTCGAGGCAGTCGCTGTGTTCGAGGCACTCGACACACTGACCGGACGTCATCTCGCAGGCGGGCTTGTTCGGGTCGATCGTGGCGCACTCGAGGCTGGCGCAGCCGATGCAGTCGTTGTCGACGCAGTAGGGTGTGTCGCCGGTGCAGTTCGGGTTGTTGACGACCTCCCCCTCGCAGACCAGACCCATGGTGGTCTCGCTCGTGGTGGCGCTCGGGTCCACGGTGGTGCTCGTGACCGAAGTGGTCGTCTCCGTCGTCGTGCTCGGCTCTGTCGTCGTGCTCGTGGAGGTGGGGTTGACCGTGGTCCCGGTGCTGGTCGGCGCGCTGGTGCTCGTGCTCGTGTCCGTCCCGGTGGACGGGTCCCCCGTGCTCGCCTCGTCGTACTGACAGCCTGCGAGGAGCGTCTCTGTGACGGCCACGCAGCCGTTGTTCTCGACCGCGCACACGCTGCACATCAGGCCCTCGCCGCACTTGCCCTGGTTGAGGCCACAGTGGTCCTGGTTGGTGACGAGGCAGCCCGCGGCGAATGAGCCAGCGAAGCCCAGGGTCGACGCGAGTCCGAGGACGGGGGCCAGAGCGCGGAGCTTCGATGTCATAGTCCAAGTCGATCGCATGGCAGTAGCCTCGCTAGAATGGCAGAACACGCGGCGCGAGAGGAACCGGACCCGCGCGCCCGGGGGTGACTTTAGAAGCGACCCGACCAGGTGAGGCCATAGGCCCCCGCGCCGGACCCGGCCCCGTAGTTCACCATGGGGGCCAGCTGGCTGACCTTCTTGCTGGCCTGTCGGCGCCCGAGCACAAACAGGACGATGCCGGTGACCAGCGCGGCGCCGCCGACCGCGAGCACCGCGTATCCGGGCTTCTGGGTCTCGCGGGTCTGCCACGCCATCATCGGCTCGGCTTTTGGCTTGGCGACGACCAGGCCGACACCGACACCCGCGCCGAGCGCCCCGGCGACCATCAGGCCGATGCCGGCCTTCTGCATGGTGTTCATGCCCTTTTGCGGCTGCTCGAGGCTGGCGACGCACTTGCGGGTGTCAGGCGCGCAGAACGGGCCGACCGGGCTCTTGGCGCAGTCGGCGTCGACGTTGCAGCTGGGGCTCAGATCGGCGACGCAGCGCTTCTCGATGCGATGGCACTTCGTCAGCTTCGGGTCCTTGCACTGCGCGTCGGTCTCGCACTCGACCTGCGCCGTCGGGCACGGCTTGTTGTTGAAGTCTGCGATGTAGCCGCGCAGCTTCGGCATCAGCGCGCGCGTCGAGCCGGAGACCTTCTCGAGCAGCTCGCTCTCGGTGCACAGCTTGCACTCGCCGACCGAGCTGCCGTCCTTGATCGGAGTCTGCGCCTCGTGGTTGATGTCGATCGTGAACGCGAAGCCCTCGTCGTCGCCGGTGATCGGGATGACCTTGATGACGATGATGGGCAGCTTGCCGACGTCCTGGCCGAGCAGCACGTCGAAGCTCTGCACCGCCTGCTCGGCCTTGCCGCGCATGCGGGCGCCGACGCCCTGAGCGTCGTCTGTGAGCGCTGTGGTGTCGATCTGCAGGACGGCCCGGAACTCGAGCTTGGGGCACGCCGCGGCCGGAGCCGCCATCCAGGCGTAGGCCTGCGGCGCGCTCTGGAGCAGCGGCTGGTTGCCCGTGGCCAGCGTGGTGACCGGCGACAGTGCGAGCGAGACAGCGAGCGTAGTGGCGACGAACATGGGCTGCGAGACCACCTGGGCGGCTAGGCGCGGGCCGAGCGAAAGACGGCCCGAAGGCCGCGAGGCGAAACCGGCACGCATGATGCCCGCTTGGTGGGTCCACGTCCACCCCCGCCCGATCCCCTGATCCCGGCCAGATCAGCCGGGACGGAGGTTTTTGAGGCGCGCTAGCGAGCGCAGACTGTTCGCATGTACAAGCCCGTTCGTGGGGCACGAAGGCCAGGCCTCAGCCCGATTCGGCCCGCTTCGTACAAAGATTGACCCACTTGACGACCTCGGGGTCGCTGTTGCCGCGGCCCGCCGCGGCGCACTCGCGGAACTTGCCGAGCTCCTTGTACGCGAGGGTCTTTAGCTTGCCGTGCTCGCCCTTCGACTGCCAGCAGCCCTTGTCGTTGAGGTAGCGCAGCATGTCGTGGAAGTTGAGGCTGTTGCGGGCCGTGCCGACCTTCTCGCGGGTCTTCTTGCACTGCTCGCTCGCCGGATCGAGCTTGGGCTTGACCACAGGCTCGCCCTTCTTGTCCTTGCTGGGATCGCCAACCTCGCCGGTGTCACCGGGCTCCTTGCCAGGATCGACCTTCGTCGGATCGACCTTTGTCGGGACGAGCTTCGTCGGATCGAGCTTCGTCGGATCGCTCTTCTTGATCGGCTCGACCTTTGTCGGCGGGTTTGTATCCTTTGTACCGCCGCTGTCCGAGGTCTGGCCCGCCGAGGTGTTGGCGACCAGCTTGCCCGGATCGGTCTCATCGGGCCCGCCCGAGAAGGCGATGTAGAGCAGCGCGACCGCGGCGAGGGCGATGCCGGCGATGCCGAGCAGGCGCTTCTGATCGGTGTTGGGGACCGTGACCGGGGGAGCCGGGTGCGGCACCGGCACTGCGCCTGGCTTGGGGCCGGAGGGCTTACGCGACGGCCCGGACGCGCCACGAGGATTCGGCACCGGGACGCTGACGAGCGAGGAGTCAGCACCGGCCTCGCCGGACTCGTCGGCGGGGAGGATCCGGATGACCTCCTCGAGCTTCTGCAGGAATTCGCGGGCCGACTGCGGGCGATCGGCGGGGTTGACCTCGAGGCAAGCGTCGACCAGCGTGACGAGGGCCTTGGGGAGATCACGGCGGCGCTCGCCGAGCGACGGGGCCTTCTCCGTGCTCTTGCGGGCCATGATCTCGACGAGGTTGTTGGAGACGAAGGGCGGCTCACCGACCAGGCACTCGTAGAGCATCACGCCGAGCGCGTAGACGTCGGTCCGACCGTCCAGCTCCTCGGCGCGGATCTGCTCGGGCGCCATGTAGTACGGGGTGCCGACCACCTGCCCGACCATCGTGAGCGCGCGGCGCTGCGGACCCTCCAGGATCTTGGAGATGCCGAAGTCGAGGAGCACCGGGCGATCCCCGCCGGGCTGGCGCGCGATGAGCACGTTGTCGGGCTTGAGATCGCGGTGGACGATGCCGACGTCGTGCGCGGCACGGATCGCTCGGGCGACCGCGCGGATGATGCGACAGGCGCGTCCGACCGGCAGGGTCCCGAGGTCCTGGATCTCGTCGTAGAGGTTTCGCCCGGTCAGGTACTCCATGACCAGGTAGAGGCGGCCGTCCGGGAGCTGGCCGGCGTCGAAGACCTCGATGATGTTGGGGTGACCGGCGGCGGAGGCGGCCCGGGCCTCGGCCCGGAAGCGCTTGGCGACCAGCTCGCTGTGCGACCACTGGTGCGTCAGGACTTTGATGGCGACGCGGCGGCCGACGGTGGTGTGCTCGCCGAGGTACACCGTGCCCATGCCGCCGCGGCCGATGCGACTGACGACGCGGTAACGGTCCGCGATGATCGTGCCGGCCTCGATGTGCTCGACGTCGTTTTGCGGGTTCTCGGGGAAGCCGAACTCGTCCTTGGGCCGCGGGCGGCGCTGCTGCGAGTTGGGGGCCTTGTCCGCCGCGCTGCGCTCGAGGCGATCGGGTCGCTCGGGCAGCGGGATGATCTTCATGTTGGCGCGGTCGCCCTCGTCGTCGTCCTCCGACAGCGAGAGGTCGAACTCCTCGTCCTCGGTGAAGGCGTCGCCGAGCGTGTCCTTGTTGGCCTCTTCGCTGCGCTGCGGGGCCGCGGCCGCGGAGGCATGGGTGAGGTCGCCGAGCAGTGCGTCACGGCCCTCGCGCTCGCGCGACGACGCGTCGCCGAACAACATGGCCATGAACTCCGCCAGCTGCTCGGTGCCGGCATTGCCGACGATGCCGCGGCGCGCGAGCCAGGTCCCGAGCGCCTCCATGAAATCGTGGGCCGAGAGGTAGCGGTCCTCGCGGTCGCGGGCCAGCGCCTTGGCGACGATCGCGTCGAGCTCACCGTCGACGCGGCTGCTGTAGCTGCTGGCCGGCGGGGCGTTGAAATTCGAAACATCCTCGGTGTCGACACCATCACCCCCGCGCAGCGGTCGGCCGGTGAGCAATTCCCAAAGCACCGCCCCGCAGGCGTAGACGTCGGCGCGGCCGTCCAGGGTCTCGTGGCGGGCCTGCTCGGGCGACATGTAGCCGACCTTGCCAAACACCACGCCGGGCACAGTGAGGCTGCCCTTGAGGGTCGATGTGGCGAGGCCGAAGTCGGCGAGGCGGACCACACCGCTCCAGTCGATCAGCAGGTTGCTCGGGGAGACGTCGCGGTGAACAAGGCCGAGACCGGGAAAGGTGTGCGCGTAGTGCAAACCGCGCAGCACCTCGCGGATGATGTGCACGGCGAGCTGCACCGGAAACGCCTTGCCCACGGCGGCGCAGCGGTCCCAAATGTCCGCGAGATCGCGGCCCTCCACCAGGGCCATGACGATGAACAACTGCTCGTGCAGGTCGCCTGCCTCGCGGACCTCGACGATGTTCGGATGGTGCAGACGCAGGACGAGCTTGGCCTCGTCTTTGAACCGCGTGCGGTAGTCGTGATCGGGGAGACCAGGGCGGAGTAATTTGACGGCGACCAGACGAGCGGCGGCGCCAGTCCCGATGGAGGCGAGGTACACCGTCGCCATGCCCCCCTCGCCCAGGACCGCCAGCAGGGTCACGTTGCCCAGCTGGCGCGGGGGATCCAGTCGCTCAATCTCGCCCATGACCATGGTCTGGACCAAACGCTACCACGACTCCGACAAATCCGAGTATCCTTTGCTGCATCCATGGCCTCCCAGCCCCCAGCTTCTGGCCTCCATCCTGGCCCTGTTTTGCCCGGGATCCTGTACTACGACCCGAATACGACGGCTGCGAGGCTCGCCACGGCGGGGCTGCGGCTCGCCGGTTTTCAGGTGTTTAATGCCCACGCGCTGGCAGAGGCGGTCGAGCTGTGTAAAAAGCACGGTCCAGCGGGGGATCGATCGGTCAACGCGTTGTTGCTCGACGCGGCCACCGACCCGATCGCGGCGGCGGCGGTGCTCAAGGCCCTGGTTCAGATCCCCGGTGGTGCCCAGCTGCCCGGCATCTTGCTGGTGAGTCGCAGCAACCCGACCCCGATCCCGGGGGCTGAGGGGCTGCCCTCGCTGCGGCGCCCGTTCAGCACGCCGGCGCTGGTGAAGGTCGTGCACGAGGCGCTCGAGGATCAGGCGGGGGCCAGCGGATCGTCGAGCCGGATCTCGGTCGACCTCGCGGTCACGCGGCTCAAGCAGCTGCTGTTCGAGCACTTCCCTGGCCAGGAGTTCAGTGAGGCGGAGATCGAACACTTCGCCAAGGCGCTGCGCAGCGACGACGAGCTGGCGCTGCCGAGCGATCGGCCGGTGATCCGCGGCGCGCTCGGGGCGGCCCGGCTCGAGGCGGTGCTCGAGATGCTCGGCAACTCGGGGGTCCGCGGGGTGCTCAAGGTCGAGGAGGGCAACCGGTGGGGCAAGCTGCACCTCGACGCCGGACGCATCCGCCTCGCCGAGGTCAAGGGCACCGAGGAGGATCTGAAGCTCGGGCGCTTCGTGGTCGAGGGGGGCTTCATGCGCGACGAGCAGCTCGAGGCCTTCATCGTCGGCAAGGACCCGGAGCAGCGGCCGCTCGGGACCCGACTGCTCGAGGCGGGGTTCATCAGCCAGGCCGACCTGGCCCAGATCGTGGTCGACCAGGCGCGGGCCGTGACCTCGCACCTGCTGACCTGGAAGGCCGGCACCTTCACGTTCACGCCGACCAGCGAGCTGGACCCGATGGCCGCGGCGGCGCAGGCCCAGGGTCGCACGGAGCTGCTGGTCTCGGAGGCGCTGCTCGACGGCCTGCGCCTGCTCGACGAGACGACGGTGATGGGCCCGCACATGCCCGACGTGGAGGACGTGTACCTCCGCGTCGACGAGCAGGTGGCGAAGCTGGCCCGCGAGGCGCTGCCGCGCGACGAGCTGGCGGTGCTCGAGCTGGTCAACGGCCGCAACAGCGTCAAGGAGATCGCGCGCAAGACACGGACAGGCACCTTCGCGGTGGCCCGCGTGATCTACCGCCACGCCAAGGCGAACCTGGTACGCAAGCGGGTGATGCCGGTCGCTGTGTGAACATGCCTGCCGCGCCGAACACCCCGCGCCACATCGTGATCGCGGACCCCGATCCGCGGGCCCGTGAGCGGGCCGCCGCCGCGATCGAGGCGCTCCAGTCCACACCTGACCACGGGCTTGGTGAGCTGATCGTGCACCACGCCCCGGACGGCCGCGAGGCGCTGGCGCTGATTGAGGCCCATCAACCGGCGCTGGTGCTGTGCGAGGTGCTGCTGGCGGGTGTCAGCGGGCTGGCCCTGCTGCGGCGGATCCGGCGAGCGCGCGGAGTGGCCGCGCCACACTTCATCCTGATCACGACGCTTGCACGCGAGAGCGACCGCTACTGGGGCCTGCGCAACGGGGCCCACGGCTACGTGATGAAGCCCTACGAGGACGACCTGCTGCAAGCACGCATCCGCGAGGTGTTGCTCGGGGGCGAGGGCGCCGAGAGCCTCGCGGGGCTGTAGCAGCTACGGGGCGGCGAAGCGCGGGTCGCCAAGGAAGCGCTCGTCGCTGAGGCTCTCGAGGAAGGCGACAAGGTCGGCGCGCTCGTCGGCGGTGAGGTCGAAGGGGCGGACCAGCGGGCTCTTGTTGGGGTTGTCGCGACCGTCGCCGGCGTTGGGACCCGCAGGGGTGACGGTGCCGCCGGCGGCGTAGTGGTCGATGACGTCGGCGAGCGTGGCGAGGCTGCCGTCGTGCATATAGGGGGCGGTCACGGCGATGTTGCGCAAGCTCGGGACGCGGAACTTGCCCTGGTCACGCGGGTCGCCGGTGAACTCGAAGAGGCCGCCGTTGCCGGGCGGGTAGGCGCCCGCGAGGTCGAGGTTATAGAGCCCGTTGTTCTGGAAATCGGGCGGGCCAGCCTCGCTGGTGGCGCTGCGGAACGAGGTCGAGAAGTTGGGCCCGGCATGGCAGTGGTAACACTCGGCGCGCTCGCTGAAGAACAGGGCCATGCCGCGCTGCGCGGCGGGTGACATGGCCTGCTCGTCGAGGCCGTAGACGAAGCGGTCGTAGGGGGCGTCGCCGGAGATGAGGGTGCGCTCGAAGCTGCTGATGGCCTGGACGATGCGCTCGGTGGTGAATGGGTTGTCGTCGTCGGGGAAGGCGGCCGCGAACATGGCCGGGTACTCAGGGTCGGCGGCGAAGCGGGCGAGGATCGCCGCGGTGTCCTGCTGGGCCCCGAGCTCGAGCGGAAAGTCGGCGAACAGGGGGACCAGCGCCTGCGTCTCGAGGTCGGCGAGCTTGGGGTTGGCCCAGGTGTAGATCGAGAGGTAGGCGACGTTGCCGAGGCTCATGGCGCCGCGCGGCAGGGCGTGGCCGGTGCTCCCCTCCCCCGTCGCCTTGCCATCAGTGAAGGCCCGCGCCTGTTCGTGGCAGCTGGCGCAGGCCATCGTCTGGTTGTGCGAGAGGCGCTTGTCGTAAAAGAGATGCCGGCCGAGCTCGACCTTGGCGGCGCTCATCGGGTTGTCGGGTGGCACCCGTGGCTCGGGAAAGCCGGGCGGCAGCTCCCATACCCACGGATCGGACGCGGGCGCCGGGTCGTCGCAGCCGACGAGCAGCAGCAGCAGGGCGAAGGCCGATCGCATCACGCCTCCGGGACACGTACGACAAAACCACCGACGTGGCACACGTTGCACGCGGCAGAGCGGGTTGGGAACGGCATGAAGTTGCGGCCGCCAGCCGGGCCGAGCACCGTCGGGAACAGGGCGGTGTCGGGCAGCGGGAGCGGCTCCGTGGTGTAGAAGTTGCCAAGGCCGTCGACCTCGATGCGGAGGATGAGATCGCCGTTGCCGTCGGGCGCGCTGCGCAGCTCGAGGACGCCGTCGGCCAGCGGATCGCCGGCGGCGTCGTGGAGGGTGCCGGCGGCGGTGAAGCGGCCGGGGCCGGGACCGTGGGCCTGGTGGCAGGTCATGCAGTTGTCCCCCTGGGCGTGACTGCGGGTCTCGCCGTGGCTGCTGCGGAGGCTGATGTCCAGGGCTGGATCGCGGACGTAATCGGGATCGCCGACGAAGGGCTCGGGCTCGGCGTCGCAGGCGAGCGGGGCGAGCAGCGCGAGGGTGAGGAGGCGCGTATGCATGGTCGATCTCACGGGCGGGGGCGGGCGTTGAAGAAGGACTGAGGGCCCGCGGGCGCGTCGTCCTCGAAGCGCAGGCCGAGCGGGGACATCATGGCGGGACACTCGGGGTCCCCGGGGAAGGCCATGCAGCCGGGGAGGCTGTCGGCGACGCCGTCCGGGATCTGATCAACATCGACGCCAGCGAGGATCTGCGCGGCATCGACGGTGATCTCGTCGCGGTCGGCGTCGAAGGTCTCGAGGGTGATCCTCGCCAGGTTGTCGAACGCGCAGGTGAAGCCGCTCTGCACGCTGCCGTCGCAGCTGGTCGCACCGAGGTGATAGAAGAACGCGGGCTGGGTGGTTGGCTGAACGTCGAGGCGGACGTACTTGTATCCGCCGGCCCAGGTCCACCACAGGCCCTGGGCGTTCTGCGGCGCGGGGGCGGTGGCACCGTCGAGGTGGTTCATGGCGTCGGGGACGCCGACGACAAACTCGAGACCGACATAGTCGTCGTGATCCGGGACGCTGCCGCGGACCGCGAGGTTGGTGGCCGGACTGCCAGTCATGCAGGCGCCGCTGCCGTCCTCGAAGTCGAGCAGGACCAGGCCATCGCGCTGCCACTGGCCGTCGTCGCGCACGGCGACGGGGACACGCTCGCCGCCGGCGCGCACGAGGGCGAGGTCGTGGACGTAGAGGCGGAAGTCGAGCGGGGTCACGGTGGAGGCGCCGGTGCCCACGCGGGTGAATTCCTGGCCGCAGGCGAAGGGACGCTCACCGAACATCGGCGCGAAGCGAAGGGTGATGTCGCGGTCGCTGTCGCAGGCACAAAGGGCCAGCGCGGCGGCCAGAAGGGGGGCGGTGGGGCGGAGCGTGGGCATCGGCAGGTCCAACAACAGACCCGGTCGTATCGGTCACCGGCCCCGCTTGGAATGCGGCGTGCTGTCGCACACGCGTGCGGCTGCGACAGGATGTCGCGCCACGTCGGCGGTCGCTTCGGCCTGCCTTGTAAGACAGGTCCTTCAGGCCAGGCGTGCGAGCAGGGCGACGATCGCCGTCTCGACACGGAGGATCCGGGGGCCGAGCTCGATGAGGGTGCCGAGCGCACGCAGGCGGGCGACCTCGGCCGGGATGAAGCCGCCCTCGGGGCCGACGACGAGGGTGAGCGGGCCGAGGACGGCGCGCGGACAGGCCGTGGCGCCGGGCTCCGGGTGGGCGATCAGCACCTGTCCTTCGGGCAAGGTCGGCCAGACCTCGGCGAGGAAGCGGTGGAAGGGCTGCGGATGGACCTCGACCTGCGGGAGCGCGGTGTCGCGGGCCTGCTCGAGGCCGAGGCGCAGCTCCTCGGCGATGCCGGGCGAGCGGGCGGCCGAGGCGGTGAAGAAGCTGGGCTCGACCCGGGCGCAGCGAAAACAGACGAAGCGCTTGACGCCCATGGCGGTCGCCTGCTGCAGGACCTTGCGCAGCGAGTGCGGTCGCGGGAGCGCGAGCACGAGGGTGATCGCCAGCGGCGGCGGCGGTGCGTCGGACAGGCTGACGGCGAGTTCTAGGGTCGCGTCGTCGAGCGCGAGGATGGTGCCGCGACCGAGCAGGCCGTCGACGAGGCCGACGCGGAGGCTGTCGCCGACTGCGGCGCGATGGACCTCGCGGACGTGGGCGTGCCGGCGATCGCGGAGGACGACGCGGTCCGGGGCCACAAAGTCGGAGGGGTCGAGGAGGATGAGGTTCATCGGCTGCGCCGGCGGGCGAGTATACGACGGGCCGGGCCCGCAGCCGGCTGTCCGCGAGGACCTGTTCTCTTGTACAGGTGAATCGCGGGAATGTTGGGGCCCGTGGACACGTTGTCGGGGCGATGCGCATCGCCCTCGTGCTCATGTTGTTCGCCGGTTGCGCCGAGTCTCCCGCCGCCGCGGCGACCCTGCAGGTCACCGCGGACGAGGGTGCCAAGGTCCACGATGCGGCGGCCTATGAGGCGGCGCTGGCGAAGATCGAGGGTCGACGACTGGCGCTGGCGCGGCGCTTCAAGGCCGCCGAGGACGCGGCCGGGCGGGCGGCGGTGCGGGCCGAGGCGCGGACCTTCACGCGGACGGCGATGCGCGAGGTGGTGCTGCCGGCGTGGCTGGGGATGCCGTGGGGGCTCGGGCCTGACAGCACGCCGACGCGGCCGCATCAGGCGGGCACGGTGATCGCGTGCGGGTACTTCGTGTCGAGCACGCTCGAGAACCTGGGGCTGAAGCTGGACACCCGGTTTCGCTTCGCGCAGGCGCCGGCGCTGCACGCTCAGCGTTCGTTGGCGCCGGCGCCCCGAGACCTGCACGTCTTCTTCAGCGTCCCGGGCGACCTGCTGGCGCGCAAGATCGCGGCCCTCGGGGAGGGGCTCTACGTGATCGGGCTCAACAACCACATCGGCTTCGTCGACGTGCGCGGCGAGGAGGTTCGCCTGATCCACGCCAGCTACACCGGTGAGCAGCGCGTGACGGACGAGCCGCTCGCCACGGCACAGGTGATCGCCAACTCGCGGGCGGCTGGCTACTTCGTCACGCCGCTGCTGCAGGACGACCGCCTCGTCGAGCACTGGCTGCGCGGCGAGGCGGTCCCGTTGCAGACGCTGGGTCCGCGGGCCTGAGGCGGCTCAGCCCGCCTGGCGCTGCTGCTGCTGCTGCTGCTGTTGCTGCTGGCGCTGGATGTAGGCCAGCGTGGTGGCGATCTGGAAACCGAGCAGGCGACCGACCCATGGCAGGGTCTCGGCGGCGTCGCTGCTGCGCAGCTCGCCCGCGAGCGCGAGCAGCTGGGCTGCGGGCTCGTCGTGACCGTTGAGCCACAGGTTGGTCGACGCGTCCTCGAGCAGGTTGGCGATCGTACCTTGCAGGGCCTCGCGCACGGCGGTGTCACCGACGACGGCGGCCATGAGGGCGTCGTAGCGCTCGGACTCGGGGGTCTCGGCGCTCATGTTGGGGTGGGCGTCGTTGACCTTCTTGAGCGTGGGCTCGACGTCGAAGAGGGGCGGCCAGGCGAGCGCGCGCGCGGCCATGAGTGGGGCCTCGACGTTGTCGCGTGCGCCCTTGAAGTCGCCCGGGAGCTGGCCGAGGAGGAAGCTCGCGGGGCGCGAAGCCGGTGCCGGGCCGAGGTGGACGAGCATGTCGTCGAGCTGGGTGGGGACGCTAAAGCCGGTGGAGAGGGTGTGCTCGCGGGCCCAGCGGATACGGGCGCGGGCCCAGTCGGCGGGGACCTGGCGGCCCTTGAAGTCCTTGGTCCACTCGCGGATCAGGCGGCCGCGCTGGCCGTCGGTCTGCACGTAGGCGGTGAAGTTGGCGACCTGATCGCGTCCGCTGAGGGCGGCGACCCAGAGGAAGCCGCGGCCGTCGGCCTTGGGCGCGGCGATCATGAGGTTGGTGAAGCCGGGGCTCGAGGTGCTGTCGATCATGGCGGCCTCGCTGATGTCGCCGCGCAGGGCCTCGGGGTCGCCGGCGGACCAGCTGCGCGCCACCACGGCGGCGGGGATCGTCACGCCCTTGCTGCGCAGGGTGTGGATCGCCTTGCGCGCGGACTTGCGGATCTCGCGATCCTCGTGGTCCTGGAGGGCGACGAGGGCGGCCGCGTCCTTGGCGGCGACGAAGCCGGGGATCGACTGGAGGATCTGGGCGGAGCTGTGAGCCATGGCGGCCGCAGCCTTACCGCACGATCGCGGGGGTCGACAAGGGTTTACATGCCGTGATCGACGGCGAAGGCGGGCTTCAGGTCGGCGCCGGTGCCCCACCGGGCTCGCTTCCAGGTCTGTCCCGGGGCGGCGAGCTCCCACGCCAGCGCGCTGCGGACGATGCGGACCGCGACGCCGCCGTCGGCGATGCGGTCTTGCTGCTCGCCGGGATCCTGGGCCAGGTCGTAGAAGCGCTGGGCGTCGCGGCCGCTGCCGCTGCCGAGGATGAGTTTGAGGTCGCCGACGATCGCTGCACGCGAGCCATCGCCCAGGTAGGCGACGACCAGGCGCGGCGGCGGCTGAGGATCGTCGATGACAGGGACGAGGGTGTCGCCCTGCCAGGCCGCGGGGAACGGCAGGCCGAGCAGGTCGGCGAGGGTTGGCGCGAGATCGAGGAGGTCGACGGGCGCCGAGACGCGACCGGGGGCGAGCAACGCCGGGGCGCGGATCGCCAGCGGCACGCGCAGGCTCTCCTCGTGGAGGGTGAAGCCGTGGCCGACGCCACCGTGCTCGAAGAACTCCTCGCCGTGCACGCCGACGAGTACGACGATCGCCTCGTCGAGGCTGCCGTCCTGCTCGAGGGCGTCGAGCAGATCGCCGAGCGCCGCGTCGACGCGCTGCAGCTCGCCGCGGTAGAGCCGGCGCAGGTAGTCGCGCTGGGCCGCGTCGGGGATCATCGCGCCGGTGCGCACGCGGCCGAGCCACAGGTGGGTGAGGTGCGGCAGCGGTGCGCCCTCGGGCGGGAGCAGGCCCGCGAGCAACGCACGCGGCGGATCGTAGGGCGCCTGGGGGTCGACCATGTCGGCATAGACGAAGCGCGGAGCCCTGGTGCCGCGACCCGCCAGAGCGGCGGCGATCACCGCCACGGCGTCGTTGCCTGCACCTGTCCCTCGGGACAGGGTTGTCGTGGTGTCAAAGCCCTGGGTGAGACCGCGGTCGCCGCTGAAGTCTGCGTTGGCGGCGACGACGAGGCCGTGATAGCCGGCGCGGTCGAGCAGCTCTGGCAGCAACTGCTGACCGCCGGCGACGTGGGTGCCACGCACGGTCGCGTGCACCGGGGGGGTCATCGCGGAGAGCAAGGCGCTGTGACTGGGAACGGCCCACGGGGCGCTGGCGTAGGCCCGGTCGAACACCAGGGCGGATTGGGTGAGGCGCTCGACGGCGGCGAAGCGGGGGCCGCGGAGCAGGACGCCGAGGAGGTCGTCGGGGCGGGCGCCCTCGACGGCGACGACATAGAGGTCGCGGAGTTTTCGACTGCGATGGTCGACGGGGGTCGAGCGGCGGACGATGAGATCGAGGCCGCGGATCGTGGCGCCGGCATCCTCCCCTGCCCCGCCGACGGCGACCTCGAGGCGCAGCGGAGCGCCGCCGTAGCCGGAGAGGTCGAGCTCGTGCTGCGCGCCGGTCGGGCGCAGCGGCTCCTCGAGCAGCGCCACCGGGGCCCGGCCCTCGCGGTGGTCGGCGTCGCTGCTGACACGCACCCGCAGGCTGCCGCGGCCCCGGACATCGAGGCGAAGGCGGCCGCGGCGAGGCGGCTGGACGTAGTACGCGATGGCTGTCCCTGGGGACAGGTCGATCGCGGTCGCACCGGACTCGCCAGCGACGACGCTCCACGGCGCAGCCGCGCGAGCGGGCCCAGCGACGATGACGGCGCGCGAACCGAGCTCGACACGCTGGATCGCGGCGGTGGGTTGCCCGGTGGGGGCCGAGCGGGAGAAGTGCACGCGCAGGCGGTTCTCGCCGGGCCTCACTGCGGCGGCGGGCAGCGAGAAGGTGCGCCGCTCCCACGCTTCGCCGATCTGGAGGTGGGCGAGTGGCTGCTCGTTCCACAACACGGTCATCCCCTGACCGGGTCGCAGGGCCCGCAGTGTGAGCGCGAGAGCGAGGCCGGGCTGGCCGTCGACATCGGGGTGAAGCGCAGGGGCGAGGTCGCCGTCGAGCGGGAGGGAGAGGCTGCCACCCGTGCCGGTGATGAGGCCGGTGCGCACGTCACCGAGGTCCTGTGCGAGGCGCCACGGGGACCCGTACACCAGCTCGAGCACGGCCCGCGCTGTGGGGCGGGCGAGGTCGACGACGAGGCGATCGTCGGCGAGGGTGAGCGCGCTCGGTCGCTGGGCGATCAGGTCCTGCCAGCGGTCGGCCGCCGTGATGCGAGCGACTGGCGCGAGCGGGGCCAGGCGCGGGGCCTCGGGGGCGGGCGATGCCTGCGGGAGCGGCGGGGCGGGAGCGGAGCTCGGGCAGGCGGCGAGGACGAGGCTGGCTGTAAGGACATGGCGCATGGGCCAGGAGATCGGCATCGTCAGTGACCCTTGAGCTCACGGGGGGCGCGGGCCGGATCACGGGTCAGGCCGAACACGAGGGTCAGCAGGTCATCCTCGCTGGGGACCATGGCCTCGCTGGACTCACTGGCGGCGGACAGTCCCGCGAGCAGGAGATCGACGACGGCGTCGCGGCGAGTGGGGGCATGGCTGGCGAGCTCGGCGAGGAGCAGGCGCAGCGCCTCGATGCGGGCCACGGGGGCGCCTGTGGTGGCGACGGCGATGGCGCTGCGAAGGCGTTGTTGCGGGTCGGGGTGGTGACGGGCGAGTTCGAGACGCAGCGGGTGGAGCTGGTCGACGGGCACAAAAGCTAGCGCGGCCGCGGGGATCTCCGGGGCCGGGCCGTCGGGGCTGGCCATGGCTGCGGCGAGCTCGGCGGGGGCCAGCGGCGTGCTCGCGGGCAGCTCACTGACGCCGGAGAGGGCGCGCTCGAGGCGGGCGGCGGCCGCGGGGTGTTGGCGCTGAATGGTGGGATCGGGCCAGAGCGCGGCACGGATCAGGAGGGCGGCGTGCGGGTCGGACCAGGTGTACTCGGCGAGCGCGAGGGCCAGGTCGTCGCGGGCCTGCCAGCGGCGGGCGGGAGCCTCGGCCGCGAGGTAGCTGTCGACGCCGCGCAGCAGTGCCTCACGACCGACCTCGGACTCGCGCACGGCCCAGGCATCGTTGGCGTCCCGCAGGGCCCGGACGATCAACGCGAGGCGCAACGGCGCGGCGGCGCTGGCGGGCGTGTGCATGAGCCCCTGGCGCAGCGCGAGCAACTGATAGTGACGGGCATCGACGCGCTCGGCGAGACGAGCGGCGCGCTGCCAGATGGGGAGCGGGTCGGCTGCTGCGCCTGCTGCGGCGATCAGCATCATGTCCGCCTGCTCCCGGCGACCGAGGCCGAGAGCCAGCTCCGACTGCAAGAGCAGCACGCCCGCGGCGACCTCCTGGGGGGCATGGATCAGCTCGTCGGCGAGCGCAGCGGCGGCGACGCGGTGATCGCCGGCGTAGAAGAGCGGACCGGCGATGCGACCGGCGCAAGCCAACGTCGGATCGGCTTCGACCGCGCGACGCAAGGCCTCCCCGGCGTGCGAGGTGGCGGCGGGGCTCGGTGCACGTCCGGCGTTCGCAGCGAGCTGGATTTTTGTACCTGTCCCTGAGGACAGCTTGTTCCTCAGCTCGGCGCGGACCTGCGCGAGGGCCTCGGGGAGTGGGCCCCGAGCGTCGGGAGCGAGCAATTCGACCAGCTCGGGGCAGCCGCTGCGGCTGGCGAGGCTGCGGTCACGCGCGAGCGCCAGTTCGCGAGCACGAGCCTCCGCGGCGAGCACCCAAGCCTCGCCAAGGACCTGGCGGACGGCGACTCGGTCGCGCGGGCTGTCCGCATCGCAGGCGTCGCCGCAGGCTGCGCGGGCCAGCAGGATCGCCGCGCCGACGGCCCGGCCGAGCTCGGACGTGGTGGCACCTGGGACAGCTTCGGCGACGGCGAGCGCGGCCCACGGCTGGCCATTGGCGAGGTAGCGACGAGCCTCGGTGTGGGCCATCACTTCGGCGTCGGGTTGCGCCTGCGCCTGCGCCTCGGCGAGCGCGAAGCGGGCGATCTCGAGGGCCTGATCATCGTGGCCGCCGAGTGCCCGCAAGCGTGCGAGCAGCAGCAACTTGGGTAGGCTGCCAGCATCGACACGGCGCCTGGCGGACCACAACGAGGGGACCGGCACGCGAGTTTGGGTCGGCAAAAAGCCAGGGGTCGCCGCGGGCTCAGGGGGCGCAATGGCGCCGCCAGCGGCAGACGTTACCGACCTGACCTTTGGGACATCTTGCTTACGACTCGCGTTCGCTGCTGGTTTCGGCGTATTTGTGAGCAACGGCGGCGGGCTCGCGGCGGCGGAGCCGAGGAGGTCAAGCCCCGGCGCGCCGGTGCCGACGCCGAGACCTGTGGTCAGCGCGAGCTCGGCGCTCGCGAGATCGCCAACCAGCACAAAGACCCGCCAGCTCATCGCTGCGGCGTCGGGGTCGGCATCGAAGAGCTCGAGCAGCTTCACGACGTTGCTGGCGGTGGCGCGAGCCATGTCGCCCCCGGGCAGCTCATAGTCGGGCCCGAGCTGAGAGAGCCGCAGCCGGGCGTAGGTCTGCAGCGCCGGGGGCAGGCTGCCGACTGCATCGTGGATGCTCACGGGCGAAGCCTCACCGATCCACGCGCGCAGCTCGTCGTGTGTGACGATGTCGAGGCCAAGTTCGCCCTGCAGTTCAGCGCCGAGGAGCGCGGCGACGTCGCCCGCAGGCAGTTGCACGCGAAGGCGGCGGGCCTCGGCCCGCAACCGACCCGGACCTGCGCTGCGGGCAAGGCCCAGATCGGCGATGATGCTACGTGCATCGGCATCGCTGGGCGGGGCTTTGCACGTGCCGTCCGTGCACCCCGCGAGGCTCCGCTGGGCCTGGGCCTGACGCTTTCCAGCGGCCACGATCTTGAGGTGCAGCGCGCGATCCGAGGCCTGGAGCGCGGGCGCGTCGCTTCCCTTCGGGTCGGGGCAGACCACGGCGATTCGGCGCATGTCGAGATCAGCCGCCAGAGCCTCGCCGATGGCCAGGAAACCTTGCGCGCGCTCGCGGAACAGCGCGCACACATCGTCACGACCACGCAGCACGTCGACCTCGAGGCTGGCCGCGCGGGCGTAGTGGACCGCGGCGAGCCCACGCAGACCCTCGCGCAGCTCGAGATCGGCGAGCGCGGTCAGCGAGGCCAGCTCGGCGCTCGTACGAAAGTCGCGCAGTAACACGGCGCGCGCCTCGTCGACGCGACCAAGGGCCACCAGCGAGTCGGCCCACGCGCGGGCCGCCTTGCGTCGCGGAGACCAGCGGGCATGGGCCGCACGCTCGACGACCTCAGCATACTGACCTTGAGCGTGGAGGCGCGGGAGCTGATGGTTGCAGGCGAAGTTCGAAGCGGCCAGCTGAGCGACCAACAGGGCGCCCAGACCGACGCTGCGGGGCTTGGGCGAGCGGGGCAACAGCGCGGTCTCCGAATCAGCCAGCGGGGGCCGTCGCGGGTGCCTCGGCAGGAGCGGCCGAAGCGGCCGGACTGCACGTCAACTCGCCGACGCCGGGCAGCAGTCTGGCGAGCAAGCGACGATCCCCGGCAGCGAGCTCGGCCGCGTGCTCTTGGACCACACACAAGTGCTCCTTGGCGGGCTCAGGGTCGTTGAGGGCGATGTACGCCTCGGCGAGGCGGAGTCGGCCGACGATGCGCTCGGGGTGGCCCTTGACCTCGGCCTCGAGGATCTCTAGGCCGGTCTCCGAGTCGCCGTGGGCGACCAGGTTCGCGGGAGCGAGCACGTAGAGCGTACCGAGCATCCGGGTCGCGGCGCCCTGGCGATAGTCGGGATCCGCAGCGCGTACACGACGGGCGTACTCCTCGGTCTCGGTGACGAGACCCAGCGCCTGCAGTCCGCGGTTCTCAGCCAGGCGACCAGCCACTGCAGCTCGGGCGAAGTAGTAGTCCGTGTCGGTACCGGCGCGCTGTACAACGAGGGCGTAGGCATCCTCGCGATCTTGCTTGCTGTCCTTCTGCGCGTCGATCAACTGCTCGAGCCGCTCATAGATCTCGATCGCAGTGCCAGCCCCGGCAAAGCTGGGGTTGTTCAGATCGCCACCGTGTGGCTTACAACCCGGTCCAACAAGCGCTGCGGCGAGTACTGCAATGAGGAGCGGACGGCGCATGGCGCCCGATCTTTACCACGCCAGCGCCGCCGCAGGGCACCGAATACACGAGGGGCCGGCGCATCGCACCAGCCCCCCATCTTCACCGCCGGGCCCTGCCCTGCAGCCTATTTACCGTAGGCCGTGACCACGGTCTGGTATTCGGCGGGTCCAGCGGCGCTCAGGTCCTTGATGCCAGCCTCGCCGCAGGCGGCCTTGCCCTCACCAGAGCACACCTTGGCGAGCGAGTTCTTGAACGTATTGCGCTCGGCAACAGGCGCCGCGGGGAAGGCGACGACGACCATGCCCGGGAGCTTGTCGGACTTCCAAACCGACTTGAGCGCCGCACCGCCGTCGATCTTGGCGAGCTCGGCGTACTGGGCGTCGTCGATCAGCGCACACTCGGCCTCACCGGAGATGACCTTCTTGATCGTCTGTACGGGGCGCGTGGTGGCCACCAGGGTGAAATCGGTCAGGGCGAAGCTGCCGCGAGCGACCACCTTCTCGAGAAAACGAAGGTCGCTGGCATGATTGCTCGCTAGCGACTTCCCCTTGCAGCCAGCGAGGTCCGTCGCGGTCTTGCTGACGATGTGATACTCGCGGCCGCCGGCAGTCGTGACCTCGGCCTTGCCGAGCACCTCGAGCTGATGCTTGCCACGCAGGCCGAGGAAAGCGCCGAGCGACATGATGCCGTAGTGGGGATCGTCGCCGTGAATCACGGTCTCGGCAGCCTCGCGAGTGGTCGCGTATTTGCCGACGGCGTCGGCCCAACCATTCACCTTGGCGGTCGCCGCAACCAGCTTGTCGACGTAGGGCTGGGCCTGCGCCGCCGAACCAACACCCTGCTCCTTGATGATCAGCACATGCACCTTATCCCCGGCCTGCGCCGGGCTTGCGGCGAGAGCGAAACACGGGACTGCGGCGGCGAGACAGAGTGCACGATGGAATGGTGAAGATCGCACTTGGAGGTCTCCTGAGCGGCCTTGGACGACCGTTGCTCTGAAGTATGCACGCATCAACGCTGCGGCCGAACAAAGCGGACGAGCCCCCTGAGCCGCGGGAGGGGCGATTCATGGCGTTTTGGGGCCGGCCGCCGGGCTCTCCGGGAGGGGAGCGTCGACGTAGGTGAACTCACGGCCGTTGCCATTTCGGAAGACCATGTGGGCGCCTTCGCGACGCACAAGCCGCTCGGGCACCAACGTGACTTTGCCACCCCCCCCGGGCAGGTCCACCACGAGCTGCGGGACGCCGAGGCCGCTCACACGGCCGCGCAGGGCGTCGAGAATGTCGACGCCAGCCTGCACCGGCGTGCGAAGGTGGGCAGTGCCGCCGACCGGGTCGCACTGGAGAATGTAGTACGGGCGACAGCGCTGGCGCAGGAGCCAGCGGTTGAGCTCCTCGACCGACTGGGCGTCATCGTTGATGCCGCGCAGTAGAACCATCTGGTTGCCGACGGCGAAGCCGGCGTCCGCGAGGCGATTGAGCGCGAGCGCGGCCTCGGGGGTGCACTCGCGCGGATGGTTGAAGTGCGTGTTGACGAAGATCGGGTGGAAGGGCCGCAGAGACTCGAGCAGTTGCGGGGTGATCCGCTGCGGCAGGGTGACCGGGTTGCGAGTACACAGCCGCAGGATCTCAACGCTGGGGATGCTGCGCAGCTCGGCCGCGATCTCGGCGAGGCGAGCGTCGCTCAGGCTCAGCGGATCTCCGCCCGAGATGAGCACGTCCTTGATCGCAGGGGTGCGGCGCACGTAGTCGAAGGCCGCCGCGAGGGCGCTGCGATCGGGGGCCGAAGTGGCGTCGCCGACCTTGCGCTGACGCGTGCAGTGACGGCAATACACGGGGCAGTTGTGCGTGACGTAGAGCAGCGCGCGGTCGGGGTAGCGGTGCGACAGCCCGGGGACCGGGCTGTGCTCCTCCTCCGCGAGCGGGTCGACGAGGTCCCACGGGGTTGTAATCGTCTCGTCGACATGGGGCACCGCCTGACGGCGCACGGGACAGTCTGGGCCCTGCGCGAGACTCAAATAGTAAGGCGTGATGGCGAATGGAAACGCGTCAGCGCGGGCGAAGATGCCGGCTCGTTCTTCGGCGCTGAGGTCGAGCAAGCCCTCGAGCTCGGCGATGGTGGTGACGCGGTTGCGCATCTGCCAGCGCCAGTCGCTCCACTGCTCGTCAGGGACGCCGGCCCAACGCGGGTGGCGGGTGCTTTGCTCGTTAGCCGTTCGCGGGTCGGTCATGCAGGCGGCGTAGTATGCCGCCGCCAGGGTACGAACGCGATCGTTGCGACCAGCACAACAGCCCCGACAAGTACGGCCACAGCGCGCAGTCCGACGCCACCCTCTTCGCCACCGACGACCTCGGCCAACTGTCCGGTCCACGACCCGAAGGACGAGCCGAAGAAGGCTTCCACGGATGTTCCGAGGACCGCAACGCCGAGCAGCGGTGCGAGCATCAAGTAGGCGACACCCGTGGCGAGCGCATAGGCGAAAGCGAGGATGTAGCTGCGATAGCGGCGATCGAGCCCGGCGCCAGCGATCTGGACCGGGGCCGCGGCTCGCAGGACCCGATCGGTGAACAGAGCATCGCTGCGCTGACGAACGCTGCCAAACAGCTCGATCTCTCGATCGACGAAGCGACGCAGCTCCTCGCGGCAGGCAGGCTGGGCCTCGACCAGCGCGCGCAGCTCGGCCGGCAACCAGCTCATGCCCTGGGGATCGCGGCGCAGCACGCCCGAGGGGATATCAGCCTCCTCAAGGAAACTGCGCAGACGGGCGACCTCCGCAGGCAACGCCTCAGACATCGACCTCGGCCTCACCGGGAGCCGCATCACCCCAACCGTGCAGATTCTCGCGCAGGAGCCGCTTGGCGCGATGCAGGTGAGTCTTCACAGTGCCGAGCGGTAGGTCGAGGATCTCTGCGATCTCGGGGTACGAGACGTCCTCAAGATAGTACAGCATGACAACCGCACGGTAGCGTTCGGGCAACGCGGCGATGGCCACGTCGAGGTCGCGGCGGAGATCGGAGCGCGAAGCGCTGAGCGAGGTCTCTGGCGCCATGGCGCCAGACTCGAAGCCCTCGGGCAGCGCAGCCAACTCGCGGACCCGGGTGCGGTGGTTGAGATAGACGTTGTAGGCGATTCGATAAAGCCAGGTCGAGAAGCGGGCCCGGCCCTCGAAGCCCGCCAATCCGCGGTAGGCGCGAAGAAACACCTCTTGTGCGAGGTCGTCGGCGAGGGTGCGGTCACTGGCGAGGCGCAGGAGGAGTCCGCGGACTTTGCCCTGATGCCTGCGCAACAGCTCCGCGAAGGCCCGCTCACCTTCACTTTGACCCGCGCGGGCGACCAGGTCCTCGTCGGTACAGTCCGCGAGCGACGGCGCCTTCGCGGTCCGACCGAAGCCGAACCATGTGAGAGCGGCAGTTGCAGTCAGCTTGCTCATGGGGCCTTCTTCCCTCGCACGGCGCAGGCGTACGAGACCAGGTAACCGAGGCCGATAAACCCGGGGATAAGCCCCGCGGGTCCGAGACCCTGCACACCGTGCGACCAGCCACTGGCGACCAGGGACGCACACAAGAGGCCCAGGCCGGTAAACACCAGCACGATGCCGCGGCGCAGGTCATTGCCGGCCGCCGAGGGGAACAGAGCCGGCGGCGGGTTCATTCCCTTCTCGATGTATTTGCGGGCGAGCTCGAGGCGATTCTGCTCGGTGCGCTGACGGATGCGGACGACCGCGATCACGCCGATCACGAGCAAGGAGAGGAAGGCGATGTCCAGGACCAGCGAGCCGCCGCTGTTACACGCACCAGGGCTACGCGAGGGATCAACGCCGCCCCAAAAAGAGCCGAGCAATCCGGCGTCCGTGAGGCAACCGCGGATGGAACCGGCCACGCCGGAGACCAACTCGCTGAGATGCAGACCACTCCACTCGAGGTCGAGGGCCAGGGTCGGCATCGCGGCGTGGGCCTCGGTGCTGAGACCTAAAACGGTGAGCGTCGCCGCGACGGCGGCCAATGTGACGGATGTGTGTGGACCACAGCGCATAGGGGGCAGCCAGCGTGGGACCCCGCGAGTCTCGCCGTGGTTTCAAGGACTGGCAAGGTAGGTGCAGCCAGCGGCGCCTGCGCGGAATTGGGTCCACATCTTGGCGAATTGCAGGCGGATCCGCGGCCGCGCGAGTGGGCCGGCACCCACATGTGTGAGCCGGCGCTCGACCTCCGTGTAGGCGTCAGCGAGCACCGCTTCCAGTTCTTCACTGTGCGCCGCGACGGTCCGGTCGACGACGTCGAGAAACCCAGGCGTGTCGCTTTCGTAGCCGTAGAACACGCCCTGGATCCCAACCTGCTCGGCGAACCAGGGCGCCTCTGCAGCGGGTTCAAGGTAGGCGCAGGAGACCACGCAGCAGGCCAACTCCTCCCAGAGATGGCGCCGCTGCGCCGGGTCGCCGAGATCATAGGGGATCTGGCTGTAGTCAAGGCCGTGGTCGTCGGCGAGGCTCCCGAACTGCAGCACGTGCACGAGCTCGTGCAAAAGATTGGGCAAGCCGGCGGCCTCCACGATATAGGCGGCGCTGCCAGGGTCGCCATCGCGGCGACTGCGGACGAGGTTGTCGTCGCGGGTGTGGATGATGACCTCACCGCCCAGGTCCTCCAGGACCCGGGCAACAAGGCCGAGCAGAGGCTGCGAAGCGTCGGGGTGGCCAGGCTCGGTGTACACGCCCTTACTTGATGCTCTTCACCCAGTTGATCATCAAGCACAGCTTGTCGTCGGCGAGCTGCACGCCGCCCAGCGGCATCTGCGAGCCGCCACCCAGCGGCACCTTGGCCTGCTGCCCGTGTAGTTTGTAGAGGAGATAGCTCTCGTCGATCTTGCCAGGGGTGATCCGTTTCATGTCGGCCTTGCTGGCCTTCACGTTGACGGTGGCAGCCTTGAAGGTGGCCGCGTCGTTGAACATGAGCCCGCCCGAACCACCGCCATGGCAGCCGCAGTTACCCATGATGGCACCGGCGAAAGCCGCATCGACCCCAACCATCGCCGGGGCGCAGTTGACCGGTTCGAGCGTGACGCCGCCCTTGGGCTCGCAGGTGCCGCCGCTGCATTGACCGCTCGTGCAGTCCCCGTTGCCAGCGCAACTCTTGCCATCACCGCACGGGCTGCAGCTCCCACCGCAGTCGACGTCGGTCTCGTCACCGTTCTTCTGGTTGTCGGCGCAGCCGGGACCCATGCCGCCCAGCGTGCAGCTGTTGCTGCAAGCGTCGTCGTCGATGACATTGCCGTCGTCGCACTGTTCGACGTCGGTCTGGATGAAACCGTCGCCACACGTGGCCGCCTGGCAACTGCTGAGACAGGCGTCGTTGTCAGCCTTGTTGCCGTCGTCGCAGTCCTCACTGCCCTCGACCATGCCGTTGCCGCAACCCACGGGGCCGCAACTGTTGCTGCAATCGTCATTGTCCATGTCATTGCCGTCATCGCAGCTCTCGCCGGGCCCGAGGAAGCCGTCTCCGCATTCTGCGAGCTTGCAGCCGGCGACACAGATGTCGTTGTAGTCGACGTTGGCGTCATCGCACTCCTCTTCGGCTTCGTAGAGCAGGCCGTCGCCGCAGTTGGCGTTCTTGCAGGCGCTCGTGCAGGCGCCGATGTCCGAGTTGGCGGCCCCGGCGTCGCAATCCTCGCCGGGGTCGACCTTGCCATCACCACAAGTGGCCGGAGTCCCGGTGGGATCGCCGCTCGGATCGCCGCTCGGATCGCCGCTCGGATCCCCACCGGTCGGGTTTGTGTCCTCCGTCGCGGCGCTCGTAGCGTCCGTCGCAGAGCCAGTGCTACCGGGGCCGGTGTCAGCCTCGTCGTCGCCACAGGCGACAGTCAAGAGGCCAAGAGAGAGGGTAAGAGCGAAGACGCGCATGGCTGCAGGATGCCTGCATGGACCAAGATCGCAAGCGCGAAAATGAAACCAGGGCCTCGGTGGTCAAAAGCGCCAGGAGAGGCCAACGGCGAAGCTCCGGCGGTCGGCCTGCACGCTCGCCGCGAGGCGTCGCTGTTGGAGCTTGCCGACACTGAGCATGGCTGTGCCCCCCCCGAGCAACAGCGCCCCGGGCACTGCCAGCGCCACCGTGGACCGCGCCCTGCCCCCCTTCGTACAGCCATTGCCGGCCGGGTCACCACGGTTGTTGCAGTCCATCTGCCCTGTCTCCGGGACATTGACCTTGGCCTGGCTCATCGCTATCGCCCCGATCGTGAGGACCGCACCGAGCGCCAGGAACACCGCCCCGCTGCGGACCCAATGGCGAGCACGGATCGCTTCGGGGCTGTCGACGAGTGGGTCATAGGGCAGCTCGTCGATCGTGTCATCGTCCTCGCTCGGGCCCTCTGGCGTGGGTGTGGGCGCAGTTGGTGTGGGGGTGGGCGGTGCCGGCGGGGTGACCTCGCCTGGAGACGGAGGCACGATCACCGGGGCACCTTCATCACCACGAGCTGCCTCTTCGCTGGCCTCGACCCCCATGTACTCACGCGCTTGCGGGTCCGCCGGTTGCGTCGGAGCGGACAAGGCCAGGGCCAGGGAGCTGCGCAGGAGCAGGGCGAGCATCGGCGCGGCGAAACTATCACACCACGCCACGAGGCGGGGACAGGCCCTCTTGCCAGCGCGCGGCGCTCCCGCCAAAGTGGGCCGGGTGCTGACCGTCCTGCTCTACGCGCTGCTGGCCGCCGCGCCGGCATCGTCGCGTGGGCCCCCCTGCGGTCCAGCGCCCACCGGCGGGCTCGGCCCGATCGACGCGCCCATCGAGTTGACCGTCTACCTCGATCCTCTGAACCGCGACCCAGTTTCACCGCTGGCCCTGTGGATCGAGCTGCGACGCCTGGTCAGCGACTACCGTGGTGCCCTGCGGGTACGCATCGAGCCGGTCACAACCGGCATGGTCCGGGACCTCAACACTTTGGCCCTGCTTCGCTGGTTCCTCGCGGCCAGCGACGATGGCGCCCAGGAAGCTGCGCTCCGCCTCCTGGACCGCGACGGCCGAGATCGGCTGGCAGTGCGGCTGGCTCGCCCAGGCGGCTCGGCGGCGCTCGCGGCCGAGATCGGCCGACCACTGGCTGTCCGCTCTCACGCGTGCCTCGATCGCCGCCTGGAGACCGCTCAGCGGAGCCTACGCATGCAGGTCCAGCGCGCCGGAGGCTACCTCGGGCGTCCGCCCCTCTTTGTGCTCGGCGACCGGCTCGCTTTTGAGGACACAAGCGGTCTCGAACGGGTCCGCGGCGAGGTCTCGCGCGACCTTCAACGCCTGCACGCGGGCCGCCCCCCCTCCAGCCGGAGCAGCTGGCCGCCTGGCCGAGCAGGGGTGAGCTTGCGGCTGATCCGCCCACCGGCTGCGGCAGGTATGTTGATCGGCGGGGTCGGCCTGCCACATCGCCTGGTGCTGTTTGTCGAGCACGACGAGCACCCAAACCTCACCAACCTGGCCCCGGTGCTCGAGTACCGCCGCGAGCATCCAGGCCAGGTGGCGATCCAGATCATCGCCCGCGGCACCACCATGGCCGCCCGCCAGCTGCGCCTGCGTCTGTGCGCCGCACAGAAAATCGGTTTGGAACTGGAGTATTTACGACGTCTGGCCCGCGACCCGATGAGCCGGGGCGTCGCGGCGGCGGAGGAGGTGAGCTTGACCCAACGCCTCGACGAAGCCGCCGACGCGCACAAGTGCGAGCAAGAGGAGTCCGAACTCGAGCCAGGACCAGCCGGCGCTCGTGGCCTGCCCGACGGCATCTGGCTCGACGGCACCGCGGTCGGCCAGGGTGACCTGGAGGCGATCGGTGTGCGGATCGTCGGCTTGGAGGCCGCCCAGCGGCCGCTTGATACCGTATTCTCGGCGGCAGCGCCCACGGAGCTGTAACGCCGCCCGAACCGCCGAACCCCACGAAGCAGGTCGCACCACGATGGAGATCAAGCACTGGGCAGCCACCGATGTGGGACGTAAGCGGTCCCACAACGAGGATAACTTCCTCATCGACAAGAACCTCAACCTCTTTGTCGTGGCCGACGGCATGGGAGGCCATGCGTCCGGTGAGGTGGCCAGCGCCATTGCGGTGCACACGATCCGCGACGTCGTGTTCACCGAGCGCGACCTGCTCGGCAGCGCTGACGTCGACGGCACCGGCCAGATGGAGTTGGTGGCCTTGCTCGAGTACGCGGTCCACAGCGCGTCAGCCCAGATCTTCCACAAGGCCCAGCAGGAGCCCGAGAAGCGCGGCATGGGCACCACCGTGGTCGCTCTGCTCACCATCGGCGCCCGGGGCTTTATCGCCTACGTCGGCGACAGCCGCATCTACCTCAGCCGCAACGGCGTGGTCTATCCGCTGACGGAAGACCACAGCCTGATGAATGAGCTCATTCGCAGCGGCAAGGTCCGCGCCGACGAGTTCGCCGTCAGCCCCTACGCCAACTTCAAGAACGCCATGACCCGCGCGGTCGGGGTCTACGAGCACGTCGAGGTCGACATCCTCGACTTCGAGATCCTGCCCGGCGACGCCTTCCTGCTCTGCTCGGACGGCCTCTACGACTATCTCGACGACGCCGAGATCGCCAGCAACCTGGCGCTCACCAACATCGAGGAGATCCCCGGCCGCTTCATCGACCTCGCCAACAGCCGGGGCGGCAAGGACAACATTACCGCGCTGGTCGTCCAGGTCTCCCACGACGAGAGCTCGGCCACTCGCGCCGCCCAGCTCAACTTCACGGTCGACGCGCTGCGGCGGATCCCGCTGATGGATCAGCTGTCGTACCAGCAGCTCGTCAAGATCATGAACATCGCCCGCATGCAGCCGTGCCGGACCGGCGAGGTGCTGTGCCGCGAGGGCAATGTCGGCGGCGATCTCTACGCCGTGCTCGAGGGCGCGGTCACCCTGTCGCGCGGTGGCACCCCGATCGCCAGCATCCACGCCGGGCAGTGCTTCGGCGAGACAGACCTCATCGCCGGTGACCTCGCTCGCGCCACCGCGATCGCCGACAAGGCCGGCAAGCTGCTCAAGATCGCCCGCCGCGACATCCTCGAGATCCTGCGCCGCGACCAGGCCCTCGCGTCCAAGTTGCTGTGGAACCTCGCTAGCGAGCTCGCCAAGCGCCTTGAGGACGCCCAGATCCAGCTCAGCAAGGGCCTCTCCGAGGACAAGACGATGATCGTCGAGATCGACGAGGCGATGGACCCCCCAGATAACGTCGAGGACACCAACCCGCGTGGCGTCGTCGTGATCCCCCGACTCACGACCTCGCGCCAGAAGGCCACCGGTGAACCCGAGATCGTCGAGGAGATCGACGACTTTGAGGACGTGTTCGAAGATGGCGGCTGAGCGTGAAGACGAATTGCTCGCGGCCGCGTGGAAGGCCCGCGAAGGCGCGCTATGCCCGTTTAGCAAGTTCGCCGTCGGTGCGGCGATCCTCGACGGCGAGGGCCGCGTGTGGACCGGCGCCAACGTCGAGAACGCCAGCTACACCCTCGGTCTGTGCGCCGAGCGAGTCGCCCTATTTTATGCGCTGGCCCACGGCGCCCGCGACATCCAACACATCGCCGTCGTCACGGGCGCCGCCACTCCGACGAGCCCCTGCGGCGCGTGCCGCCAGATCCTCTTCGAATTCGCGGCCAACGCCGTCGTGACCAGCGCGACCAAGGACGGCCAGCGCCTCCACATCAGCGTGCGTGATCTGCTCCCCAACGGCTTCGACGCCTCGTCGCTGACTTGAAACGTCGATACGCCCTGTCGTCACGACTGCGGGCACGGGTTGCACGCCGTCCCCGCAGCCAACACCCGCCCAGTGACTCAGCCGCCGAGTCGCTCGCGGGTGCGCTCGAGCTTCTCGATGTCGACGCGGATCTCCGCCAGGCGCGCCTCGTCCTTGGCGATCACCTCGGGAGGCGCCTTGGCACGGAAGCCCGCGTTGCCGAGCTTCTTGTCGAGGCTATCCCCCTCCTTGCGCAGCTTCTCGACGTCCTTGCCGATGCGCACTCGCTCCGCCGCCAGGTCGACCAGCCCGATCAACGGCAACACCACCTCGACCCCGCGGACCACCGCGCTGCCCGATTCACGAGGCACCTCGGCGGCCTCGACCACGCGCAACGCCTGCAGGCGGGCGAGATGAACGACGCTTGCCTGCATACGCTGGACCCTGGCCTGCGCGCTTGGGTCCTCGGCGCGCAGCAGGATCTCGACCTTCTGCGCAGGCGGCAGCTTGAACTCTGCCTTGAGCATGCGCGTCGCGGTGACGACGTCGATGATCACCGCCATGTCCTCGCGGGCGGCCTGCACGCGGGGATCGGCGAGCAACGCCCCCGCGGCGGGCACCGGCCCGGCCATGGTCTGGACCGCGCCCGTGGCGTCACGGGTCAGGACCTTGGGGTAGGCCGCCAGCATCAGACTCTCCGGCTCGCCCGCAGGGCGCGGCATGGTCTGCCACAGCGACTCGGTGATGAAGGGCGTGATCGGATGCAGCGTACGCAGCATCAGGTCGAACACCGTCGCCAGCGTGCCCTGAGCCGCCCGCCGCGCGGGGTCGGCCGCGTCGCCACGCAGGCTCAGCTTGGCCGCCTCCAGGTACCAGTCGCACAGCTCGTACCAGACGAACTGGTAGATCGCGTGCGCTGCGAGATCGAGGCGATAACTGGCGAGCAGCTCACCGACCTGGATCGCCGTCTCCACCGCGCGTGCGAGGATCCAGCGATCCGCGGTCGACAGTTCAGCCACGTCCCCGCGCTCGATCACCTGAGCCCGCCAGCTGGCCAGCTCGGGCGCCCCGAAGCCCTCGAGGTTCATCCCGGCGAAGCGAGCGGCGTTCCACAGCTTGTTGCAGAAGTTGCGGTAGCCCTCGACACGCGCCCGACTAAAGATGATGCCCTGGTCCTGGCCGGCCATCGTCGC
>JBGAUO010000025.1:0-47890 GCA_044228605.1 Nannocystis sp. | reverse complement strand
CGTCGCGACGCACCAGCAGGACCGCGTCGACGCGCGCAGCGTCTGGACCTGGTACCGGCCCTTCACCGGCGCCGACGCGCGCACCGAACGCGAGCGCGTGCTCGCCGCGCGCTGGGAGGGCCAGCTCCTCGCCCACCGCGACCGCCTGCGCGCGCTCGCTGCCGGTCTGCCGTTCACCGCCGCCGACGCCCGCAGCTACGACGACGCCCGGCGAGCCGCCTATCTCAGCGAGGACCACCGCGAGGGCCGCCTCGCCACCCGCGAACGCCGGCCCCCCCGCTTCACCGGCGGCTAGAGATTTCGGCTATCGTCGCGCCGCATGAGCACCCCCATCAAAGAGCAGATCGAGGCCAAGCTCCGTGAGGCCCGGATCGCCCGCGACGAGCGGGCCAAGAACGTCATCGGCATGCTCAAAAGCAAGGTCCTCAACGAGATCAAGTCGGGCTCCGGTGCGGTCGAGAACGACGAGCTGTGGCTCGCCACCATCACCAGCTACGCCAAGCAGGTGCGCAAGGCGATCCCCGAGTACGAGAAGGCCGGCGAGCGCGGCCTGGAGATGATCGACGAGGCCCGCTTCGAGCTCGGCTTCTGCGAGCAGTTCCTGCCCAGGAAGCTCGGCGCCGCCGAGACCGAGGCCATCGTCCGCGAGCTCGCCACGGCCAACGCCATCAAGGACCCCAAGATGATCGGCAAGCTGGTCGGGCTGGTCATGAAGTCGCACAAGGACGACATCGACGGCGACCTCCTGCGGCAGATCGCCCAGCGCGTGCTCGCCGAGTAAGCTGTCCTCCGGGACAGCTACACCGGATCGGCCGCGCAGCGAAAGTCGATCCCGTGCGTGTACGCGTCAGCGTCGTAGGGCAGGCGCAGCGCCGGATCCGTGTGCTCCGGCTCGAAGCTGTTGAACGCGCCACCCCGGATCACCCGGTTGTTGGTCGGCGCCGGGGCGGGCGTCTCGACCCCGGGCTGCGGGTACGTGTGAAACGAGTCCGCCGTCCACTCGAACACGTTCCCGGTGATATCGAACAACCCGGCCTGCGTGCGCCCCTCCGGGAAGCTCCCGATCGGCGCCGTGCCGACGTACGCGTCCGAGCCCGCGAACAGCGGCTCGACCGCCGGCAGCCCCTGCTCGGCGCGCCAGTCGACGCACTCCTTGCCGCAGCCGTTCAGGTGCCGCTCGCTCGGCGGCGTATCACCCCACGGGTAGCGGCGGCCGTCCGAGCCGCGGGCCGCGAACTCGAACTCCATCTCGGTGGGCAGTCGCTTGCCCATGACCTTGCAGTACTCGCTGGCCTGCGCCCACATCACGCAGTTGATCGGGTGGCGCCCGCGGTCCTCCGCGCCGAAGTTACAAAGCGGCGAGAAGGCAGCACGAGCCTTCTCCCACTCCGACTTCTTCATCGACCCCTGCGGCCAGAAGCTCTCCGGAAACGCCCGCTTGCACTCGCCCTTGTCCGAACATTTCACGTAGTCCTCGGTCGTGACCTCGTGGACGTCCATGCAGAAGCGGCCGACCTCGACCTTGTGCGCCGGCCGGGCCATCGCCAGCACCGACTTGCCCACGTCCGTCCCCATGAAGAAGTGCCCGCCCGCGAGCAGCACCATCCCCGCCGGGCACGGCTCGGCGGCCGTCGGCGTCACCACCGGCGCCGGCTTCGTCGGCGCTGCGGTCGCGACCTCGGGTTTCGCCTCGGGCGGCGCCGGCACTGGCTGCTTGAGCGCCTGCACGACAGCGAAGGCCACCACCGCGGCCACCACCGCACCGCCCACCAACAACGCCGCGACCTTGCCACCGGAAGCCGGCCGCTTCACCCGCGGCCCGGCGCTGTTGACCGTCGGCGGCGCCCGCCCGGTGTGCGGAGAGGTTGTGCGCGGCGCCGCGAGGGTGTCCGGCGGGAACGCGGTATGCGAGGGCGCCCCGTTCGCCGGCACCCCGGGCAGCACCGTGACCGGTCGCGCCGTCCGCGGCACAGCCCCTGTCACCGGCGCCGCCGTCGAGGTCAGCGCGTCGCTGGTCGGCAGCGGCGCGTAGTCGCGAAACCCATGCGCAGCCGCCAGCGCCATCCAAAACTCGGCCATGTTGGCGAAGCGCTCGTCGACCTTCAGCGCCACCGCACGCTGATACACCGCCTCCACCGCGTCGCTCACCTCGATCCCGAAGGTCCGCGGTGTCGGCCGACGATCGGGGTGCTGCGACGCGAAGGCCAGCTGCATGAACGAGTCGCCCGCCAGCGCCGGCAACCCGCCACGCATCACCTCGATCATCACCAGCACCATCTGATAGACATCGGTCCACGGACCGGTCGCGCCGAAGCCCCGGTCGAACTGCTCGGGCGACCCGTAGCTCGGCGTGAAGCTCGAGATCTGCGTACCCGTGGCCTTCAGCGCCGCCTGCGGCTGCGCTTGCATCACCTTGGCGATGCCAAAGTCGAGCACCTTGATCACCACACCGGGAGCGAGCTCCGCTCCGAGCACAAAGAAGTTCGCCGGCTTGATGTCGCGGTGCGCGACCCCGCGGGCGTGCGCCAGCGCCAGCGCTCGCGCCACGCCGTCCATGAGCTGAAACACCGCGAGCGCCTCGCGCGGCGTCCCCAGCGGCCGCCCATCCGCGTGTCCCAGGTAGTCCTCGAGCGTCTTGCCGTCGAGCCACTCGAGCACCATGTACGGCAGCCACGCCCCACCCGGCGTCGTCAACGTGCCGATGTCTCGCGCCTGCACGATGCCGGTCGTGCGGCTCGACAGCGCCGTCAGCAGCTTCCCCTCCTGCACGAACTGATCGAGCAGCTCGTCGCGCATCTCCACCGGCGCGTTCGACAGCGCCGTGAAGCACTTCAGCGCCACCGGCTCGTCCCAGATCCGGTGCATCGCGCGAAACACGATGCCAAAGCCGCCCTCGCCGACGACCTTCTCGACCGCGTACTTGTCGGCCACGATCGTGCCGACGAGACCGAAGCGATCGCTGGAGTCGCTCAAAGTGCCGCGATTGTATGCCAACCCTCCCGTGCCCGCATGCCCGGAAGCCCCCCCACGGCCGGCTTCTGCCCGTCGATCGTCGGTTTTTTGCGGTACCGACGACACCCCGCTAGCGTGCCCGCGATCTCATGCCTGCCCCGCGCCATACCGTCTCCATCCTCGCCGCGCTGCTCGCCACGGCCCCCCTGGTCTCCGCAGCCCCCGAGGCCCACGCCGGGCGCCAGCGCACGACCGCGCAGCCGGCACCCACGACCCCGGATCGCGGCGCCGAAGCGGAGCCCGCCCCCCCCCGCTCGCGCAAGCCCACGAATCCGACCGCAACGGCGACGAAGCCGGCCGCCAGCAGTGAACCTGCCCCCAAGGCCAGCAAGCACGCGGACCGCAAACCTGCCCCAAAGGCCAGCAAGCCCGCCGACAGCCGCGCCACCCCAAAGCCCGCGGACCCGGCCAGCCTCGCCCTCGCCCCACACAACAAACCCGCCGCCCGCCCGCTGCGGCCGCGCCGCGAGCCCCTGCTCGCCCGCCACCCGGCCGCCACCTGCGCCCTCGACCCCCTCGAGGCCGTCGGCCTCGGCCAGCATGGCCGCGCCCGCGACTCCCTGCGCGAGTTCTACTGGTCCGACATGGCCCGCTTCTTCGAGACCTCGGTCGACATGGCCGAGCCGGTCCCGCAGCAGGTCGTCGACCCGGCCTTCATCGCCACCGAGGCGGTCTTGCGCGAGCTCCCCTCCGCGGTTCGCACCCCGCTCGCCACCGTCGCCGGCGCCCGCGTCGTCGACCGCCTCGGCGAGCGTGAGTTCAACAAGGTCAGCAAGCTGCTCGCCAGCCTCTCGCCAGCCCAGGTCGCCGGCCTCCTGCGCGCCGACAGCCCGACCCTGCGCGCCTACGTCTGGACCTGGCTGACCACCACAAAGACCGGCGGCTGCCACCTCGGCCACCTCGACCTCGGCTTCATCGAGTCCGCCGTCGGCGACCGCAGCATCGCCGTCGAACACAGCGACGACCTCGTCTACCGCTCCCTCGGCGACTACGCGCTGGCCGCCCGCGCCCGCCTCGCCACCCTCGACCCCGCCCGCTTCGACGCCTTCCTGGTCCGCCTCACCACCGCCGGTGAGATCGATCCGCTCGCCCGCGCCACCGCCCACGGCATCCTCCTGCGCCGCGGCCACTGGGACACCCTCGCCCTCGGCCTGCGCGACCAAAGCCCGCCCGTGCGGGCCGCCACCGCCGCCGCCGCGATCGAGATGAACCGCGACAAGGTCGAGCCCGACATGCTCAGCCACGCCGCCAGCGACCCCGCCGACCTCGTCACCGAGCAGATCGTCGGCGCGCTGCTCGGCGTCTACGACCCCCACACCCACGGCCGCCCGCAGCTGCGCGGCCTCCTCGCCAGCACCAAGGACGAGCGCCTCACGGCCACCATCGCCCGCTGGCGCGGCCGCGGCGACCCCTCCGAGCCGCTCCCCGCCCCGACTCGCCCCCTCCGCCTGACCGCGGCGCCGGTCCCCGCAGACACCACACCTGTCCCGAACGACAGCCCACCTGTCCCCACGGACAGCCCGTCTCGACCTGTCATCGCAGACAGCCAGCCTGTCCCTTCAGACAGCCAGCCTGTCCCCGCGGCCAGCCCGACCAGGCGCGCGAGCGACCCCCGCCAGGCCCCCTTGCCGGGCGTGCTCGACCCGGTCGGCAGCGAGGACACCGGCGACCTCGACGAGCTCGATCAACCCAGCGCCCGCAGCCCCGCCCGCCCCTGACGGCCGCAGGGCGGCCTACACCCGCACCCCTGCGCACGGCTCCGGCGCGCCCGGCAGCTGCAGGCAGTACGCCACGAAGGCCTCGAACACCGGCCGCGCCGCCCCCTCGCTCGGCAGCGCGTGCAGGTGCAATCCCGGCAGCACGTTGACCTCGAGCAGACACGCCTCGCCCGGCCGCCACCGCTCCGCGGGCGCCCGCGCGAACGCCTCGATCGGCCCGCGCAGATCGACCCCGCCGACGTCGACCCCGAGCAACGCACAGGCCCGCTCCGCGACCGCGATCCACCCGGGATGCAGCGCGTCGCTGCGATCGATCACCGCGCTCTCCTCCCCCGTCACCTCGATCTCAACCCCGTCTGGCACCACGCTCCCGAGCTTCAGCCCGAGCACCGCCAGATGCTCCGCCAGGTCCTCCTCCGGCTCGATGCGATCGAAGGGCCGCAGGCTCGGCGTGTCCCACGTGCCCCGCCGCGGATCCGCGTTGAGCACCGCCACCTGCGCCCGCGTCGTCGCCCCCGCCACGATGCGCGGCCGCTGCACCTCGCACGCCGCCACATAGCGCCCGCCGATCACCGCCACCCGCAGGTTACTCCCCGCGACAAAGGGCTCGACCACCACCTCCTCGTCGAGGTCGATCGCCCGCGCCCGCGCCCGCGCCCGCACCAGCCGCTCGAGCGTCTGCACATCGGTCGTGATCCCGACCCCGCGGTTCCCCCAGTTCGGCTTGACCACCACCCGCCCGTGCGCCGCCAACATCGCCTGCGCCTGCGGCCCGCGCGGATCGTCGCCCTCGTCGAGCAGCAGATCCGGCACGCAGGGCACCCCGTGCCCCGCCAGCAGCTCGCGGCTCAGGTGCTTGTTGTTCGCCAGGCTCTGCGCCACCTGCGTCAGGAACGGCGAGCGCGTCTTGCTCACGATCACCGCCCGCTCCCCGTGCACCAGGCGCACAAAGTAGTCGGTGTGCCGCGAGCCCAGCGGCCGCGCCTGCGCCCCCAGCCGCGCCGCCGCGGCCACGATCAGCTGGTTGGTGCGGCTCCACGCCATCGGCGACCTGTCCTCAAGAACCTGTCGTATAGACCAGGCGCGCCTCGTCGCCCGTGAGCACCGGCCCCGGCTGCATCAGCCGCGCCTGCAGGTACGGCGGCAGCTCGAGCATCGCCCGATGCGCGGTCGCCGTGTACACCTTGAGCGGCCCGAGCCCGGCGATGCGCGCCGCCAGGTCCGCCGGCTCGATCGCAAACGGCCGCTTCCCCACCAACGCGAAGCCCCACAGGCAGTGGAACGACGGCACGTAGGTGTGCGCGAACACCACCCACGGGAACACCGCCAGCAGCGTGCTGCGGACCGCCCGCGACATCCGCAGATCGACCGGATCGAGCTCACCCGACTGCAACACCGCGATCCCGTCGTCCGCCAGCGCCCGCGCCACCGTCGAGAAGAACCGCGTCGAGAACAGCTCCACGCTCGGCCCGTCCTCCACCGGATCCGTGATGTCGAGGAAGATCGCGTCGTACTCGCCCGGCTGCGCCGCCGCCAGCGTCACCTGGATGTCCTCGGTGCGCAGCTCGACCCGCGGATCGTCGAGGCTGCCCGCGCTCCAGCTCGGCAGATGCTCCTTGCACAGCGCCACGACCTCGGGATCGAGGTCGACGCTGACGACCTTCTCCACCGATCGGTGGCGCAAGATCTCGCGCAGGCTCGCCCCCTCGCCCGTGCCTCCGACCAGCACTCGCCTTGGCCCCCCGTGCAGCACCAGCGCCGGGTGCACCAGCGGCTCGTGGTACAGCGGCTCATCCGCCTCGGCCGACTGCACCAGCCCGTCGAGGAACAACGTGCGCCCGTACGCCGAAGTCTCCGCGATCAGCAGCTCCTGGCCGGCCGCCGTCCGCCGCTTGACGACGATCTCGTCGATGCCGATCTGCATCGACACGCCATCGATCTCCGGTTCCTGCAAGACAATGTGCATGCCCACCTCTCCTATCACATCCGCCGCGCGCGTCGGCGCGAGCCGATCATCCACAACCCGCTGATCACCAGCACCACCAGCGAGACCCCGCCGAGGAAGCTCAGCGCCTCCCCCGGCAGCCCCACGATCTCACCCGTGTGCAAGCGAAACACCGTCCGCATCACGCCCCCCGCGGTCGACCGCGTCCCCAGCAGCGTCCCGTCACCGGCCAGGAACACCACCGTCTCGGCATCATCATCCAGCCAGAACTCGTAGGGCCGGTCCGGCGCGCCAGGCAGCGCGATGTCGGTCACCGGGTCCCCCGGCCCCGCCGCCACCGCGCGCGCCATCAGCTCCTCGAGCGCCAGCGGCCGCTCCACCACCGGGGCCGCCGGCGGCGGCCCGGGCTTGAACGACCCGCGAAACACCAGCAGCGCCCCCGTCAGCGCCACGATCACGACGAACACCGCCGCCGCCACCCCGATCGCCTGATGCACCTTGAACAACCCGCGCCGCGTGATCATCGCCTGTCCCTCCAGACCTGTCCAAGAGCACATGTCCTCACAACCAGGCTCCGATCCTGCGCATCATCTGCCGCTGGTTACGCCGCTCGCTCGCCGTGAAGCGCCTGGCCGGCCCGGACCCGCGGCTGCGCGCCTGCTCGGCCGCCCGCCCGCGGATGAACTCGTGGGCGATGCCCAGGTTGAAGTAGAAGGTCCGCGGCCGCATCGCCAGGATGCCGCCGTTCAGATCGTCGGTGCGCGTGAACCACACGTAGTTGAGCAGGTTCTTCGCCCCGACCGTGAACTCGAGCCGCCAGCCCTGCGGCAGCGGGGCCTGGAAGCCGATGAACGCGGTCATCAGCGTGTACGCCGGCATGATCCCCAGCTCGCCCGTCGCCCACTGCGTGATGTTGCCGTAGTCCGTGAATTGTTTGCCCGTGTAGTCGAGCGTGCTGCCGAACTTGAGCCCGAACGGGAACTTGTACGACGCCTTGCCCCACGCCTCGTGCACCGGGTACCACGGCACGCGGTTGCCCTGGTAGATGTCCGCCAGCACCTTGCTACCCGTGTACGAGTAGCCGGCCTCGAGCGCCAGGCCATCGACCTTCTCCCACACCTCGCCCGGCTCCCACTCGACGTTGGCCTCCACTCCGTAGGCGTGCGCCGCCGGGATGACCTGCAGCGAGTTGTCGCCCTCGTCGCGCAGGAAGCGGAAGTACTTGTACCAGCCGGTCACGTCCGCATAGACCCCGCCGAGCTCCATCACCTTGATGCCGCCCTCGACCATGTCCGCCAGCTCCGGCTGGATGTACCGGCTGTCCGTGCTGGTCGGCATGTTGATCGTCGCCGAGAAGTAGCTCGGCGCGCCGAAGCTGCGCCCGTAGCCGATGTAACCCGCCACCTCGTCGCTGCCGTACCACAGCGACAGCCCCGGCAGCGCCCCGCCCTGCACCGGCCGCGGCACCGATCGGCGGTTGAGCACGTCAAAAAACCCCTGCTGCATGATCTCCCCGCGCACCCCAGCCGTGATCACCAGCCGCGAGTCGAGCATGTACAGCTTGTCCTCCGCGTACAGCGAAAAGCCCGCCGTGCGCCCGTCGAGGCAGCGCCGCCCGAGCCGCTCGTAGGCCACCCCGAGCCCGCGCTCGCAGCCGGTCGCGCCGCTCAGGTACTTGACCGGCTGGTTCGCGTCCAGCGACCAGGTCTCGCGCAGCTTGGCCCACTCGAACACCCCCCGCACCCCGAAGGCCAGGTCCTGGAACATCTTCTTATGGTTGACCCGCAGCACGTAGCGCGGCTCGATGCCAAACACGTCGAAGCGCCGCGGCTGCACCGTCAGCAGCGTCGTGTCCATCGCCAGGTTGCGGTCCTCGTTGGTCGCCATCACGCTGCGACGAAAGGTGTGGCTGTAGAAGCTGATCACCTGCAGCTCGTGCTGCTCCTTCGGCCGCCAGCGCAGCTTCAGGCTGCTCGCCTCGCGGTGCCCGTCGAAGCGGTCGTTCGGGCGCAGGCTCTGGAAGCGGTCGACCTCGTAGTCCTTCGTGCGCAGGCCGCCTGGCAGCTTGCTCTGCTCCCAGAACAGGTGCGAGCTCGACTCGAGATCGATCCGCTTCGTCACCGGATACGCGAACTTGATGATGCCGCCCTGGCTCGAGAAGTTGCTGTTGTCGCGGAAGGTCTTGCCGTAGCGCGGCGCGTACTCGAAGTACATCCCGAGCTTGCGGTGCGTCCCCCCGTAGGCCGCCGCGCCCCCGGCGTCGCCGAATTGGTCGCTCTGCGCGGTCACCGAGATCGTCGGGTTCTCGGGGATCGGGTGCGACACCAGGTTGAACACGCCGCCCGAGGTCCACGGCCCGAAGCGCACCGACGACCCGCCCCGCACCGCGTCGATCTTGGCGATCTGGAACAGCGACAGCGGGAACAGGCTCAGCGACGGGTTCCCGTACGGCGCCGGCGCGATCGGCACCTCGTCGAGCAGCACCGTCGCTTGCTCCGACAGCCGCGGGTTGGCCCCCCGCACCGCCACGTTCAGCTTCGTCGACGACGTCGACAGCCCCGAGTTGCCCTCGACCGCCCGCACCCCCGGCACCTTGTCGAGCATCTCCGCCACGCTGCTCGCCCCCTGCTCGATCGCCTTCTTGGTGTCGACGATCGCCCGCCCCCCCGCGTGCCGCTGGACGTCGAGCCGGCTGCTGCGCCCCAGCATGTTGCTCGTCACCTCGATGTAGCGCACCTCCCGCTCGATCCCTGGCGCCGCAGCGCCCGGCAACAGCGAGCCCGACGCACCACCTGGCTCCGAAGACATGTCCCCCTCGCCAGGCTCACCTGCCCCGGAAGACATGTCCTCTGTGCCAGGATCACCTGCCCCGAAAGACACATCACCGCCCGACGCAGCACCCGAGCCCGGCGGCGGCCCGGCCGAGGCGGGCCAGCCCGGCACCGTCGGCGCCGCGCGCGGCCGCTCCGCGACCCCGACCGGCCCCTCGTACGCGCGCGGGCCCGCGGTCGCCAGCGCGACCACGACGAGCGCGGGGTGCAGCAGCAGCGTCGACACGGGGACTACTCAGGGACAACGACGCTCGTCGCCCCACGGATGCGCACGCTGAGGTCGTTCGCCGTGAACAGCGGCCCGAGCTCGTCGTGCACCGTGACCTTCCACGTGTCGCCCTCGGCCTCGGCCTCGCTGATGCGGTACACGGTGCCCGCGGTGTTGATGCCGTAGAGCACGCCATCGACGCGGGCCAGCCCCTCGACGTCGAGCCCGGCCGCGATGTCCGCGATGTACGGCCCCGCCGCCGTCGGCGCCTGCCCGGCCGACTCTACATCGACGTCGAACAGCACGTTCTGCCCGGCCGGCAGCACCGCGGCGTCCTCCGCCCGCGCCATCGCCAGCAACCCGCCGCCCTGGGCGTCGACGAGGTCTCCGGCGACACCCGCCTTCTCGTCGAAGCTCGTCCACACCGAGCAAATCGCCGTGCACGCGTAGTACTCGGGGTCCTGCGTGCTGTCGCCCGCGTAGACGCAGTGCCTCGGCGCGGCCACAAACTCCGGATCGATGCGAAACACCGCCCCGCGCGCGTCGAGCCCGTTGCCCGGCTTGCCCGCCGAACCGGCCCACAGCTCGTCGCCGACAAAGCCGAGCCCCGTCATGCTCTGCCGCCAGTAACACGCGTCCGTCGTCTCCGCGTCGACCGAGCCGTGGAGGAAGGCGTAACGGACCGTGTCGATGCGATTGTCGCCGCGCGTCCAGTCGGGCACCGTCAGCGCCGTCAGCCCCCACTCGTCGTTGAGCGGGTCGTAGCTGAGCCCCCAGAGCCCGCGCTTCGGGTGCCACGCCAGGTCGCGCACGCTGAAGCGCTGCAGCGACTGATCGTCGAGCGACAGCGGCCCCATGCTGTCCCCCAGCCACAGGTTGCCGAGCCTGGCCAGGCGACAGCCCGCGCCCCCGTCGTCGCACACCGCGTCCGGATCGTAGAGGTACAGCGCGTTGCCGACGTACCGACCCTCGTTGTCCAGCGGATAGTTCGCGGTGAAGTTGGCGTCAGCGCCGGTCAGCTTGGTGTTCACGAACAACATCAACTCGCCGCGCAACGACTGCTCCGCGAGGCAGCCCTCGCACAGCGAGACCTCCTCCGGCAGGCCATCGCCCTCGAACGGATCGACACCGATCGAGCCGTAGCCGACGCACCCGAGCGAGCCCAGGCACACAAGCGTCGCGGCAATCTTGATAATGACTTTCATTACTTCTACCCTGACTAGCACCGTGTTTTACGGGGGTCAACCCCTGAGGGGGGCAATCCTTGCCACTTGCAATTGAAAACGCTTATCATAATCTTCGTTTCGCCGACCCTCACGCCGGAGCCAACATGCGACTCACCCACCCCTCCCTCCTTCTCCTCGCCCTCACCGCCTGCACGAACACCCAGGACGACGCCAGCAGCACCGGTACCTCCTCGACAACCGCCGACCCGACGACCAGCGAAGGCGACCTCAACGAGCGTGAGCTGGGTACCAGCGCCACTCCGGCCTGCGTCGCCGCGAAGACTCACGCATCTGCCCTGTTCGCCGCAGCAGCCGCTGGTGACGCCAACGCCGCGAGCGCGGCCTACTCCGGCACCCCGCTGCAGACCTACATGCAACAGCTCGACGCTCTCAGCGAGCGCAGCGACGACGCCGACATCACCACCTGGCTGAGCGACCCCACGCCAGCGCTCACGGCCGCCGCCGCCGCGCGCGTCCAGGTCGCCTACGCCAGGCACATGCGCGACAGCATGGGCGCCGTGGAGACCGGCGCCCCCGACAAGTACGCCGCCTGGGACGAGGCCCACTGCCTCTGGGAGGCAGCCCTGCGCCCGCTCGCCCTCGCGGCGGACGAGGTCACCTGGCACACCTTCGAAGAGACGATCGCCGCCGACATCGACGCCGCCTTCGCCGACGGCCACGACGCGATCGCCGGCGAGCCGCCCTACACCAACATCGACGACTGGCGGCTCCCCCCGAACAAGCAGCGCGCCGAGAAGTCGCTGTTCCGCGCCGTCCAGCGGGTCCTGGTCGAGCTCGCCGGCGAGGCCCAGGCCGCCGTCGATCCAGTCGCAGCTCGCCGTGCGCTCGAGCTCTTCGCGATCATCGAGGACCGCCTCGACGGCCGCAACACCCCCGGCATCGCCCAGATCAAGGCCATGCTCGCCGGCGACCCAGCCACGATCGATCCCCAGCAGATCGTCACGGAGCTCGACCTCGCCTTCGCCAAGCGCACCCGCAACTACGCGGATCTGGCCCTCACCGAGGGCGCCGTCGGCGTACCGACCGGCTACAAGGGCGCCGTCGAGGGCCACACCTACGCCCTCCTGCTCGTCCCCGGGATGCAGACCCGGCTCGGCGCCGACTTCAGCCCAAAGGCCTACCTCGACGAGTGGGCCGGCTACGCCCAGCTCGTGCGCGACGGCGACGACGCGGAAACCCTCGCCAAGGTCAGCCAGCGCCTCGTGGACCAGACCTGCGCCTACCAGGCCGCGCTCGGCGTCACCACCTGCACGAACGAGGGCGACGAGCTCGAGTGACCGCCGATACGCGAGCGACACAGGTTGACCCGCTCCCCACGCGCAGCCACCATGCCCGCGCGTGTCCACCCTGCTGCTGATCCGCCACGGCCAGGCCTCGCTCGGGGCCGCCGACTACGACGTGCTCTCGCCGCTCGGCGTGACCCAGGCCCGGCGACTCGGCGAGCACCTCGCCGGCATGCTGCGCCCCGACCAGATCGTCACCGGCCCGCGCCTCCGTCAGCGCGACACCGCGGCGCACATGATCGCCAGCGCCCGGGCCCGCGGCGCCAACTTCCCCGACCCGATCCTCCGACCCGAGTTCGACGAGTACCCCGCCCTCGAGATCATGCAGCGCCACCTCCAGCGCCTCGCCGCCGAGGACACCGAGCTCGCCCACCACGTCGCCGAGCTCGCCCGCCACCCCGCTGGCAGCCGCGAACAGCGACGCGCCTTCGAGGCCACCTTCCAGCGGATGATGCGAAGCTGGCACGATGGCCACCTCGGCGACCCCGGCATCGAGGCCGCCACCGCCTTCGCCACCCGCGTCGAGGCTGGCCTGAACGAGCTGCTCGCCCCCCGCGGCCGCACCGTCCTCGTCGTCACCTCGGCCGGCCCCGTCGGCATCGGCCTGCGCCTCGGCCTCGGCCTCGATCTCTGGTCTGGCCTCAAGGCCAGCTTCGTGGTCCACAACAGCTCCCTCAGCGAGCTGCGCACCCGCGGCGACGAGCCGATGCTCACCATGTTCAACGCCCTCCCGCACCTCCACGACCCCGCCGAGATCACCCTTCGTTAGTCAAAAGGCCCCGATGGACTTCTCGATCCCCGCCCCCACCGCCGAGCTGCTCCGCCGCGTCCGCAGCTTCCTCGACACCCACCTCTTCCCCGTCGAGGCCGAACTGCTCGCGCTCGGCTTCCCGGCCGTGGTCCCGCGCCTCATGGCCCTGCGCGAACAGGTCCGCGCCGCCGGCCTGTGGCTGCCGCAGATGCCCGCCGCGCTCGGCGGCCTCGGCCTCTCGCTGCAAGACCACGGACTCGTCAGCGAGCAGCTCGGCCAGAGCCCCTTCGGCCACTACCTCTTCAACTGCCAGGCCCCCGACGCCGGCAACATGGAGGTGCTGATGCAGTTCGGCTCGGACGCGCAGAAGGCCCGCTGGCTCGGGCCGCTGGTCGCCGGTGAGATCCGCAGCTGCTTCTCGATGACCGAGCCGGGCAACCCCGGCAGCAACCCGACCCAGCTCGCCTGTCAGGCCACCCGCGACGGCGATCACTACGTCATCAACGGCCGCAAGTGGTTCACCTCGAGCGCCGACGGGGCGCGCTTCGCCATCGTCATGGCGATCACCGCCCCCGACGCCGAGCCGCATCGCCGCGCCAGCATGCTGATCGTCCCGACCGACACCCCCGGGTTTCGCATCGTCCGCAACGTCTCGATCTTCGGCCACGCCGGCGCCGACTACGACTCACACGCAGAGATCGCCTACGAGGACTGCCGCGTCCCCGCAGACAACCTCCTCGGGCCGGCCCACGCCGGCTTCGCCATCGCCCAGGAGCGCCTCGGCCCCGGGAGGATCCACCACTGCATGCGCTGGCTCGGCATCTGCGAGCGCGCCCTGGCGCTCCTGTGTCGCCGCGCCGTCGCCCGCCAGATGGCCCCCGGCGAGTCCCTGGCCGACAAGCAGATCGTCCAGGTGTGGGCCGCCGAGTCGCGCGCCCGCATCGACGCCGCCCGCCTCATGGTCCTGCGCACCGCCTGGCTGATCGACCAGCAGGGCTTCGCCGCCGCCCGCGAGGACGTCTCGTTGATCAAGTTCCACGTCGCCGAGGTCCTCTCCGAGGTGCTCGAGCGCGCGATCCAGGTCCACGGCGCCCTCGGCCTCACCGACGACACCGTGCTCGCCTGGTTCTACACCCGCGAGCGCGGCGCCCACATCTACGACGGCCCCGACGAGGTCCACAAGATGGTCGTGGCCCGCCGGATCTTCCACCGCTACAGCAAGGCCAGCGCATGAACCCCGACTGGATCGACAGCACCCGGCCCGTGCGCAGCGGCGAGGCTCTCGACCTCGATCGCCTCACCCCCTACCTGCAGCAGGCGCTCGACCTGCCAGGCGCCTCCGTCACCGTCGAACAGTTCCCCGGCGGCCACTCGAACCTGACCTACCTGCTCCGGCTCGAGCTGGCCGACGGCAGCGCGCGCGAGCTGGTCCTGCGCCGCCCACCCTTCGGCGCCCAGATCAAGACGGCCCACGACATGGACCGCGAGTTCGCGTTCCTCAGCAAGCTGGCGCCCGTCTACCCGCGAGTCCCACGGCCGCTGCTGCTCGCCGATGAATCTGTCCTCGGGGCCAGGTTCTATGTGATGGAACGGATCCGCGGCGTCGTGCTGCGCAGCCGCCTGCCCGCGGGCCTCACCGTCGACCCCACCCTCGCGCGCGGCCTCTCGGTCGCCGCCGTCGAGACCCTCGCCGAGCTGCACACGATCGACATCGACACCACCGGCCTGGCCGCGCTCGGCCACCCCGAGGGCTATGTCCGCCGCCAGGTCGAGGGCTGGACCAGGCGCTACACCGCCGCCGTCACCGACGACATCCCGGCGATGGATCGCGTGGCCGCCTGGCTGGCCGCGCACATGCCCGAATCGGGCCCGCCGACCCTGATCCACAACGACTTCAAGTACGACAACCTGGTCCTCGACCCGGACGACCTCACCCGCGTCCGCGGCGTGCTCGACTGGGAGATGGCGACCATCGGCGACCCGCTGATGGACCTCGGCACCGCGCTCTGTTACTGGGTCGAGCTCGCCGACCCGCCCGAGCTGCGCGCCTTCGCGTTTGGCCCCACCGCCCTGCCCGGCAGCTACACCCGGCGCGAGTTCGCCGAACACTACGCGCGCATCACCGGCCGCAGCCTCGCCCACCTGCCGTTCTACGCCGCGTTTGGCCTGTACAAGACGGCCGTCGTCGCCCAGCAGATCTACCTCCGCTACGTCCGTGGTCACAGCAAAGACACCCGATTTGCCATGATGATCGCGGGCGTACGGGCGCTCGCGGACCACGCCGAGCGCGTGATCGCCGGAGCCTGACCGGGCCCCCACGAAACGCCGCGGCGCGCGGTGTAACTTGCCGCGCGGGCGCCTCGTTGCCCGGGCATGTGCCGCCCCCTCCTCTTCCCCCTCAGCCTCCTGCTCCTCGCCTGCGGCGAGCCTTCTGACGCCGCCACCGAGGCGAGCACACCCGGCACAAGCACGGGCACCAGCGAAGACCCGGGCACCACCACCAGCAGCACCACCAGCACGAGCGACCCCAGCACCGGTCTGCCCGCGACCACCACCGACACCCCGACCACCAGCACATCCTCGACCACCACTACCGACGCCACCACTGGCACCACATCGACGCTCACCACCAGCGACGACACCGGCAGCGCCGAGGAGCTGCCGCCGATCGAGAGCGCCGAGATCCTCGAGGCCTGGCTCGCCGGCGGCGCCTACAAACAATGGGCCGTCGAATCGCAGGTGCACGCATCCACCGGCCCCCACGGCGGCAACGTGCGCACCTACGTCAACGCGGTCGCGCTGGCCTCGCTGATGGCCAAGAACCCCGAACACCCGAAGGACGCCGCCACGGTGAAGGAGCTCTACGGCGGCGGCACCGACACGATCATCGGCTACGCCGTCTCGTTGAAGACGGACGCGGCGAGCATGGGTGGCGCGACCTGGTACTGGTACGAGCGAGTCGACAATACCACGTACGCCGACGACCTCGGCGTCGGCCTCTGCACCGGCTGCCACGGGGGCGGCGCCGACTACATCCTCACGCCGTACCCGTTGCAATGAGCGCGCTGCGAACCGGCGCGAACTTGCCAGGTTCCACGGCGATCAAACGCTGCTATGGTGGTGCTCGAGCGGGCTGCTCAGTGCGGAGGCCACAAGTTCTACCTACATCGTTCAGCCAGGGGTCCGTCTCTGTCCGCAGGTGTGCAGGCTCGTTCGACGAGAAGCCCGAAGCGGGTACCATAGTCCCCACCTACAAAACGTAGGGGTTGAACTTCTTGGCCAGACGCGGAGCAGCCCGCTCTCTACTCGTAGAGGCGGGCTGCGTTGACCATCGCTGTTACCCACGCTTGCGCAGCAGCTCGCTGACGTCGCGCAGGCGCATGCGGCAGCGGTCCTTGCCGCACAACGCCATCGTATCGAACAGCGACGGCGAGGCGCTGCGCCCGGTGACGCCGAGGCGCAGCAGCATGAATAGATCCTTCGGCTTGACCGCGTGCCGGGCGCAGAACTCGCGCGAGAAGGCCTCCAGCGCCGGCGCCGTGAAGCTGCGGGCCTGGTTGTCCTTCTCGATCTCCTGGGCGTACTCGTCGAGCAGCTGGGCCGCCTCGGCGTGGGTCTTGCCCGCGGGCGCCTTGATCTTGTCCTGCACCGGACCGTAGTCGAGGCTCCCGCCGAAGAAGAAGCTGAGGTACGGGATGAAGTCGTCGAGGCGGTGGACCCGCTCCTGAGCCTGCGCGAGCATCGCCTTGATCCGCGCCGGGGCCAGCACCCGCTCCTGCAGGCGTTCGTACAGCGTGTCGACCGACAGGGCGCGGATGTCGTCGGCGTTGAAGGCCTCGAGCTTGGCTGCATCAAAGACCGGCCCACCGACGCTGACCTTCGACCAATCGAAGGCCTCGATCATCTGCTCGACCGTGAAGCGCTCGACATCGGCCCCCATGCTAAAGCCGAGGTTGGCCATGAAGTTGAGCAAGGTCTCCGGCAGGTAGCCGAGCTCGCGATAGTGGAAGATCGACACCGGGTTCTTGCGCTTCGACAGCTTGGTCTTGTCGGCGTTGCGCAGCAGCCCGAGGTGGTGCCACGCCGGCGCCTCCCAGCCAAAAGCCTGGTACAGCAGCACGTGCTTGGGTGTGGAGGTGATCCACTCCTCACCGCGGATCACGTGGGTGATACCCATCAGATGATCGTCGACGACGTTGGCCAGGTGGTAGGTCGGAAACCCGTCCGACTTCTGCAGCACCTGGTCGTCGACGAGCCGGTTCTCGAAGGTGATCGGCTCGGGCCGCAGGTGATCGACGAAGGTCGTCGCGCCGTCCTTGGGCACCCGCAGCCGGACTACATAGGGAGCGTCGCTGGCCAACCGGGCCGCCACATCCGCGGGCGCGAGGTCGCGGCAGTGGCCGTCGTACCCGAAGTGCGAGGACTTCGCGGCGACCTGCTCGGCGTGCAGCGCCGCCAGCCGCTCCTTGCCGCAGAAGCAGCGGTAGGCGCCGCCGCGATCAAGCAGCAGTTGCACGTGCTCCTTGTAGATCGCCAGCCGCTCCGACTGGCGGTACGGCCCGCAAGGACCGCCGACGTCTGGCCCCTCATCCCAGCGCAGCCCGAGCCAGCGCAGCGCCTCGAAGATCGCCGCCTCGCTGCCCGCGGTGTAGCGCTCCTGGTCGGTGTCCTCGATGCGGAGGATGAAGGTGCCGCCCTGCTTGCGAGCAAACACGTAGTTGAAAAGGGCGATGTAGGCGGTGCCAACGTGCGGATCGCCGGTGGGACTGGGAGCGATGCGGACGCGCAGCGGCCGTCCGGCGGTCGAAACCGCGTGCGTGGCCTCGGAGGACATGCAGACGTGCCTACCACGCCGTTCCGAAGGCCAGTACACTGCGAGCGCGTGAGTGATATGACGACCGAGACCCAGATCTTTAGCGCTGTATGGTCGGTGATCCGGCGCAGGGCGCTCGACCGCGGCGTCGCGGCCACCGAGCTCTGCGACCAGGTCATCCGCAGCCACGGCCCGCTGCACCGCGTCGAAGGCAAGCTGCGGGCCGGGACCATGGTCCTCGACGAGAACAACATTGTCCTCCCGACGCTCGCGCGCGCCACCTCCCTCGGCTTCTCGCTCTACGTCGGCAACCGCCGGGTATCCTCAGTCAGCGTGCTCGGGGCCGGCAAGCCCGGAGACATCGGCGCCTACGCCGACGCCGAGCTGGTCGACATCGTCCTGCGCAAGCGCGAGGTGTTCAAGGGCACGATCCAGCGCGGCGGCCAGGCCTACCTGTCGATGGCCCGCCCGCTCTATCTGGGTGACAGCCCCGACGAGGCAGGACCGATCGGCATGCTCGAGGCCTTCCTCAATGAGCAGGCGTTCTTCGAGTCGCTGGCCGCAGCCTCGCGCATCAGCGCCGAGCAACGTTCTGCTGCCCAGGAGGAGGCCGCGGACGGCATGGAGGGCGTGATCCACTTCCTCGACGACGTCGCTCGCCGCCTGCAGCTGCTCGCCCTGAATGGCAACATTATCGCCGCCCAGGCCGGTGAATATGGGCGTGCGTTCCGCGTGGTGTGCCGCGAGCTCGGTATCCTCGCCGACCGCGCCAAGGGCACCGTGACCGACGTTCGCAAGCTCATGCACACGATGGGCCTCGAAGCGGCAGAGGCCCACACAGGCGGCGAAGCGGCCGAGAGCGCGCCACGTGCGGAGGCTGGGGCCGTCGGTGGCGCCAGCGCGGACGGGCGCGGACGGCCGGAGCGCGCTGGGGCCTCCCGGGCTGGCCGAGGCGGCTCGGAGTGACGCCCGATCGCGGATATCGACGAGGTGTCCTTGGGGCCAGGTGCGAGGGAAACACGAGACTCCCCCCTGGCCTCTGGGGCAGGATCTCCGGGCCAGGATCTCCGGGCCAGGATCTCCAGCCAGGGGCCCGGCCCGGCCTCTCCGCGGCCCCCCTCAGCCGCCTCCGAGGTCTCCAGACCCAACCGGAACGCCATATAAACGTCGTTCTGCTCAGTTTTTCAAGTTCCGTTCCCGACCGATTCTTCGTGGCCAAGCAGGTCACCAGGGACGTGACAGGCCCGACGTAGTCCCCGTTTTCTCGTGCCTCTGCGGGGTTTTGACTTGTACTCGCAAACCTGGACGTGCTAGTTGAAGTTTGAAGGCACCGTAGAGTTCGGAGATTGACGATGGACCAGATCTTCGAGAGCCATTTCGGTGGCAATCAAAGCTCCAACGGCGGCGAAACCGAGGGTTACTGCCCGAAGTGTCGCGCGGACACAACACACGTTATCCTCGAGAGCTACGGCGACGAAGTCCGCCGCGTCCAGTGCGGAGTTTGTGGCGATATCCACTCATTCAAGCCTCCGCGGGGCCGGGACGAAGAGAGCCCGGAGCCGCTGAGCGTCAGTCGGCGCAAGAGCATGAAGAAACTGTCCTGGCACGACGGGGTGCATCAGTACGACGTTGAAGACGCCGTGCGTTACAGCCCCAAAACACTGTTCCAGATCCACCAGATCGTCGTCCATCCGACCTTCGGCGTCGGCTTCGTCAGCGAAGTGATGGGTGACAACAAGGTCGAGTTGACCTTCCGCAACGATCTGCAGCGGCTCTTCCTCCACGGCCGCGGCGAGTCCGAAGACGAGCGACGCGGCGAGCGAGTACCCCCGGAAGAGGTCAAAAACCTCCTCGGCCTGGAACTCGGACCTGGCCCGGAAGAGATCGCCGCCGAACGCGAAAAGCGTCAGGCGAGCGAAGAGGCCGAGCAGGCCCGCCGCAAGGAAGAGAAGCGCCTCGCGGCCGAACAGGCCCGCGTCGCTGCGGCCGAACGCCGTGAGGAGGAGCGCCTCCGCAAGCAGCAAGAGAAGGACGCTCAGCGCAAGGCCAAGGAAGACGAGAAGAAGCGCCGCGAGGAGGAGCGCGAGCGACTCCGCCTGGAGAAGGAGAACGCCCGCACCAACGCCAAGCAGGCCAAGGAAGACGAGAAGAAGCGCAAGGAGGAGGAGAAGATCCGCCTCGCCGAGCAGAAGAAGTCCGAGGCCGAGCAAAAGAAGCACGACGCCATCGCCGCAAAGCAGGCCGCCCGCGAGGACGCAGTGTCCCGCAAGCGCGCAGCCGAGGCCGACAAGGCCCGGAAGCAGCACGCGAAGGACGCCGAACGGAAGGCCAAGGAAGCCGAGAAGGCGAAGAAGGCCAAGGAAGCCGAGAAGGCGAAGAAGAGCAAAGAGGCCGAGAAGGCGAAGAAGGCCAAAGAAGCCGAAAAGGCGAAGAAGGCCAAAGAAGCCGAAAAGGCGAAGAAGGCCAAGGAAGCCGAAAAGGCGAAGAAGGCCAAGGCGGCTGCCAAGAAGCCTGCCAAGGCCAAGGCGGCCAAGAAGCCTGCCAAGGCCAAGCCCGCCAAGAAGCCCGCCAAGGCCAAGAAGCTCGCCAAGAAGCCCGCCAAGGCCAAGAAGCTCGCCAAGAAGCCCAAGGCCAAGCCCGCCAAGGCCAAGAAGCCCGCGGCCAAGAAGCCTGCCAAGGCCAAGAAGCTCGTCAAGAAGCCCAAGGCCAAGAAGAAGCCCGCGGCCAAAAAGCCCGCCAGAGGCAAGAAGAGGAAGTAAGGCCCTCGGCTCGCTCGATACGCCCCGCACGCTTCAGCGTCCGGGGCGTAGCTCGTCGTGCAGATCTGGACTAGCGCCCGAGCAGGCCCACCACCGCCGTGCCCACGACGACGAGCAGGACCCCCCCGAGCAGGTGGACCCCAAGTTGCCAGCTCAGGGCGCCCCAGCGTCCGTCTTGCGCCAACTCGACGCTCAGCAACGCGAAGCTGCTGTAGGTCGTGAAGCCACCAAGCAGGCCGACGACGGTGATCGTCCGCGGGGGCCCCGGCGCCAGGGCGGCTCCAAGTACCCCGATCGCCAGGCAACCCAGGAGGTTGACCAGCAAGGTGCCGACATGCGGCAGGCGGGCCGCCAGTGCGACGTCGACCCGACTGCTGAGGGCAAAGCGCAGGCACACCCCCACCCCGCCCGCGGCGAACAGCCCAAGCCACTGCAGCCAGCTCGTCATCTGGCCCTGATACCCGGTGCTGCGCTCGGGTGAAAGTTTGCCCCGCCTCCGCGCAGGAGGCACCCTCCGCCAGGATGCCCCGCCCCGCCCGCGAAGCTCGCCCCGAGCCCCCGCCCCGCCGCCGCTCGCCGGGTGCCCTCGGCGCTCACTTCGGCGGCCGTATCGACCCATTTACCAGCGCCGTCTTGGTGTTCCCGCTGTTTCTCGTCTACCAGCTCGGCATCCTCGGTCGCGGCGGCAGCGGACAGAACGGGGTCGACTTCATCACCCGTGAGCTCATCGAGCTGTGCGCCCGTGACCTCGGCAACTACCTCGGGGTGCTGGGCGCGGGCCTGGTCGCCTACGCGGCGCTGCTCGTCATCCTGCGCCAGCACGGCCGGCTCAACCCGCGCGTGTTCATGCCGATGCTCGCCGAGTCGGCCTTCTACGCGACCACGATGGGCACCCTCATCCTGTTTGCGATCCACCGCTTCGCCGAGGTGATGCCGCAGCTCGTGGTCGGCCAGATCCCCCTCGCTGACGTGGTCGTGATCTCGGCCGGCGCGGGCCTCCATGAAGAGTTCATCTTCCGCGTGATCGGCATGGGCGGACTCGGCTTCCTCCTCGCGGGTATCACCGGGCCACGCCGCGCGTGGATCTTCGCGCTCGTCCTGTCCTCCCTGATCTTCAGCCTCGCCCACCACCTCGGCCCCGCTGGTGAGGTCTTCACCTTCGCCGCGTTTGTCTACCGCACGCTGGCAGGCGTGTTCTTCGCGCTCGTCTACCAGCTTCGCGGCTTCGCGGTCGCTGCGTGGACACACACGCTTTACGACGTCTACGTCCTGAGCCTGCACGGCTAGGCGCGTGGTCGACGGCTCGGAGGCCGTCGACCAGCTCGTTGATGTTGGTGAGCTTGTTGAGCTGGTCGCGCGGCACCTTCACTTTGAGCTCGCGCATGCTGCAGGACACGACCTCGACGATGTCGAGGCTGTTGGCCCCGAGCTCCTTCATCGACTTCGACGGGTCGATCTCCTTGCCCTCGATGCCCTCGACGGTGTCGGCGAGATGGCGTCGAACGACGGCAAGGACTTCTTCACGTGTGCTGATCATCGTTTCTCCTTCGACGAAGGATCCTGGGGGTTCAGGATCGAGAGCCCGCGCTGCTCTCGCTGCGAGAACAGGCGGACGACGTTGTCGGCGAAACCGAAGCCCCTGTCCAGTAGTAGGACCTGGCCCTTGACCCCGTCCATCAACCCGCTGCAAAGCCCGAGGGTGGCCGCCGCGACCTCCTCCGAGGTCACGAAGAAGCCTTCGCCGTAGTACTGCTTGCAGAATGGGCCGAAATCCGGACCGAAGGTGGCCTCCAGGGAGCGAGTCTCCACGGGGTTGGCACGCACGACGTTGATGCGAATATCCTCACTGAGCAGATCTGCAGTGAGGTAGCGGCAGAAGGTCTCCATGACCGCCTTGCTGGCGGCGACAAAATCGTAGCCGGGTAGGAAGTACTCGGGCCCACGGGACGACATGCCGATCGCGTAACGAGGGTAGCGACCAAACGCGGCGTGGGCCGCCTGCAGGTAGCCGACGAAGGGCCAGGCGCTGTAGCCGAGGCTGCGCAGGAAGCTCTTCTTGTCGAGGTCCTCGTGCTGCTTGCTGACGTGGGCGAACGAGACGTTGCTGATGATCGCAAACAGCGAGTCGTGGTCGCGCTTGATGGTGCCCATCAGCGCCTCGGTGTCCTCGTCGAGCGACACGTCCGCCTCGACGATGACCGGGGCACGGGCGCCAGCGGCCTTGAACTCGGCCTGCAGCTCGTCCTCGTCGGCGCTGCCCCAGCGGTGGGTCAGGTAGACGTGGGCGCCGTGGCGGGCGAACAGCAGGCCGCAGGCGCGGCCGATGCCGTCGGTGCCGCCGGTGATGACGACCGCCTGGTTGGTGAGGTCGTTCTTCAGCATGGATGGGCTCACGGGACCTCCGTCTCGGGTCGCAGCAGGCGCGGGCCGAGCGTGGCGATGTTGTCGACGAAGGCGGCCCCGCGGTCGAGCGTGACAACCTGCCCGGACATCGCGTCGAACATGCCGCTGCACAGGGCCAGAGTGGTGTCCGCGATCTCCTCGGGGGTGCACGCGAACTCCGCGAAGCGGCGCCCGAGCTCGACCTGCTCGGGGCCGAACATGTCCTTGTAGGACTCGGTCATGACCTGGCGCGAGCGCAGCGCCAGCACCTTGCAGCCGTCCTCGTAGAGGTGCGTGCCCATGTAGCGGACGAAGGTCTCGAGCACCGCCTTGGCGACGGCGACGTAGTCGTAGGCCGGGTAGTGCGAGTCCGGTCCGTCGGACGACATCGCCACGGCGTAGCGGGGGTAGCGGCCGAAGGCGCGGTGGATCGCGTGGAGGTAGCCGACGAAGGGCCAGGAGCTGTACTCGAGGCTCTTGTAGAGCGAGCGGCGCTGCAGCTCGAGCGTGCCCTCGCCGCGCTGGACCACGGCGACGTTGCTGATGAACACGTCGACGTGGTCGTGCTCGGCCTTGATCTTGGCCAGCAGGCCGGCGGTGTCCTCGTCGCGCGAGACGTCGGCCTCCACGATCATCGGCACAGCCGCGCCGATCGCCGTGAAGCGGGCGCGCAGCTGGTCCTCGTCGGCGCTGCCCCAGCGGTGGGTGAGGATCACCCGGGCTCCGTGGCGCGCGAAGGCGAGGCCGCACGCGAGGCCGATGCCGCGGGTGCCCCCGGTGATGAGCACCGCCTTGCCGCTAAAGTTGTTGAACTGCATCATCGGGTCTTCTTAGGGGTGATAATTTTGCCGGATCAGGGCCTGGGTGGCCGGATCGGCGAAACACAGCTCGTGCATCATGGACTCGAGCGTGCGGGCCTCCTCGAAGGCCAGGCGCCGCGGCAGGCCGAGGCTGCGTTTGAGCAGCAGGAGGGCCCCGCGCGGCTTTTCGCACAGGCGGGCCGCGACGTCCAGCGCCCGCGCCTCGACTTCGCCGCGGGGGACGACGGCGTTGACCTGGGCCCCGCGTTCGGCCAGCTCCCGGCCGCGGAAGTACTGCGCACCCATCATCATCTCGGCGGCCACGTAGGGCCCCACAGCGGCCTGCAGGAGCCGCGTGGTGCCCATCCCGGGGGTGAAGCCCAGGTCCATGAAGTTGCAGCCGTAGCGGCTCTCGCGGGCGAGGAAGACCAGGTCGCAGGCGAGCCCGAAGATGAGGCCGCCGCCGACGGCGGGGCCGGCCATCGCGGCGAGGGTCGGCTGGGGTAGCTCGAGCAGGCTACGGGTCAAGAGGAGGTCGTAGGGGGCGATGCGCCCCTCCGCGAGCCCGAGCAGGACGCTGCGATCGCCGCCGGCGGAGAAGATGTCGGCCAGGCCGCACAGGACCACGACCTTGATGTCCGCGCGGGCGGCGACGTCGGCGAAGGTCTGGACCAGGGCGGCGACGAAGCTCTGGCTGAACGCGTTCTTGCCGGCGCTGTCTTGCATGCGCAGCACGGCGCAGCCGTCGGCGTCGACCTGGAGATCGAGGATGTCCTTGGGGACAGGTATTGTCATCGTCGATCTCCGGCGCGCACAGCCCAGGCCGGGAGCTCACCGGCGAGGAAGCCGGCCACGGCGGCCCGGACCTCGGGGCGAGCGACATCGCGGCTGGTGCGGGCGACACCCGCTGCGAGCGCGTCAGGGATCGCTAGACCGGCGATCGCGGCGGAGAAGCGCTTCAGGCGGGTGACGGCGTCGGGCGAGCAACGCAGCAGGTACTTGATGCGGGCGGCGAGGCTGCGGGCGGGGTCCTCGCTGCACTCATCGACCAGACCCATGCGCAGGGCAGCGCCGCCGTCGAGCGCGTCCCCGGTGAGCGCGAGTGCGCGAGCGCAGGCCGGGCCGGTGCGCTCGGCGAGGATCGGCAGCACGACCGCGGGGATGAGGCCGAGGAACAGCTCGGGCAAGCGGAAGCTCGCGCGCGGGCCAGCGATGACGAGATCGCAGGCCGCGACGAGGCCGACACCACCCCCGGAGGCCGCGGCATCGACGACACAGATGGTCGCGGCTCGCAGGCCACGCAGGAGGCCGAGCACACGCGCGTAGGCGGCGATCGCCGCGGCAGCCTCGCCGCTCGGATCTTCCGCGCCGTGTCGCATGACTCCCTGCAGGTCCATCCCGCGACAAAACTCGTCGGCATCGCTGGCGAGCACGAGCACGCGACAGCGATCGTCGGCCTCGGCGCGCAGCAGCAGCGCCTCGAGATCCGCGAGCCCGGGGCCGCCGAGCGCCACCCCCTCACCCTCCCCCTCGGGCCCGAGCCAGGCGCGCCAGACGGGCGTGTCGAGGGCTTCGCAGCGCAGGTACATGGGTGGGTGCTCCGATGCGCCGTCAGCTGAGACGGTAGTTGCGCTGATAACCGTGGACGCCGTCGAGGACGAGGCGCCCCTGCCCGGCATAGACGCGCTCGTAGAGGTCGTGCAGGCCCGTCTTCTCGATCGTGTAGTCGGGCTGGTCGACCAGGCTCATGCGCTGACGTTCGACCGCCTCGTACTCGGGGACGCTGAGCTGCAGGCGGGCATCGAGGCCCGCTTGCAGCTGGGTGGCGGCGACCCGCGCATGCGCGAGCGGGCCGATCTTGGTCGAGTAGAACTCGGCGCACGAGCCCGAGCCGTAGGAGAACATCGACACGCGATCGCCGGTCGCCAGGTCGGGGAAGCTGTCGATCAGGCCCATCAGGGCGATGAAGGTGGCCGACGTATAGGTGCCGCCGAACTGGCTGTTGTAGACCAGCGCGGGCTTGGACTTGCGTTCAAAGTGCTCGCGCGCCGGCTTGACGCCCATCTCGCGCCAGTGGCGGAGGATCGCCCGGTGGGCGCGGAAGGTCATGCCGCCGAAGGGCACGTGGTAGATGTGCTTCTTGAAGTACTCGTCGTAGTCGATCGGGCCGACCTTGCGGATGAAGTGCTCGTAGGCGCCCTCGAGCGCCTCGAGGTAGCCGTAGAGGCTGGTGTCGGCGTGGCCGACCTCCTGCATCGAGGTCGGGCGGTAGGTGTCGAAGATCTCGTGGGTCCAGTAGCCGGTCTTGTCGAGCTCGAGCTCGAGGACGTCCGGCGTGGCGCTGACCAGCATCGCGGTCGCGGCGGCGCCCAGCACATACTCCCAGGGCTGACCGAGGTGCATACGGCTCTGGTCGCTGGTGACGACGAGGGCCTTCTTGCCGGGCGCGGCCCCGGAGGCGACCCAGTGCGCGGCCATCATCAGGCCGGAGGTGCCGCCGTAGCAGGCGTGCTTGGTCTCGAAGTTGCGGCAGTTGGGCGTGATCTGGCACCAGCGCTGCACGTAGGTCGACATCGGCTTGCCGAAGTCGGTCGCGGACTCGCTGCCGACGATGACCAGCTCGATGTTCTCGCGGTCCTCCGGGGTGACGACCTGCAGCGCCGCGTTGACGGCCATGGTCACCGGGTCCTCCCACGGGGGGTTGAGCGAGCGGGCGCGGACCCACAGCTCGCCGAGCGGGTGGTTCGGGTCGTGGTCGCGGGCCTCGGCCAGCACGCGCATGTCGAGGGCGAGCGTGCAGGGGTAGGCGGCGATGCGCTCGATGCCGACGGCCATCAGTAGGTCCAGTCGAGGCCGCCGGTCACGGGGATGACCTGGCCGTTGATGTAGCTGCCGCCGGGGCCGGCGAGGAAGGTGACGACGGTGGCGAGCTCGTCGATGCGGCCCATGCGACCCTTCGGCATCGGGCAGTACTGGGCCCAGTACTCCTTGGCCTGCGCGGGCATGGACTCGCGGGTCATGTCGGTGTCGAAGAAGCCGGGGACGACGACGTTGGCGGTGATGCCCTTGCGGCCGTACTCCTTGGCGAGCGAGAGGGTGAGGCCGTGCAGGCCGGCCTTGCTGGCGGCGTAGTTGGCCTGACCGGCGGCGCCGGAGTGCTGGATCGACGAGACGTTGATGATGCGGCCGAAGCGGCTGGCGAGCATCGTCGAGAGGAACTGGCGGATCACGTAGAAGGGACCGTGGAGGTTGGTGGCGAACACGCTGTGCCACTCCTCATCGGCCATCGAGACCACGAGGTTCGCGCGGTTGATGCCCGCGCAATTGACGACCACGCCGATGCCGTCGAAGTCGCTGAGCACCTGGTCCCCGACCTCGACGACGGCCGCGGGATCGCTGACGTCGAGCACGTAGCCCTTGCACAGGGCGCCGGGGCGCAGCGCCTGGGCCGCGGCTTCGACCTTTGCCGCGGCCTCGCGGTTGCCCTTGAAGGCGAAGGCGACGTCATGGCCTTCCCGGACGGCCTGAAGGACGATGCCCGCGCCGATGCCTCGCGAGCCGCCGGTGACGAAGTAGTTCATGAAATCCTCGTGCGAAGAACCTGAGCGCTCAGAGCGTGGATGGGTCGAATCGGCGGTAGAGCGCGCAGCAGTTGAGGCCACCGAAGCCGAAGGAGTTCTTGACCATGAGCTGGATCTCGTGATCGACAGGGACGTTCGCGCAGACGTCGAGGTCGACCTCGGGGTCGAGCTGGTCGATGTTGATCGAGGGGTGGAGCTTCTTGCCCTGCATCTGCAACAACGCCGCGACGGTCTCGACGGCGGGCGCGGACCAGCAGGTGTGACCGAGCATCGACTTGGGGGCGTTGACCTTGAGCTTCTTGGCGTGGTCGCCGAACACGCGCTTGATCGCGTTGATCTCGGAGATGTCGCCGAGCGGTGTCGACGTGGCGTGAGCGCTGACGTAGTCGATCTGGTCCGGGCGCACGCCGGCGCGCCGCAGCAGGCGCTCGATGGTCCGGGCCTGGCCGTCGGTGGACGGCGACGGCAGGTGGCTCCCGTCCGAGGTGGACGTGCAGCCGAGCACCTCGGCGTAGATCCGGGCGCCGCGCTTGAGCGCGTGGCCGAGCTCCTCGAGCACCAGCACCCCGGCGCCGTGCGACGGAACGAAGCCCTCGCGGCGCGAGTCGTAGGGGCGGCTGGCCAGCGACGGGGTGTCGTTGAAGCTCTCGTAGGTGATGGCGCCCAGCAGGGCCATCGCGTGCACGCCCATCTGCGAGAAGTCGAGCACGGGGCCGACGACCATGGCCACGTCGTGGTCGTGGTGGCGAACTTCATCGATGGCGGAGCGAAGGGCCACGTTGGCGCTGGCGCAGGCGCCACCGAGCGTGTAGGCCGCGCCCTGCCAGCCGAGCATCTCGCACACCGAGCCGGCGTGATCGGTGTCCAGCATGTGCAGCGCGGCCATCGAGTCGATGTAGTCCGGCTCCTCGTGCAGGAAGGTCTCGTAGTTGCTGGCGAAGTAGCGCTCGTTGAGGTTGTGACCGCCGACCAGGACGGCGCGGCGCGTGGGGTCCCCACCTTCGCCGAGCCCGGCGTCGAGCCAGGCATCGGCGGCGCACAGGACCGACAGCGAGGTGGAGAACGGGGCCTTGTTGCACAGGACGCGGGCGCGACGGTGCATCTCGGCCGGCAAGCGATCGCGCAGGCGGCCGAGCTTGGCCTTGACGTCGTACTCGGAGAGGTCGCCGCCGACCTTGGAGTAGACGTTGTCGTTCTTCTGCCACTTCCAGCGGGTGATCGCCGACTTGCCAGCGAGCAGGTTGGTATAGAAGGTCTCTAGATCGTCGCCGATCGGCGTGTTGATGCCGAGGCCGGTAATGACGATGCGTCTTTCGTTCGCCATGTCTTGGAACTCCGGGTCGAGCGCGACGGGGTGGGCCGGCAGGTCCGGTCAATCGAGGAGGATGACCTCGAAGACAGCCAGGGCCTTGACCTCGTCGCCGTGGATCACCTGCCCAATGCAGGTCGAGACGTAGTCGCTCTGCTCGAGCGAGCGGGCGAGCAGGGTGACCCACTCGCCGGGCCGCACCCCGCCCTGGAACAGCGCGTGGTGGACTTTGAGGAGGCGCAGACGACCGGGCCGGTCGTCCGCGTCGATCTCTGCCCTGCCCTTGCCGAGCAGGTGTTGCAGACAGATACCGAGCTGGCCGATGGCCTCGACCAGGAGCACCCCGGGGTAGACGGGATCGCCGGGGAAGTGGCCGGCGAACACCGGATCCTGGGGGTCGATACTGCGGTGACCGGCGATGGCCGCCTGGGTCAGGTCGACGCTGGCGATGGTGTCGACCATCAGAAACGGGTCGCGATGCGGCAGCATGCGCTCGATCTGCGGGCGGCCAAACTCGACGCGGGTGCTGGTCACCGCGGGCGTATACACGGGCCGGCGCCGGTAGGCCTTCACCAGGTCGAGCAGGTCGCTGGCGGGATCGAAGGCGCCAGCCAGCGACTCGATCGTGGTCGTCACGCCTGCGGCCATTCGCGGACCTCGTGCGCGGCCGGCATGGCCGCGGGCATGGGTGCCGACCGGTGGGCACGCAAGGCCGTGAGCACGCCGGCGAGGTGGCCGGCCGCGTCGTCGCGGCTGTCGGTGCAATAGCGCGGGCGAGCGACCCACTTACGGTCGAGCAGGTTGAACAGCACCTGGCGCGGGCCGACCTCGACGAGCACGGCGTCCGGGTGGGCCGCGATGAGGTGGTCGATCGAGCGGCGCCACAGCACGGGGGTGTGCACGTGCGCGGTGAGCATGGCGACGTATTCGTCGTGGGTGGCGCTGAGCAGCGGTGCGCCAGTGCGGTTTGGCATGTAGGGCCGGCGGGCGACGCGGAACCGGGCGCGGCGGAGGTGCGGGCTCAGGGCCTCGCCGACCGGAGCGAAGATCGAGGCGTGCATCGGCACCTGGCGCTCGATGATCGTGGGGACGACGTAGTGCTCGTCCTCGAGGACCGCGACCGCGGCCTCGACCGCTGCCTGTTCGCCCGACAGCACGTGCTGCCGCGGTGAGTTGAGGTTGACGATCTCGAGGACGCCGACCTTCTGGGCGCGGATCGACTCCACGACCTCCTCGAGGGTCTCCAGGTCGAGCGGCTGCACGGAGGCCATGAAGCCGCGGGGACCGGCGTCGTAGGCCTCGCCGCGGGCCTTGACCAGCTTGAGGGCGTCGACGAAGTCGAGCGCGCCGATGTGCGTGAGATGGTTGTATTCGCCGAGGCTGAGGCCGAGGGAAAGATCGGCGTCGATGCCCTCGGCCTGGAGGATCGAGAGCATCATGTGGTTGGCGACGAACACCCCGAGCTGCACGTCGACGTTACGGTCGAAGGCGCTGGGGTTATCCTCGCCGTAGTGGCTCCGAAGGTCGCGGCCGAGCGCATCGGCGGCCTGCGCGAGCACTTCAGCGGCGCGCGGGTGCAGGCGCGCCAGCTTGTCCAGCATTCCGGGGTACCGGGAGCTCTGCCCGGGGAACATGAAGACGAGGGTCATCGGATCAGCCCCGGGTCATGCCTGCTTGGAGGTACGGACCACTGTGTCCTCGAGGATCTGCAACGCGAGGTCGAGGTCCTCGCGGGTGTGGGCCGCGGTGATGGCGACGCGGAAGCGCAGGCCGTCCTCGGGGACCGAGGGGTAGTCGACCGGGGCCAAGAACAGGCCCTTCTTGTGCATGTCGCGGGTGAGCTCGTAGAGGCGGCGGCGATCGGAGCCGACGATGATGGGGACGACCTGGCTGGTCGAGTGGCCGAGGTCGAGGCCGAGGCCGAGCGCCTGCTCGCGGAAATAGCGGGTGTTGGCCCAGCAGCGCTCGCGCAGGCTGTTGTCGCGGGTGGCGACGTCGAGGGCCTTGCTGACACCGGCGACCACCGCCGGCGGCAGCGCGCAGCTGAAGCCGTAGGGGTTGATGTAGTAGCGGATGTACTGCAGCAGCTTGCGCGGTCCGACGGTGAAACTGCCAGCGCCGGCGAAGGCCTTCGAGAAGGTTGCGAACTGGAGGGCGACCCGTGATTCGGCGTCGTGGTGCTCGAGCACGCCGCGGCCGTGGGCGCCGTAGACGAGCATCGAGTGCGCCTCGTCGATGAAGACACCGACGCCGTGGCGCTCGGCCACCGGGAGCAAGTTGGGCAGGTCGGCGATGTCGCCGTCCATGGAGTAGACGCCCTCGAGCACGATGAGGCGACGCTGGCCTTCCGTGGATTGCAGGACCTGCTCGAGCGAGGCGGGGTCGTTGTGGTCGAAGAAGACCAGGCGAGCGCGCGAGAGCTTGGCGCCGTCCACCGAGCATAGGTGGCTCTTGGCGTCGAGGATGGCGACGTCGCCCTTGCGCAGCAGGCCGGTGATGGTGCCCATGCCGCCGGCGAAGCCGCTGTTGAAGAGGATGCAGTCCTCGCGGCCGGTGAAGGCGGCGAGCTTGTGCTCGAGCTCCTTGTGGAGGTCGCTCATGCCCGACAGCAGCGGCGAGCCGCAAGCGCCGGTGCCGTAGTCCCGCAGGGCCTTGGTCGCGGCCTCGATGACCTCGGGGTGCATGGCCAGGCCGAGGTAGTTGTAGGAGCTCAGATTGACGACGCGGCTGGTGATGCCGTCGCGGCGGATGTCCATGCGTGGCGCGACGCCCGAGAGCATCTGCGGCTCGTACATGGACATGGCCCACGCGCCCTCCTCGGCCCAGCGCGTGAAGCTTTCCGGCGGGACCAGCGGATCGTCGCTGTCCGAGAAATAGAAGTCTGCGAGGCTAGATTCGGCTTCGCGGCCCATGCGCGGTCCCAGGGGTTAGTCAGGGCGTAGTTACAGCGAAAGTAGCGTGGGTGTCACGGAAATTCAGCGAGGTGCCGCTTTTTATACGTACGTTCAATGTGCCAGCGTCGATGCAACGATCGCTGTCATGGGTGCATTGCCGCTGCGCATTCGGCTGCGCACCGCGACGACGCCGCTGCCACGAGGCTTGCGTGGGCGCAGGGCGCCGGCTATCCCGGCGCCGTGAGCAAGCGAGTCCTTGTTACCGGCGCCAGTGGCTTCATCGGCAGTCATCTGGTCGAACGGCTGCACCAAGGCGGCGACCAGGTGCGGGCGATGGTGCGTAGCAGCTCGAAGCTCGCACACCTCGAGAGCTGCGCGGCGCCGCGGGTGCACGCGACGCTCGACGACGTCGAGGCGATGGCAACCGCGATGGCGGGTGTGGAGATCGTGTATCACGTGGCGGGCTTGACGGCGGCCTTCACCCGCGCCGAGTTCGATCGGGCCAATGCGATCGGCACCGCCAATGTCTTCGCGGCGGCGCTGCAGGCGGGGGTGCGGCGGGTCGTCTACGTGTCGTCGCTGATGGCGGCAGGCCCCTCGCACCGAGACGTCGCGCGCCGCGAGCACCACGCCCACCACGTCGGCTTCACTCGCTACGGTGACAGCAAGCTGGCGGGCGAGACCATCGCGTGGGAGCAAGCGCAGAGCGGCGCGATCGAGGCGGTGATCGTGCGACCACCGCTGGTCTACGGACCGCGCGATACCGACGTGCTGCAGATGATCAGATCGGCGGGCGCGGGGATCATCGCCCAGCCGGGGCTGGGGCGCCCTGCGTGGTTGTCGGCGATCCACGCGCAAGACCTGGTCGAGGGGATCACCCTCGCGGGTGAACGTGGAGCGCCGCTGCCGACCGGCGGCGAACACGTGCTCGCCGGGCACGGGGCGGCGCCCGATCATGTGCCCGCGCTGGCAGATGAACCAGGGGGACGCGGGATCTATTACTTCAGCGATGGCGGCCAGCACACCGTGACAACCTTCGGGCGCGCTGCTGCGACTGCGCTGGGCAAGCGGGCGCTGGCGCTGCGTTTCCCGGGCCCGGCCGTGCTGACGGTGGCGGCCGTCAATACTTGGATCGGCCGGCTGCGGGGCAAAGCCCCTGCCCTCTCGCTCGACAAGGCCCGCGGGAGTCTGAGCCCCGGCTGGTGGTGCGACGACAGCAAGGCCGTGCAGACGCTCGGCTATCGGCCGAACTTCTCGCTCGAGCTTGGGCTCGAGCACACGGTCCGCTGGCTCCGCGATCAGCGGTGGTTGTGAGCGTCTGTTCGTGAGGGTCGCTCACAGCAACTCGCCGAGAGTGCGCTCGCCGTCGAGGGCTGTGACACGCAGGTCGATCGCCCGGCCGAGGAGCGCGTCGGGGCCGCTGACACAAACCTTGAGGTAGTTGTCCGTGAGGGCGACGAGGTGGCCGTCGCGGGCGCGAGCGCGGTAGACCACGGCGGTGGCGTGGGTCCCCAGCTGGGCGCCACGGAAGCGGCTCTCGAGGCGCTGTGAGAGTGCGCGGAGGATCCGCGTCCGGCGCAGGCGCTCCGCCGGCGCGACAGGGTCCGGGAGGTCGACGGCCGCGGTCCCGCGGCGCTCCGAGTAGGAGAAGACGTGCAGGCTGGCCAGGGGGCTGGCGGCGAGCAGGTCGACGGTGCGCTCGAACGCGGCGGGGGTCTCACCGGGGAATCCGGCGATCACATCGGTGCCGAGGTGGATCCCCGGGACGGCGGCGGCGAGGGTGGGCAGTAAGTCGCGGAGGTCGGCGGCGCGGTGACCACGACGCATGGCGCGTAGTACGTCGTCGTCGCCGCTCTGGACGGGGAGGTGCAAGTGGCGAGCGAGGCGTCGGTCGCCGGCGAGCAGCGAGATCAGGCGGGTGTCGACCTCGTGAGGGTCGACCGAGCCGAGGCGCAGGCGGCTGGCGCCGAGCTCGGGGAGCAGGCGCTCGAGCAGCGCGCACAGGTCGCTGCGCGGAGCCAGGTCACGGCCGTAGGTGCCGAGATGCACGCCGGTGAGCACGACCTCGGGGACGCCAGCGGCGACCAGCTCGCGCAGCTGAGCCACGGCATCACCGATCGGGAGGCTGCTGCTGCGGCCGCGCACCTGCGGAACGATGCAGAAGCTGCAGCGGTAGTCGCAGCCGTCCTGGATCTTCAAGTACGCGCGGCTGCGGCGAGGGTCGGTGGCGGGCTGCAGACGGGTGATGCGCTGGCGGCGGGCGAGATCGACGGCGGCGACGTGAACGCGGTCATCGCCTGTCCCGATGGCCAGGTCGAAGAAGCGCTCCTTCTCACGATTGCCGATCACGCGCGAGACCTCGGGCATGGCCGCGAGCGCTTCAGGGTCGGCGGTGGCCATGCAGCCGGTGACGACGACACGAGCGCCAGGGCGCTGACCGGCGGCGCGCCGCACCAACTGGCGGGTGTCGGCGTCGGCGTCGTGGGTGATCGTGCAACTGTTGACGACGTAGAGGTCGGCGGCGGCGTCGCTGAACTCGACGATCTCGTGCCCAGCCGCGCGGGCGGCTCGCTCGAGGGCGTCGGTCTCGAATTGGTTGAGGCGACAGCCCAGGGTCGCGAACGCGACGCGCATCACGGCTTCTTATAGGTGTGAGACCACTTGAACTCGTGAGTCTTTTGCTTGAAGCGCGGGAAGGTGACCTTGGCCTTGATGGTCTTGGCGATGCAACGAGCGGCTGCCGATCCGTCGGTGGCGGTCGCCTCGAGCACTCGACCCGTGGCGCCCTCGACCTTCACCTTGAGCTCGGCCTTGGTGCCGGATGCAACACCGGCGCTGGCACAGCAGGCATCGAAGCTCTTCAACATGGCGGCGCTTCCGAGCTCGCGGCGCAGATCGAAGGGGTCGAGCTTTTCAAGCGTGGGCGGAGGCAGCGGGGTGGGGTCCTTCTTCGGCGCCGGGTCTTTGCGGGCGCCAGGGTCCTTTTTCACCTTGGGGGTCGGATCTTTGACCGGGTCCTTCTTCACGACCTCGGGCTCATCGTCGACGATGATGTCGGGGGTCGGGTCCACCACGACCGTGGTAGCCGGGGACGGCACCGGATCGGGCGGCGGAGGCTCGGGAGTGACGACCTTGACCGGTTCGGGGGTGTCAATCTTCTCGACCACCACGCCGTCGCTCGTCTCAGCGCCGCTGCCGCGGTTGAGCGCACACACCAGGCCGACGACGAGCAGGAGCACGGCGGCGAGCAGACCGATGACCAGCTTGGTGAGCAGCTGCGGGTCGCGTGCGACACCGGGCCAGGCGGAAGGGCCGGTCTGGCTCGCTAGCTGGTTGGCGACGTTGCTGGTGCTGATCGGTCCGGTAGGGCTGGAGGGGAAGCTGACGTCCGCTGGCGTATTGCTGCTGCTGGCGGCGGCGAGGGCCTGGGCGCTGGCGGCGTTCATGGCCGCGGCGATGCGGGCGGCCGATGCGGCGGCGTCGAGGTTGCTGGTGGTCCCGGAGCGGCCGTCGGCGAGGCCGCGTGGGGCCGCGACGATGCTCTCGATGAGCTCGGCCATGGTCTGGAAGCGCAGGTTGCGGTCCTTCTCCATGGCCTTGAGGATGATCGCTTCGACCTCGACGGGGATATCGGCGTCGGGGCTGAGCTGGCGCGGCGGCACCGGACGCACGTTGACCTGCTGCGACAGGACACCGAACATCGTCTTGTCGCTGAAGGGCAGCTGGCCGGTGAGCAGCTGGTACATGATGCAGCCGAGCGCGTAGATGTCGATCCGCGCGTCGCCGGCCTCGCCCTGGACCTGCTCGGGGGCCATGTACTCGGGCGTGCCGATGAGCGCGCCGGCCTGCGTGAGCGTGTGCGAGACTCGGTTGTTCTCCTCGTGCATCTTGGCGATGCCAAAGTCGAGGACCTTGACGAAGTCCCGCATGCCGTTGCGGTGGATGATGAAGCAGTTCTCCGGCTTCATGTCGCGGTGCAAGATGCCCTTGCCGTGGGCGGCCTGCACGGCGCGGCAGATCTGCAGGAGAATGCGGCGCGCACGCGACCAGGGCAGCGAGCCTGTGCGACGCAGCAACTTGCCGAGGTCCTCGCCCTGAAGGTGCTCCATGACGAAGAACACCGAGCCGCTCGGCATCTCGCCGTAGTCGATCACGTCGATGACGTTCTCGTGGCCGATCTTCGAAGCGGCGCGGGCCTCCCGGAGAAAGCGCTTCACCTGGTCGGGGCGGTGCGTATACGCTGGGTTTAGGACCTTGACCGCGACTCGCTTGCCGAGCGCGATGTGTTCGGCGAGGTAGACCTTGCCCATCCCGCCCTTGCCGATCAGATCGAGCACGCGGTAGCGGTCCGCGAGGACCTGGCCGAACAGCGCGTCGCGGCGCGGCGACAGCGAACCGGAACCCGAGTGGGAGGGTGGACCCTCGCCATCACCGGGGGTGGCCTCGACGCGGGTGCCATCGTCCGACGAGTCGCGCGCACGCCCCGAAGGGGTCTGGCCGTGCTGCGTCATGGAGATGACGACTTCGTCGGAGTCCCCGGCAGCACGCCCGCGATCGAAGCTCGTTGGCGTGGCCGTGGCTCGTTCATCCTCATCGAGGGCGTCGTCGGAATCGATGCCGACATCGGGGTCAATCCCCTCATCACCCCCATCACCTTCTTCGATGTCGCCGACGACATCCACGTTGAGACCCGGGTCGGCGGCGTCTTGCGGATCGTCGTCGCCTTGAGGCTCGACCGGATAGTCGACCTCCAGCGGACTGGCAGGCTCCGGGTACAAGCCGTCGTACTCGTCGCTCGCCGGGATCTCGGGACGTCTTGGGACGCTCTGCCAGCCGCGCGCCGCGGATCCTTGGGCCTTGTCACCCGGCCTGGTGACGATGCCGGAGGTGCTCTCTTGCGACTCGGGGTAGATGGCGACCTGCGTGCCGGTCGGGCCTGTCTGCGTGCCGGGTTGTGTGCCCGTAGGGCCGACGACCGCTGCAGTGCCGGGCTGTGTGCCCGTCGGGCCGACAACGGCTGCAGTGCCGGGCTGTGTGCCTGTGGGGCCCACCGGCGGTGCGCCAGGCTGTGTCCCCGTCGGGCTCAGGGCGGGTGTGGTGCCGGGTTGTGTGCCCGTAGGTCCGGTGACGATCTCAGTGCCGGGCTGGGTACCGGGGCCGCGATGTGTTGCGGGCGGCGGGATCGGGGAGGGCCGCGTGGAGGGCCCCAGGCGCGGCAGCATGAGTCCGGCCGCCTGTCCGCCGGGTGTGATCGGTGGGCCGCCCGGGGGTGGAACGACGGGCCGTGGAACCACCAAGCCTGCGCCTGGCGGGCCAGGAGGAACACCTACGCTCGGCGGGTTGAAAACCAGTGGGCCCAGCGCAGGCGGCGAGGGCACGACCACGTTCGGAGGCGATGAAGTGGGCGTCGCCTGGCCTGGGGCCCCCGACACGGCGCTGATAGGTCGCGCGGGCGCGTCGTCGCTTTTGCGGCCCTCGCGGCGGCCTTCGGGAGTCGTGCCCATCGGACTTGCAGCACGCTAGCAGGGTTCTTGCGGGCGGAAAAGCTGAACGAGTCCTCGCCGCCGCGCCATTCTGGCCCGGTTTTCGGGGGGCTTTTGCTGGCAATCCGGCACCCACCGAGGTTCGGAGCCAAGGGACCTGGCCCACCCGTAGCCATGTGCAGGTGAGTGCTAGACACCACGCTGTGGCCCTGTGCCCCCTCGCCCGGCGACTCATGTTTGCAGTGATCTCCAGGTGCCAGGGGCGAGGTCGGTGAGGTCCCATGGGCCGAGGGACCAGCGGACGAGACGCAGCGTGGGGAAGCCGACGGCAGCCGTCATCCTCCGGACCTGTCGGTTGCGGCCCTCATGGAGAACCAGCTCGATCCAACTTGTGGGGATGGCGGCGCGAAAGCGGATCGGCGGGTCGCGCGGCCACAATGCGGGAGGCGCGATCACGCGAACCTGCGCCGGCGCCGTCGGACCATCACGCAGTTCGACGCCGGCAGCGAGTCGCGCGATTGCAGCGGCGTCGGGGATCCCCTCGACCTGAGCCCAGTAGGTCTTGGGCTGCTTGTGGCGTGGATCGCTCAGCCGATGCTGCAAGCGTCCGTCATCGGTGAGCACGAGGAGGCCCTCGCTGTCGGCGTCGAGGCGACCACAGGGGTACACGCCGGCGATGGGGATGTAGTCGGCGAGGGTGGCTCGACCCGCCGCATCGGTGAAGCGCGTCTGCACGCCGAAAGGCTTGTTGAAGAGGACGAGGGTGGCCATGCGGCGCCTTGTTCGCGATCTTGCGGCGCTGACATTGCCCGCACGGCGAGCGTGCGGCAAGCGCCGGGCGCAGCAAGTCGCGTCGACGACGAAGCGCGGTGTCATCAAGCGTGTGGCAAGTACCCTCGCGGCCACATGCGTCGCCACTGGACGCCCCTGGCAATGCGAAGTATCCAGGCTGTGTGAGCAGCACCAGTTTCGCCGTCGATCTGCAAGATATCCACTTCGTCCTGTTCGACCAGCTCGAGATGCAGCGCAAGCTCGGGCAGCACGGGCGCTACGCGGACCTCGATCAAGATGTGTACGAGGCGACCCTGGCCGAGGCCAAGCGCCTGGCCGAGGAGGTGTTGGGCCCGATCAACAAGACCGGCGACCGGGTGGGCTGCACGCTCGATGGCGAGGGGAACGTGACGACGCCGCCGGGGTACAAGCAGGCGTGGAAGATCCTGGCCGAGGGCGGCTGGGTGGCGGTGTCGGCCCCGAGCGAGCTCGGCGGCGGCGGCATGCCATTTACGATGGCGATGATCGTCAACGAGATCCTGTGCGGAGCCTCGATGGCGTTCATGATGTACCCGGGGCTGACCGCTGGGGCCGCGCGCGTGATCCTGCAGCACGCCCCGGAGCGCCTGCGAGAGCCGTTCGCACGCAACATGTTCAGCGGCAAGTGGGGCGGGACGATGTGCCTGACCGAGGCAGGCGCGGGCAGCTCGGTCGGTGACAATCGGTGCAGGGCGACGCCGACCGCCGATCCGGAGGTGTACCTGCTCGAGGGCGAGAAGATCTTCATCAGCGGCGGCGATCAAGACCTGACCGAGAACATCTGCCACTTGGTGCTCGCGCGCACGCCGAACGCGGGCCGCGGGACCAAGGGCCTGAGCCTGTTCGTGGTGCCGAAGTTCCTCACCGACGAGAGCGGATCGATCGGCGCCCGCAACGGCGCGCACGTGCTGGGCATCGAGCACAAGATGGGCATCAACGGCAACGCGACCTGCACGCTGGGCCTCGGGGTCCGCGGACCGTGTCAGGGCTGGCTGGTCGGACAGGAGAACCAGGGCATCGAGCTGATGTTCCTGATGATGAACGAGGCGCGCATCGGCGTCGCGGCCCAGGGTCAAGCGATCGCCGCGGCCGCCTACGGGTTCGCGCGCACCTACGCGAAGGACCGCATCCAGGGCCAGGCGCTGCGCGACGGCAAGAACCCCGACGCGCCCCCGGTGGCGATCGTGCAGCACCCGGACGTGCGCCGGATGTTGATGCTGCAGAAGGTGTACAGCGAGACGATGCGATCGCTGCTGTGCAAGCTGGCGCTCGACTTCGACCTCATGCACGAGGCGGCCGACGCCGACGAGCGTGAGCGCCTGAAGGGGCGCGTCGACCTGCTCACGCCGATCGTGAAGGCGACCTGCACGGACCTCGGCTTCGAGGTAGCGACGCTCGCGGTCCAGACCTACGGCGGCTACGGCTACATCGGCGAGTACCCGGTCGAGCAGCTGGTGCGCGACGCCAAGATCACTTCGATCTACGAGGGTACCAACGGGATCCAGGCGATGGACCTCGTCGGCCGCAAGCTGCGGATCGGCGGCGGCGCGCTCTTTATCGAGTGGATGAACGCCGCCAACGCGACCCTCGAGGGTGCGAGCCAGGCCGGCTTCGGCGCGGCCGCGGAGGCGCTTGGCAAGGCGGTTCAGATGCTGGCGGGTTCGGCGATGCATCTGGCTGGGCTCGGCAAGGCGCGCAAGGTCGAGGCGGCGATGTTGCAGGCCTCGCCCTTCCTGCGGATGTTTGGCACGGTGCTGCTGGGGATGGAGGCGATCGAGCAGGCGGTCGTGGCCCGGCGGCTGGCGAGCGAGCGCGGGGAGTCGGCGCTGTTCACCGGCAAGCTGCGCAACCTCGAGTTCTTCGTGGCGACCTTGCTCCCGCAGGCGATCGCGCTCGGGAAGACGGTTCAGTCGGGGGACGAGAGCTGCCTCGATCCCTCGCTGTTCTGAGCCTGGGTGGCGAACGTAGAGAAGGGCCGGCGCGAGAGCGTCGGCCCTTCGTCTCGGACGACCAACACGCTCAGCTCGCGGGTGTCCAGGTTCCGCTGAGGCCGTCGGGGCAATTGGCGGTGAAGTTGTCGGCGGGGACCAGGGACTTGGCGTCCGCGGCGAGCTCGAAGGCGACGAGATCGCCGCACATCGTGCCATCCGAGCGGTAGTTGAGCGGGCCGCTGGCGCCGATGACATCGATCGTCTTGCCGGCGCTGATCTCGGAGATGGCGCTCTTGACGAACTTGGCCGGGTCTTCGCCGAAGGACACGGCGGTGCCGGTGGTGTCGTTGAGGCGGCTCATGGCGCTGCGGATCGCCAGACCAGTGATCGGCTCGTTGGCGCCGTTGTGGGCGCTCATGCCGAGCAGCGTGACCATCGCGGCGTCGTAGGCGAGGCCGGCCTCCACGCGGGTGGCCGCCGCGCCGATGCGGGCCTTCACCTTGGCGTAGTTGTCGGTGTTGAGGTTCGGCCCGATCGCGCGCAGGTTCGGGACCAGCGTCGTGTCGGCGGCCTTGGTGATCGCGGCGAACGAGTGCTCGGCGACGTAGACGCGCTTGGGCCACGGCTTGCCGCTCTCGGCGTAGTGCGCGAGCAGATCGGCGACCTCGTCGCCGCCCAGGACGATCAGGACATCCGTGTTGCCAAAACCGTCGAGGATGGTCTTGCCGTCCTCGAGGTCCTTGTACGAGGCGATGATCTGGCTGCTGACCTCCGGGATGCGGTTGATCTCGCCGGGCTTCTTGTCGGTGGCCAGCGCGTAGTACATCGCGTAGCCGTAGTCGTCGAGGATGAACAGCAGGGTGACCTTCGGGGAGGCACCGCCGAAGGTGTTGCTCTCGATCTCGTGCTTGAGATAGGTGCCGAAGGCGCGGCCCTGGATGCCGACGCTGATGTTGGTCTGCCAGACCAGGTCGCTCGAGTCGCTGAAGTCGAGCGGGATCGCGGCGGTCGGGCTGTTGGTGTAGGCCAGGACGCCGTTGATCACGCTGACCTTCTCGGCGATGCGCGTGAACTCGTCGTCGGCGAGGGGGCCGAGGATCGCCGGCACGTTGAGGTTGTTGCCGAGGTGCTTGGCGGCCTTCTCGGCGGTGGCGCCGGAGCCGGCCGAGTCGCAGGGGATGATCGCGACCTGTTTGCCGTCGCGGAGGGCGCCGCCGCCGTCGTGGAAGTCATCGAGCGCCTGGACGAAGGCGGCTTCCGCGGCCTGGCCGAGCTCTTTGCCAGCGCCGCTCTTGTCGACGATCGAGCCGATGAACACGACGTTGTCGCTGGCCTTGCCGCCGGGGTAGATCGGAGCGGCGCACTGGTCGCTGGTGGTCGCAGCGCAGGCGCCGGTGAGGCTGCAGATGTACTCCTCGCCGAGGCCAGCGCACTGCGAGTTGGAGCTGCACTTGCTGCGGGCCTTGCACTGCGACTCGGAGCAGTACATCGGCTTGTTGTCGGTGAAGAAGTCGCTGCAGTCGCTGTCGTCGTGGCACTCGGTGAAGTCGAGCACGGCCGAACAAGCGCCCGCGAGGACGCCGAGGCCGCCGGCCAGGGAGAGCGACAGAACGCGACGGAGGGTGGCGCTACGAAGGGTCGTGGGCAGCATGTTAGAACCGGTGGGTGAAGCCGAGACCGACCTGGGTCGGCGAGACCTGAGGCTGCAGCGCCTGGGCAGTCCGGGACTTGCGGACCGCGGGGACGATGAGGAGGACGATGCCCACGGCTGCGATCACGCCGCCGGCGATGAACAGGCCGTCGGCGGTGGCGGCGAGGGAGCGCCCACGGTCAGCCGCGCTCTCGCGGTCGGCGAGGGTCTTGGCGGCCGTGAACTGGTTGTGCGCGCCCTTGGCGATCCCGCCGGAGATGGCCCCGCCGATCAGCAGGGCCGCGCCCGTGCCGAGCATCGCGCCGCCGATCGGTCGCAGGAGGCGACCGGGCTTGGCCGGCTTGGTGTCGGTCTGCGGCGGCTGGTTCACCGCCGGACTGGGCCCGACGACGGGCGTCGGCTCGGTGACGGGCGCCGGCTCGACCGGCTTGGGCTTGTTGCGGCTCTTCTCCTTCTCGCGGATCTCGACGATGGTGCGCAGCACCTGCAGGCGCGTCACGGCCTTCTCGCGGTCCTTGAGCTCGACGCTCTCGTCGGCGATGAACTTCTCGTAGTACCCGATCGCGGCCTCGGCGTTCTGCGCCTCCTCGTAGATGCGACCGATGTTGAAGAGGATGGCGGGCTCGGGCTGGGCCGCGTAGGCGCGCTCGAACAGGGCGACGGCGCCGGCGTAGTCCTTGTCCTTGAACTTGCCGGTGGCCTGGGCGACGAGGGTGTCGAAGGTCTCGGTCTCACCGCTGGTGGTCGGGCCAGGTGCCGGGGCCGTCGTGTCCGAGAACACATCCAGGGTGCCAAAGCCGCGGACGCTCATGGTCCCGAGGGAGACGGGGCGATGGAGCGGGAACGAGGCGGCCTTGGCGTCCGCGCTCGACGCGAGGAGCGACGCGGCCAGGAGCGTGGCGACGGTTCTTTGCATGGCGATCACGAGCGAGAGCGAGGGGGACCAGCGAGGGGCGAGAAAAGGAGGCGCGGGGTTCACTTGCGCTTGATGGGCATCAGCATGTCGTCGTCGTCGGGCTTGGGCTTGGGCTTGGGCTTGGGCGGCTGCGTGTCGCTGACGGGCGGCGGGGTCTTCTTGACCGGAGGGTCGCGCTTGGTCGGTGGGGTCGTGGCGGCGGCCTTGGCCTCGAGGGGGATCCGGAGGGTCTCGTCTTTGCCGCCGGTCACCGGGTAGGTGGTGGTGTAGACGCGGTAACCCTCGGCCTTGACGACCAGTTGGTGCTTGCCGACCGTGAGCGGGTGGGTGATCGGGGTGACGCCGATCTCGGTGCCGTCGATGCTGACGGTGGCGACCACGCCGTCGACGGTGAAGTTGACGAGGGCGAAGTTGGTGTCGCCGACGAGGGTCCGGATGCGGCTCGTGGCCTCGCTGTTGCCCGCGTCCGTGTCGAGCACGTTGCGGTAGATCTTGAGGGCGGACACCTTGTCGCCGCTCTGTTCGAAGCCGCGGCCGCTGGCCAGCATGCGCGAGGTCTCGAGGCGGACGCTGAGCTCGGTGGCGCGGACCATGAGCGGCGGGTAGCGCTTGAAGTCCTCCTCGTAGGCGTCGAGCATGCGCTGGGCCTGGCTGAACTTGCCGTCGTCGACGAGGGTCTCGGCGGAGGTCAGGAGGTCGTCGAAGCGCGCCTCGCTGTCCTCACCGTCGCGCGCGCCGCGGTCGGCGGCTGGGTCCGCGGGGGGTGTCTCGTCGCCGCGGCTGGTGAACGCGAACAGGGCCAGGCCGATGACGGCGACCCCGGCGGCGCCGCCGTAGATGATGTTGCGGCGGCGCTCGGCGGCCTGCTGCTGCTGGTTACCGACGAGGACGACGGTGCGGCCGTCCTGGACCTGGAACACGGAGGAGTTGTCGACGGCGATGCCCTGTGCCTTGAGCTGGTCGGCCAGCGCGGCGTTGTTGAACATCGGCGGCATGGTCGCGCTGGTGCCACCGGGGCGGTTGTCGCGGACCGCGGGCTGGACCGTCGGCGGCATCGTGGTGGAGACCGAGGGGGCGGCGGGCATCGGCGCCGGCGCGGCGACCTCGCGATCGCGGCCGAAGCTGCCGACCTGGATCTCGTGGGCGGCGAGGACCGGCTTGCTGCGCTCGCCGGTCGGCTCGCGCACGTCCTCCTGGGTCTGGGCCTCGGGCTCGTCGGTCTTGGGCTGGGCCCGTGGCAGGCGGAACATCGAGAACGGGACCTGGTCGATCAGGCCCTCGACGACCTCGTTGGCGTCCCGCGGGCGACGCTCGCGCGACTTCTCCATGCAGCGGGCGATCAGGTCGAGCACGCCCTCCGGGACGCCGTGGTCGGCCGGCAGGATGTCGGCCAGCGGGGTGGCCTTCTCGTGCACGTGCTTGTAGAGCACGGACGCGTCGTTGTCGGCCTGGAAGGGCATGACGCCCGAGAGCATGAAGTAAAACAGGATGCCGACGGCGTACACGTCGACGCGCTGGTCGACCTTCTCACCCAGGATCTGCTCGGGAGACAGGCAGGTGGGCGTGCCGAGGACGTTTTGTTTGGTGATGTCGGACGAGCCGGAGACCAGCTTGGCGAGGCCGAAGTCGAGGATCTTGACGTAGTTGGCCCGGCCCTGGCGCTCGCAGAGCATGATGTTGGCGGGCTTGATGTCGCGGTGGATGATGCCGCGGGAGTGGGCCTCGCCGAGGCCCTTGAGCACCTGCGCGGCGATCGGCACGAAGTCGCCGAGCGCCAGGCGGACGCGCTTGCGGACGAAGCGGTCGAGGGTGTCGCCGGCGACGTACTCCATCACGATGAAGGCGCGGCCGTCGACGCGACCGAAGTCGTGGATCGTGACGATGTTGGGGTGCTGGAGGCTGCTGAGGCCGCGGGCCTCGCGTTCGAAGCGGGCCAGCGCCTCGGGGTCGCCGATCCAGTCGGGGGCGAGGACCTTGAGCACGACCTGGCGGTTCAGGTCGATCTGCGTGGCCTGGTAGACGACCCCCATCCCGCCGCGCCCGAGCCGACGCTCGATCAGGTAGCGGCGCGCGAAGGTCTGCCCCAACAGGGGGTCTGCTTGCGGGTGGTCGTCCGTGTTGCTCATGTGGTCGCTCGGGGGTGACGGGCGCAGGTCGGGTCCGAGGATCGCCGAAGGATCGCCGAAGAGTTGGGGGAAAACCGCTGCGAGGCTCGTGGGGGGCTGCGCCGATGCCCCTGGGGGCGAGTCGAGGCGTGACGTTAACACACCTTGGCCCCTGCGGGCGCATCTTCGGCGCGGGGCGACCGTAACACGCACGGGAGTTGTCCGGGATTTTCTGCACGAAACTGCGGTGCAACGTGCGGCACCCAACCCCCAGGTCTGATCGGGCATACTGCGGGCCGTGCCGACCCTGAGCATCGCCCAAGACCTCGCCTCGCTCCTTCAGGATTGCCGCGCCTTGCTGGTCGTGGCCCCGGCCGCGGTGTTCACCGGCGAGGGTTTTCCGACCTTGCTGCCCGCGGCGCAGCAAGGGTTGCTGCTCGAGCTGGCGCGCGAGCAAAAGCCCGGAGATCTGGGGGGCGTGGCGGGCACCCTGACGGGCGCGACGGACGGGCCGCGCAAGCTGCTGGTCGGGGTGTTGCCGGACCAGGGCTCGCGCTACAACACCCCGGCGCGGGCGGAGAGCGTGCGCAGGGTGGTCGCGGGGGCCGATCTCGGGGCCGCGGGCAAGGCGGGGATCGTGCTGGTGCTGAGCGACCCGGCGCACCTCCTGCCGGCCGTGAACGCGGTCGGGCGGGCCATCCCGGTGTTCACGGCAAAATCGTCGCCGGCGTCGACGCTGGCGATCGAGATCCTGGCGATCGACCGGGCCGGCCAGCCGATCCCGGTCAGCCCGGAGGCCCTGGCGACGATGCAGGCGACCCGCACGGCCGGCGGCCTGGTCGACACGCCGCCGAGCGAGCTGCATCCGGGCGCCTTCGCGGCGCGGGCGCGAGAGGAGCTGGCGCGACTGACCGGCGTCGAGCTGCGCGAGCTGGTGGGCGAGGAGCTGCTCGCGGCCCGGCTCGGGGGCATCCACGCTGTCGGTCGCTGCGCGGTGAACCAGCCGCGGATGTTGATCGCAACCTACACGCCGGAGGGCGGCGGAGCGCGTCACGTGGCGCTGGTCGGCAAGGGCGTCACCTACGACACCGGCGGGCTCAGCATCAAGATCAGCGGGGCGATGGTCTCGATGAAGGGCGACATGGGCGGGGCCGCGGCCGTGCTCGGGGCCTTCACGGTGCTGGCGAGCAGCGGCTGCCGCAACAAGGTGTCGCTGGTGCTGTGCATCGCCGAGAACGCGATCGGGCCGACGGCGTACAAGCCCGACGACGTGCTGCGCATGCACTCGGGCAAGACGGTCGAGATCAACAACACCGACGCCGAGGGCCGGCTGCTGCTGGCCGACGGGGTCAGCTACGCGGCGCGGGTGCTGGGGGCCGAGGTCATCCTCGACGCGGCGACCTTGACCGGGGCGCAGCTGGTCTCGACCGGGCTGCTGCACGCGGCGATCGTCAGCAACGACGAGGCGCTCGAGCAGCTGGTGATCGCGGCGGGCAAGGCGAGCGGCGACCTGGTGCACCCCCTGCCCTTCGCGCCGGAGTTCTACCGCCAGGAGTTCGAGAGCACGGTGGCCGACATGTGCAACTCGGTGAAGAACCGCAACAACGCGCAGTCGGCCTGCGCGGCGCAGTTTGTGTGGTGGCACATTGACGACATGCCGGTGCGCTGGTGTCACGTCGACCTGGCCGGGCCCTCGTTCCCCAAGAACCGCGGCACGGGCTTCGGCGTGGCCCTGCTGTCCGAGGCGGTGCGGCGCATCGAGTGATCGAAGAGGAGGAGGCGCGATGTATTACGGGAGCAGCAGCTGGACCTTGCCGGGCTCGTGGGCGTCGGTGCTGAGCGACGAGACGAACAAGGCGTACTTCACCGAGCTCAAGGAGTTCGTCGACGCGGAGCGCGAGGCGGGCGTGGTGTTCCCCGGCGAGGAGGAGATGTTCCGCGCCTTCGAGCTGACGCCCTACGAGCAGGTGCGGGTGGTGCTGCTCGGGCAGGACCCGTACCACGACGATGGCCAGGCGCACGGGCTTTGTTTCTCGGTGCAGCACGGGGTCAAGCCGCCGCCGTCGCTGGCCAACATGTTCAAGGAGCTCGAGGCCGACCTCGGCCATGCGCCGCCGGGGCACGGGAACCTCGACCGCTGGGCCGAGCAGGGCGTGCTGATGTTGAACACGGTGCTGACGGTCCGGGCGCACGAGCCGGGCTCGCACAAGAACAAGGGCTGGGAGAAGTTCACGGACGCGGTGATCAAGGTGCTCTCGCAGCGCGACGATCCGATGGTGTTCGCGCTGTGGGGGGACTTCGCGAAGAAGAAGGCCGGGCTGGTCGACAAGGACCGGCATCGGGTGGTGCTCGCGCCGCATCCGTCGCCGATCATCGGCAAGGGGCCGAAGTTCCTCGGGAGCCGGGCCTTCTCGGCGATCGACGCGGCGCTGGACGAGCTCGGGGCGTCGCGCATCGACTGGAACCTCGGCTAGACGGGGCCAGGCGGGCATGTTGGGCGGGGCGTCGGAGCGGGCGCCCCGCTCTTTTTGTGGCTTTCTTGGCGTGGGGAGAGGAAGGCGTTTATCCTACATCTCGCACACGAAGGAGCGCTTATGGAACGACGACAAGCTCGCAGTGAGAACCCCTGGATGGCCGGTGACCTGTACCTGCAGGTCGTCGCCGAGACCCACGGGCTCGACCATCTGACCCTGGCCACCCGCGAGGGCCTGCTGCTCTCGAGCACGGCCGAGCCGCAGCTGAGCAACCGCCTGGCCGCGGTCGCGCCGGCGTTCGCGGAGGAGCCGGCGACCCTGCGCCCCGGCATGCTCGAGGAGCTGGCGGACGGCCAGCCCTTGCAGCTGTGGCGGGTGACGATCCGCGAGCGGACCTTCTACCTGATCGGGGTCGGCTCGCCGACGGACATGCCCGAGGAGGTGCAAGGCGCGTTTGACCGCATCTTCGCGCGGCCGCCGAAGCGCGTCGCCAACTGAGGCGCCCGCGTTGTTCCTGGCCCCGCCGGCACGCGCCTGCGGGGCCTTTCGCGTGTCGGCAGCGTCAGCGGCGACGACGACGCAGGAGCAGCGCAGCGACCAGCAAAAGGCCGCCGGTCGGTGCGGCGTCGCTGCTGTTGCAGGCGCAGCCGCCCTTGTCCGCGTCCTTGTCGCCGTCGCTGGTGCTCCCCGTGCTGGCGGGTGAGCCCGACGAGCCGCCCGACGAGCCGCCGGAGTTGACGCCGAAGCAGTTGGTGGCCCCGGCACCGCCGGCACCGGCACCGTGCCGTGCAGCGCCGCGATGGCTTCGGCTTCGCGCCGGCGGCTGGTCTCGATGATGCTTTCCAAAGGGTCGAGGCGCAGCACCAGGCGTTCGGGCGTGGCGTCGGCGTCGTGCCGCAAGGTGAAGGAAAACATTTCCTTCGATGCGCCGCCGGCGAGGCGCTGCACGTCGTCGACACGCACCGCGTGGCCGGTGCGCGCGCCGCA
>JBGAUO010000259.1:0-1033 GCA_044228605.1 Nannocystis sp. | reverse complement strand
CGATCGTCCACAGGTAGGAAGACATGTTCTCGAAGCCGTAGGTGCCCACCGCATCCAGGATGCTCAGCGAGTGCAGCGTCGTGCCGTTGTCGAAGGTGCGCGAGAAGTCGAACTCGTGCTCGGGCGCGAGGCCGGGGACGTGCAGGGTCAGCGGCAGCTGGATTTCGACGCTGCCTTGCGACATGAAGAAGCCGTCGACGGCCGGTTCGTTGTCGTGCCGGCATGGTTCCACGGTCTCCTGCTAAAGGACGACCGATTCGTCAGCTCGGGGGCATTTCGCGGAGACGTTCGTCTCGCAAATGGCGAGGTCGGCGAGGCTGCGGGGGCTCAGCTTGAAGACGTCGAAGGAGAAGGCGAGCTGGCCGGTGATGCTCGAGTACGTCTTGCCCATGGCGGGGTTCGGGCCGGGGTCGGGGGCGAAGAAGAGGTCGTCGACGACGAGGTCGCCGGTGACGCTGAACTCGCCGTACATGGCGACCGGCTTGGTGACGGTGACGTTTTGGATCTCGACGAGGCAGCCCTCGTAGTTCTCGGACTTGGCGCCGCCGGTGGCGATGTCGGCGGGGTCGACGACGTCGGCCGCGGGGACCGGGGCGGTGCCGGTGATCGTGAGGTTGTCGGCCTTCGAGAGGCTGAGCTCGGAGTACGAGTAGAACTCGCTGTACTGGCCCGAGATCGTGATCTTGTCGCCGACCTTGGGGATCTTGTTGGCGGTCATGAGCTCGGCGGCGGTGTCGGCGAACACGTAGACCTGGATGCCGGAGTACTCGCCGCCGCCGGTCTCGGCGATGAAGAAGTTGCCGTTCATCTTGGCGTCGGTGAAAAACGGCGAGGTGACGACGACGTCCTTGACGTCGACGTAGGTCTTGTCGGGCACGGTGCCCATCTGGATGTCGTAGATGGTGACCGCCACGTTGCCGCCGGTGGGGTCGGTGGTGGGGTCGGCGGTGGGGTCGACGGGGTCGCTGCAGTCGGCCCAGCCCTGGTAGTCGGCGCAGTTGCGTGGGGCGAGCTTGAACTCGTCGAAGGAGTA
>JBGAUO010000258.1:0-1056 GCA_044228605.1 Nannocystis sp. | reverse complement strand
CCGCTCCAGCGCGAGCGCCTCGCCAGCCTCGCCGCCCTCGGCCAGACCCACGCCCTCCCGGCGATCCTCGCCGAGCTCCGCGCCCACGCCCCGCTCACCCGCGGCGAGCTCGTCCTCGCCGGCCCCGGCGTCCTCCTCTACCCGAACAAGACGATCGACGCCGAGCTCGCCCGCAGCGACGACCCGGTCGCCGCCTACCTCGCCGCCCTCCGCCGCGCCCGTCGCAACCAGCTCGCTCCGCTCGAGCAGGTCGCCAGCGCCAACCCGGGCTCCCTCGTCGGCATGCTCGCCAGCCACGCCCGCGTCCTCGCCGACGTCCCGAAGGGCATCAACCCGCAGAGCCTCGCCCGCCTGCAAGACTTCATCACCCGCTACCACCACCCCGAGCTCGCCTACATCGCGACCCAGCAGCTCGCCGGCAACTACTACTGGCGCAGCCCCGGCGCCGCCGCCCCCGCGTGGGAGGCTCTCGCCGCTGCGTACCCGGAGTGGCGCCCCGCCGCCCTGCACGCCGCGGGTGTCGCCTACCAGTACACCGGCAACTGGGCCATGGCCGGCGAGCGCTTCGAGGAGGGCCTCGCCGCAGCGGTCGACACCGGCCAGCTCCCGATCATCGACTGGAGCGTCCGCTCGGCGATCGATCGCGCGGGCGGTCAGGCCGGCTGGCGCCTGCAGTGGAGCCGCTGGCGCGACGCGGTGCAGAAGTCGGGCGACGCCCGCCAGCTCGCCGCCTTCCTCGCCGCCGCCCAGCAGCTCGGCGACACCAGCGAGCTCCACCGCGTCATCGTCGGCGCCAACCTCGAGCACCTCGACCCCGACGACGGCGCCCGCCTGGCCCTCACCCTCACCCGCGCCGGCCTCCCCGCCGACGCCCAGCACGTGCTCCGCCCGCTGCTCGCCCAGCACCCGGACAACCCCGGCCTGCTCGCCCTCGCGGCGATCCTCGCCGAACACACCGGCGACCTCAACGGCGCCGCCGACCTCGGCGAGCGCGCCCTCGCCAGCGAGTCCGAGCTCCCCCTCGCCCGCCTCCGCGCCGCCTACCGCAGCCTCTTC
>JBGAUO010000257.1:0-1088 GCA_044228605.1 Nannocystis sp. | reverse complement strand
CACCCAGAGCCCGGAGAAGCGGCGCCACACGATGCAGGCCCTGCTGCGTCAGGCGGCCCGCGCCGGCGTGCCCTTCGCCTGGCCGACGCGCTTCCCGATCAACAGCGTGCTGCCGCTGCGCATGACGCTGCAGGCGCGCCTGTGCGACTCGCCGCAGGGTCGGGCGCTGATCGTCCGCATCGCTCGCGCGCTGTGGGCCGAGGATCGCGACATCGGCGATCCCGCGGTGCTGGCCGGCCTCGCCGACGAGCTCGGCGGCCCGGGCGCCGGGATGGTTGCGGCGGCGAGCGAGGCCAAGGCCGAGCTGTTCGCGGTGACGGCCGAGGCCGAGGCCGCGGGCGTGTTCGGGGTGCCGACCTTCGTGGTCGACGTACCCCAGCGTGAGCCGCTGCTCTACTGGGGCGTGGACCGGATCGAGTGGGCCGCGCGCGCGGCCGCGGGCGACGAGACCTTCATGTGAGGCCCGGCGCGCGGCCGCGACTCACCTGACCCTTCGGCCAGGTGCTCAGCGGTACCGGTCGGTCGCGGCCCGCAGGGCGGCGGCGATGCCGGGCTCGAAGGCCGAGTGCCCGCCGTCGGCGACGATGACGAGCTCGGACTGCGGCAGGCGCTTGTGCAGGCGCCACGCGTTCTCCAGCGGGCAGATGACGTCGTAGCGTCCGTGGACGATGGTGGTCGGGATGTGGCGGATCTTCGCGGTGTCCATGAGCAACTGCTGCTCGTGGGCCAGGAAGCCGCGGTGGAGGAAGTAGTGGCACTCGATACGGGAGAAGGCGAGGGTGAAGCTCGGGTCGTCGCAGTGGGCGAGCGTCGACTCGTCGGCGACGAGGGAGGCGACGGTGCTCTCCCACAGGCTCCACGCGCGGGCGGCCTCGGCTCGCTGCTGGGGGTCCTCGCCGGTGAGGCGGGCGTAGTAGGCGGCGATCAGGTCGCCGCGCTCGGCCGGCGGGATGACGGCGATGAAGGCGTCCCAGGCGTCGGGGAACAGCACGCGGGTGCCGCGACCGTAGAACCAATCCGCCTCGCGGTCGGTGAACATGAAGATGCCACGCAGCACCAGCTCGCTGACCCGGGACGGGTGCGCCTCG
>JBGAUO010000256.1:0-1094 GCA_044228605.1 Nannocystis sp. | reverse complement strand
AGGTCGGCGGCGTAGCCGTAGTCGATGTGCTCGGGGAGGGTGTCCTTGGCGGCCTTGCCGAACACGAAGTACTGGCCCGGGCCGATGCTGAGGGCGTCGTCCTTGATCAGGTGGCCCTTGGCGCTGGTGCCGTCGACCTTGCTGTACTCGAGGCCGAGGTCGCCGAGCGCGACGGGGCTGTCGCTCGGGTTGTAGATCTCGAACCACTCGAAGCTGTTGTCATCGGCGCCGGCGGGGTCCGGCATGATCTCGGTGATGATGAGGTCGCCCTTGGACAGCTTGGCCGTGCAGTCGCCGACGGTGTCGCCCTCGGTGTCGACGCCGGTGTCGTTGTTGCAGGCGGCCGCGAGGGAGGCGGCGAGGAGGAACGGGACGACACGGAGGAGGCTGGCGCGGTGCATGAGGGCTCTCGGGGGTCGGCTGCGTTCGTCCGTGAAGCGCGGGGTGCCTGATGTTGCGAAGGGGGGCTATGGCGGCGAGGCCGTCGCCGTGGGTGCGATCGGGATCGGGTCGAGCGGTGGACCTGGGGGTGGACCTGGGGGTGGTTCGCCAGGCAGCTCGGGCGCGACGGGAGGCTCGGGGATCGGCGCCGGGGCGACGTCCGGGCTCGCGGGCGGCGGGGCGGGCACATTCCGGGCGGTCGGCGAGAGCACCTCGATCTCGACCTGGGCCGGGATCGTGACGAGGATCTGGTACTCGTCGCGGTTGGTGTACTTGTTGCGGTACTTGGCGACGACGCCGCGGGCGCGGATGAACTCGCCCTTGGCCGACTCGACGTGCGACTCGGCGAGGATCTGCTTGTCGAAGAAGATGAGCGGGAAGCTGCCGCTGCGGCGGCGGCTGAGCATCACCTTCGTGGGGCCGCCGGTCTTGCTGGGACGGATGTCACCGACGGCGCCGAGGACGACGACCTCGCGGCCGAGCAGGCCCTGGATGCGGTCCATCGCGTCCCAGTGGGTGAGGATGACCCAGTCCTTCTTGCCGTCCGCGTCGCGCTCGAAGGCCTGCACGTACTCGCCGCGGCGGTTCCACCAGGCGAGGCGGCGGTCGTAGTCGGGGTAATGTTGCTTCTTGGGGTCCCAGATGCCGCGCTG
>JBGAUO010000255.1:835-1098 GCA_044228605.1 Nannocystis sp. | reverse complement strand
AGACGACGAGATGGCGCTGGTACCAGTAGTTCTCCTCCGGCACGTCGGGCAGCGTGCGCTCGCCGGTGAGCTCCAGCGGCGGGACGCCGGCCGGCTGCCCGGTCTGGAAGATGCGGGGCGCCGCGGGATCGGTGCGTTCGGGCTCGGGCGGGGCTGCGGGATCGCTCATGCGCGCAGGACGCTAGCGGGCGAGGAGCACCTGCCCGGCGGGCGCCGGGGGGGGGGGGGTCGGCCCCGGCGCGGGGGGGGCGGGCCGGGCGGCC
>JBGAUO010000255.1:485-825 GCA_044228605.1 Nannocystis sp. | reverse complement strand
ATCGCCCGGCGCGCGGCGTGCTCGGCCGGGCCGACGGCGGTGAAGCGGGCGTTCGCGACGAGCGTGTGGAGCACGACCTCCATCTCCACCTGGGCGAACGCCGCGCCGATGCAGCGGCGGATGCCGCCGCCGAACGGGATCCAGGCGTAGGCCGAGGACGGCGGGTCGGTGAGGAAGCGCTCGGGCCGGAAGGCGTCCGGCTCGGGGTAGATGTCGGGACGGTGGTGGACGAGGTAGATGCTGACGACGACCTTCTCCCCCGCGGGGACCGTGCAGGTGCGCAGCTCGAGATCGCGGAGCATCCGCCGCGGGACGAGCTGGACGACCGGGCGCAGGCGCA
>JBGAUO010000255.1:0-475 GCA_044228605.1 Nannocystis sp. | reverse complement strand
CGCCGGAGCGCGCCTCGTCGGTGAGGCGCTCGAGTGCGGCGGGATGGCGGGTGAGGCGCTCCATCGCCCAGGCCAGCCCGGTCGCGGTCGTCTCGTGCCCGGCGACGAGGAAGCTGACGATCTCGTCCCGCACCTGACCCCGTGCGCCGGCCGCGCGGGACGCGTCGGCGTCGCGCAGCAGGACGTCGAGGAGGTCCTCCGACGGGCCCGGCCCGGCGCCGCGCCGCTCGACCACCATCGACGCGGCGACGTCGTCGAGGGTCCGCCGGGCGTGTCGGAACCGGCGCGCCGGCGGCAGCGGGAGGCGCACCAGGCGGTGTCGAGGGGCGTCGACGAGATCTTCGGCCCGCGGGTCGGTCGGGATCGCGCTCGGCTCCGCCACGAGGACGAGGAGCTCCGCCGGACCGGCTTGCAAAGGGGGTGCGGAAGGCAACGCGAGCTGCACCGAGAGCGCCCCCCCTTCGAGCGTCTCGAC
>JBGAUO010000254.1:0-1112 GCA_044228605.1 Nannocystis sp. | reverse complement strand
GGCTACAGCCGTCGCTGCTACGTCGCGGTGTTCCTGCACGAGCGCCAGTCGGCATGGCTGCAGGGCCTGGAAGGCGCGTTCCGGCACTTCGGTGGCGTACCCCACGAGGTGCTGCTGGACAACGCCCGTGCTCTGGTCGACGAGCACAACGCACAGACGCGCGAGGTCAGGTTCAACGATCGCTTCCACGCCTTCTGCCGCTACTGGGGCGTCACACCGCGCGCCTGTGCGCCGTACCGAGCCCGCACCAAGGGCAAGGACGAGCGCGGCGTCGGCTACGTCAAGCGCAACGCCGTCGCCGGCCACCGCTTCGACAGCATCGAGGCGCTGCAGGCTCACCTGGCGCACTGGATGCGCGAAGTGGCCGACACCCGTCTGCACGGCACCACCGGCGAGCCGCCGCCCGACTGCGGCGGCATGGGCATGGGCGGCTTCGACTTCAGCTACCTGTGGATCGCCAACACCGGCCAGGGCAGCGTCAGCAAGATCAATACGACGACGATGATCGAGGAGGCCCGCTACTACGCCGACCCGAACCCGGCCAACGCCAGCACCTCGCGCACCTCCGTCAACATCACCGGCCGCTTCGTCGTCGTGTCCAATCGCAACACCGGCTGGGTGACCAAGGTCGCCGCCAACAAGGCCGACTGCGTCGACAAAAACGGCAATGGCATGATCGAGACCTCGCCCGACAAGGACACCTTGCTGCCCTGGGGCAGCGACGAGTGCCAGCTGTGGAGCACCCAGGTCACCAACAATGTCTTCAGCGGCGGCGCTGGCCCGCGCGGCACCACCTGGACCCCCGGCGACTTCAACAAGGAGACCTGCCAATTCGACAATCAGAAGGTCTGGGTCGGCTGGCTCACGGGCCCCGGGCAGGCCGTCATGGGCCGCCTCGACGGCGAGACCGGCGCGCTCGAGGTGACCGTGCCGCTGCCCAACTGGCCGCTCTACGATGCCCCCAACGGCTACGCCCCCTACGGCGCGGCGGTCGACGCCGCCGGTTATGTGTGGACCTCGGCCGTCTTCTCGGACTCGACCTGGCGCATCGACCCGGTGACGCTCGAGGTCAAGCAGTACTCCGGCGGCAACGGCGACGCGCACTATGGCAT
>JBGAUO010000253.1:0-1332 GCA_044228605.1 Nannocystis sp. | reverse complement strand
GCGGGCGATCGAGAGGCGCTGGCGCATGCCCTTGCTCATCTCGGAGACGCGGGCCTCGGACTTGGAGCTGAGGTCGAAGATCTGCAGGAGTTCGCTGACGCGGGCCTTGGCGGCGCTGTCGGACTGGCCGTAGCACTCGGCGAAGAACTGCAGATAACCGGCGGCGGTCATGCCGGGGTAGAGGGCGTTGCCGTCGCCGAGGAAGCCGATCCGCTGGCGGATCTCGTAGCGGGCGGGCCAGGCGTCGCGGCCGTCCCACAGGACGCGGCCCTTGTCGGGGCACTGCAGGGTCGCGAGGATCCGCAGGGTGGTGCTCTTGCCGGCGCCGTTGGGGCCGATCAGGGCGAGCACCTCGCCGCGCTTGATCGTGAGGTTGAAGCCCTGCACCGCGTCGCGCACGCCGTCGTAGGAGTGGTGGACATTGTCGCACTGGACCTGCTGCATGCGCTCGCTGCCTCCGCGTCGCCCTGGACGCCTGGCCGGAGATGAAAGTTCCCGCTGGAAGCTCCTGCGGGTGGGCGATGGTACCGAAAAAACGTCGAGCGAAGTCCCCGGCCCGGGTCGGTATGGGCATACGCACCTTGAGCTGCGCAGGTGAGGGGTCTGGCTGGCGTACAATCTCGCGGCTCATGTCGCGCCTGGTCCGTGTCCGTTTCGTCGCGAGCGCATGCTTGCTGCTGTGGTCGGTCGGCTGTCGCAAGCCAGCGGCGCCGCCGGATCTGCCGGAGGCGAGCCCGGTGGCGTCCGCGGACGCGCAGCGGCTGCCGGCCTTCGACATGAGCGACGGCTCGCAGGAGCCGGGCGGGGTGCCGTTCGAACGGTTTTATGTCGAGCTGGGCGACGCGCCGGTGCGCGGCCCGGCGACGGCGCCGGTGACGATCGTGGCGTTCTCGGACTTCGAGTGTCCGTACTGCGAGCGCGGCCACCGAACGATCCAGCAGGTCGAGCGCGAGTACGCGGGCAAGGTGCGCGTGGCCTACAAGGCCTTCCCGCTCGACTTCCATAGTCAGGCAATGTTCGCGGCCCTGGCCGCGCGCTCGGCCCAGGACCAGGGCAAGTTCTGGGAGTTCCACGACCTGCTGTTTGGTCAGCGCGGGCTCGACATGCAGCAGCTCGACAGCTACGCCCGCGAGGCCGGGCTCGACACGGCCCGCGTGCACGCGGACCTCGAGGCGCTGAAGTGGGGCTCGGCCGTGCAGCGTGACCTGCGACAGGCGCGGCGCCTGGGGGTCACGGGGACGCCGGCGTACTTCATCAACGGTCGCTACCTGAGTGGTTCGAAGCCGATCGAGGTGATGCGCGAGGTGATCGACAAGGAGCTCGAGCTGGCGG
>JBGAUO010000252.1:0-1505 GCA_044228605.1 Nannocystis sp. | reverse complement strand
CACGCTCTGGTAGGTCGCGCGGACCCGGCCGTGGTGGGCGAACACCGTCGAGATGTCCTCGAGGATCTTGGTGCGGGCGACCGCGTCGCCGACCTGCAGGCCGCTGACGACCTCGGCGAGCACGTTGAGGCCGTCGCCCAGCGCCGTGATCTCCTGCTCGATCGGCTGCAGCTGCGCCGCGTTGTCGAGCTTCTCGACCCGCGCCAGCACGCCGTCGAGGCTGGCGGTCACCGGCAGCAGCGCGTCGCCCTTGACCAGGAAGTCGACGCAGGCCCTGCTGATGCGGTCGAACTCGTCGACCAGCTGCTTCTCGAGCACGTCGAGCGCGGCGAGGTCGATCGATCGGACCTCGCGCGCGGTGATCACCGCGCCGCGCTGGTTACGCAGCGCCGTCAGGGCCTGCATGTACTGCTCGACGTTCTTCCAGTCGCCGGGGCGCAGGGTCTTGACCAGCGCGGCCTGGCGGGCCTGCGCCTCCGCGAGCGCCTCGCGGGCGCGCTTGCGGATCTGCACGACCTTCTCGAACTCGTCGATGATGAGCTCGCCGGTCTGACGGATGGTCCGCAGCGCGCCGGCCAGGTCGCCGACCTCCGGATTGCCGATCCAGTAATAATTGTCCGCGACCTTCGCGGCCTGCGCGATCAGGTCCTCGTAGGTCTCGCGGCGCGGGTCCTGGTTCTCGACCAGGCGGACCACGCTCAGCGTCTCCGAGATGCCGCGCACCAGCTCCGCGTTGCCGACCTTGGCCAGGTACGAGCCGTCGGTCGGGGCCGCCGCCGCGTGCTCGGCCGACATGAAGGGCGTGCGCCACACCTGCATCGGGTGCAGCCGCGTCGGCTCCTCGCCTTGCACGCGAAACACCACCAGGCGGCCGTCCGGGAACAGGCTGTAGCCGTTCGCCGGGATCGGGTTCTGCATCTCCTTGCGGATCAGGTTGTACGGGAACAGCACGTACCGGCCCTGGTCCCGGCGGTAGAACACGTAGAGCACGTCCTCGCCGTTGGGCGAGTCGATGCGCCGCTCGAACTCGAAGGCCGCCGAGTCGCCGCCGAACTGCTTGCTGTCGCCGGTGCGCAGGTAATAACCGCCCGGGAACACGATGCCGTGCTCCTCGGGCAGCTGCATGCAGCTCTGGCCGATCGCGTCGATGCGCGCGACCGTCTTGACCCGCGTGTTGAACACGAAGTAGCGCCACTTTGTCTCCCGATACGGGAGGATCTTCAGCAGCACCAGCGGGCCCATGATCGCGTACAGGATCTTGGCGTCGTCGAGGGCCTGGTTGGCGTCCTAGACGGGCTCGGAGTAGAGCCCCTGGCCCGACGCGGTGTTGTTCTCGACCTTGATGGTGAGGTCGCCGCCCATGGTCTCGACGAAGATCTCGTCAAGGACGGAGACATGGGGAAACTTGCCTTCGACCTGGCTCTCGCGCGTGCTGCGCGTCCAGGTGAAGTCGAAGGGCGCGGGGAAGGTGTGGTCGCGCTCGCCGCGGTTGTCGAGGTAGGTGG
>JBGAUO010000251.1:0-1551 GCA_044228605.1 Nannocystis sp. | reverse complement strand
CACGTCCGCCGCCACCACCTCCGCCGCCGCCGCAGCCGGAGTCGCGGTCACGGACACCGCCACCACCACCACCGCCGCCGCCGCCACCACCACCGCCGCCGCCACCGCCGCCGCCGCCGAAGCCACGACCGCCGCCGCCGCCGCCACCACCACCGCCTGCTCCGCGGGGCTTGTCCTCGGCCGCATTGACGCGGATCGCACGGCCGTCGAGCGACGCGCCGTCCATCGCCTGTTGGGCCGCGGCGCCGTCTGTGGCCTCCTGGTAGGTCACGAACCCGAATCCACGGGAACGACCGGTCTCGCGGTCGGTCACGACCTTGGCCTCTGTCACCGCGCCGAACCGAGAGAATGCCTCCTTCAGGCCATCATCCGTCGTGTTCCAGCTCAGACCACCAACAAAGAGTTTTCTCGACATTCCTGCTTCGCTTCCGACTTTCGTGCGCAGGCCCGGTAGGGCCGTGGATTCTCACTGCGTGCTCGCCCTCTCGTGAGTCGCGGCATGCCGCCGTCGACGATGCGCCCCTTCGCTGGCCCTGTCAACCGACGCCCCACCGAGCTTGGAGGCGCCAGCTTCCTCACGGGTCCGCTGCGACGAAGCGAGCGCGATGAACACGGCGTCCACGTGCTGTGCAAGTCGCTGCGCGAGCGCGCCGCAAATATCGTAAAACCGCGTCCCCGCGCCCATGACCTTCATCCCGAAGCACGCTGTCCTCGAGGCGCTGGCGCGGCCTCGCCTCGCCGAGCTGGCCCGCAGCCTCGGGATCGCCCCGGCGCGCTCGCGGCGGGAGCTCCTGGTCCAGCTCGCCATGCTCCCCGACCGCCGCTTCCGCGAGCTCCTCGGCCTGCTCGACGAGCCCGAGCTGCGGACCATCGCCCGCGCCCATCGCCTCCCCGAATTCCGTGACAGCGACGCACTCGCGGCCTGCATCGCCCTCGGCCCCGTCGACGAGAGCGACCCGCCCGATCCGCCCCGGCGCAGCACGACGAAGAACCTGCGGCCCAGCACCCCCGAGCCCGAGCCCGAGCCCGAGCCCGAGCCCGAGTCGCCACCACCGATCCCCGACAACGACGACGACCTCCCGGCCAACGTCACCCGCCTGCGCCGCAAGCAGCCCGCCGAGCCCGAACGCCGCGGCGAGCTCGAGTTCGAGGCCACCCTCTGGCAGGCCGCCGACAAGCTCCGCAGCAACATGGACGCCGCCGAGTACAAGCACGTCGTCCTCGGCCTGCTCTTCCTGAAGTACATCTCCGACGCCTTTGAACGCCGCCGCGACCAGCTGCATCAGGCCGGCCGCGACTGTGAAGATCCGGCCCTCTACCGCAGCGAGCGCGTGTTCTGGGTCCCGCCCGCGGCCCGCTGGCGCGCCATCGCCGTGCGTGCCGACGCCGCCACGCCCGGGCTCGGCCGCAGCATCGACGCGGCGATGGCCGCGATCGCGGCCGACAACCCGGCCCTGCACGGCGTCCTGCCCCAGATCTACCAGCGCCCCGGCCTCGAGGGGCCGCTGCTCGCCGAGCTCGTGCGCCTGTTCGGCGCCCTCGGCCACGCCG
>JBGAUO010000250.1:0-1882 GCA_044228605.1 Nannocystis sp. | reverse complement strand
GGACAGACCGAGGGCGACGATGCCTTCGGCCTCGACCTCGGTTGGGCTGGTGGTCCGCAGCTTGAGCTGCATGTAGCCGGAGGGGTGTTCGGGGTCGATGACCCAGGCGTTTTGGGAGCCATCGGCCCAGATGGCGCGGCCGTCGACGGGGACGAGGCCGAGCACGGGGTGTTCGGAGACCTTGCGGCGGTGGACGGGGGTCTCCTTCTCGATGTCCCAGAGGACCTCGCCCTGGGAGCCGACGCCGCAGAGCAGGCCGGGGCGAAGGAGGGCGACGCGGTCGACGAAGTCACCGAGTTTGGTGCCGATCTTCGTGACGGTGGTCGAGAAGATGCTGCCGTAGTGGAGGTGGTGGCCACCGATCCACAGGGCGCCGTCCTTGCTGGCCTCGCAGACGCTTGGCGCGGGCGAGCTCAGCTCGAGGGTACGCTCGACCTCGAGGGTGCCGAGGTTCAGGACCCAGAGCTCGTAGGGCAGGGCGACGAGCAGGTGCTTGTTGTCGCGACTGAGGTAGATCGCCAGCGGGCGGTCATCGAGCGACGTGGCGCTCGTGGCCCGGGATGTGGCGATCGTGCGCTGACCCGAAGGGGATCGCTTGATAGGGGCCTGGCGCCTCATGTCCGCGAGCGTATCATGCTCGGGTTCGAAGTGGATCCCGGGCAGGACGGCGCCACAGGACCCGCCAGGCCAATTTGTCCGGTCAGACCTCCAGCAGGAGCCGCTCGGGGGCCTCGATGCGCTCCTTGATGTGCACGAGGAACTGGACGGCCTCGCGGCCGTCGACCAGGCGGTGGTCGTAGCTGAGGGCGAGGTACATGACTGGCCGGATCTCGACCTGGCCGTTGACCGCGACCGGGCGGTCGACCACGTTGTGCAGGCCGAGGATGCCGGTCTGCGGCGGATTCAGGATCGGGGTCGAGAGCATCGAGCCGTAGACGCCGCCGTTGCTGATCGTGAAGGTGCCGCCGCTGAGCTCCTCGAGGGTGAGCTTGTTGTCGCGGGCGCGGGCGCCGAGGCGTGCGATCTCTTTCTCGACATCGGCGAAGCCGAGGGTGTCGGCGCTGCGGAGCACGGGGACGACCAGGCCCTTGCCGCCGCCGACCGCGACGCCGATGTCGTAGAAGTGCTTGTAGACGATGTTGTCGCCGCGGATCTCGGCGTTGACGGCTGGGAAGGCCTTGAGGGCGGAGACCGTGGCCTTCACGAAGAAGGACATGAAGCCGAGTTTGACGCCGTGCTTGTCGACGAAGTTCTGCTTGTAGGTTGCGCGCAGCTTGTAGATCGCCGACATGTCGACCTCATTGAAGGTCGTGAGGATCGCTGCGGTGGACTGGGCCTGGACGAGGCGCTCGGCGACGCGGCGCGCGAGATCCTCGCCGTAGTTCTGGGCGACCCAGCGGAGGAGCACCTCTGTCGCGGTCGCGTCCGGCATGCGCTCGCGCAGCGCGCGGCGCTGCAGTCCGCGCGGCTGGAGGAAGCGGACTCGCACATGCGCGAGCTCGCCCCCTTCGAGGAGGCTCGCCGAGACGATGCGACGGGCCGCCTGATAGACAGCTTCACCGCTCGCATGCTCATGCGGATCGCGGCTATCACGGAGGTAGTCGAAGTGGCAGAGGAGGGCGGTGACGTCCTGGTTTCTGTACGTGCCCTGGAGCGCCCCGAGCAGATGTCGGCGATGCTCGGGAGGTCGCAGTTGACCGAGACGAGCTCCTCGACACCGCCCCACGCGGGATGCGAATGCGCGTCGATGAAGCCCGCGAACACCGGGCGTCCCGCGGCATCGATGACCTGGGTGTCCGGCCCCTTGAGGTTCATCACGTCGTCGTTGCCGCCGACCGCCGTGAACCGCCCGTCCGCGATCGCGAAGGCCTCGGCGCGCGGC
>JBGAUO010000024.1:0-49011 GCA_044228605.1 Nannocystis sp. | reverse complement strand
ACGGTGCAGAAGCGCAGCTACGCCCTGAGCTACTGCGGCGACGGCATCTCGCCGGCGACCCTGTCCTTCGACGTCTCGATCGACACCTACGAGGGCGCCCCCGGCGGCGGCGGCGGTGGCTGGGGCAACCTCGTCAGCGTCCCCAACCCGACGGCGCTGCACGTCTTCACGCCGCCGTCCGGGGTCAGCGTGCTGCCGTACACGGCGCAGATCGCCGGCCTGCAGCAGGTCAACAGCGAGCTGCATCGGCCCCCGCTGTGTGACGTGTGGTGGGGCAACGTCAAGCTGATCGAGGGCCCGCTGACCTCGCTTAACCAGCAGTACACGCGCTTCCTGCCCGACGGCACGCCGGTGCGGGCCAAGCTGAGCTGCACCTTCACCGACGCCTCCGTCGACCGCGGCGAGCTCAACTCGTCCGACGTGCAAAAGACCCACACCGTGCGGCTCGGCGACACGCTGCAGGCGATCGCGGCCCGCTGCTACGGCTCGGCGACACGCTGGCGCGTGATCGCCGAGGCCAACGACATCGACGATCCCCGCACCCTCATTCCCGGCACCGTCCTGACGATCCCGGCCATTCGCTGACGCCATGCCAGAGCTCGCCACCACCGCCACGCCAGCGCTCGATCGCGCCGAGGTCGCGCGCGTCGAGATCGAGGTGGACGGCAGCTCGCTGACCCGCGGCGGCGAGGGGGTGGCGGTGCTGCGTGTCGAGGTCCGCCACGAGCTCGGGCGTCCGAGCTCGTGTGTCGTCGACACCGCCGATCTCGACGCCGCCGACCTCGAGTGGATCGACGACGCCACGGTGCGAGAGGGGCGGGAGCTCCGCGTCGGCATGGGCCTGGGTGAGCACAGCGACCCGGTCTTCGCCGGCGAGATCATCGGGCTCGACCTCGACGTGGGTCCGGACGCGGCGCCGCAGGTGTCGATCCGCGGCTACGATCGGCTGCACCGGCTGGCGCGCGCGCGCAAGACCCGGGTGTTTGTCGACCAGCGCGACAGTGAGATCGCCGCCGCGATCGCCGACGAGCACGGGCTGACCCTCGAGGGGCCCGAGTCGGGCCTGGTCCACCCCTACGTCATGCAGCGCGAGCAGACCGACCTCGCCTTCCTGCTCGCGCGCGCGCGCGGCCTCGGGCTCGTGCTGCGCGTCGAGGACACGACGCTGCGCTTCGGCCCGCGAACGCTCGCCGCCGACGAGAGCATGACGGCGACCATGGGCGCGAACCTGCTCGAGCTGCACGTCTCGACCAGCGTGCTCGGTCAGGTCGGCGCCGTCGCGGCGCGCGGCTGGGACCCGGCGGAGCAGAAGCCGGTGCTCGGCGAGGTCACGGCGGCCGACCTGGCGTCGCGCATGGGCGGCAAGACCAGCGGGCCGGCGCTCGCCGACGACTGCTTCTCGGCCGAGGCCACGGTCGTCACCGACCTGGCGATCGTCAGCGCCGACGCGGCCAGGCTGGCGGCAGCGGCCGAGCTCGAGGGGATGGCGCTGCGCCACGTCCATTGCCGCGGGCGCATGCTCGGGACGGCCGGGCTGCGGCCCGGCCAGGTCCTCAAGGTCGTCGGCTTTGGCGCCCGCTTCTCGGGCAACTACTGGCTGACGCGGGTGGTGCACACCTACGACCGCGACGGCTTCACCACCGACTTCGAGGGGCAGCGGACGGCGACATGAGCAGCCTCGACCTCCTCGATGACGATGACGACGTGGCGCCGCGCGGCCCGTTCGGCGGGCTCGTGATCGGGACCGTCTCGAACGTCGACGACCCCGACCACCTCGGGCGCGTGAAGGTCGTGTTCCCGACCGTGTCGAGCGAGGTCGAGTCGCACTGGGCGCGTGTGCTCAGCCCGGCCGCTGGCGCCCGTGCCGACGACGCCGCCGCCGCGCACGGGCTGTACTGGCCCTACGCGGTCGGGGACGAGGTCGTGGTCGGCTTCCTCGGCGGACAGATGGAGCTGCCGCTCGTGGTCGGAGCGCTGTGGAGCAAGAAGCGGCCGGCACCTGTCCCCAAGGACAGCATGGCCGCGCACCGGGTGCTGCAGTCGGCGCGCGGCCACGTGCTGCGCTTCGATGACACCGCGGGCGCCGAGAGGATCGAGATCATCGCCGCCGGGGCCGAGAACGCCCTGGCCCTCGCCAGCGCCGACGGGGCCGTCACGATCACCGCCGCGAAGTGCGTCGAGATCAAGGTCGGCCGCGACATCACGCTGACGCTGCGCGAGGGCGAGGTCACCTTGTCGTGCAAGAAGCTCGTCATCCAGGACGCCAGCGACGTGTCGGTCGCGGGCGGCTCGATCGCCATCGACGCCGAGCAGAGCCTCACGCTCACCGGCGGCAGCGGCATCAACCTCAACGACGGCGCGCTCGAGGTGAGCAGCTAGGAGTCGGCATGGCCTGGAAGTTCCTCGGCGCAGGGTGGCAGACACCGCTTGAGTTCACGGAGGGCCGGGTGCAGACGGCCAGCGAGGAGGCGTGTGTCGAGCAGGCGATCTGGGCGATCCTCGAGACCGCCCCGGGCGAGCGCATCATGCGGCCTGACTTCGGCTGCACGATCCACGACCTGGTGTTCGCCGCCCCGAACCCGCAGCTCATCGGCAAGGTGCACGCGGCCGTCGTCGACGCGCTCAGCCGCTTCGAGCCGCGGATCGAGCTGCTCGGCGTCGATGTCACGCCGGACGACGGCGAGGCCGGGCTCCTGCGCATCGAGATCGACTACCGCCTGCGCGCGGCCAGCAGCCGCTTCAGCTTCGTCTACCCGTTCTACCTCGAGCCCGGAGGCACCAACCGTGACGGATGACTGGACACGCGCGCCGCGGGTCGACGCTCGCACGACCGACACGATCGTCTCGCAGACCGAGACGCTGCTGCACGAGCTCACCGGCGGCGCGTGGACGCCGGCCGCGGCGGGGCAGGGGCAGGACCTGCTGGGCGCGCTGGTGCGGGTGTTCGCCGGCCTCAGCGGCCACGTGCTCGACGGCATCAACGCGGTGCCGGACGCCAGCTTCGCGGCGTTTCTCCGGCTGATCGGCGTCGAGCGCCAGCGCCCCGCGCCCGCCCGCGCTCCGCTGTGCTTTCGCCTGGCCGCGGGCGCGCCGGTCGACGCCGTGGTGCCGGCGGGCACCCAGGTCGAGGCGACCGCCGACGAGCGCGACAGCTCGTCCGCACCGATCGTCTTCGAGACCGAGGAGGAGCTGGTCGTCACGCGGGCGCGGCTGCTCGGCCTGTACGCCCACGCGCCCGAGCGCGATCGCCTGGACCTGGGCGCAGGCCCGCTGCGGGCCTTCGATCCGCAGACCCCCGCGGTGCACGAGCTGGACATCGCCTGCCCGGCGATCCTCGCCCGCGCGGACGCCGAGTCGTGGATCGTCCGCCTCGACTTCGCTGCGCCGCCGACCGGGCTCGAGCTGAGCTGGCACGGCGACGATGGGACTGCGCTGGCGGCCGACGTGCAGGTCGTCGGCCAGCGCTTGACCGCCACGATCACGCGCCCGCCCTCCCTGCGCGCCACCAGCATCGGCGGGCGCAGCGAGGTGTGGCTGGTGGCGCGGCTGGTGGCGCAGCCCGGGCCGCCGCCCGTGTTCCCGCAGCTGCGCCAGGTCCAGCTGTCCGCGACCTTCTCGGCGACGGGGGTCTTGCCCGCGAAGGTGCTGCGCGGCGCCAGCCAGATCGACGCGAGCACGGACTTCTCGCCCCTCGACCTCGCGCCGCGGATCGGCAGCGCCTGCGCCTTCGACGGCGGCGAGGTCCTGGCCCAGCCGAGCGGCGCCAGCGTGGCGCTGGACCTGAGCCTCGCGGCCGCGGTCGCCACGGACGCCGCGCGCCCACAGGCCCGCGCCGAGCTGCGTCTCGTGTGGGAGCTGCGCGACGAGGCGGGCGGCTGGACCGAGCTCGGCCGCTCATCGGGCAGCGATCCGGCGATCCTGAGCGGCGGTGAGAACCTGTACGCCTTCGTCGACGACAGCTACGCGCTGACACGCCCCGGTCGGGTCCGCTTCCGCCTGCCGTTCACCGCGAGCCTGGCCCGCCACAACGGCAAGCTCGGCCGCTGGCTGCGTGTGCGTGTGATCGCGGGCGGCTACGAAGAAGGCCGCGCCCCGCTGCTCGCCAGCGTGCGTCTGTCGTACAGCCACGCCCTCGCCGAGGTCGTCGCCGATCGCAGCGTGACCCGCGACCTCGGGCACATCCGCGAGCTCGGCCGCCTGGACGGTGCTCGCGGTGTGCAGGTGTTCCAGGCCCGCCCCGAAGGCGCTGTCGAGCTCGGCGCGCGGCCGGCCATGTACCTCGGCTTCGATCGCGGCTTCGATGCCAGGCCGGTCCATCTCTACCTCGACGTGCTCGCGCCCGAGGCCGCGCAGACCGAGCCGAGCGAGCAGCTCCCGGCGCGCGGCGAGGTCCCGCGGGTCGTGTGGGAGTACCTCGGCGCGCGCGGCTGGACCCGCCTCGGTGTGCGCGACGGCAGCGACGCGCTGCGTCAGCGCGGCATCGTCAGCTTCGTGGGCCCGCCCGACATCGCCGTCGCCTCGCTGTTCGGGCGCACAGGCGTGTGGCTGCGTGTCCGGTGGTTGTCTGGTGGCTTTCGTTTCACGCCGCGTATCGCGTCGATCAGCCTCAATACGATCTGGGCGATGCACGGGGTGACCCGCCGGGGCGAGGTCCTCGGCTCCGGCACCGGCGCCCCCGAGCAGCGCCTGGCGCTGCGGGCTGCCCCGATCCTCGCCGACGAGCGGATCGAGGTCCGCGAGCGCGACCAGACCAGTGAGCGTGAGCTCGCCGCCCTGCGCAGCGAGCTCGGCGACGACGCTGTCACGGCCACGCGCGACCCGGCCGGCGCCCTGACGGCCGCGTGGGTCCGCTGGACGCCCGTCACCCACTTCCACGGCTCGGGCCCGGCGGACCGCCACTACGTCCTCGACGCCGAGACCGGCGAGCTGCGCTTCGGCGACGGCCTCCGCGGGCGGGCCCCGCCGCGCGGTCGCGGCAACATCCGCGCCGCCGTCTACCGCAGCGGCGGCGGCGAGCGTGGCAACCGGCCGGTCGGGGCCGTCAGCAAGCTCAAGACGGCGATCCCCTACGTCGACGGGGTGAGCAACATCGAGGCCGCCAGCGGCGGCTGCGGCCGCGAGGACGACGCCCGCGCGCGCGCCCGCGGCCCCCGACGGCTGCGGCATCGGGACCGGGCGGTCACCGCCGTGGACCTCGAGGACCTGGCCTTTGAGGCAGCCCCCGAGGTCGCGCGGGCGCACGTGCTCACCGCGACCTTCAACCCGATCGACGTCGCCATCGACCTCCGCGCCGCCGACGCTGGCACGCGGGACGACGGCGGGTGGATCGTCGGCGGCCAGATCCCCGCCGACACCGCGGAGGTCGCGAGCCGCGCCGCCGAGGTCCGCGTCGTCATCGTCCCGCGCAGCGAGGCCGACCAACCGGTGCCGAGCCTCGGCCTGATCGAGCACGTCGAGGCCTACCTGCGCGCCCGCTGTCCGCCGGCGATGCGGACCCAGGTGTCGGGCCCGCGGTGGATCCGGGTCACCGTGCGGGCCGCCGTGGTGGCCACCGCGAGCGCGGCCGCGGCCCGCCTCCTCAACGACCTGCGCGGCGAGATCACGCGCTTCCTGCACCCCTTGACCGGCGGTGAGCTCGGGCTCGGGTGGGACTTCGGCCGCATCCCCCGGCGATCGCACCTCTACCGCCTCCTGGCTCGCATCCCTGGCGTGCACCACATCGAGTCGCTCGCCGTGATCACCGACCCGCCGCTGCCCGACGCCAGCGAGCCGCTGTCCGGGCTGCAGCGGCGCGCCCTCGCGGGCGGGCTCGTCTACAGCGGCGTGCACGAGTTGACGCTCGTCGGCCCCACGGAGGATGTCTGATGTCCGCGACGCTCTCTCAGATCCCCGAGATCCGCTACGACGACCTGCTCGCCGAGGCGCGCGCTCGTCTGCCCACGCTGTGCCCCGAGTGGACCGACCACGGCCCGGCCGACCTCGGCATCACCCTCATCGAGCTGTTCGCCGCGCTGGTCGAGATGCTCCACTACCGCACGCGGCGCGAGACCGAGGCGATGACCCGCGCCTTCCTCGAGCTGCTCGCCGGGCGGGACATCGCCCGCGAGCCCGACCTCGCCGAGGCCATGCGCCTGGCCCTCGCGCAGGTCTGGACGCCGTACCGCGCCGTCACGGCCGCCGACTACGAGGCGCTCACCCGCGACGCGTGGCCGAGCAGCCCCGAGGCCAGCGCGCTCGCGGGCAAGGCCGGCCTGCGCCGCGTCCGTTGCCTCGCCGAGCGCGACCTCGAGGGCGGGGCCCCGCTGGCCCTCGCGCCCGATCACGTGACCCTCGTCGTCCTCGCCGAGCCCGGCAACAGCGGGGTGTTCGCGCCGCTGCGCAGCTTCTTCGAGCCGCGCCGGATCTTGACCACCCGCGTGCACGTCGTCCCGCCGGCGGTGATCACGGTGCGGGTCGACGCCAGCGTGTACCTCGACGACGACGTCGCGCCGACGACCGCGCGCGCGCGGGTCCTCGCCGCGCTGTCCCGGTGGTTTGATCCCTACGTCGGCGGCGTCGACGGCGACGGCTGGCCGTTTGGCGGCGAGGTGTTCCTCTCCGATCTCTACGCCCTGTTCGACGGCGTCGCGGGTGTCGACTTTGTCGCCGAGGTCGGCGCGCACACGCCGGCCCCCGATCGAGTGCTCAGCGCCGGCGACGGCGCGCAGGTCGGCCTGCGCCTCGACCCGCACGAGCAGGTCGGCCTCGATCTGCCCGGCTCGAAGCTTCGCCTGTTCGAGCCGACCAGCGAGGGCTGGAAGGAGGTCGTCGGATGAGCAGCTACTTCAACAGCCTCCCCGCGTGGCTGCGCCGCGACCCGCGGCTCGGTTCGATCTTGCTCGCCTTCGAGCGCATCCTCGACGGCGCCGACCTGCCCGAAGGGACAGGCGATCCCGGATCGCCGGGCCTGCGCCACATCGTCGAGCGCCTGCCCAATTTCTTGCGCCCCGGGCCCGGTGAGCCCGACGAGCGCCGGGCCCCCGCCGAGTTCGTCCCGTGGCTCGCGCGCTGGGTCGCCGTGTCCCTGCGCGACGAGTGGGACGACGAGACCCGGCGCCGCGTGGTCGCCGAGGCGATGCAGCTGTACCGCCTGCGCGGCACCCGGGAGGGCCTGCGGCGCATGATCGGCGTCTATGTCGGCTTGCCCGAGAGCGTCACGATCGTCGAGTTCACCGCGGTCACGCACTTCTTTCAGGTCGAGGTCCGCGTGCCGAGCCGCGACCCGGAAGCGCTGTCCCGCTACGACCGCTCGATCCGCGCGATCATCGATCAGGAGAAGCCGGCCCACACCTTCTACGGCCTGCGCTTCGCCGTCCCGTCGATGCAGATCGTCCACCGACCGACCCCCGAACGCCCGGGCCTGCGCCTCGGCGTCAACACCCTGCTCGGCAGCAGCTAACGCCGCCCGTAGACAAGGAGCCCCGTGTCCGACACCACCGTGTACACGCTCTATCCCGAGCTCGAGACCGACGAGCGCGGGCGTTACTTCGACGGCCAGTTCCTGACCGCCCAGGACTTCGTCGACGAGCAGCGCTACCACAGCGACCGCCTGCGTCGGGTCCTCGACCTGCTGACGATCGCCGGCGTGGCCAGGGGCCTGGAGCTCACCGCGACGGGCCCGTGGCTGCTGCGCCTCGGCCCCGGCACGGCGATCGACGAGCGCGGCCGCCTGCTCGTCGTGCCCAGCGTCCGCGACGGCATCCCGGTGCCCAGGGACCTCCCGGGTGGCGCCGCCGACGTCTCGCTGTTCTACGCCGAGGCCCCGTCGCGCGTGCAGGGCGGCAGCTCCGAGGAGGAGGGCACCCGCGGGGCCACGCGCATGCGCGAGGTCCCCACCCTCGAGTTCCACGCCGTCAACGTCGCCGCCGCGAACGTCGGCGCCGTCCGCCTCGGGCGCCTCAGCGTCGACGCCAAGGGCGTGATCACCCTCGACCCGAACCCCGGCCTGCGCGCCAGCGCCGGGCTGCGGCTGCCCGCCGAGCCGGACGGCGGCCCGACCCTGCGCTCGGGCGGGCGCGCTCGCCCGAACCTGCTCCAGGGGACAGGTGATTTCGCCGTCGCCGGCAAGCTCGCGGTCGGCACCCAGGACCCCGAGGCCGCGCTCGACGTCCGCGGGCTCGCGCGCCTCGACGACATCTCCGTGCGCGAGCACAACTTCCGCGTCGACGGCGACGAGGCCCAGTTCTACCCGGTGGTCTTCCGCGACCTCGACTGGACGGCCGGCGCGGCGCTGCTCGAGATCTCGCGGGCCAACGCCCAGACCGACGCCACCAACGCGGGCTCGCTGCTCGCGTGCCTGCGCTGGCACGCGGGCGACGGCCACGGCTCGGAGCTGCTCGCCTGCGAGGTCGTGCAGACCCGGCGCTTCATCGCCGCCGCCCGCACCCTCGCCAAGGACCGCATGCTCGCCGTCTGGCTGCGCGGCAACCGCTCGTACGCCTGGCGGGCCAGTCAGCGCACCGAGCTGGTCGACGCCAGGGCGGCGGCCAAGACCCTCGGCAGCGAACAGCTCACGCCCCGGGCGGACGTCGAGCCCGCCTTCGATCGTGATCGCGTGGCGCTCGGCGTCACCTACAACCAGGTCGAGCTGCGCGCGGCCGTCAGCGTCGCCGGTCCGCTCAGCGTCACCGGCGACCTCGCCTACAGCGGCGCGCAGAGCCGCCTCAACGTCGCCGAGCAGAACGCCGCGACGATCCGCGCCGCGGACCTCACGCTCGGTCACTCCACGCGCCGCGGGCAGCCCGGTCGCGCGCTCGTCGACGAGGGCACGGCCTTGACCGTCAACTTCGGCGGCGACTGGCCGACCACCCGGCTCAGCGGCGCCACCACCGAGGTCCAGGGCGACCTCAAGGGCCAGAAGACGCTGGCGATCGCCGGCGCCGCGACGATCACCGGCAACCTCTCGACCGCCGCGGCGCTCAGCGCCGACGGCGACGCGACCTTCAAGAAGGCCGCGAGCGTCGGCACGAGCCTCACCGTCACCGGCGACACGCTGCTCAAGAAGAACGCCAGCGTCGCCGGCACCCTCAACGTCGACGGCGCCGTCACCCTCAAGCAGACCCTCGGCCTCGAGGGCAACCTGAGCCTCTGCACCGCCGAGCCGAGCTTGCTGGTCCGGCGCAAGTCGGGCGCGGCGACCGGCGGCAGCAAGATCCTCCTCGAGCTCCACCAGGACGACGCCAGCCCGGCGACCGTGCCCGAGGTCGGCGCCTCGCTGCGCTTCCATCACCTCAATCGCTACTGGCACCGCATCGAGGGCGACAGCGCCGGGCTGCACGTCCGCGACGGCGACCCCGCGAACAAGGTCTACAAGCCGCTGTTTGTCGGCAACTTCTCCGCGCAGGGCACCCTCAACGCCGAGGGCGACGCGACCTTCAAGAAGGCGCTCAGCGTCGCCACGAGCCTCACGGTGACCGGCGACGCCGCGCTCAAGAAGAACGTCGCCGTGACCGGCACCCTCAGCGTCGACGGGGCGGTGAACCTCAAGAAGGCGCTCGCGCTGGACGGGAACCTCGTCCTCGACAACACCGACCCGAACCTGCTGATCCGGCGCGAGGCCGGCGTGCCGACCGGCGGCACCAAGATCTTCCTCGAATTCCTGCAGGAGGACGCCGACCCGACGAGCGTGCCCGAGGTCGGCGTCTCGCTGCGCTTTCACCACCGCAACCGCTACTGGCACCGCCTCGAGGCCGATGGCATCGGCCTCCACGTGCGCGACGGCGACCCGGCCAACGCGGTCTACAAGCCGCTCTACGCGGCCAACCTGGTCAGCAACGGCTTGCACGTGACCACCGGCGCCAGTGAGCGCCTGCGCATGGTCCGCGGCACCGTCTCGGCCGATGGCAGCATCGTCAGCGGCTCCGGCTTCGCGGTCAGCAAGTCGGGCAACCTGTGGAAGATCGTGTTCTCGAGCGCCTTCTCCGGCACGCCCACGGTCGTCGCCACCCAGCAGTTCCCCGACGACAACAACGCCAGCAGCTCCGGCAACACGAAGGACAACGCGATCATCGTCGCCGTCAAGGCCGGCGAGGCATACATCAAGACCGGCAACAACGACGGCGATCATAACTGGCGCCGCTTCCACTTCATCGCCATCGGCACCTACTGATCGGCATGCCCGCGGTCCCCTTCAGCGCCGACGCCGAGCAGCTCGCGGCCGAGCTCGAGCTCCTCGATCTCGTGCTCCTGCGCGAGGCCGTCCGGGCCCGCCGCGCCGCCGGCCACGAGACCAGCGAGCGCGGCCTCTACGTCTCCGACGACGAGCTGCGCGAGCTGCTGTCGCGCCCCTTCGCGGTCCCGCTGTGGGAGCGCGTCCCGATCGACGGCGCCCTCGCCGAGCTGCGCGCCGCGGCCACGACCCGCCGCGGCGAGCTCGACGCCCGCATCGCCGCGACCCGCGACGCGGGCGGTGTCCTCCGCCTCGAGCAGCTGCTCGCCACCCACGCCGAGGCCTGCGCCCCGCTGCCGCTGCGTCAGCTCCTGCTGCTGACCCTCGCCCCGGAGCTCGATCTCCGCTACGAGCGCGTGTTCGGCTGGCTGCACGACGACATCACCCGGCGCCAGCCCAGCGTGCAGCTCGCGCTCGAGCTGCTGGCCCCGGAGCCCGCGGCCCGCCTCCGCCTGTTGCCCATGCTCACCGCCGCCGGCCCGCTGCGCCGCCTCGGCCTCATTCATGCGCGCCCACACGCCGTCGGCGAGGCCCAGCTGCGCCACGCCCTGCGGCCCGCGCCGGGGCTCTTGAGCTGGCTCTCCGGACATGTCTCGATGGACAGCTCCATCCACGCCTGCGTCGAGCGCCGCGCGCCGGACCCGGCGCTCGCTCACACGCTGTGCCTGGCCCCGCCGGTGAGCGCCGCGCTGGCGCGCTGGCGCGAGGCGGCGGCCCGCGGCGCCCGCCTGGCGATCAACCTGCACGGCCGCGACGGCGTCGGTCGGCGCTCGCTCGCGGCCGCCCTGTGCGGCGGGCTCGGCCGCCCGCTGCTGATCGTCGACGGCGCCCGCGCGGCGAGCCTTGGCGACGACGATCACGCCGACCTGCTCGCGCTGCTGGCCCGCGCGGCCCGCCTCGAAGCGGCCGCGGTCGCCTGGGTCCTCGCCGAGCCTGCGCGCCCCTTCCTCGCGCCGCTGCAGCCCGTCGACCTGCTGTTTGTGATCACCGCGGGCCCGTGGCAGCCGGAGCTCGCGTCGCCCGGCATCCCCGCGATCGCCGAGCTCCACGTCCCGGTCCCCGAGCTGTCGGCCCGCGAGGCCCTCTGGCAAGCTGTCCTTCCGGACAGCTCGCCCGAGCCGCGCCGCGCCGCCGCCGACAACTTCCGCTTCACCCCGCGCCAGATCCAGGCCGCCGCCGTGACGGCCCGTGGCCTCGCCGACGGCCGCGGCGCCGCGGCGCCGGACCTCGGCGACCTCCTGCTCGCCTGCCGCCGCCACGCCACGCCCAAGCTCGGCGCGCTCGCGGCCCCGATCACCACGGCGCACCGCTGGGACGACCTCGTGCTCCCGCCCGAGCCCGCCGCGCAGCTGCAAGACGTCGTCCGCCGCGTCCACCAGCGCAGCCTCGTGCTCGACCGCTGGGGCTTCGGCCTCGCTGGCGCGCGCGGGCTGGCGGCGCTGTTCGCCGGCGCCCCGGGCACCGGCAAGACGATGGCCGCCGCGATCGTCGCCCGCGCGTGCGCCCGCGACCTGTACTGCATCGACCTCTCGCAGGTGGTCAGCAAGTACATCGGCGAGACCGAGAAGCACCTCGAGGCGCTGTTCGCCGAGGCCGAGGCCGCCGACGTCGCGCTCTTCTTCGACGAGGCCGACGCGATCTTCGGCAAGCGCGGGGCGATCCGCGAGGCCCACGACCGCTTCGCCAACATCGAGGTCGGCTTCCTCCTCCAGCGGATCGAACGCTTCCCCGGCCTCGTGATCCTGGCGACCAACCTGCGCAAGAACATCGACGCCGCGTTCCTCCGGCGCCTGCAGGTGATCGTCGAGTTCCCGGCGCCCGACGTCGCCAGCCGCGCCCGCATCTGGAAGCAGGTGTGGCCCGCGGCCGCGCCCGTCGACCCCGGCGTCGACCCGGTGCTGCTGGCCGAGCGCTTCGATCTCAGCGGCGGCCAGATCCGCAACATCGCCCTCGGTGCCGCCTACGCGGCCGCCCACGAGGGCACCACGATCACCCTGCGGCAGGTCCTCGACGCCGTGCGCGCCGAGTACCGCAAGCTCGACAAGCTCGTGCGCGAGGACAGCTTCGTCGCGCCGTTCGGGCCCCGCTAGCGGCTCACGCGGGCCGGGGTGAGCGGACGCGTGAGGCGGTCGCCCACGTGGCGAGCATGCTGAGATCGAGGAGCGGATACGCCACGGGCGACAGGCGGACCGCGCTCGCGGGCAGGAGGGCGACGATCGTGGCCAGCGCGACGGCCATGGCGCTGATGATCAGCATCCAGCGGGCGACAAACACCCCGCCGACCGCGAGCACGGTCGCCATGATCATGAAGTCGGCGCTGATCATGGTCCGCAGCTCGACGCCCCCGAGCTGCAGGATGACACGCGCCAGGGTCGTGCCAGCGACGCCGATCGTGAAGGTGTTGAGCACCGCGAAGTGGTGGGCGTGCGCGCGCAGCGAGGGGCGCACCGCCAGCCAGAGCACGGCGAACCCGGCGAAGATGAGGACCCCGGCCGTGCGGTGGTCGGCGGCGGTCGGTGGCCCGCCGGTGGTGATGCCGTAGGTGAGCAGGCTGAGCTGGATCCCCAGGTCGAACACGACCGCGAGGACGAGCAGGCGTCGACGCAGGCCCGGCGCGCTGGACGGGTCCGCGTGTGGATCGACGGCGAGCACGGCCAGCAGATCGTCGAGGCTCGGCCAGCGGTCCGCGGGCTCCCTGGCCAGGCCGCGGAGCAGCGCCTGGTGGATCCGCGGCGAGACCTCGACCCCGGGTGGAGGCGGCCGCACCGTGCCGTCGCTGACGGCGTGGTCGAGCGCCTCGACCGTGTCGCCCGCGAACGGGCGCACGCCGTAGAAGGCCTCGAAGAGCGCGGCGCAGAACGAGAACTGGTCGCTGCGGGCGTCGGCCGTGCGGCCGCGGAACTGCTCGGGCGACATGTACGCGGGTGTCCCCACGATCGCGCCGACGCGGGTCAGCTCGGCGGCGGCAGGGGAGGGGATGTCCTCCAGGACAGGTAGCACGGAGCCGGGGCGATCGACGCGGGCGAGGCCGAAGTCGAGGACACGCACACGTCCGTCCTCGCCGAGCACGACGTTGTCGGCCTTGAAGTCGCGGTGGGCGAGGCCGGCGGCGTGGGCCGCCGCGAGGCCGCGCCCGGCCTCCAGGTACTTCTCGCGGATCGCGTCGAGGCCCGGCCCCTGCTCGTCTCGCCAGGCGCGCAGGGTGGTGCCCTCGACGAATTCCATGGCCATGAAGATCCGCCCGCCGAGCTCGCCGATGTCGTGGATCTGGACGACGTTGGGGTGCGAGAGGCGGGCGAGGGCCTGGGCCTCGCGCAGCATGCGGGCGCGGGCGTGGGCGTCGTCGTCGGTGTTGTGCAGCAGCTTGATGGCGACCCGGCGATCCAGCTCCTCGTCGTAGGCGACGTACACCGAGCCCATGCCGCCGCTGCCGAGGTGGCGCACGATGACATAACGCCCGAGGCGCGGCGCGGGCGGGAGCGTCTCGGCGGCGCTGAAGTGCCGCGGGGTGTCGACCGTGCGCTCGGTGGTCTCCTCCACGGCCCGGAGGCTACCGCGGATCGTCTCTCGGAGGCCCGGACGTGCGCGAGCGCCCCGTCGCTGCTTGCATGGGCGGCTTGCAGGTGCGAGGGTGGGCTCGTGTCTGGCGAGCGAATCGGCACTCGGGGCATGCGCCCTCGCTGGTTCATGTGCGTGCTCGGCGTGGCCGCGTGTCCGAGCAATCCCCCGCTCGTGGACGACGCGACGAGTTCGCCGTCGACGTCGAGCCCCGCGTCGACCTCCGCACCGACCTCGACCTCGACATCGACGACGACTGGCAGCGAGACCGGCGAGACCGGCACGCCGACCGACACGCTGCCGCCGGCGCCGACGCTGCAGAGCCCCGCCGACGGCGCGATCGACGTGCCGACGGTGACGCAGCTGTGCTGGGACCTGGTCGACGATCCCGACGGCGAGCCGCTGCGCTACCGCGTGTTTGTCGACGACACCGAGCTCACCGAGGGGATCCTCGGCGACGAAGTCGGCTACGTCGGACCGTGTGTCGGGCCGATCAACCTCGTGGTCGAGCGCAGCTACACCTGGCACGTCCAGGCCTTCGAGGTCGACGACCCGAGCCGCATGTCGCCGGCGAGCGCGACGTGGAGCTTCGCCACCGTGCGCGACGGGGTCTCGCAGATCGTGTTCACCGACAACTTCGACGACGATCTCGGCTGGCAGGTCAGCGGCGACGCGAGCGGCGGCGCGTGGGTCCGCGGCAAGCCGATCCGGACCCTCGACGGCGAGCTGTTGGCCCAGCCCGGCGCGTGCCTCGGCGGCGCCCACTGTTTTTTCACCGGCCAGAACAAGGGCGGCGTGCCCGACCAGGAGGACGTCGCGGGCGGCACCACGATCCTCACCTCGCCGGCCTTCGACCTCGGCGGGGCGGCGGCGGCCACGGTCCAGCTCGGGCGCTTCTTCTACAAGTCCGACGCCGGGCCAGGGCCGCGGCTCGCGGTCGATCTGCTGGTCCCGCGCGCCGACTTGCCCGGCACCTACGACGAGTACCCGCTGGAGCTGCTCGCGGCGCCGACGGCCGACACCGCGGAGAACCTGTGGTGGCCGCGCGAGTACGCGGTGTGCGGGCCGCCGCTGAGCGACGGCTCGCGCCTGCGGATCTCCGCGACCGACGCGGGCACGGGGCTGCTCGAGGCGGCGATCGACTCGCTGACGGTCCGCGCGCACGACGACGACACCGTCTGCGGCGTCGGTGCCGGCAGCGTCTGTGATCCCGACGGCGGGGCGTGCCTCGGCGACCTGCTGTGCTGCTCGCAGGGGGTGATCAACGAGGGGGTCTATCGCTGTTCGGCGCCCGTGGCGGGCCTCGACTTCGACGATCCGCCGGCGACGGCCGACGCCCCAGGCAACGGCCCGCTGGGGTGCGACGCCCCCGATCTGATCGTCGACAGCAAGTGGATCGACCCCATCTTCACCCAGATCCAGGTGTCCAACGACACCTGCGAGCTCTACGAGGGCTGCGTCGGCGGACTCGGAGGACGCCAGCTCATGCTGTTCACGGCCGCGTCGCCGAACATCGGTTCGCGTGACCTGGTGATGGGTATCCCGGCAAATCACCCCGAGCTGTTCCACTACAGCGCGTGTCACGACCACTACCACTTCGACGAGTTCGCGCGCTATGAGCTGCGCGCCGACGACGTCGTGGCAGCGACGGGCCACAAGCAGGCCTTCTGCATGCTCGACACGATCAGCTGGGCCTGGGGGAACGACCTGCCGAAGTTCGACTGCGCCAACCAGGGCATCAGCCGCGGCTTCTCCGACTTCTACGACGCCGGCCTGCCGTGCCAGTGGATCGACATCTCGGGGGTGCCGGCCGGCGACTACACGCTGCGCATCAGCCTGAACCAGGCGCGCCCCGAGACCGCCCTGCCGATCCTCAACGAGCGCAACTACGACAACAACGTGACCGAGGTCGTGGTCAGCATCCCGTGACGCCGCCGCCCGCTCGGTCGTGATACCGTGCGGGCGACATCTCCGGAGGAATACGAATGGCTTCTCAGGTAAAGATTGTGCGCCCTGTCAGCGGCGCTTGTGGTGCATGGATCGTGGCGCTCGGCCTGCTCGGCGCCTGTGGCGATAGCGCCGGCACCGGCTCCGACACCGAGACGGCGACCAACCCGACCAATCCCACGACGCCGGCGACGGACACGGCGATGCCGACCAGCGGGACCAGCTCCGGCTCCGGGACCCCGACCGAGGGCAGCGGCAGCAACACGCAGGGCGACAGCAGCGGCTCTACCGGCACGACCCAGGGCTCGACGAGCTCGCAAACATCGACGACGGAGACCACCAGCAGCAGCGAGGCCGACACCGGCGTCAAGTTCGACCTGCAGCCGGAGACCACCCCCGATGGGACCACGGGTGGCGTGGTCCTCCAGGGCTCGTGCCGCCCCTCGGAGATCCATGGCGCGGCCGGCGGCTTCCCGAAGTTCACCGATCCGGCCTACGCCCCGTTCCTCGACAAGAAGATCGCGATCGTCACGACCAACGCGCAGGAGCCACCCAACAACCACGTGCTCCACATCGTTGACATCGACGGCCCGGCGCCGCCGCCGAACCTGAACTACGCGGCGCCGAAGTACCGCCACCCGACGTGGCTGCAGCAGAACATCGGCAAGGTGTTCGGCCTCACCCTCGACTCGGACGGCAACATCTACGTGGCCGCGACCACGGTCTACGGCGCCAACCCGAACCCCTCGAAGATCAAGCGCATCGACGGCGTGACCGGGGCGATCACCGACTTCGCGACCCTGCCGAACAACGGCCCCGCGTTTGGCAACCTCAACTACGACTGCGTCAGCCAGACGATCTACGTCAGCAGCCACGAGGACGGGCGCATCTACCAGCTCGACATGGGCGGCAAGATCATCAGCACCTACCGCCACTCGACCAAGGACGTCACGATGGGACCGGCCGCCGATCCGGGCGAGCCCAACGGCCAGTTCACCCCGCTGGGCGATCGCGTGTGGGCCGTGCAGTCGCACGCCGGCCGCCTCTACTACAGCGTGTGGAAGGAAGACACCGGCCGCAAGAGCCCGGAGAGCAACGAGATCTGGTCGGTCGGCTACGTCGACGAGGCCGGCGTCCCCGACCCCGCCACCGCCAAGCTCGAGTTCCTCGCCCCGCCCTACCTCGGGCAGGACTACTCGAACCCGGTCTCCGACCTCAGCTTCGCCGCGACCGGCTGGATGCTCATCTCGCAGCGCACGATGTACGCCGACAACGGGACCACCGCCCACCAGTCGACGACCTACGAGTACCAGTACAACATGGGCACCTGGGAGCTCAAGGGCACGACCTTCATCGTCGGTGAGCTGCCCGGCAGCGCCGCCGGCGGCGTCGACCACGACTTCGAGAAGGACGGCTACGTCTGGATGACCGGCGACGCCCTCGACTTCTACACCCCCGCGGTCGTGTACGGCCTCCAGGGCACCCCGCACATGGGCGGCGACATCACCGTCAGCACGCTCATCGACATGGACGACGAGCTGCAGGACCAGGACAAGACGGAGCAAGGCGACGTCGAGCTGCCGATCCCCGGCGACGCCATGCCGGTGCCGCCGCCGCAGTGAGATACTGCTGGGCGGGAGGAGGTGCGCAGAGCGCGCCTCCTTCAATATTTAAGATAATTTCAGTTGATTTTAGGTTAGTGGATGTGCGAGTTAGTCTCCGTGTCCAAGCCCGAAACCTCCGCTGACCGTCCCCTGCTCCGCGACTTCCTCGAGATTCCGTACGAGAAGCTCGAGGAGATGAACCTCGAGGTCAAGGCCGCGCGCCTGGCCCGGACTGACCTCGGCAAGGTCCGCGAGCAGCGGATCAAGTACCTCAATGACGAGCGCCGCATCAAGGCGGTGACCGTGTGCTTCACCGACCTCGAGGGTCGGCTGCACATGCTGGATTACGACAAGAAGTTCCTGCTGAAGTCGGCCGACAACCTGACCTTCGACGGGTCCTCGGTGCGCGGCTTCTCGCAGCAGCACGAGTCCGACCTGCGCCTAGTGATCGACTGGCCGGCGTTCTACTGGCTGCCCTCGGACGTGTTCGGGCCGGGCAAGGTGCTGGTGTTCGCCGAGGTGCGCGGCCAGGACGGCACGCCGTACCACGCGGACATGCGGGCCCGGCTGAAGGCGCTGGGCGACGCGCTGCACGCCAAGGACGGGACCATCGCCCAGTTCGCGCACGAGGTCGAGGGCTTCCTGTTCAAGGGCCGCGACGCCGAGCGCCGCTACCACGAGACGGGGCACTTCGAGTTCATCTCGACCGGCGGCTACTATCATTCGCTGCCGGGTGACCCGCTGCGCCGCTTCATCGACTCGGCCGCGGAGGTCCAGCGGGCGATGGGCTTTGGCAACGAGAAGGACCACCCCGAGGTGGCGCCGTCGCAGTTCGAGATGAACTTCTCGTACACCGAGGCCTGCGTGGCCGCCGACCAGGTCCAGCTGTACAAGCTGCTGTGCCGGCAGGTCGCGCAGAACATGGACATGACGGCGAGCTTCTTGCCGAAGCCGGTGACGGGCATCAACGGCAACGGGATGCACACCAACATCTCGCTGCTGAAGGGCAAGACCAACCTGTTCTATGACAAGGCCGGCGAGGCCGGGCTGTCGGCGGCGGGCTGGGCGTTCATCGAGCGCATCCTGCACAGCGCGCCCGACATCTGCCTGGTGCTCAACGCCAGCGTGAACGCGTACCGCCGGCTCGACCCGCACTTCGAGGCGCCCAACCAGATCAAGGCCAGCGCGACCGACCGCGGCTCGATGATCCGGATCCCGATCGGCAACGAACGCTCGGCCCGCATCGAGGTCCGCAGCGTCGCCCCGGACGCCAACCCGTACATGACGGTCTACACGCTGCTGCGCACCGGCCTCGAGGGCCCGCAGCCGGACGCGGCCGAGGTCGCCAACAAGCGCGCGCGCACCCGCTTCCTGCCCGACAACGTCAACGACGCGATCCGCCTGTTCAAGTCGAGCAAGGTGATCAGCGATATGCTCGGTGAGACGATCCAGACCCGCTTCGCCGAGGTCAAGCAGGCCTCCGCCGAACGCTGCCCGCGCGCGCTCGGCTCGCTGATCAAGGCGGCCGAGGTGCAGTTCCACCACGAGGTGACGAACCAGTATCTGTGGAATCAGTTTTAGCGGATTGCGGTGGCGGGGCGCGACGGGAACGACGCCGTGGGTGGCCCACGACCTCGCCCGCCTCGCCGCCGCCCGCTGGCTCACCCGCCGCCGTTGACGGCCGCACCGTCCGTTCGCCACGTGACAGCGTGAACCGAGGCTGGCATACTCGCGCCGCCGTATGCCGATCTCCCGCCTCGAGCTCACCGACTTCACGGTCTTCAAGTCGGCTCACTTCGCGTTCTCTCCGGGGATCAATGTGCTGATCGGCGAGAACGGCACCGGGAAGTCGCACGTACTCAAGGCGCTGTACGCGGCGCTGCGCGGCGGCTCGTCGCGTCGCTTCGTCACGACCGGCCTCGAGCTCGGCGACGATGAGCGCTCCGCCCCGGCGCGGCTCGGGCGGAGCGTTGGCGTGGTCGAGGGCGGCCTCGAGGGCTTCGAGCTCGACCGCGAAGCCGGCCCCGCCAGCATAACGGCCGCCGCAAACCAACGGGCTCGCAGACCCCGGGGCCCACGCGCGCAGGCGCAGGCCCGTGTAGTAGTCGTGGCCCCGGACTTCGCCGAGATCGACGATCAGGCGCGCCGCGAGCTCAGGGTCGTCACGGCGACAGAGATCGATCACCGTCTCAAGGCGCACGAGGGCGTGATCCAACCACGGAAATTCGGCGCGCATGTCCGCAGGGACATGTCCCATGACGTCGGGGCCACCAAACAACTCGCACAGCAGCGACAGAGCGCCGCGTGCCTCGGCACGCAGCGGCAACTCGGCGGCAAAGCGGGCGACGCCGTCCCTGTCCTTGCGCGCCAGCAGGACGTGCAGGGCCGTCTTGTCACAACCGGGCGGGAGGCGCTCGAACACGCCGCGGGCGATGCTCACGTCGGCGAGCTCGAGCTGGGGCTGTGACAGGCCCGCAGCACGCAAGCTATCGGCGCAAAGCAGGACCAACTCGGCGTCGGCCGCGGGGCTCTCGTCGCCGAGCAGTTCGGCGCCGACCTGGCTGTGCTCGAGCTGGCCGCGGCTCGACTCCTCGAGGCGCACGACCTCGGCGCTGTAGCTTAGACGGAGGGCCTCGCCGGCGGCCAGGCGATCGCCGAGGCGCAGCGCGCTCAGGCGGGCGATCTGCGGCGTAATGTCCGAGCGCAAGGTGACAAGCTCACCAGTGCCAGCCTCGATGAAGCGGACACATCGCTGACGGTCGCGCTCAGCCAGCCAGCGGCCGAAAACCTCGAAGTACTCGATCGCCGGAGTGACGACGGGGTCGTAACCCCAACGGTCGAAGGTGGCGAGCAAGACGGCGCTGAGTCGGCTGCGTCGGCGCGCTGCCGGGGGCAAGAGGTCACGCGCGCCACGTGGCAAAGCCAGCGCGTCGGCGCTCATGTCAGGTCGTCCCGGAGATCATGGAACACGAGACCGGTGGGGATCTTCGGATAAAAGAAAGTGCTCTTCTGCGGCATGACCTCACCGCTGTCGCAAACAGCACGCACGTCAGCGACGGGCGTCGGGTTCATGAAACAGACCAGCTGAACATCGCTCGCGTCGGGGCGCTGGCCGGCGGCCACAGCGAGCGCCTCGTCGGTGGATTTGTAGTAGCGCAGGTTGGTGTTCTGCGACTGTGCCTCGCGCGTGATCCCAAGGCCGCGCTCGAGCACCAACTCGTGCAGCAGCGCGACATCGAGGCGCTGCAGGGCGGCATGCAGGTGGCCAAGGCCAGCAGCTCTTGGATCGAAGTCCCCACGAAGGCTGAGCACCTGCAAGCGGTTGGAGCCCGGCACAGTGAGCCCAAAGGCCGCGCCGGCGCCCGCCGCGGCCGCTAGCGTGGCGCGCACATCGGCACCCACGACGGGCAGAGCGACCTCGCTGATGTCAAAGAATGGCTGCAACGCCGTGAGCGTGGCCGCGAGTTCGAAGTCCGCGACGCCGTGAACCAGCCGGTGCGTGGGCAGCACAACCAGACCCGGGTCGTCGAGGTTGCTCAGGTAAATCAGGCCCCAGCGCGCCGTCTCCCCGCGCCCCTGCTGCTCGAGCTCGTCGCGAAAGCTGCACATCGTCTCATAGCGGTGATGGCCGTCCGCGATGTAGATGGAGCGGTCGGCGAGGATCTCCGAAAGAGCGGCGGTGGCCTGCGGATCGGACACACAGTAGAGCGTGTGATGCGCGCCGTCGAAGTCGGCGTCGAGCACTGGCTCGCCGAGCTCGCCGGTCGCGGCCTCCCAGCTTCGCGAAGGGTCGGCGAACATGCCGAAGACCAGCTCGAGATGGGCCATACAGGCCCGCATGAGCTTGAGGCGGTCGGCCTTGGGACCCGCGAGGGTGCGCTCATGCGGCAGCACCGGGCCGGCGCCGAAGCGTGTGAGCTCGACCAAACCGATGAAGCCCTTGCGCGTGAACTGCCGCCCCTCGCTCGTGAAGGTCTGATGGTAGACGTAGAAGCTGGGCGTGCTGTCGTGCACGAACGCGTCAGCCTGCAGCGCGGCGAACTGACGCGCCCCTTCGGCGTACTTGGCGTCGCCCTCGCCCTCGGGCAAGATGACGTGGATGCAGTTGTGCGGCGAGCGAGCAGCGATGCGAGCGCGCCCTGCCGCATCGACAACATCATAGGGCGGCGCCAGAAGCAGACCAGCGTCCCCGGCGCGGTGGAGGTCGTAACGGAGACCACGGAGAGGACGGACGCGTGCCATCGATGCCCTGCATACCACGCCAGCAGGCCGACCGGTCAAGGGAGGGCGCGTCCGCCGATGTCGCGGCGGTGTTGCCCGCCAACGACCTCGATATGCGCACAACCCTCGTAGGCACGGGCAATCGCGGCGCGTAGGTCGGGGCCGCGAGCGCAGACGCCGAGGACGCGGCCGCCGGCCGTGACCCAACCCTCATCGCGCTCGCTCCGGCGCGTGCCGGCGTGAAAAACCTTGAGATCTGGCAACGCCGCCGCGGCCGCGAGCCCCCGGATCGGGGCGCCGCTCACTACCTGCCCGGGATACCCGCCGGCCGCGATCACCACGGTCGCGGCCGGCGACCCAGGGAGAACGCCACGGGCCGCCAAGTCGCCGTGGGCAGCCGCGTGCAGGTGCGGGGCGATCGGGGCTTGCAGGCCGAAGAGCACCGGCTGGATCTCCGGGTCTCCGAAGCGACAGTTGTATTCGATGACCCGCGCTCGACCCCGATCGATCATCAGGCCGATAAAAAGAGCGCCAGTGAATGTTCGCCCCTCGGCGCGCAGGCCCGCGAGTGTTGGCCCGATGATCTCTGCCCCGACCTGGGCGAGCACGCTGGTGTCACACACCTGCGCCGGCGCATAGGCACCCATCCCACCGGTATTCGGGCCGCGATCGCCATCGAGGAGACGCTTGTGATCCTGCGCGGGCTGCAGACACAACCAGCGCTCGCCGTCGCTGATCACGAACAGCGAGGCCTCCTCGCCGCGCATGCGCTCCTCCAGCACGACGGTATCGCCTGCCGCGCCAAAGACCTGACCTTCGAGGCAGGCGCGAAGGGCTAGCTCAGCTTCCGCGAAGGTCTCAGCGACCGTGACACCCTTGCCGGCAGCGAGCCCACTGGCCTTGACGACCGGCGGCTCGGCGAAGCTGCGCAGGGCCTCGAGGCCGCCGGCCAGCGAGTCAACACGCAGGTGCCGGGCGGTCGGGATTGCGTGGCGAACCATGAACTCCTTGGCCACCGCCTTGCTGCCCTCGAGCTCAGCGGCCACCGCCGAAGGGCCAAAAACCGCGATGCCGGCCGCGCGCAGCTTGTCTGCGAGGCCGTCGACGAGCGGCTGCTCGGGGCCGACGATCGCCAGGTCCGGACCGAGGTGGCGAGCGAGAGCGACGCAGGCCGGATGATCGGCGAGGGCAAGCGGGTGACACAGCGCGTCTTCGGCGATCCCATCGGAGCCCGGGGCGACATGGACCTCGTGACCCTCGCTGACACAACGCCACGCCAGCGCGTGCTCGCGACCACCGCTGCCGAAGATGACGATGCGCATTGTGCTTTCGCTCCTGCCCTGAAGTACCTGTTTCGCTCAGTGACGAAAGTGCCGTTGGCCGGTGAAGACCATCGCCATCCCGTGCACATTGGCGGCGTTGATCACCTCCTCGTCGCGCACCGATCCGCCAGGCTGGACGATCGCGGTGACACCAGCGGCAGCGGCAGCGTCGACGCCGTCGCGGAAGGGGAAGAAGGCATCGGAGGCCAGCGCGGCGCCGCGGGCCCGCGCTCCCGCCCGCGCACTGGCCTGCCGCGAGGCCTCCACACGCGACGTCTGGCCACCGCCGATGCCGACCGTGACGCCGCCTTTGCACAACACGATCGCGTTGGAGCGGACCCACTTGCCGACGATCTGGGCGAGCTCGAGATCGATGAGCTCAGCCGGCGTCGGCGCGCGATGGGTGACAACTCGTGCTTGGGCCGCGGTCACGCCGATCGAGTCCTCACGTTGCGCGAGGATGCCGCCAGCGATGGATCGCAGGCGCAGCGACGGCTTGGCGTTAACAACACCAAGTGGGAGTTCAAGCAGGCGCAGGTTCTTCTTGGCGGCGAGGATCGTGCGCGCCTCAGGGGTGAAGCCGGGCGCGATGATCAACTCGAGGAAGGTCTCGCTCAGCTGAGCAGCGGCGACGGCGTCGACTTCGTGCGACAGAGCGACGATGCCACCGAAGGCGCTCTCGGAGTCTGCCTCGCGGGCACGGCGGTAGGTGTCAGCGAGCAACTCGCCGGGCTGACCGAGCGCCGCGCCGCAGGGGGAGACGTGCTTGACCACCACGGCGGCCGGGCCGAATGCGGCGAGATCGCGGACCAGGCCGAGCGCCGCGTCGGCGTCGAGGAGGTTATTGTAGCTGAGCGCCTTGCCCTGATGCATGACAGCGCGGTCGAGGCCTGGTGCCTCCCCTGCCCCGCTGGCGCCTGCGTAGAACCGAGCCGGCTGGTGCGGGTTCTCGCCGTAACGCAGCTCGCCCTGGGCCTCGCCGGCGAGCAAGAGTGTGGCCGGGAGCTCGCTCGTGGGGTGGCCGGCGTCGTCGAAGCGCGCGAGGTAGTTGGCGATCGAAGCGTCGTAGGCAGCCGTGTGTGCAAAGGCCTTGCGCGCCAGACGGCGCCGGAGGGACTCGGGTAGCACGCGCTCGTGGGCGCGTAGCGCATCGCCGAGCGCGGCGTAGTCGTCCGGGTCCACGACGACGGCGACGCGCTGCCAGTTCTTCGCGGCAGCGCGGACCATGGTGGGCCCGCCAATGTCGATGTTCTCGACGGCGTCGTCGAAGCTGCAGCCGACCTGTTCCGTGACGCTGCGAAAGGGATAGAGGTTGACCACCACCAGATCGATCGGAGAGATGCCGTGCTGCCGCAGCTCGGCCTCGTGGGAGGAGGTCGGGAGGGCCAAGATCCCGCCGTGGATCTTCGGGTGCAGGGTCTTGACGCGGCCCCCGAGGATCTCGGGCGCGCCGGTGTACTCGCTGACCTTGACGACCGCGACGCCGAGTTCGGAGAGTGCGGCGTGAGTGCCACCGGTCGACAGCACCTCGACGCGGCAGTCGATGAGGATCTGCGCCAGGACGTCGAGCTTCGACTTGTCGCTGACACTGACGAGGGCGCGGCGGATCGGCGGGAGGGAGTTCACTTCGGCCAGGGTCCTACGACAACCGCCGCAGCTCGGTCAACGCGGCCGCGCCCACAGGCGTGTGCGGCCGCTCGCGCGCCAGCACGCCTCAATCGTTGGATAGGTAGCCGAGCATCTCCTCACCACCCTCTTCCTTGAGCTTGAGAAGGCCTCGGACCTCAACCTGGCGGATGCGTTCGCGGGTGAGGTTCAGGATCTCGCCAACCTCCTCGAGGGTAATCCCGCCGGTCTGGGCGACATCAAGGGCGCAGGAGTGCTGCAGCTCCCAGACTTCCAGATCCGGGAAGTTGATCTTGATGCTGCCCGTGGCCGGGTTCACGTCGATGTAGAGGTGGTACTTGCAGCTGACGTAGGGGCAGGGCCGGGCCACGTTGGCACACTCGCCGCGGCTCTTGGGGCGCCAGTAGCTGCGCTCCGGGTAGAGCAGTGCGCCGATCCGGAGCTCCTCCTTGGTGAGGCGCTTCATGGCGATGGTCTTGGCGCGAGCGCGACGAACAAGCGGGCGCGGGTCGCTGCCCGCGTCGTCGTCGTCGTCGGAGCCGGCAGTCTCCAGCACCGGGCCGTCGTCCCCGCCGCTGATCTCGCTGTCGTTGTCGGTCTCGGCCTCGTCGAGCTCGAGGTCATGGTCGTCGGTGGAGCCTGGGGTCTTGAGCATGATGATCCTGTGCGGGGTCCTGGCCGACCCCGGGTGACACTGATGGCGCAGAAGTGAACGAACTCGGATGTCCCGAAGGACAGCTACAAAATTGGTAACGAAAGCGACTAAAGAAGTTCAGTGGGGCTGGCAGCCCCGCCGCCGCGCGGGCGGACCGCAGCGCTGGTGGACACCAGCAGCTTTTCGAGGCGATAGACCCCGCTCAGCAGCTCCTCGGCGGCAGATTTGATCGAACGAAGCTCGGCGTAGAGCTGGTCGCGGCGGGGCGAGGGCGCCTCGCCTTCGAGCTTCGATTCGAACTGAGACACGAGCGCCTCGATGGCCTCGTCGAGGCTCTCGATGCTGTCCTTGAAGGTGAGGAACTTGGCCTGGATCTCTTCGATCGTGTAGCGCTCGGCCATCAGCTTCTTGATGGTGTTGATCCGGCGGACAGCCCTGACCGGGTACACGCCGTGCGAGCCGAGGTGCTTGCCCTTCTGGCCGACCCGATGGGATCGCGGCACGAGGCCGAGTTGCACGTAGCGACGAAGGTTGGCCTCGCTGAACTTCACACCCTGCTCCTCGAACGCCGCGACCAGCTGCTGCGAGCTGAGTCCTTCGGGGCTCTGCGCCTCGATGGCGCGGATCTGGGATTCGGTCAGGGCGTGGACCATGGCGTGCTTGGTGTCGCGGGCGCGGGCGGGAGAGCGGCGGGAGAAGCCCCTCGGCGTAAGGCCGTGGGAGCGGTGTGGTCGGAGGATCCGAGCTTGCTAGTTCTCTTGGGACGATCAACGTCGCGGCTAGGTCGGCAATGTAATCTTTTGAGTAGATCTGAGGAAGCATTTTCCAGCGAGGTCTTCAACTTTTGGGCGCTCGCATCCTGCTACCTCGTTCAGTGCGACCTGCTCAGATCTTCAGATCCAAGGGCCCACGACGACGACCTCGCAGATGCGATCCCGGCGCCGTGAACGCCCCAGAAACCGCGTCCGTGGCCGCGAGCTGAACACCGAGACAGGACAAGCAGCGGACCGCGAACGACAGACTCGCAGGACATGCCACGCGGGTCCGACGCCCCACTCATCCACAGCGTGTACACAACTCGTAAAATGGCGTGAGACGGGCCCTGTTGGCCGTCAGGCGATTTTTCCGAGTTAGGTCGGGCGACCAGCCGCGATCCATTCAAACGATCGACGCCACGCGCCAGGCCCCTTCAGAGATCTCGTGACAGCGAGATCTCCGGTGGCACGAGCGAGACGCAGATCTCCCAAGATGTGCGGTGGGCATGATCGCCCATGGGCCTGGAGATCAGCCAGCGTCCAGCTGCGGCAACGTGGCCTGCACCCGCTGCTGGTAGGGATCGTAGATCTCGGGTCCTGGGTACTTGTACTTCTTCTTCTCGTGCTGCCACACCGGACCGCGGTCGACGCAGCCGTGGAAACGATCGCCGCGGGAGCAATAGATCCGCAGGTGGAAGTGATCGTCATGCGGCGGCGCATCGGCCGGGCTGTACATCACCGTGCGGGCGTACTCGATGAGCCAGGCCGGTCGCCTCTGGCGGGTCGCGTAGGCGAGCAGGCGATCCTCAAGGGCCTGAGAGACGAAGATCCACTGCACGCGGATCTCGGGGTCGCCGAGCAGCGCCTCGACGAGCTCCCAATTGTGCGAGGTGTCGAAGCGTCGGCCCTCCCAGCCGAGCTCGTTGTAGGTGGCGCCACGACGGACGTACGGCTTGCCGTCGGCGTCGTAGCGGATCATGTCGTTGTGCGGGGCGTCGATCGGGTGCCCCTTCACGTCAATACTGTAGAAGTGAAGGTCGACGTCGCGGCCCGACTGATGACTACCGTGCCAGGCTGACTTGCCGCCCCGCTGGGGGCCAAAATCGGCCACACCGAGCAGGCCACGCTTGGCCCGACCGCCGACCCTCTTGGCGGCACGCTGAACCGCGGCGACCAGTTCGTCCACGCCGTACTGAAAGCCGCGCTCCTCCCAACGCGGTGGAACCACGAAGCCAGGGCCCTTGAGCGGGAGCTTGGCAGGCCGCCGCAGACGACCACGGCTGGTGGTGCCGGTCGAGACGCTGGTCCCGTCGGTCCAGAGATTGGGCCCCGCGCAGGCGGCCGTCGACGCCATCAGAAGCATCGCCAGCCAGCCTGCACGCGCCCGGACCATGCCACTACCTTAGAGGATCTACAGGCGCTGTCCAAAGATCGGTGCGTACGCCCAGGCCCGGCCGTGTGGCCCGAAGATTAAAAGGCCCAGGGCCGCACTCGCCTCCACGCAGGAGGGAGCCGGCCCTGGCGATCGGCTCAGCTGAGCCTAGTTCTTCTCTTCGAACTCGGCGTCGATCACGTCGCCCTGACCACCCTTGGCGCCGCCGCCAGCGCTCGCTCCCGGGCCTGCGCCCGGGCCTGCATCGCCAGCTCCGGGCTGCTGTGCGCCCTCGCCAGGCGTGCCGTAAGCGGCCTGAGCCAGCTTGTGCGAGGCCTTGGTCAGCTTCTCCTTGGCGGCGTTGATACGGTCGGTGTCCTTTGACTCGAGCACGTCCTTGGCGTCCTTGAGAGCCCCCTCGACCTCGGCCTTGGGCTCCGCCGGCAGCTTGTCGCCGTTCTCGCTGATGAGCTTCTCGGTCTGAATGATCAGGGCCTCGAGGCTGTTGCGGGACTCGACGGCCTCGCGGCGCTTCTTGTCCTCAGCCTCGAACTTCGCGGCCTGGTTGACCATCTCCTGGATCTGCTGCTCATTGAGACCCGAGTTGGCGGTGATGGTGATCTTCGACTCCTTCCCCGTGGCCTTGTCCTTGGCAGACACGTGGACGATGCCGTTGGCATCGATGTCGAAGGTGACCTCGATCTGCGGGACGCCGCGTGGTGCGGCCGGGATACCGCCGAGGCTGAAACGACCAAGTGTCCGGTTATCACCGGCCATCGAGCGCTCGCCCTGGCACACGTGGACCTCGACCGAGGGCTGATTGTCCGCCGCAGTGGTGAAGGTCTCGGACTTGCGCGTCGGGATCGTCGTGTTGCGCGGGATGAGCACGGTCATGACGCCGCCGAGCGTCTCGATCCCGAGGCTTAGCGGGGTTACATCGACGAGCACGATGTCGGTCACGTCACCGGCGAGCACGCCTGCCTGGACCGCGGCGCCGAGGCCGACGACCTCGTCGGGGTTCACAGTGCGGTTCGGCTCCTTGCCGCCGAAGAAATCCTTGACGGCCTTCTGGACCATCGGGATACGGGTGGAGCCGCCGACCAGCAGGATCTCGTCGATCTCCGAGACCGACTTCTTGGCGTCGGCGAGCGCCTTCTTGAGCGGGTCGATCGAGCGCTTCACCAAGTCCTCAACCATGCCCTCGAACTTCGCGCGCGAGAGCTTGATCTGCATGTGCTTCGGCCCGGTGGCGTCGGCGGTGAGGAAGGGCAGATTGACCTCTGTCTCCGGCGCGGCGGACAGCTCGATCTTCGCCTTCTCTGCCGCGTCCTTGAGGCGCTGCAGAACCAGCTTGTCGCCGCCGACGTCGAGCCCGGTGTCCTTCTTGAACTCGGAGATGAGCCATTTGACGATGCGATCGTCGAAGTCATCGCCACCGAGGTGGGTGTCACCGTTGGTCGAGATGACCTCGACCACGTTCTCCGCGACCTCGAGGATCGAGATATCGAAGGTGCCACCGCCAAGGTCGTAGACCGCGATGACCTGCTCCTTGGCACTCCCGGCCTTGCCCTTGCCGAAGCCGTAGGCGAGCGCCGCGGCGGTCGGCTCGTTGACGATGCGCTTGACCTCCAGACCCGCGATGCGACCCGCATCCTTGGTGGCCTGGCGTTGGGCGTCGTTGAAGTACGCGGGGACAGTGATGACCGCCTCGGTGACCGGCTCGTTGAGGTAGTCTTCGGCGGCCTTCTTGAGCTTCATCAAGATACGAGCGCTCACCTCCGGAGGGGGGTACATCTTGCCGCGGATGCTGATCTGGGAGTCGCCGTTGGGGGCCCGCTGCACCTTGTACGGCACACGAGCGACTTCGGCCTTGAGCTCATCAAAGGGCATGCCCATGAAGCGCTTGACCGAAAACACGGTGTTCTCAGGGTTCGTGATCGCCTGGCGCCGAGCCTGCTGACCGACGAGCACGTTGCCGTTCTGCTCAAACGCGACGACCGAAGGAGTGGTCCGTCCGCCCTCTTCGTTGGCGATGACTTTCGGCTCGTTGCCTTCCATGACGCAGACGACCGAGTTCGTCGTTCCGAGGTCGATTCCAATGATCTTTCCCATGTGTCTCTGTTCCGTTCCTTTCGAGTTCGGCGGCAAGATAAGCCGGGTCGCCGTCCTGTCAACTGAGGCTCAAACGGCTCCTGAGGGGCATTGTGGCCACAAGACCGGCGTCCGCTCACAGACGCGACGAAGCGTGCCCTGCGGACTGGACCTCGAAGGGGCCGAGCGCTTCAGGCGGGGATTGGGTCGACCAGCGCCGCCGGAGCTTGCGCGCTGTCCACGGGGACGACGCTACGGTCGAAGACATACACGGCAGCCTCGTCGACGTTCTTCACGTAGCAGATTTCCATCTCCTGCCGGATCTCCTCCGGCACGTCGACGACGTCCTTCTTGTTGCGCTCGGGCAGGACGATGCGCTTGATGCCGGCGCGGTGAGCCGCGAGCATCTTCTCCTTGATTCCACCGACCGGCAGCACCAATCCACGGAGAGTGATCTCGCCGGTCATGGCAACGTCTGGTCGGACACAGGTTCCCGTGAGCAGGGAAGTGATCGCGGAGTACATCGCCACACCCGCAGAGGGGCCGTCCTTGGGGATACCCCCAGCAGGCACGTGAACGTGGATGTCGTTCTGTTCGATGACCGACTTCTCGATACCGAGCTTCTTGAGGTGGCTCTTGACGTAGCTCATCGCCGCCTGGGCCGACTCCTTCATCACATCGCCGAGCTGCCCAGTGAGCATGAGGCCACCCTTGCCCGGCATCTGGGTCGCCTCGATGAACATGATCTCCCCACCCACGGGGGTCCACGCGAGGCCGGTGGCGACGCCGGGCTCCGCGGTCCGCTCGGCGACCTCGGGCAAGTACTTCTGCGGGCCGAGGTAGTCGGGCACATCGTCCTTGTCGACCGTGACCTCGTCGGTGATCTCGCCCTCAACGACCTTCACAGCGATGCCGCGGATGATCGAGCTGATCTCGCGCTCGAGGTTGCGAACGCCGGCCTCGTGGGTGTAACTGTCGATGAGCTCGAGCAGCGCGTTGTCGGTGAAGGTGATCTTCACGCCCTGCTCGTCGCTCTTGTCGAGGCCATGCTCGCTGATCTGCTTGGGCAGCAGGAAACGGCGAGCGATCGCCAGCGATTCCTGACGGGTGTAACCGGGCAGACGCAGGATCTCGAGGCGGTCCTTCAGCGCTGGAGGGATCGGATCGAGGTAGTTGGCAGTAGCGATGAACATCACCTTGGACAGGTCGAAGGGGACCTCCAGGTAATGATCGCTAAAGGACCAGTTCTGTTCCGGGTCGAGCACCTCGAGCAGGGCCGAGCCGGGGTCACCGCGGAAGTCATGCCCGAGCTTGTCGATCTCGTCGAGCACGATGACCGGGTTGTTGGTGCCAGCCCGCTTGAGCGCCTGAACGATGCGACCGGGCAAAGAACCAACGTAGGTGCGACGATGGCCGCGAATCTCGGCCTCGTCGCGGACACCGCCCAGGCTGATGCGGACGAACTTTCGGCCGATGGCGCGAGCGATGCTCTTGCCGAGCGAGGTCTTACCGACGCCGGGCGGGCCCAGGAGGCAGAGGATCGGGCCTTTCTTGCTGGCGTTTAGCTTGAGCACCGCCATGTACTCAAGGATGCGCTTCTTGACCTTCTCGAGATCGTAATGATCCTCGTTAAGGACGTCGCGGACGACACCGATGTCCAGCAGGTCCTGGGTGGTGACCGACCACGGGAGGTCCGTCAACCACTCCAAGTAGGTGCGCGTGACGGTGTACTCGGCGCTGCTCGGCTGCATCGACTTGAGGCGATCGAGCTGCTTCCGGGCGACCTTCTCGGCCTCCTCGGGCATCTTGGCCTCGGTGATCTTCTTGGAGAACTCCTCGGCGTCGCCGCTCTCGTCGTCCATCTCGCCGAGCTCGCCCTTGATGGCCTTGAGCTGTTGGCGGAGCACGTACTCCCGCTGCGAATGGCCCATCTCCTCCTGGACCTGCGAGTTGATGCGCTCGCGGACCTTCAAGATCTCGAGCTGGCGGGTGAGCAGCATCAACACCTTGCGCAGGCGCTCGCGCACGTTGTTGGCGGCGAGCACCTCCTGCTTCTCGCCGGCCTCGATATCGAGGTTGCTGATCACAAGGTCGGCGACCTGGCTCGGATCGCTGACGCTGTCGAGCAGGGCGGCGGCCTCGCGCGGGAGCTCGGGCACCAGCGCGATCAGACGCTTGGCCGTCTCCTTGATGCTCTGGACCAGCGCGGCGGCCTCGACGTCGTCGGCGTCCTGATCGGGCAGCTCGACCGCGCGGGCGCGCAGGAACGGGTCCGTCGAGACGATCTTCTCGATCTCGATGCGCATGACCCCCTGCAAGATGACGCTGTAGTTGTCCTTCGCGAGCTTGATGACCTTGAGGATCCGCGCCGCGCAGCCGACCGTATGGAGGTCCTGTTCGGTGGGCTCTTCGACCCGGGCCTCGCGCTGGGTCACGATGCCGATGATCGGCCGCTCGTTGGCGATGGCCTCTTCGATGAGCTTGACCGACTTCGGCCGACCGACGTCGATCGGAATGATCGAACCGGGGAACAGCACCGAGTTGCGCAGGGGCAGCAGCGAGACGACCTCGGGCAACTCCGGAGGGTCTTCTCGTTTGCCAGCAGCGGGCGGAATTGGGGTGTTTTCGGTCACAGAAGTGCCGGAACCCTAACATCCGTCGCTAGGCTGTCAACCTCGCGGAAAGGTGCTGGGCTGCACATTCGGTCAGGCCGCTCCAGCACGAGCGATTGGCCGGTGTACACTCCCCCCGCGTGCGTCCGCTGTTGCTCACCGTACAATCCGGGCCCGACAAGGGGCGACAGATCTCGCTCGGCGCGGAGCCCCTCTCCATCGGGCGTGGCGCTGGCGAGGGGCTACAGCTGAGCGACGGGGCAGTGTCGCGCCATCACCTCAGCGTACAGGCCGAGGTCGCAGGCCTCCGGGTGCTCGAGATCCCCGGTGTAAACCCAGTGTGGACCCTGGAAGCGGGTCAACGGGTGGCCTTGAAGGTCGGTCAGTTGCTGACGCCCGGGGCCGCGCTCACGGTCGGCAACAGCACGCTTGTGATCACCATCAGTCGACCGGCGACAGAGATCACGAGCCCACCACAAGTGCCAGGGACGCGGGCGGTCGAGCTCGATGCGACCGGCGTGCTGGTGCCGACGCCAGAGGTCAGTCGGCTCGCAGCGCTTGCAGCCCTCGGGGACAAACTGGCGCGCTGTGGGTCGTTGCCAGCTGTGCTGCGAGCGGCAACTTCGTGGGCGATCGACGCGCTGCCGGCAGCCCGGGCGCTGCTGCTCAGCCCAGACGGCAGCGACATCCTCAGTGCAGCGAGTGCGGGGCCGCTGCCCGATCTAGCGCTGTCCCCTGCCCTTCTGGCACGCGTACTCCGCGAGCGCCGGGGGGTGCTGCTGCGCGACGTGCTGGCCGAACCCGATCTGGCCGATCGCCGTTCGGTGCAAATGCGCGGGATCTTGGGGGCGATGGCGGCCCCCGTGGAGGGCCTCATCTTCTACGTGGAGTGGGGCCCGCGCGAGGCGCTCCGCAGTAACTACGACGATGAGGCCCTGCGCCTGCTGGTCTGCGCGGCCCAGCTGATCTCGGCGATCGGCGACAGCGCCCGGGAGCGGCAACAGCTCACTGCTGCGGCACGTCAGGGACCCGGCGGCCATGGTGAGATGATCGGCCGATCACCGGCAATCCAGCGCTTGCAGGTCTTCCTCGAACGGGTCGCCAGCACGACCTCCAGCGTGCTGCTGCTCGGTGAGAGCGGGACCGGCAAAGAGCTGGCCGCGGCGATGATCCACACGCTCTCGCCGCGGGCGACACGACCTTTCGTGGCGATCAATTGCGCCGCGATCGCCGAGTCGCTCCTCGAGAGCGAGCTGTTTGGCCACGAGAAGGGTGCCTTCACGGGGGCGGTGAGCCAGCACGACGGGGTGTTCGCCCGCGCCAGCACTGGCACCCTGTTCATGGATGAGGTCGGTGAGCTCAGCCCAGGGGCACAAGCCCGCATGTTACGGGTGCTCGAAAATCGAACCCTCACCCGAGTCGGCGGTTCGAGGGAGATTGCGGTCGACGTACGCTTGATCGCCGCGACTCACCGCGACCTACGCCAACGGGTCAGCGAAGGCCGCTTTCGCGAGGACCTCTTGTATCGGCTGAGCGTGATTCAGACCCAGCTACCACCGCTTCGGGAACGTCGGGAGGACATTCCTCTACTGGCAGAGCACTTCCTGCGCAGTATCGGTGAGCGGGTCGCCCGCAGGGTCCTGCAGATCGCTCCGGCGGCGCTCGAGGTCTTGTGCCGCTACCGGTGGCCAGGCAATGTGCGTGAGCTTCGCAATGTGATCGAGCGGGCGCTCGTGCTCGGCGATGGGCCAGTACTCGAGCTCGACGACCTGCCACCGGAGCTACTGCACGCCGCGCCGCCGAGTCCGCAGGCCGATCCGAACGTCGCTGTCCGTCCGTTGGCCGAGCTCGAGCGCGAGGCGATCGTGGCCGCCCTGTCGGCCACAAGCGGCAACAAGGCCAGAGCAGCAGCGCTGCTGGGGATCGACCGGACCACGCTGTATCGCAAGCTCAAAGACTTCGGGATCGCCTAACCTCGCACTTTCCAGCGTTCACCCAAGCGCATGTAATGTTTTGATTTATTGGCGACACAGGATCGCACTCATCGGCAAGTAATCACGGTGCCGATCTCGGCCGAACTCGGCAATCGGTGGCGGCAGTGCAACACAAGCGGGGCCGTGTGCGACCTCGCCCGCATGCGAACCCACACCCTGCCCCTCAGTTTCCTGATCGCCTGTGTGCCCTTTGAGCCGCCGGCCGCCGACCCCACCACCACCACCATCACCAACGAGACAGGGTCGCCGGGGAGCAGCGGCTGGCAGATCCCTCCACGCGAACGCGGCCAGACCTCGGCGGGTGGCACCTCTGCAACCTCGGCGACCACCACGACCACCACCGGGCCGGGTCCAGCGACGAGTGAGAGCGGGAGCATGGCGCCAGACCTGACAACTGGCTCGGTGCTCGAGATCAGCGCGCTGCAGATCGCCGAGTTGCACCCCGACCCGGACGGCAAGGACGGGGGCGCGGCCAGTCCTGAATTCCTCGAGCTCGTCCACGTCGGTGAGGTGCCGCTTGAACTGACGGGGCTCGAGATCCTCGCGCGGGCCTGGCCGACGCTCCGGGGAGACGAGATCGGCCTTGCGGGCCACGTCCTGGCGCCGGGTGAGCGCCTGCTGGTCCTTCGCTATGCCGACCCTGGCGATGTGCCCGAGCCAGCGATCGCCGCGATCGCGGGGGGCCTGAGGATCGCGTTTGCCTCGGGCGAGGGCCTACGAAACGCCGACGGGGGGGTCCTCCTCCGCACTGGCGATACCATCGGGGACACGCTGATCTACGGCGCACCGCAACCGGCCCCGTGGAACTCCGGCACATGGAACGGGGAGCCCGCGTCCGCGCCCGGTCCGGGCCAGTCGCTGTGCCGGGCGATGACGGCCGACCACGACGACGCGAGCGACTGGACGATCTGCCCACCGAGCCCCGGAGCAGCCGCAGACCTCGATGACGGCGGCACCACCGAGGACAGTACCGGCACGACCGGCGAGCCCCTCCCTGCAGAGGTGGCGATCGTCGAGGTCCTCAGCAATCCGGTCGGTCCAGGCAACCTCGAGAAGGCGGCTGAGTTCGTCGAGGTGCTGAATCTCGGCCCAGGTACTGTCGACCTCGGGTCATGGACGGTCGCCGATGACGCTTCAGAGGCGCCGATTGGGGCCGATCCGCTGCTCTACCTCGCCGGCGATGGTGGCTGCGAGCCGGCCACGTGTCTCGCGCCGGGACAACGGGCGCTCATTGTCGGCAACGTCTATACAGGCCCGACCGGCGTCGGACTGGTCCTGGCCACGGACGACACCACGATCGCCAACGGAGGTCTCGCGGTCCATGAGCCCGTGGTGCTGCGCGACGCTGCCAAGACAGTGCGCTCGACCTACCGGGTGTGGCCCGATCCCCTCGGCATGCCGGATCCGGCACTGGCCGAGGAGGCGTTGGTCCGCGGTGACCCAGCCGCGCCGGACGAGCCGGGGGCCTGGAGCTTCGCGGCCCCGACACCGGGCCAGTGAGCGACTACTCGAGGTCATAGAATGGGCGACGGCCGCGAGCGGGACGACGGTGGAAATTGTCGTGGTCCTCCACTTCTCGCATCAGCTCGATCTCCTCTTTGCCAAGATCATCAAGATCTTGCAGGGCCTCGCGCTTAAACTCCTCGAAGCTTGTGAACTCGGATCGGAAGTAGCTCATGTCTGACTTCGTAATCCATGCTCACACATGTAGGCAAATAAACTACGTGGTGTCACGCCGCCTGTTCGAAACGAGCGGGACAGGCCCGTGGGTGGTAAGGAGTGGGCCGCGTGTCGACCGACCCCGCAGTGAAGGCAACCCGCCCCGGCGTGACCGCGTCACGTGCCGCGCGGGTGGTAGCGATCAGCAATCAGAAGGGCGGCGAGGGCAAGACCACGACCGCCGTGAACCTCGCCGCAAGCCTCGCTGTCGTCGAGAAGCGGGTGCTGTTGGTCGACCTCGATCCGCAGGGCAACGCCAGCTCCGCCGTCGGGCAGAGCCGCGGGCACATCAAGGCCGGGAGCTATGAGTTGTTGCTGGGCGGCGCGGACCTCAGGTCGGTGGTCCAGCCGACCGAGTTGCCGACCTTGCAGGTCGTGCCTGCCTCGGAGGACCTCGCCGGCGCGGAGATCGAACTTGTCAGCGTGCTGAGCCGCGAAACGGTCCTGGCGCGAGCTTTCAAAAAATCGCCGCTACCGTGGGACTACATCATCCTCGACTGCCCACCCTCGCTCGGGCTACTTACGCTCAACGCCCTGGTGGCGGCCGACTCTGTGCTGATCCCGATGCAGGCCAAGTACTTCTCGCTCGAGGGGCTCGGCGCGCTCACCGGCACAATCGCCATGGTCAAGGACTCGCTCAATCCGCGTCTGGTCGTTGAAGGCATCGTCTTCTGCATGCTCGACAAGCGCACCAACCTGGCCCAGCAGGTGGTCGCGGAGGTCAAGCAGCACTTCGCCGAGCACGTGTTCGAGACCGTCATCCCCCCCAACGTGCGCCTGAGCGAGAGCCCGAGCCACGGCAAGCCGGTGCTGCTCTACGACATCGAGAGCAAGGGCGCGAAGGCTTACCTTGAGCTCGCGCAGGAACTACTGGCGCGCCAGGAAGCGAGGCAAAACCTGTGAACCTGCCCAAGCGTCCCGTCCTCGGCCGCGGCCTCGGAGCCCTGATCCCGCAACGCCAGCCCAGCGATCCAGCCGCTTCCGGTGAGACCGGCGGCGCTGGCTCCTTGCTGCGTAACCTGCCGATCGAGAGCCTCGTCCCCAACCGAGACCAGCCGCGCAAGCACTTTGAGGCCGCCCTGCTCCGCGAATTGGCCGACAGCATCAAGATCCACGGGATCTTGCAGCCGATCGTCGTCACGCCGCACAACGACCCCCCCGGCAGCTTCATGATCGTCGCCGGCGAGCGGCGCTGGCGCTCGGCGCAACTGGCCGGACTTCACGATGTGCCGGTGGTCGTGCGCGACACACCGGAGAGCGACCGCCTCGAGCTGGCAGTGCTGGAGAACCTGCAGCGCCTCGACCTGAGCCCGATCGAAGAGGCTGCGGCCTACCGCCAGCTCATGGATGTGCGCGAGTACACGCAGGAGCAGCTGGCCGAGCGCCTCGGCAAGGATCGCAGCACGATCGCCAACGCGCTGCGCCTGCTCAAACTCCCGCCCAAGGTTCAGGGCTTCGTGCAGGAGGGGCGCCTGAGCATGGGCCACGCGCGGGCCCTGCTCGCGCTCGAGAGCCCCGCCGACATGATCGAGCTGGCGCTCGAGGCCATCACGCGCGGCTACACGGTGCGAGCGATCGAGCGGGCGGTGAAGCTGCGCCTGCACCCGCCAGCAGAGCCGGCAGAGCCCACCGAGGTTGAGCGTGCGCGCGAGGTGATCGTCCGCGACCTCGAGGACCGCCTGCGCCGGGGCCTCGGCGTCAAGGTGGCCGTCAAGGCCGACGCGAAGAAGCAGGGCTCGGGCACGATCGAGGTGCCCTACGGCAGCCTCGACGAACTCGACCGCCTGCTCGCGACCCTACTGCCCGCCGAGGCGCGCGGCGACGCATAGGCTGTCCTTCAGGACAGCCTCACAACCCGGCGATCGCCGCGGCAAATCGGTCGGCTGCGGCCGCGTCCTGGTCAAGAAACACGGAACAGTCGGCGAGCTCGAGCTCGAGCACGCATGGGCGGCCGTCGTCGTCTGGCACAAGGTCGACGCGGGCGTAGAGCAACTTGCGGCGCCACGGGACGGCGGCGAGGGCCGCCTCCGCGACCGCCAGTTCGGCCTCGCTGGGGACACGGGCCTCGATCTGCTCGGCGGCGTAGAGCCCGTCGACCATGCGCCGACCCGGCACCAGGATCGCCGACTTGCGGATCGCGTGGCTGAAGGTCCCGGCGAAGTACACCAGCGCCGTCTCGCCGTGACGCTCGACCGCGGACAGATAGGGTTGAACCACCGCGACGTGCCCGGTGGCGTGCAAACGTGCGACGTGCTTCGCCGCAGCCGGACGCTCATCGGCGGCGAAGCGGGCCGCACCGACGGAACCGGCGCCGATCGAAGGCTTGACGACAAAGCCGCCCGCAGGGAATTCGGGCGTCGCCCCGGGTAGGCACCATCGGGTCGGAACGATCGCCACCTTGGCGGCGGCGAGGTCCGCGAGGTAGCGCTTGTCCGTGGTCCAGCGCAGCACCGGGAGCGGGTTGTGCAGCCCCGCTGACGTGGCGGCTCGCCCAGCCCACGCAAGGTAGCTGCCGCGCCGCGCCGGGTAGTCCCAGGTCGAGCGCACCACGATCTGCGAGAAGCGGCTCCAGACCACCTCGGCGTCGTCCCAGACCACGACCTCACTCGCCACGCCACGCCGGGCCAGGGCCGCGATGAGCAGCGGTAGGTCGGCGTCGAGCGAACGCGCGGCCTGAGCGGTGACAAGGGCGACAGACATGGCGACGCCAGGAAAACCAACCGGAGCGCGGCCGTCAAGGCTCCCGCTGCCGCGCGTATCCGGCTAAGCTCGCCCCGTGACGCGCGGGCGATGGCTGCGCCGAGGAGCGCTCGTGGTCGGCTTGTGGGCGAGCTTGCACCTGACCGTGGTGTGCCTCGACGGTTGCAGCGATCGCGGCGGGCAGGCGGATCTCGCCGTCGTGCTCGGCAATCAGGTGAGCCCCACCGGCGAAGCTTCGCGCCGCCTGGAGCTGCGTCTGGGCGCCGCGTTGGCGCTGCACCGTGCCGGGCTGGTACCACGGATCATCGTCAGCGGCGGGCAGGACCCCGGCAGCCCGCCGGAGGCCGAGGTGATGAAGCGCTGGCTCGTCGACCGCGGCGTACCGGAAGGCGACGTCATCGAAGACCGCGGCGGCATCAACACCTTCGAGACGGCGCGCTTTGTCGCGGCGTACATGCGCGCGCGTGGGCTGCGATCGGCGGTCGCGGTGAGCCAGTATTACCACCTCACGCGCACCAAGCTGGCGCTGCGTCGCTTCGGGATCCCGGAGGTCGCCGGCGCCCGCGCGGCGATTGAGATCGAAGTCCGGGAGCCGTGGTCGTTGCTGCGCGAGATGGTGGGCTACTACCGCTACCTGCTGCGAAGCTACCCCGACCCGTCGTGATCGCGTGGTGCGTGCCCCGTGGTATCGTCGGCCGCCCTGTGCCGCGTGCTTGCTTGCCATGGTGGTCGACTCCGGCGCTCGCCCTGGCCGCCTGTCTGTCCTCAGGGACAGATCCTGGTGCGACGCCTGTTCCGAGCACGCCGCACGCCGCTCGCACGCCTGCGCCCACACCCGCACCCACGCGGCCCGCGGCGCCAACGCCCGACAGCACGTTGCTGGCGCTACGCGCCGAATATCCGCACAACATCGCACTCGATGAGGCCCGCGACCGTGACGGGTGGTTCACCATGGCCCGCCTGATGGCCGACCAGGCTAGCCTGGGCAAGCACTTTCGCCGCGTCGAGTACGCGCCGCCGGCATTCTCGCGTGCGCTGGTCGTGGTGGTTCGGCCTGGCGTCGGCCAGCCGCGCTACTTCCACTACAGCCTCGGCGACACCGCCTTCGAAGTACCGCGCCACTACTTCCACCCCGCGTCGACGGTGAAGCTGGCGACCTCGGTCGGTGCGCTGTGGACCGTCGGCGCGCTCGGGCTCACGGGTGACGCACAGATCGAGTTCAGCGACGCGGAGGGCCTTCAGCGCGGACGCCTCGCCGACATGATCCACGAGGCGCTGATGCACAGCTCCAACAAGGATTACAACCGTCTGGTTCGCATCGCCGGCTTCGACGCGCTCAATCAGCAGTACCTCTCGCCGCGCTGGGGCCTGCCCGAGATGGCGGTTCAGGCGCGCTACGGCAGCCGCAAGGGCCCGACGCTGCGCAGCTCCCCGGAGATGCACTACCAGGAGGGCGAGCTGCAGGGCGAGCTGCCGGCGCGCGAGGCGACGAGCCACCACCCGACTTGCAAGGGCAACTGCGCCACGCTGTTCGAGCTGCACGACGTGCAGCGCCGAGTGATCCTCCACGAGGAGCTACCCGCGGAGCAGCGCTTTCCGATCGGACAGGTCGACGTCGAGCGCATGCGGGCGACCATGAGGATCACGCGCAAGCGCCTGGGTCGAGTCCCGGACGAGGCTTTCGGCGCGCCGGTGGAGGTGCTCAACAACGTGGGACGGATCCCCGGCCTCGCGTTGCTGGAGAACGCCACGCTGCTCGAGCGCGGCGGCACGCGACGGTTGTTCATGGTCGCGTCGGTGGCCTTCCCCGCTGCCCTCGGCGACACCGACCGCCTGGTCGTACCGCGCCTGCGTGAGCTGGTGCGTCCGACCCTCGACCTCGCGCTCGGCGCGACGCCGCAGGGCCCCGGGCTGCAGCACGACGCGGGGCCGCGTCCGGGGATACGGGTGTCGCAGCATGCGCGCGCTCCGGGGCGCCTCCTGATCGAGGTCGAGGCAGACGCCGAGGCACGCGTATGGGTCGACCGCCGCCCCTGCACAGCTGCGACCCGGAACGCGTTCACGATCGACGCGGTCGAAGCCGGCGATCACGTGGTCGTCGTCGAACTGGGCCCTGCCGGTGCCCCCACGGCCTATCGCGCCTCGCTGATGACCGTTTCCCGTGTGGCCACCAGCATGCAAGCTGCCGCGCCCTTGCGGTAGCCGACGTGGAAGGGCAGGCGCTCGATCTGGCTGGCGCTGCGATACGCCTCGATCAGCGTCTCCTGATCGCTGCCGTCGAAGAGCAGGTTGACCTGCTTGAAGCTGCCGTAGAGCTTGACCGCGAAGCGGTCCCTGAGCGCGTCGTAGGCGACGCCGGTCTCGTCCTGCACGATCGTCGGCGCGCGACTCAGCAACAGCTTGGTGATCGCGGTGAAGTTGTTGTCCTGCGGCAGGTGCGAGGCAGCCTTGAGGATCACCCGCTGGTCGCTCAGGGCGGTGACCAACTTCAGCTCGGGTGTATCGGGCTTGAGCGTGTTGTTCGACAGGCCGACGCGCAGATACTCGAGCGTGACCGGCTGGCCGTCGGCGCTACGCCTGAGGCTTAAGCGCACGGAGTCCCAGGTCGCCGCACGAGCGCGGTCCCCGGGGTGCTCCACGATCGTGCCATCGTCGGCGAGTCGCACCGGCACGACCTCCTGGATCTCGAAGCCCTCGCGGGCGGCGAACACCATCAGCGCCCCGGTGATCCCGCGGATCGCCGCGTCACTGCCGGTCTCCTCGTTCATCTCGGCGGTCACGAAAAAGCCGCGCCGGAGGAAGGCGCGGAGCAGTCGTTCGTAGCCGGCGAGCAGCTCGGCCAGCGCAGCGCGCTCGATCCCCGCAGGATCTGGCGGCGGCCCGCCGCGCTGCATCGCTATCAACACGTAGCGCGAGGCGGCCGGGTACAGGCGGTGCGCGGTCGGGAAGTCAGCGCCAGCAAACGGATAGAACACCGTGTCCCCGGGCGATTGGGCCAGCGCCGCGGCGGCCCAGGCCTGCATCGGCTTGCCGACCTTCTCCTCAAAGCGGACGAAGGCACGATCGATCCGCGTGGCGTAATGCGGACGCGCGTGACGGGCCCGCTCGTCGACCACGTCCGGAAAGCCGGCCAAGAGCCGCGCCGTGCGGTCCTCTGCCGATCTGTCCGCGAGGACAGGTGCCCCACCGGCCGGAGCCGACATGTCTCCAGAGGCAGCTGCCTCGGCTGCCCCGCCACCGCTCGCCAGCCACGCCGCGAGCGCCGTCACCATCGCCACAGTCGACACGATCACCTCCAGGCTAGCGGATCGACGCGCGGGCCTCGAGTTTTTCATCCCGCGCGATCGCGGCACAACCAGCGGATCACGGCCTGCGATCGATCTCGCGCTCGCCGTCCTTGTCCGCGAACCAATCGGACTCGAGGCGGCGGTGCAGCGACGACGCGTACAAACAATCGCGCAGTCCGTTGGTCTGGTACGTCAGGCGACTGTGGTCGATGCGCGTACGGATGAAGACCGCGCGTCCCTTGGTGATCTCGGCGCGCGACAGCTGGCCCTCGCGCTCTTCGTGCAGCACATCGACGCCGTGCTGCCGCAGCGACTTGATCAGCGCCAGGCTGTTGCTGCGCGGCTTGCCGCCGCCGTAGTAGGAGACGAGCTTGTGGCGCTGGCGGGCGGCGCTCTGGCTGCGCCGCTCGAGCACCCACTCAAGGTAAGCCGCGACCTCGCCGTAGAGCGCGTCGAACAGATAAACCTCGTTCACGTCGTAACCGCCGTGCTTGAGGCAGCGGGCGGTGACCCCGAAGCCGCCCGAGTGGGCCGAGATGCAGAGCGCGCCGATCCGCGCCGACCCGGGCAGGTGGGCGGCGGCCAGCGCCTTGCTGACCTCGGCCCGCTGCAGGGTGGTACGGACCTCGGACAGGAAGCGGAGCAGACCGCCCGGGCGGTCGAGCTTGCCGCCGCTCGAGTCGACCGCCCTCACGGGCCCTTGCGGCATCACGAGGATCGCGTTCTGCCGGCTGTCGTCGAGCTGCTCCCGGAGCTGATGCTTCTTCATCGCCTCTGCCGCGGTGGTCTTGTGCCCGTGGAAGTGCACCACGGTGTCGACCTTTTGATCGCCCAGGACGCGAAAGTGCGAGGGCACGAACACCAGGGTGCTCGCGTCACGCCAGCGCGATCCAGGCGCCGGGAACATCGAGTGCTGCAACGACAGCGTGAACGTGGTGCCGCGCTTGCCCTGTTCTATGTCCTGCACGACCGGGGTCGGTTTGGCGGGGGCCTTCGCTGCCGCCTTGGTGGCCGCGTCGGCGTCGCCACACAGCGACCAGGCGGCCGCGCCCACCAAGCCGCCGAGCAGCGCCCGGCGCGACAGCTCTCCCTCGTCCCGCATCCCCTGCCTCGATAGCACGGCCGCCCGCCGCAGGTCCACATGAGGCCCATTCGCGCCGCCTCTGGCGCAAGCCCTCGCATGCGCACAAATGACCGTGATTCAAAACAGAGCAGGTGCCGGAGATGCACCAAAATGATACATCTGCCGGCGATGGACACCCAGGCAAGGCGGCCACGCGGCCGCGCTCCCAACCCCGGGCGAGTGGACCGCGACAGCGTACTGATCGCCGTGGCCGAGCTGGTACGCCGGGAGGTCGACCTCGACGCGCTGCTGCGCCAGGTGATCGACACCGTAACGAAGGCGATGGACGCCGATCGCGGGACCTTTTATCTGGTCGACCGCGCGCGCGGCGAGCTGTTTAGCAAGGCCGCCCACCTGCCCGAGCTGCGCGAGATCCGACTCGCGCTCGGCCAGGGGGTGGCCGGGTACGTCGCCCGCACCGGCGAGGCGGTCAACCTCCCGAGCTCGGCGGCCGATCCTCGCTTTCACGGCGCGGTCGATCGCAGCACCGGCTACGCGACGCGCTCGATGCTGTGTGTGCCGGTGTCGGACCGCGGCGGCGAGATCCTCGGCGTGCTGCAGCTGCTCAACAAGCGCGGCGCAGCCTTCAGCGCCGACGACGAGGCTCTGCTGCGCGCGCTCGCCAGCCAGGTGGCGATGATCCTCGAGAGCACGAGCCTGTACCCGCAGCTGCGCGCGCCCTCCCCTGCCCCCCTCAGCTACCGCTTCAACGGCATCGTCGGGGTCGGCGAGCGCATGCGTCGGGTCTACGATCTGGTGGGGCGAGCCGCGGCGACTGACGCCACCGTCCTCATCACCGGCGAGACCGGCACCGGCAAGGGCCTCATCGCCCGGGCGATCCACTTCAACAGCAAGCGCGCCGGCCAGCCCTTCGTCGCGGTCGACTGCGCCTCGCTGCCGGCCACCCTGATCGAGAACGAGCTGTTTGGCCACGAGCGCGGCGCGTACACCGGGGCCGACCAGCGCGCGCTCGGCAAGTTCGAGGCGGCCGACGGCGGCACCGTCTTCCTCGACGAGATCGGCGAGGTCCCGCTCCCGCTGCAGAGCAAGCTGCTGCGCGTGATCCAGGACCGCGAGTTCGAGCGTGTCGGCGGGCGCCGCGGGGTCAAGGTCGACGTCCGCATCGTCGCCGCCACCAACCGCAACCTCGAGGACATGGTCGCCCGCCAGCGCTTCCGCGAGGACCTCTACTACCGCCTCCGCGTGCTCACGCTGACCATGCCGGCGCTGCGCGAACGCGGGCCCGCGGACCTCGATCAGCTCGCCACCCACTTCCTCAGCGTGTTCTCGCAGCGCCACGGCAAGGGCCCTTTGCGGTGCAATCCGGCCGCGTTGGCCCGGCTGCACGCGCACGCCTGGCCGGGCAACATCCGTGAGCTCGAGAATTGCATCGAGGGCGCCGTGGTCCTCTGTCAGGGTGATGTCATCGACCCCGCCGATCTCTCGCTGCCGCCCGACGGGAGCGCGGGGCCTCCGACCCGCGGAAAGACGGCCGGGAGGCCCGCCGTAGAGCTCGGCAGGCTCACCTGGGACGAGATGGAGCGCCTCTACATCGAGGCCGTGTTGACGACCCACGCCGGCAACCGCAGCGCCGCGGCCAAGGCGATGGGCATCGGCCGCACCACGCTGCTGCGCAAGATCTCGACGCTCAAGATCCCTGGATGAATCATTTCGGTACACGTGTGTCGTTTCAGTGCACTGCCCGCAGGAGCGGCCAAAGGGCCGTCGCGGCCCCACAGGGCGAACCCGCGGTCGTGAACCCTGGCACGCCGCGTGCTTGATGGGGGGCATGAGCAAGCCCACCGCCCCCGCCTCCACCAACCCCAACGACCTCGCCTGGCGCGCCGGAAAGCCGGCTGAGGACCCCGAGAAGATGAAGCGCTGGGGCTTCGTGACCGCGATGCCGTCCGAGTATCTGATCCACATGCGCCGCGGCAAGGTCCGTCGGCGCTCCACCGGCCAGGGCGCGAGCTGCTTCAAGTGGCCGTGGGACTCGGTGGCGATCATCCCGACCACGATCAACCGCCTCCAGTTCACCGCCGATCAGGTGACGCTCGAGAAGGTCGGCGTGCAGATCACCGGCCTCGCGGTCTACCGCATCGTCGAGCCGGAGCTCACCTTCCGGATGCTCAACTTCTCCTACTCCGAGCGCGCGTCGGAGAAGCTCGGCGAGATCCTCCAGGAGATGTTCGTCGGCGCGACGCGCCGCCTGGTCGCCAACCTCTCGATCGAGGACACGATGACCCGCCGCAAGGAGGCGATCGGCCAGGAGCTGCTCATCGAACTGGCGCCGGTGGTCGAGGGTCGCGGCCGCGGCGACGACAGCACCGCGACCGGCTGGGGCGTGGTCATCGACACGGTCGAGGTCCAGAACGTGCGGGTGCTCAGCGACACGGTGTTTGGCGAGATGCAGGCCCGCTTCCGGGCCGAGTTGGCGATGCGCGCCAGGCAGGCGGAGCTCGAGAGCGCCCGCGACATCGCCACCCGTGAGGCCGAGGCAACCCGCCAGATCGAGGAGGCGAGGCTCGCCGGCGAGACAGCGACCCGCGAGCTGCGGGCCCAGTCGGAGAGCCACGCCACCGAGATCGAGGTCACCGAGCAGATCAAGCGCGAGCAACTACAGGCCCACGCCGCCGACGAACTGGGTCAGCGCAACCAGGCCCGCGCGCTCGGCGAGCTGCGGGCGCAGGCCGAGCTGCAGAGCCAGAAGGCGGCCCGCGAGCAGGCGCGGGCGCTGGCCGAGCTGCGCGCGCGCACCGAGATCGAGGCCGAGAAGGCCCAGCAAGCCGAGGCCGCCCGCCTCGCGCAGCTTGCCCGCGAGCGCACGCTCAGCGAGGCCGAGCGCCAGGTGATCGAGGCGCGCCACCAAAACCAGGCCCGCGAGGCCGAACTCGCGGCGCTGCTGGCCGCCCAGAAGGCGCGCACCGCCGCCGAGCTCAAGGAGTTCGAGAGCGGCGCGGCAGCCAAGCTCCAGCAGCGCGAGCTCGAGATGAAGCGGCTCACACATGATGTGCAGAACGCGGCCCTCCGGGCCGCCAAGGAGATCGAGAACATGATCTCCGACGACCGCATCCGCATGGCCCTCGTCGATACCGGTCTGCCAGCCGTCGCCGCCGCGTTCGCCCAGAAGTTTGGCGAGGTGAAGTTCACCTCGTTCGGCGGCGACGCAGGCGACCCCTCGACGATGATCGGCAAGGGTATCGCGCAGGTGATGACCCTGGTGAAGGACCTCGGGGCTGAGCTCCTGCCGCCGCGCAAGACCGCGGAGCCGCCGGCGACCTGAGCGTGAAGCGCTCAGCCCTGGCGCACGCCGACAACCTCTTCGACCGGCACGCCCTCGTACCAGGGCAAGCCGGCCTCCTCGGAGTGCTGGATCTCCGAGATGACCTGGGCGCCGAACAGGATGATCAGGGCCGCGAACTCGAGGGTGAGCAGGACGATGATGACGGTGGCGAGCGAGCCGTAGACCGTGTTCACCAGCGAGATCTTGGCGAAATAGACCATCAAGAATCGCCGCAAGATGTCCCAGAGGATCGCCGCCGCGAGCCCACCGGCGAGCGCCCGCTTGAACGACACCTCGGAGATCGGCATCACCCGGTAGACCGAGGTGAACAGCACCACGAGGGTGAGAAAGCCGGTCAACTTGAGCATCAGCGCCGGCATGGCCCCGAGCGAGATGGTGCGACCAAAAAGGTGCAGGTCCGTCTCCGACACCGCCTCGACGACGCCGACGAGGGCTGTGAGCGCGAACAGACCGATGCCGAGGACCAGGATCCAGATGTACGGGATCAGCAACGACATCCACACGCCACGCACACGCCTGGCCTTGGTCCGCGCGAACACGATGGCGAGCGCGCCCTCGAGGATCTTGAACGCCCACGTGCTGAAGAACAGCAGCACGAGGAAGCCGACGCCGCCGATGACATCAGCGTTGTCGATCAGCGCCGCGACCTGGTCTGTGATCGTCTGCGCCTGCGAGGGGATGATCAGGGCCAGCTCGGTCGAGATGGTGTCGAGCAGCTGTTGACGGTCGAGCACGCGGGTTAACACCGCCAGCAGGACCGTCAGCATCGGCACGATCGACAGCATCACGTTGTAGGCGATCCCCCCGGCCAGGAGCAGCGCGTGGTTCTTGCTGAGGTGAGACAGCACGCGGAGCGTGAAACGCAGCAGGCGCAGCGTGGTCAGCGGGACCCGGCGCCAGCCGCTGACCCTGTGGGCGTCGACCGGGCCTCGCAGGGAAGTCGCGGCGCTCGCGGGCGCGGCGGTGGTGGCGAGGATCGGCGCGGGCGTCGGCGCCTGGGTCGCTGCGGGATCGGTCATGCGAAACGGCCGCGCCAACAATACGCCGTTTCTGAGGCAATGCTGGCGATTCGCCCGGGCGCGGACGCACACACGATCCGCTATGCTGCGCCCCCTGCCCGCCCGCTGCCGATGAATTACCGTCACCACTACCACGCCGGCGGCGCCGCCGATCTGCTCAAGCACCTCGTGCTGGTCCATCTCGTACGCCGCCTGCAGGACAAGCCGACGCCGCTTTGTTACCTCGACACCCACGCTGGCACAGGTAGCTACGAGCTCGCCCACGAGATGTCCCAAAGGACAGGCGAATACGCGCGCGGGGTCGCGCGGCTTTGGGGTATGCACGCGCCGCCAGGGCCGCTCGCCGATCTCCTGCGATTGATCGAGGGCTGCAACCCGGACGGCGAGCTGCGCAAATACCCCGGCTCGCCGCGGGTGGTGCGCGCATTGCTGCGTCCAGACGACCGCATGATCGCGTGCGAGCTGCACATGAAAGACATCGAGGCGCTGCGCGACGAGTTTCGCGGCGACCCGCAGGTGGCCGTCCACATGCGCGACGGCTACGAAGGGCTCAAGGCGTTTCTCCCGCCCAAGGAGCGCCGCGGGCTGGTCCTGATCGACCCCCCCTTCGAGCGGCCCGACGAGTTCGCGGTCGCGCTGGCAGGTCTGCAGACTGCGCATACGCGCTGGCCTACCGGTTGTCTGGCGCTCTGGTATCCGATCAAGGGGCCAGTAGCGCGCGGCAAGCTCCACGCGTCCCTCATGCACGGCGCGATCCGGAGGGTCCTCGCGGCCGAGCTCTACACCCGACTCGACGACGACGATGGCCTCAGCGGCTCCGGCGTGATCATCGTCAACCCGCCGTGGCGCACCGACCATGTGCTGCGCACCGCCCTACCCGCGCTCGCTGCCCGGCTCGCCGACGACGACCACGCCCCGACGGCCTCGGCCCGGACCCGCGTCGAATGGCTCGTCGGCGAGTGAGCGCGCCCTGATGAAGGTCAGGACGGCGCCAGGCGCTCGGTGTAGCCTCGAGCTCCGGCCATGACGGACCCCGCGGGCACATCCTCTCCACACGAGCTGCAACCATTGCTGGCCGACTTCGGTGAATTCGGCGGCCGCTACGTCGCCGAGACGCTGATGCCCGCGGTCGAGGCGCTGGCGCGCGAGTGGCCGATCGCGTGGGCCGATCCGGCGTTCCAGAGCGAGTACCGGACGATCCTCCGCGACTACGTCGGCCGACCGAGCCCGATCAGCGAGGCCCCGCGGCTGGCCCATGCGTGCGGCGGCGGGCGCATCTTCCTCAAGCGCGAAGACCTCAACCACACCGGATCGCACAAGATCAACAACAGCATCGGCCAGGTCCTGCTGGCGCGACGTCTCGGCAAGACGCGCATCATCGCCGAGACCGGCGCGGGCCAGCACGGCGTCGCCACGGCGACCGCCTGCGCCTACTTCGGCCTGCCCTGCGTCGTCTATATGGGCGCCGAGGACGTCGCGCGCCAGGCCCTGAACGTCGCGCGCATGCGCCTGCTCGGCGCCGAAGTGCGACCCGTGACCAGCGGCTCGGCCACGCTCAAGGACGCGATCAACGCGGCCCTGCGCGACTGGGTCGCCAGCGTCGAGACGACGCACTACGTGATCGGCAGCGTGATGGGCCCCGACCCCTACCCGCTGATCGTCCGCGAGCTGCAGCGGGTGATCGGTGAGGAGGCGCGTGCACAGTTGCTGAGCCGGATCGGCCGGCTGCCCGACGCGGTGGTCGCCTGCGTCGGCGGCGGCTCGAACGCGATGGGCATCTTCTACCCGTACATCCCGTTCGAGGGCGTGCGCCTGATCGGCGTCGAGGCGGCCGGCGAGGGCCTCGCCACCGGCAAGCACGCGGCGTCGCTGTCGGCCGGCAAGCCCGGCGTGCT
>JBGAUO010000249.1:0-1940 GCA_044228605.1 Nannocystis sp. | reverse complement strand
CGGACGATAGCGGTCCTTGAGCCGCGCCTTGGTGTCGCCGCGCTTCCACTTGCGCCCCGCCCCGTGCGCCAGGCTGTAGCCCGCGTAGCCCGGGTCCGCCGGCGCGATCGGCTGCACGAGATAACTGAGGCTCCCGCGTGACCCGGGGATCACCACCGGCCCCTGCGTGCTGGGGGCCGCGCCCTTGCGGTGCAACCAGCAACACGGCGTCCCCGGCAGCGCCTCGACGCTGTTGTGACAGACGTCCAGCAAGCCCACGAGCTCGGCCCCGAGCGCCCCCGCGAAGCGCCCCGCGATCACCTGACGATTGACCCGCGCCCACGCCACCGCGTGATCATGCCGCGCCATGTACTCCTTGGCCTCCAGACTCCCCTCGGCCAGGCCCGCGGCCGCGTGCACGTCGACGTGCGCCCGCAAGATCGACTCCCCGAGCCCGCGCGAGCCGCTGTGGACCAACAGGCACAGCTTGTCCGCGTCCAGCCCGACCCCCGCCAGCGCCGCCGCGTCCTCCACCCGCTCGACCTGCTGCAGCTCGGCAAAATGATTCCCCCCGCCGATCGTCCCCAGCGAGCGATCGTGCTCACTCCCCGCGAGCCCGCCCAGCGCCGCCGCGACGTCGCCGTCCCAGACCTCGTCGAGGCCGTCGAGGCGCTCGGCCCAGCGGTCGCGCTTGAGCTTGCGACGCAGCAGGTCCGTCTGCCAAAGCCCCATCCCGCAGCCGATGTCATTGCCGACCAGGTGCGGATAAAGGTGCCCCTCGCACACAAACGCCGCGCCGATCGGCGAGCCCTTCCCCGGATGCAAGTCCGGCATCCCGATCGCCGCGCGCATGCCCGGCAGACGGGCCGTCGTCTCCAGCTGTTGCACCGCGTCGCCCTCGATCCACGTCCGCGCCGCCGCCACCACCCGCACCACCGCCTTGTTGTCCTGATTCATCGCATCCCCTCCGGGAGCAGGCGGGCCAGCGCCCGCTTGCCGAGCTGGATCTTCTTCTCCGCGTACACGCCATCGCGGCCGTACTGCGCCTTGAGCTTCTGCCGCACCGCCCAGTAGTCGGACCCGTCGAGGGGCAGGTGCAGCACCGCGTCGTACTTGCGCTCCCCCTGCAGGGCCGACAGCGGCATCAGGATCAAGTGATACCAGACCCCGTCCAGGCGCTGCAGCTGATCACCATCGGCCAGCTCCACCCGATCCCGCACCGCAGGGGCGGCGCTCCGCACCCGCGGCGGCGAGCGGCGGAGGATGCCGCTGCGTGGGCACACCCAGGTCATGTGCCGCCACAGCGAGGCCACCACCGGCCGGCCGTGGCGGCGGTGCACCGGACACCCGTCGACCACCTCGACCTCGCGCACGACGAAGCCGCGGTCGCGCAGCGCGGCGCCGGCGACCAGCAGCGTCACCTGGTCGTCGTCGGCCAGCAGCACGCATGCGCCGCCATGCCGCTCGGCGAGCGCGCCGCGGATCTCCAGGGGCGAACCCGTGGGCGCCACGACCTCGTCGGCCTTCACCTTGCGCAGGCGCGTGGTGAACCAGAATCGACTGCCGCGACCAGGCTCGCTCTCGGCGCCCGCCTGCCCGCCCATCAGCTCGGCGAGACGCGCGGTGATCGCCAGCCCGAGCCCGGTGCCGCCGTGCTCGCCCGTCGAGGTCGCCTCGGTCTGGGTGAAGGGCTTGAACAGACGCCGCAGTTCGGCGGCAGCGATGCCCGGCCCGGTGTCCTCGACCACGAAGCGGACGTCCACCGCGTCCGTGTCGACCGCGCTGGCGCTGCAGCGCACGGTGATGCCACCCCGCTCGGTGAATTTCAGCGCGTTGATGAGGTAGTTGACCAGCGCCTGGCGCAGACGCGTCGCGTCGCCGCGGAAGGTGCCCGGCGGCAGGTCGAACTCTGCACGCAGGCTCAGCCCCTTGGCCTCGGCCTGGTGGGCGAGCATCGCCAT
>JBGAUO010000248.1:0-1977 GCA_044228605.1 Nannocystis sp. | reverse complement strand
CGGCCCTCGCGGCCACCGCCCGCACCCGCCGACTCATGCCCCCCGCGCACCTCGCCCTGATCGTGCTGATCTGCCTCGCATGGGGCGGCAACTTCCTCGCCTCGGCGATCGCCCTCCTCTCGCTGCCGCCGTTTCTCTACACCGCGCTGCGCCTGGCGATCGTGCTGGCGCTCCTCGCCCCGTGGCTGCGGGCGCCGGCGCCCGGGCACTGGCCGCGCCTCGTCGCCGTCGCGTTGCTCAACGGCTCACTGCACTTCGGCATCAACTTCTGGGCGCTGCGGGCCGCCGGCGACCTCTCGTCGGTGGCGATCGGACTCCAGAGTCACGTGCCGATCAGCGTGCTCCTCTCGGTCTGGCTGCTCGGCGAGCGGATCGGCCGAGGGACGGTGATCGCCGTCGCCGTCGCCTTCAGCGGCGTGCTGGTGATGGGCCTCGATCCCGCGGTCGCCGACGAACCGCTCGCGCTCGCGCTCTGCCTGCTCGCGGCCTTCGCCCTCGCCCTCGGCTCGACCCTGATGCGCCGCCTCGCGGGTGTCGGCGTCTTCTCGCTCCAGGCCTGGGGCGCGCTCCTCGGCATCCCGCTCATGCTCATGGTGAGCGGCTTCCTCGAGGGCGATCCGCGGGTCCACCTCGCTGCCGCGCCGCTCGTCGCCTACGGCGGCGCCGCCTACTCCGCGATCGCCGCGTCGATCCTCGGCCACGGTGGCTACTACTGGCTCGTCCAGCGCCACGGGGTCTCGCCGGTCGCGCCCTACATGCTGATGACGCCGGTCTTCGCGGTCTTCCTCGGCGTGCTGGTGTGGGGCGACAGGCCGGGCCCGCGCCTCGTCCTCGGCGGCGCGCTGGTCCTCGGCGGGGTGCTGCTCATCGCCCTCCGGCGGCGCCCGCCGCCGCGACCCTGAGGCGCAGACGACCTCGTGGTTCGAGCCGACTGGAGCGGGAGGACAGGCACCAGCCCGACACCACAGCGACCGCGCGCGCGAGACCTCGCGGGAGATATCGCTCCCCATGGTCGACGGCGCCGCGGCTGCAGTGCGCCCGCGCCCGCGTCGGCGACTCGCGCTCGTTCGGGTATCATCGTCGCGTCGTGCCATCGACGAACCACGATCGGACGGACGTGTCGTCGGCGACGCTCGCGGCCGCGAGCACGACGCCGTCGCAGAGCGAGCGCACGATGGCCGCGGACACCCGGTTGAACGCCGGGACCGCGGCAGGACCGGCCGAGCCCCATCTGCTCGCCCCGGGCGCGAAGATCGGCCGCTACGTCGCTATGGAGCGGCTGGGCGCCGGGGGCATGGGTATCGTCTATGCGGCCCACGACCCGGAGCTGGATCGCAAGATCGTGCTCAAGCTGCTCCATCCGGGCCTGACCGGCTCGAGCGCGGCAATGTCGAGCGGACGCGCCAGGCTCCTGCGCGAGGCTCAGGCGATGGCCAGGCTCTCGCACGCCAACGTCGTCGCCATCCATGATGTCGGGACCTTCGGCGACGAGGTCTTCATCGCCATGGACTTCGTCGACGGCGTCACGCTGTCGCAATGGCTCCACGCCGCGCCCCGGGCCCTCTCCGAGGTGCTCCGCGTGTTCCGCGACGCGGGCCGCGGGCTCGCGGCGGCCCACCGCGCCGGGCTCGTGCATCGCGACTTCAAACCCGACAACGTGCTGGTCGGCGATGACGGTCGGGTGCGGGTCATGGACTTCGGGCTGGCGCGCCTCGCGACCGACGCGGCCGAGGCGGCGAGCCCGACCCGCGCGGCCGTCGATCCGCTGCTCACGGCCGAGGGCGCGCTGCTCGGCACGCCGGCCTACATGGCGCCCGAGCAGCACATGGGCCTGGTGGCGCACGCGGTGGCCGACATCTTCAGCTTCGCGGTCGCGCTCTACGAGGCGCTCCACGGCGAACGACCGTTCCAGGGCACGAGCTCGGCGGAGCTGTCGGAGCGGGTGCTCGGCGGACGCAGGACCCACGTGCCGACGCC
>JBGAUO010000247.1:0-2001 GCA_044228605.1 Nannocystis sp. | reverse complement strand
GCTGGAAAACTACGATGTGCTGGGCCGCTGGCGCACCGAAGACTCGGGCAAGCCGATCGACAGCAAAGGCGTGTTGCCGGATGGCTCGGAATTCGACGGGCCGGATCAATTGAAGGCGCTGGTGCTGAAGAGGCCGCTACGGCTGGATTGGCGGGGCTCGGGGGCCGCTGGTTTGGGCGGTTCCAGGCGGAGGTGGGCGACGTTCGAGGTGCGGGCGGGGAGCTCGAGGAGCTCGCGCAGCTGCGGGACCTGGGCGGACCACAGCTCTTCCCAGGCGACGCCGAGGAAGGAGCGGCTGGCCTTGCCGCGCTGGAAGGCCTCGGAGGTGACCTCGAGGGCGTGGCCGAGGAGTTCGGGGGTGTCGCGGGTGATCTGGAGGATCGCCGAGGACACGATGATGCCGCTCATCATGTTGCCGAGCTGGCCGATGTAGTAGGCCTGCAGCGCGAGCTCGCCGAGCGGGCTGGCGTCGTACTCGGTGAGCACGTGCAGCAGGGCGTGGGTCAGGCGCACGCGCTGGAGCAGGTAGCTGGGGGCGTCGGCGTAGTCGGAGCGGCGCGGCTGCTGGGGCTGCGGGAGCTTGTAGTGGCGGAGGTAGCGGACGTATTCGAAGCCGAGGGTGCCTTCGCCGAGGTCGTGGAGCTTGTCCATCGGCTCGTGCGGCGGCATGTAGAGGGTCTCGAAGAGGGCGCGGACGCCGGGCTGTTCGAGCACGGACTCGGCCGGCAGCGTCATCGCGCGCAGGTCTTTGAGGCTGAGGCGGCCGAACAGCTCGGAGATGTCGAGGCTCTCGGGCGCGACTGCGGCGTCGTCGGCGACGCCGAGGAAGGCGCCAGCGAGCTTCAGCTTCTTGAACGAGTCGAACATCGGGGAGCGGCCTGGTAGCGGATGGTACCGTAGGGGAAGCGGGCGAGGGAACCCGGCGTGGGTGGTTTTGCGGGGTGATCCTGGGGAGCGAGGGTCGGCGGTGCAGCCTGGTGGAGCTCAGGCGAGCGCGGGCCTGGGCGGGCGGGCGAGGCGTGGCGGGCCCGGAGGGTCCAAACCGGGGTCTTGCGGGCCGATCGTGGCATTGCGCTCGCTGGAGGGATGGGCGGCGGACCCAGGCTCGATGGGGGCGGGTTCGGCGGCGGTGGGGTGTTGTGATCCGCCGGTCGATCGTGGGCGGAGGGATCGCGGCGGGATGCGCTGCTCGCCGCTGGGTGCGGTGCCCAGCTGACCGCAGGCGGCCATGCGCTCGTCGCCGCGGGTGGTGCGGATCGAGGTGTTGAGGTGGCGGGCCTGGAGGGCGGCCTTGAAGGCGGCGACCCGCGCGTCGGCGGGGCGGCGAAACTCGCTGCCGGGGTGCGGGTTAAAGGGGATGAGGTTGAGCTTGCAGGGCAGGCCTTCGACGAGGTCGGCGAGGCGCGCGGCGTCGTCGTCGCTGTCGTTGAGGTCGGCGAGCAGGACGTACTCGAGGGTGAGGCGCTCGCGCGGGCGCAGCGGCAGGCCGCGCAGGGCGGCCAGCAGGACCGCGAGCGGGTACTTGTGGTTGACCGGCATGATGCGGTCGCGGACGGCGTCGGTGGTGGCGTTGATGCTGATCGCCAGGCGCGCGGGGGACTCGGCGAAGAAGCGCTGGATCTGCGGGACCAGGCCGGAGGTGGAGACGGTGACGCGGCGCTGCGAGAGGCCGAGGCCGCGGTCGTCGCACATGATCTTGGTGGCCGCGATCACGGCGTCGAGGTTGTGCAGTGGTTCGCCCATGCCCATGAACACGACGTTGGTCAGCGGCAGGCCGGCCGTGATCGCCGCGTGCCGCGCGAGCAAGACCTGCTGCACGATCTCGCCGGCGCTGAGGTTGCCCGCATAGGCCATGCGCGCGGTCGCGCAGAAGTCGCACCAGCGCGTGCAGCCGCTCTGGCTCGAGACGCACACGGTCGCCCTGCCGTCGGCGGGGATCATCACCGCCTCCACCGGCACCCCGCGGCACGCGAGGCGCCACTTGATCGTGCCGTCGGCGGC
>JBGAUO010000246.1:0-2014 GCA_044228605.1 Nannocystis sp. | reverse complement strand
ACCCGAACAACAACATGAAGGGCCTGCCGCTGACGATCACGGCGCTGGACCCGTACTTCAAGGGCCCGGGCTTCACCAACAACGAGGCGCCGCTGGCGGGCACGGGCTTCAACACCAACGCGTGCACGGAGTGGTTCTCGGCGAAGGGCGGCGTTCAGCCCGGTTCGGACATCACGATCGGCTTCTTCATCGCCGACATGAGCGACAGCGTGCTCGCCACGATGGCGATCCTCGACAACTTCCGCTGGGACTGCAAGGGCTGCATCCCGAGCGAGGTCGACGATTGCGGCGTTCAGGAGCCACAATGAGTTGAGCGCGTGACGCTGGCTCTACGGGGCGGCACAGGACGGGCGGGCTTTGGCCTGCCCGTTTTGTTGTTCCGTATGCCGCCGCTGCGTGGTCCCCGCATGGGATCGCTGCGCGGCGCTTGGAACCGACGGCGGGCCAGGATAGCCTGGTGCCCAAGGGAATTACCATGACCACTCAACGAACCATCTCTCGACTCATCTGTTTCGGCATCAGCGCCGCGGTCCTCGTGGCATGCGGGGGGGACGAAAACACAACCGTCACGGCGGCGGGGACCGACAGTTCGACCTCCGACAGCGAGGGCACGACGAACGACCCGAGCAACACGACGCCGCCGGCGACCGAGACGACGCCGACGACGGACGTCCCGACCGGGGGCAGCGGCAGCGTGAGCATGACGGGCACGGACACGGACACGGGTACCTCGGCGACGGCGACCGACACGGTGACGGCGACGGACACCGGGACGAGCACCGGGATGGTGAACCCGGTGTGCGGCGACGGGGTGATGGAGGGCAAGGAGGCGTGCGACGACGGCAACGTGGACGGTGGCGACGGGTGCGAGGCGGACTGCACGCTCACGCCGGTGTGCGGCAACAGCACGGTGGAGGGCGGCGAGGTCTGCGACGACGGCAACACGATGGACGGAGACGAGTGCAGCGCGGACTGTCAGACCGTGACATCGCCGGTGGTGTGCGGTGACGGGAAGCAAGAGGGTGACGAGCAGTGCGACGACGGCAACGACGTGGCCGGCGACGGGTGCGAGGCGGACTGCACGATCACGCCGCCGGAGTGTGGCAACGGCAAGGTGGAAATGGGGGAGGCGTGCGACGACGGCAACGACGTCAACGGCGGCAAGGACGACTTCTGCAAGAACGACTGCACGATCTACATGCCGCCGGCCTGTGAGGCGCCGGCCGACTACAAGATCTGCGACACGGGCATCAATCTCGCGGACAAGGCGGACAAGACCAACGCGCACAAGGCGATGGGCATCTGCAACGACCTGCCGGACAACTCGGTGCAGATCACGAACTTTGACTTCCAGTCGAAGAACAACGCGGCGTGGCAGGTGGCGAAGGGCTTTGGGACCTACAAGTTCGACAATGACATGGACCCGAACACGCCGGACAAGCTGTACTACAGCCCGCGTGAGGGTGACACCTTCCTGATGGTCAGCACTGGCGTGATCAAGGCGCCGGATGCCCAGGGCATCGTGGTCGAGGCGAACAACTCGCAGGGTGGCAACGGCGACAACGGCAACGACGACACCAACCCGCTGCCTGCGCCGTTCCAGGTTGCGGTTGGTTCGAACAACGGGGCCGGCGGCACGCCGTTCCAGGACTGCGACGGGGTGACCTTCAAGGACTGCTCCGACACGCTGCAGGCGCAGTGGACCAAGGGCAACAGCAACCCGGACGACAAGCTGTGGTTCACGTTCAAGACCAAGGTCCCGAAGGGCACCTTCGGGTACACCTTCGACTTCGTGTTCTGCTCGGCGGAGTGGCCGACCTGGGTCAACACCGGCTACAACGACCTGTTGATCGCGTACCAGGTCGACCCGGCTGCGGACGACCCGAACGCGGACCCCGTGGTGGACCCGTACTCGGGCAACGTCACCTTCATCCCCGACCCGAACAACAACATGAAGGGCCTGCCGCTGACGATCACGGCGCTGGACCCGTACTTCAAGGGCCCGGGCTTCACC
>JBGAUO010000245.1:1545-2079 GCA_044228605.1 Nannocystis sp. | reverse complement strand
AGTCGCCGGGAACCGTGCCGTCCGGGCCGACCACGACCGGCGCGCCCTGACCGACGATGAATGGCGTGCCCTGGCCGATGACCATGGGGCCGGCCGGGTTGGCCACGGCGCCGAGACCGGTGGTCGGCAGCGGGTCGCTGGTGGTGGCGCCTGGGCCGCTGCTGGCGTCGTCGGCAGTGGCGGAGATCACGGGGCCGTTGCAAGCCGGGAGGGCGAGCAGCAGGGGAATGAGCCGACGGACGGGCGCGGGCAACATGGCCGGACCATAGGCTGCGGGGCGGTGAAACTCAATCGCGCGGCGCGCCGGAGATGCAGGGGAACGGGGGGCCTGGACGTGGGCCGGGACATGGTCCATGGACCGCGAGCTCGCCGGGGTTGCCGCGGCCCGGTGAGCATGAATTTGGGTTAGCTTTGCGGGTCCCCTGCGCGGCACGCCACCGTGCTCATCTCGACAACGATCTACCTGCTCTCGCTCGTCGCCTCGGCGTCGCCGGGCGCGTCGCTCGAGCCGGAGGCGGCGGACAAGCCGATCGG
>JBGAUO010000245.1:0-1535 GCA_044228605.1 Nannocystis sp. | reverse complement strand
CCCCCGCCGCGGGGCTGGCCGCGGCCGCGGGGTCGCGCGCGCCCGCCCTCCCGGGCGCGGTCGCGCCGGGGGCGGCCGCGCCGGCGCCGATGAGCCCCGCGCAGCCGGTGTCGGCGATCCCCGCGGCGGCGCTGCCGAGCGAGGACGGGCTGACCGCGCCGCCGCAGGAGGTGCCGCGCTGGGAGTGGCTCGGCAACCCCCTGGCGCCGAAGACCCTCGGGGCGAAGACGCCGAAGCGCCGCAACCCGCACCGCTTCCTGCCGCTGCCGAGCCTGCGCTCGCAGCCGTCGGTGGGGCTGATGCTGGGGGCGTCGCTGAACTACGCCTATCGCACGCGTGACGACGAGCCGAACCGGGTGTACCTGTATCTCGAGTCGCGGGTGTCGCTGCGCAAGGTGCAGCAGCACGGATTTTCGCTGCGGCTGCGCGACCTGCTCGGCTACCGCGAGATCTTCGAGGTGTCGACGGGGGTGATCATCGACCCGGTGTTCCCGTACTTCGGGGTCGCGAACAACGCGTACCTGCGCGGGCAGGACCTGCGCGGGCGCCACTTCCAGACCTTCGTGCGGACGATCGGCGGGGCCTTCACGTATCAGCACCCGTTGTGGACCTACAAGGCGCCCGGTCCGCAGCCGCTGGGGACGCTGCGCTCGTACTCCGGCTTCGGCTACTGGGTCGACCAGATCCGCAAGTATGAGGGCTCGCTGTTCGCGACGGAGCGGGCCTACGACGAGGGGACCACCCGCCGCGGGGTGCTGCGCCTCGGCCTCACCTGGGACCGCCGCGACAACGAGTGGAGCCCCAAGCGCGGGGCGCTGCACGACATCACGGTCGACTCGGCGGGGCCGTGGACCGGGTCGAACCACGCGTGGGGGCGGGTGCACGCGACGCTGCGGCACTACTGGACGCTGGGCGTGCCGAGCCTGGTGCTGGCGCACCGGCTGACCTACGACGGGCTGTGGGGCGACGCGCCCTTCGTGCCGCTGGGGGAGTTCGGCGGGCTGGTGAGCTCGGACGGGCTCGGCGGCGTGGTGACCGGGCGCGGGTGGATGCGGCGGCGCTTCATCGGCAAGCACAAGGCGTTCGCCAGCGTCGAGCTGCGCTTCGAGCCGATCGAGTTCAAGGTCCGCAAACACACGCTGGGGATCGGTCTCAAGGGCTATGTGGACATCGGCCTGGTGGCCCAGCGGATGCGGGACCTGCCGCTGAACTGGCACGTGTCGGGCGGTCCGGGCCTGCTCATCACCTGGGATCGCTGCGCGGTGATCCGCCTCGACGGCGGCTTCAGTCGCGAGACGGCCGGGTTCTATCTGATGACCGAACACGCGTTCTGATGCCGGGGTCGCGGGTGGATGCGATCGCGCGCGCCGCGGACGTCGCGGGAACGCGGTTTTTTTGTACACTGGCCCGCCGTGCCAGCCCTGCCGCCGCCCGTGTCCCTCGCGCCCGCGCTCGCGCCGTGTCGCAGCTGCGGCCGCGTGTACCCGGCGGATCGCCTGCAGTGCCCGCAGGACGGGGCCCTGCTGCCGCTCGAG
>JBGAUO010000244.1:0-2560 GCA_044228605.1 Nannocystis sp. | reverse complement strand
TCGGCGAGGCACTCGACGACGGCCTGGGCCTGGTCGGCGGGGCGGTCGGCGATGATGAGCTGGCTGTCGGGGATGTGGACGCTGCGACCTGTCCAAAAGGACCGGTCGAGGCAGGCGTCGGCGTCGAAGCCGGGGGCGAGCTGCTCGGGGGCGTGGATGAGGGCGGTGGCTCGCTCGCCGTAGGCGCGGACGACGGCTCGCTGGACGCGGGCGAGGTCGACGACGCCGATGAGCACGATCTGATAGCCGGGGTCGACGGGGGTGTCGGCGTCGACGAGGGCGGCGACGGCCTCGCGGCGGCGCTCGTGCGGGTCGACGCGGTCGCAGCGGCGCAGGCGTTCGCGGTAGCGGTCGGCGAGGCGCTCGAGGGTGGACCAGCGCAGGGCCTCGCGGTCCATGTCCATGCGGTTGGCGACCTGGGAGACGTCGCGGAGGCTGAGCAGCTCGCCGGACAGCTCCTCGACGATGCCGCCGATCTGGGCGGCGAGCTCGTGCCAGGCGGGCCAGTCCTGGGAGTCGGGGCGGCTGGGGAGGAGCGCGGCGATCTGCGAGACCTCGGCCTCGCGGAGGGCGTGCATCCAGCCGAGGGTGCACTCGAGGGCCGAGGCGGTGCCGGGTGTGGGCGGGACCAGCAGGTCGACCATCGTGCCCGGGGTCAGCACCTGCGGCGGGATCAGGCGCAGGCCGAGGGCGGCGCACTGGGCGAGCAAGCTGTGCAGCAGCAAGCGACCGGCGCGGCTGCCCGGGAGGACGCAACGGACCTGCCGCAGGTCGCAGCGCTTGCCGTCGCTGTGCTGGCCGATGAGCCAGGCAGCCGCCGCGGGCAGCAGGGGTTGCTGCCAGTCCAACCATTGCCGGTGCATGACCAAGATTCCCGCACGTGTCGCGAGGCGACAGGTGCCTTGCACGCTAGGCAATCCGAGTGCCCGGTGCAAGGCCTGGAAGGCAGAATTTCCGGGTCTGCGGCCCCGTTCACGGGAGATCGCAGCTGGATCAAACGGAGGCCGGGAGATGCTCCGGAGATGGCCTGGGAAATTGGTCGCGAGGGACTACGAGAAACGCTGAAAATTTGACAGCGGCGATCGGGGGAGGTGGCCGGCGTATTCCCGCGGAGGGTCGGCGGAGGATGTGAGGTTGACGCTGTGCCTGGCGTGTTTGCCGGTCGCGGCAAGGGTCGGCCGATCGCGGCGAAGTGGGGTCTGCGAGGCCCTGCGTTCGTGGGGGCCGTGTTACCGTGATCCGCCGTGTTCACGACGCTGTTCGCCGTCGGCGCCATGCTGCTGACGCTGGCCCTCCCGACCTTCCCGGACGGGCTGACGATCCCCATCGTCGGGTTTCTTGGGCTGGTCGGGCTGGGGGGGGTCGGCGGCTTCTTGCGGACCGGGGCGGCGCGGGCCGAGCTGGCCCTGCTGGCGCCGTGGTTGCTGGCGCTGGGCCTGGGTCTGGCGGTCGGGACGCTGCGGGGCAACCCGCTCGGGCAGGCCCTCGAGGACTCGCTGCCCTACATGCTGTTCGCGCTGGGGCTGTGCGCGGGGCGTGGGGCGTCGCGGCCGGAGTGGGTGCTGGGGGCCATCCTCGCGGTCTGTCTGGCCGACGCGACGATCTCCCTGGTGCGCATGCCGACTCTGGACCTGGGACGGGTGCGCTCGACCTTCTATCACTTCAAGGTGATCGCCGGGCACCCGCTGGTGGGGGTGTACTGCGCGGCCTTCCTGTACCGCCGGGCGCGGGGTCGGGTGCTGCGAACGGGGCTGGCGCTGGCGATGGCGGTGCTGGTGTTCGCGGTGGTCGCAACGGTGAGCCGCGGCATGGTGCTCGGGCTGTGCCTGGGGTCGTTGCTGGCGCTGTACCTGCGCAGACCCGCGCGTGGCTTGCTCGTGGGGGCGGTGGCGGGGCTGCTGGTGGTGGTGTTCACGGCCAGCGTGTTCGACCTGGGGGCGCAGTACCTGCGACTCGGGAACCAGGCGACGGTGGACGGGCGGGTCAGGGAGATCGGCCTGTGCCTCGAGTACTTCATCCGCATGCCGGTGTTCGGGGCCGGGCTGGGGGCGGAGTTCGAGGTCGACGGCTTCGTGGTGTCGTACGTGCACAACATGCTGGCGTACCACCTGTGGAAGTTCGGGCTGGTGGGCTCGGCGCTGTTCGCCATGCCGCTGTGGGGGCTGACGCGGCAGGCGCTGCGGGTGGCGATGCCGCTGCGCGCGACGATCCTCGGGGGAGCGGTCAGCGTGCTCGTGTATCTGGTCACCGCGGCGGCCTACAAGAGCTACTTCCTGGTGCCGATGGTCGGGATGACGGTGGGCGCCAGCTTGCGCCTGGTGCTGCCGGGGCGCGTGGCCGCGGTGCCAGCCACGTTGTCTGTGGCGGGGAAACCTCCTAGCGTGGCAGTGGCATGAGTGAGGCGCGGGCACCCTTTGCGGTGGTGATGCTGACGTACAACGAGGAGCTGAACCTCCCGAAGGCGCTGGCGTCGATCGGCGGGCGGGCGCCGGTGGTGATCGTCGACTCGGAGTCCAGCGACGCGACGGCGGAGATCGCGAGGGCGCACGGGGCGGAGTTC
>JBGAUO010000243.1:2505-2748 GCA_044228605.1 Nannocystis sp. | reverse complement strand
TGGTTGTAGTCGTCCTCGATCACGGCCATGCGGACGCTGCGGGCCAGCTGCAGGAGGGCGAGGCGGCGGCCGGGGGCGAGGGTGACGGTGCTGGGGTACTGATGGTGCGGCGTGAGATAGACGGCGCGCACACGTTCGCGGGCGACGAGGGCGGCGAGCTCGTCGACGACGCGGCCCCCCGCCGCGCCGGCGGTCGGGACCAGGCCCGCGGCGCCCCCGCGCCGGGGCGCCCCCCCCCGGGGG
>JBGAUO010000243.1:0-2495 GCA_044228605.1 Nannocystis sp. | reverse complement strand
TGTGGTGTCACATACACCGCGCGCACCCGCTCACGCGATATCAGCGCCTCCAGGGCGCCGACATCGAGCCCGTGCTCGTCGACCGGCAACGCCACCAGCCGCGCGCCGGCATTTTTAAAGGCCTCCCACGCGGGGCGGTAGCCGGGGTCCTCGACGGCGACGACGTCGCCAGGGCGCACGAGCAGCTGGGCGACGAGGAACAGGGCCATCTGGCTGCCGCGGGTCGGGAGCACCGAGTCGGCGTCGGCCGCGAGGCCGCGGGTGGCGGACAGCATGCCGGCGAGGGCGCTGCGCAGGGCTGGGTGACCGGCGGGGTCGCGGTAGCCGAGCAGGGCCTTCGCGTCGCGCTGGAGGGCGCGGCGATAGGCGCGGGCGATCAGGTTGGCGGGTACGAGGCCGACATCGGGGACACCGCCCGGGAGGGCGATGGTGCCGGGCGGAGTGCGGGTGTCGAAGCGAAACGGCTCGATCGCGGGCGGGAGGTCGAAGGCGACGCGGCCCGGGACCTCGTCGCGCAAGGTCGCCGACGGGGCGAAGCGCCGCGGGGCGGGGTCGGGCAAGGCCTGCGAGACGAAGGTGCCGCGGGCCGGCACGCTGACGATCCAGCCCTCGGCGCGCAGCTCGGCGTAGGCGGCGAGGATCGTGTTGCGGTGGACGCCGAGGCTCTGGGCGAGCACGCGGCTGCTCGGCAGCGGGTCGCCGGGGCGCAGGCGGCCGCGACGGATCTCGGCGCTGAGGGCCTGGGCGATCTGGACGAAGCGCGGGCGGTCACCCGTCGCCTCGACGGTGAAGCTCTGGTCCCAGCTGCGCATCGCGAGGCCAGCATGCCACGCGTAGCGGTCCAGGGGATGGACCAGTTTGTGGGTATTTGTCTGGACCAGCTGGCGGACGCAGCTGGTCCAGCGGAATTTTGCGATCTGGACCTCTCTTCTGGACCATCGCCCTGGCATCGTCCGGGGATGCGCAAGGAGATCTATCGGATGGCGGACGCGGAGGCGCTGGCGCTGCTGGAGCGCAGCCCGGTCGTGCACCTGGCGACCACGGACGCGGAGGGCGGGCCGATCCTGCGGACGGTCCACGGGGTCGTCGTCGACGGCGCGCTGGCGTTCCACGGGGCGCCGGCGGGCGAGAAGCTGGCGGCGCTCGGGCGGCCGGTGGTGGCGGGCGCGGAGGAGACGATCGCGGTCATCCCGAGCTACTTCTTCGACCCCACCCTCGCCTGCCCCGCGACCACGTACTACCGCAGCGCCCAGCTGCACGGGGTGCTCGAGGAGGTCACGGACCGGCACGCGAAGGCCCGCGTGCTGGCGGCGTTGATGCGCAAGTACCAGCCCGAGGGCGGGCACGCGCCGGTCGACGCCGATGACCCCCGCTACCGCAAGCAGGTCGAGGGGATCTTGGTGGTGCGCGTGGGCCAGGCGCGGATCGACGGCAAGGGCAAGTTCGGCCAGAACCGCAAGCCCGAGGAGCTGCTGTCGGTGCTGACGCAGCTGTGGCAGCGCGGGCTCGTCGGCGACGCGGCGGCGATCGAGACCCTGCGACGCGGGCACCCGCAGCTGCCAGCGCCGGCGTTTCTACGCGCCCCCGAGGGCGCGCGCCTGTGCTGCGCGATGGGGCCGGAGCAGCTGGATGGGGCGCTGGCGCTGCTGGTCGAGCAGTACTGGAACCTCGAGATCCCGCGGGCCACGGTGGCGCGGGGCCACCTGAACGCGAGCGCGTGGGTCGGGGCGCACGCGCAGGATGGACAGCTCATCGCCACGGCGCGGGCGGTCAGCGACGGCGGACGCTTCGCGTATGTGCTGGACGTCGCGGTGGCCCCGGGCTGGCAGGGACGCGGGCTCGGGACGGCGGTGATGCAGCTCTTGCTGGACCACCCGGCGGTCCGCGGAGTCCGGGTGATCCGGCTGCGGACCCGCGATCGGCCGGGGTTCTACGCGCGCCTCGGCTTTGTCGCCCAGCCGGCCACGCGCTCGTACGATATGCAGCGCGGACCGTGATGCGGGCTGGGCAAGCGGGCGAGGCTCGGATAGCGTCGGTCAGACGTGATGCCATCGCGGTCCCCGTCCTGGTCTGGCGTCCTCGCGCTCGCGCTCACGCTGGCCTGCGAGTCGTCGCCCAGGGCCCCGGTCGCGCCGTCGGTGCCGGCGAAGTCTGTGCCGGTCCCGCCGGCGCCGCCAGAGGTCCCGCCCCCGGTGATCGTGCCGTGGGTGGGCTTCACGTCGGAGCGGTGGAATTTCACGGCGCAGTTCCCCGGCGCGCCCGCGAGCGAGGTGCTGACGGTCGAGTCGCCGCTCGGGCCCATCGAGCTGCACATCTTTAGCAGCGAGCGCGATGGGTGGGCCTACATGATCTCGGCGCTTGAGGCCCCCGACACCGGGAAGACGATCGTGCCGGCGAAGGTCCTCGACGGCGCGCGCGACGGGGCCGTGGCCAACGTCGGCGGGCGGCTCGTGAACGAGACGCAGCTCGAGCACGACGGCCTACCGGCGCGGCGG
>JBGAUO010000242.1:0-2783 GCA_044228605.1 Nannocystis sp. | reverse complement strand
GACGGCCGCTACGTCGCCGTCGGCCAGGCCGGCAAGATCCTCGTCTCCGAGGACGGCATCATGTGGGACCCCGCCGACTCGCCCTCGAGCCGCGACCTGTTCGCCGTCGTCCACCACATCGACCGCTTCTACGCCGTCGGCGGTGACTACAGCGCCGGCGCCGAGACCCTCGAGTCGATGGACGGCACGACCTGGACCCGCCCGGAGATCCCCCAGCTCGACTTCCTCCTCGGCGACCTCGCCACCGACGGCAACCAACTCGTAGCGATCGGCACCTCCCAGAGCGACCTCCAGATCTTCGGCCTCTTCACCTGGCCACAGGACAGCAACGTGGCCGCCGGCTGGACGCAACGCGTCGACGGCACCGGCCTCAGCCTGCGTTACAAGGCCGTCGCCGCCGGTGCGCCCGCCTTCGTCACGATCGGCCCCGGCGGCTCCGCCTCCTCCACCGACGCGATCACCTGGACGCAGGCCCCGATCTTCGAGGCCGCCGCGATGCGCGACCTGACCTACACCCAGCAGGGATGGATCGCCGTCGGCGACGCCGGCAAGGTCCTGCTCTCGAGCGACGGCGCCCAGTGGACCCCATACGACAGCGGCCACGCCGGCCAGCTCCTCGGCGTCACCTCCAGCGGCAGCCTGCACCTCGCCGTCGGCGCCGACGGGGCGCTCCTCAGCTCCAGCGACGGCGTCCTCTGGCTGCCCCAGACCAGCCCCCTCAGCGTCGACCTCCGCGCCGTCACCCACCCCCGCGGCTAGCTCCGATACGCCGGGTCGTCCTCCGCGAAGCCACGGTTACGCAGCCCCGCAGCTAGAAATCATACGCCGGGTTGTCCTCCGCGAAGTCGCGGTCACGCAGCCCCACGTTGACCCGCAGATCGCGGTACTCATAATCCTCGACCAGACGATCGCCCGCGTCCCACGCCTGCACGCGACTCAGCAGCTTGCTCGCCACAAACACGCAGATCCGCAGGCGCGGCGCGTAGTAACCCTCGGCCGGGAAGCGGCCCTCGACGCAGCGCACCCGCGCCCCGAAGCGCGTCTCCTCGCCGAGATCCGTCAGCGTCACCCCGTCCTGCGGCCGCGCCTCGCTGCGCTTCAGGTCGCGGACCATCAGCGCCAGCACGTCCCCCAGGCTCGCCTCCGTGATCGGGTGCCGGTTGCCGCGCATCGCCAGCCCGCTGCCCGGCTTCAGGCTCACCGTGACGTCGGGGAAGCTGCCCGGGTGGGCCCGCATCTGCCCGTCGTTGCGCCCGCGGACATTCACACTCGCGTACGCGGCCTCCATCGCCCCCAGCAGCTGCTTCGGCCCCGCCGCGGCGCCCCCGCCCGGGGCCGCCGCCACCGGCTCGATCACCTCCCTCACCGCGACCACCGGCACCTGCCGCGCCTGCGCATACCCGACCTCGATCGGCAGCAACAGCGCCCGCGCCGACGAGACCCCGCTCCCCGGCCCGACCACAATGACCGGACCCAGCACGCACAGCAGCAGCGAGACGAAGAGCGACATCCCGCGCACTCTACCGCGCCCGCATCACTGCGGCACCTCGAAGCAATACAGGCGGGCCTTCAGCGTGCAGAGCTGCGTGCAGCCATCCGTCCACGCCGCGGTGGTGACGCCGATGTCGCCGGCCACCGCCATCGTCGGATTGATGTTGTTATTCCAATCGCCGCACGGGACCATCGGCTGCGCCTCTCCGGTCCCGGTCGTCGAGGTCCACGCCAGGCCGTCCTGCGAGCAAGCCGCCGGCGTCTTGATCTCCGCCTTGGACTCGGTCCGGTTGATCGGCGCCATGAGCTTATCGCCCGGTCCGCCCAGGACGATCGACTCGAGGTGTTTGGCCACCAGGGTCCCGTCCGTGCGCACGTACTGCATCCCCGTCGGCGTGATGCGATCCTTGGCCGAGGTCGTCTCGTCGCTCAGCCAGGCCATGTACTTGCCCGGCAGCTTCGCCTTGAGCGCCAGATCCTTGCACAGGCTGTCCGCCCCCGCGAGCCCGCCGAGCAGCCCCGAATACATGTCGGTCGTCACGAACACGTACGACCCGTCGCGCTTGCAGCTCGGGCTGCAGCCGTCCGCGAACACCGTGTTGCCGTCGTCGCACTCCTCGTTCGGATCGATGATCCCATTGGTGCACGGCCCGACGCAGTTCCCCGGGCACTTGTCTCCGCCCAGCATGTTGCCGTCGTCGCACAGCTCCCCCTCGTCCACCACTGAATTGCCGCACACCGCCCCCCCACCCGTCGAGCCGCCGCTCGAGTCGCCCTCCGCCGTCGTGTCCACCGACTCCGTCGTCACCCCGCTCGTCGTGCCCGTCGTCTCCCCGACCGTCGAGGTCAACGTCTCCGAGGTCGGCGACCCCGAGGTCAACGTCTCCGAGGTCGGCGACCCCGTCGTCAGCGCCTCCGAGGTCGGCGACCCCGTCGTCAGCGCTTCGGTCGGCGTGCTCGCGGTCGGCGTGCCCGTCGCGGCCTCCGTGCTCGCGTCCGACTCACCCGTCGTGTCCTTGCCCTGTGGCTTGAAGCACGACCCGCACAGCACACACACCAGGGCGACGCGAAGGTAAGTCATCGGCCCGCGAGTATATCGCCAGAGCGACCGATCAGTCGCCGCCGCCGCCCGGCAGCTTCTTGCCCCAGTCCGTCTCGATCGCGAAGCGAAACAGGTTCGCGAAGTAGTCCTCGACCCGCGGCACCTCGATCCCGCTGCCCGCCAGCCCGGCCCGCTGGTTGCGCGTGTCGAAGCTCAAGTTCAGCGACAGGTACGGCGTGTACACGCGCCC
>JBGAUO010000241.1:0-2931 GCA_044228605.1 Nannocystis sp. | reverse complement strand
GCCCTGCGTCAAAGCCTCGCCCGCGCCAACGCCCTGCTCGCCGCCGGTCGCTACGCCGAGGCCAAGGCCGAGGCCACCCGCGTCGCCGATGCAGCCCGCAGCCGCGACGAACCCGGCCTCACCGCCGAGGCGCTGCACCGGGTCGGCATGTGCGATGAAGCCACGGGCGACTTCAAGGGCGCCGAGGCGACCCTCACCGACGCCTACTTCCTCGCCGAGCAGGCCGGCCACGACCCGCTGCGCGCCGAGATCTCGACCGCGCTGGCCAGCATCATCGGCATCCGCATGGCCCGCAGCGACGACGGTCTGGCCTGGCTGCGCCACGCACGGGCGATCGTCGAGCGCGTCGGCCTCGACGGTCAACCCCGGGTCGCCCTGCTCGCCACCGAGAGCGGCCTGCTGCGCGCCAAGGGCGATCTGCCGCGCGCCGGCGAGCTCGCCACCCAGACCCTCGCGCTGCTCGAGCAACTCCATGGTGATGACGTCCGGATCGCCCGCGCCCAGCTCAACATCGGCACCAACCTGTTCGACCGCGGCGACTACGAACACGCCGAGCAGCGCTACCGTCGGGCCCTCGACCTGTTCGAGCAGAGCCTCGGCCCGGCGCACCCCGACCTCGCGCCGCCGCTCAACAACCTCGCCTCTGTCTCCGAGAAGCTCGGCCGCACCGCCGACGCCGAGCGGGCCTACGCGCGGGCGATCGCCATCCGCGAGGCCAGCTTCGGCGAGCGCCACCCCGGCGTCGGCATCTCGCTGACCAACCTCGGCGAGCTGTACGCTCGCACCGGACAGGCCGCCCGCGCGGAGGTCAGCTTCCGTCGCGCCGCGGAGATCTTCGAGGCCGTCCTCGGCCCTGACCATCCGAACCTCGCGTCGGCCCTCGGCGGCCTCGGACGCGCCCTCGTGGCCCAGGGCCGCCTCGACGAGGCCCGCCCGCTCCACCTCCGCGCCCAGGCGATCCTCGAGCGCGCCCTCGGCCCGGACCACATCCTGGTCGCCTTCCCGCAGGTCGACCTCGCCGGCCTCGAGCTCGCCGCCGGGCACCACGCCGCCGCGATCGCACCCGCGACCCGTGCCCTCACGCTGCGCGCAGCAGGAAAACCAGAGGAGCGCGCAGAGGCTGCGCTGGTCCTCTCACGCGCTCTCTGGCGCGCCGATCGCGACAAGCCCCGCGCGCGCAGCCTCGCCGCCCAGGCCGAGGCCGACTACGCGGCCGCCGGACCGGGCTTCGTCCGCGAACATGCGGCCGCCACCACCTGGCGCCGCAGCCAGGGCCCCCAGTGACACGCGTCTGCATGGGCACCATAACCTGTCTATAAGGACAGGTCGGTGTGACCAGGGTCCCGTGGCCCCCCGGTGTGGTAGCATGGCCCCATGTCCGCGCCGCCGACCGCAGGATCTGCCGACGCGCACGACGGCGGCCGCATGATCGGTCGCTACAAGATCCTCGGCCTCGTCGGCCGCGGCGGCTTCGGTGAGGTCCACGCGGCCCACGATCCCGAACTCGATCGTCGCGTCGCGCTCAAGGTCCTGACCCGCAGCGAGGACCCCAACGCGGTCGCCCGCCTGCGCCGCGAGGCGACCACGATGGCCCGCCTCTCCCACCCCAACGTCGTCCGCGTGTTTGACGTCGGCGAGGTCGACGGCGACCTGTTCATCGCCATGGAGTTCATCCGCGGCGTCACCCTGCGTAGCTGGCTCTCGGGACAGGTCCGCGGCTGGCCAGAGATCCGCGCCGTGTTCGTCGCCGCCGGGCAAGGCCTCGCCGCCGCCCACCGCGAGGGCGTCGTCCACCGCGACTTCACCCCCGAGAACGTGATCATCGACGACGAAGGCCGCGCTCGCGTCGTCGACTTCGGCCTCGCCGCTGCCACCGGCGAGGAGATGCTCCCGGGCCACACCGCCGACGAGGACGAGCTCGCCGACAGCACCCTCTCCTCCGACCCCGGCCGCGGCGGCACGCCGGCCTACATGGCCCCGGAGCTGCACCTCGGCCGCCCCGCGGACGCCCGCTCGGACCAGTTCAGCTTCTGCGTCGCCATGTTCGAGGCGCTCCACGGCCGGCGCCCGTTTCGCGGCCGCACCTGGCACACGCTCAGCCCGCAGGTCCTCGGCGACCATCGCGACGGCGTGCTGATCGACCGTGCCCTCCCGACGCACCTGCGCCGCACGATCGTTCGTGGCCTGGCCGCCGACCCGGAGCGCCGCTTCCCCGACATGGACGCGCTGCTCGCCGAGCTCGTCCGCGACCAGCCTCCCCCCTTACCCCGCCGTTACCTGGCCCTCGGGACAGGTGGTGCCGCGCTCGTCGGCGTCAGCCTCCTCTGGCTTTGGAGCCCCACCCGCGAGGCACCGCCCCAGCCATCGCCCGCACCCAGCGATAGCTGCGCTCACGACCCCGCTCGCTGCGCGCCGACCCCCGACCCCCGCGTCGAGGCCCTCGCCGGACAGCTCGTGCTCGCCCGGGGCCTGCTCCGCGACGCCCGCCCCACGGAGGCGCTCCAGCTGCTCACCGCCCTCGCCGACGCCGCTCGCGCGACGCTGGGCCACGACCACCCGCTGTGCCGCGTCATCGAGCGCGAGCGCCTCACCCTCGCCAGCGACCTCACCCGTCGCGATACAAGCCCACCGTGACATGTCTGTAAGGACATGTCACGAACGCCAGGCAATGAGTCCGCGAGCACGCGGACCGACCGCGACTTGACGCTGCGAAGCGTCAGCGCGTAGCGTGGCTGTCATGCATCGCCTTCAGCACGCCCCGTGGATCTGCCTGGCTCTGGCCGCCGCTTGCGGCGATGACGGCCGCGCCGCCAGCGAGACGGGCCAGGCGACGGTCCCCATGACCACGACCCTCCCGGACCCGAGCAGCAGCGGCACCACCGGCGGGCCGAGCCCGACCACCAGCGCCACCACCACCCAGACCTCGCCCAC
>JBGAUO010000240.1:0-2971 GCA_044228605.1 Nannocystis sp. | reverse complement strand
ATGAGCAGGCCGCCGTACTGGGATGGATTGTTGTTGGGGGTGCCGTTGGCCAGGCCGTTGTTGGTGCAGTACGGCAGCGATGCGGCGCAGGGGATCATGTTGCGCAGCCAGAACGACTTGCGCGGCGAGGTGATGCAGACGGCGCCGTCAGGGCCCCACTTGGCCTCGATGCCCCAGTTGGTGTCGGGCGTCTGGATTCCCCACTTGTCGGAGACATCGATCGGGTTGCCGTTGGTGGTGTGGGTGACGCCGTCGCCGCAGTAGTCGGCGCGGATCATCCGCATGGCGGCCTGGTGGGCGTCCTCCATCTCGGGGCTCACCCACGGGACGTAGCCCCACTCGACCGCCTTGGCCAGCGCGGCGCCGCGGCAGGCCCAGGTCAGGCCGTCGGCGACTGGGAGGCGGACAGCGGTGTCGGGGTCGTAGGCCTTCGGTAGCGGGATCGCCTCGGTCGGGGTGCCGTAGCCGTCGCGGCAGACGGTCTCGAACACGCTGGGCGAGGTCTCGGCGAGCAGCGAGTAGAAGTACACGCTGGGCTGGAGCCCGCTCTGTGTCACAGAGGCGATCTTGACCTTGTTGTTGTTGCCGTAGCCGTCGATATCGACCCGCATGATCACATTGATGAGCTGGGCCCCGACGCGGTAGCTCTGCGAGCCTTGGTCGAAGGCCTTGAGCAGGCTGCCGCTCTGGAACTGGAGCCCGGTGATCGCCGAGCCAAAGAGATCCAGGTTGCCGAGGGCAGTGCCGTTGAGCCTGGCGCTGTTGAGCCTGTCGCTGTTGAGCCTGGCGCTGTTGAGCCTGGCGCTGTTCAGGTTCTCGCCGTTGTCGCCCACGCAGCGGACGGAGACTTCATGGTCTACCGGCGTGAAGTCAATGTCGTCGTCATCGGCGACTTCGCCGTTGTTGAGGTGCGCGACGTTCGGGTCCCCGTCGTTTTCGTCGCAGCCACCGATACCAGCCACCGATAAGAGAATGAACGCACAACCCACGCTCCCACACTGCCACTTTGTAGACATAGCTACCTCCAACGTCGTTCTATCGCAGAAGTGCCGACAGCTCAAACACTAAATTCTGCGCGGTGCTGCACAGATTATGCGCTGCGCTTGAACGTTCAGCTGAACGCTCAGCGTGCAGGCGTGGCGCAGACACGGAGCCCGACGGTGGAGTCATGCGTGTCGTTGGGCAGCTTGGTGCGGTTGATACATACGCTGCTGGTCTCCTCATACGCGAACGCTCCTCCGCGGACGATCGTGGTGCCACTCAAGGTGGGGCTGATCCACTCCCAGGTGTTGCCCGCGATGTCGTCGAGGCCGAAGGGGCTCCGCGATTCGGGGTGGAGGCCGACCATGTCGGGGCCGCGCGTCTCGGCGTCCTTTCCGTAGGTCGTGTCGATGTTGGCATCGCTGGGGTCGAGCCTGTCTCCGTGCGGATATCTGCGTCCGTCGGCGCCGCGTGCTGCTCGTTCCCACTCCCAGTCGCTGCAAAAGCGGGCCCCGGACAGACGGCCGCTGCGGTCGAGCCAGGTGACATAGGCGGTGGCTTCGACGAAGTTGATGCCGCTGACCGGCATCTTGAGCCAGTCCTGTGTCACGTTGACGGACCTGCTCGTGTAGACGATGGGCTCGCCTTCCCAGGCCTTGAAGACCTTTTCGCCGGCGGGGATCGACAGCGACCAGCGTTCGTCCTTGGAGCGCGCAAGGACAATGCCGGCACCGAAGAGCATGCTGTCGCTGGTCGGCAGGTAGTTGGCGCGTTCGGCGGGAGCCAGGTCGCGGAGGAACTCGAGCCACTCGGCGTAGGTGGTCTCGTGCTGGGCGATGAGGTACGCCGGGGTGGTGACCTCATGTTGGGGAACACTGACAAAGAAGTTGCGGATGATCTCCTCGTCCGGGCTGCCGTAGAGGAAGCGCCCCTCCGGCACGTAGATGAAGCCAGGCGGGATCTGTTCGCGGCGTGGCAGTTTGAGGTCGAGCTCAAGGAGTTCATCGCGGCCGAGCACGAATGGATAGACGATCGTGAGATCGTCCGCGACGCGCAGGCTCAGCCGATATGAGCCCTGGGCCAGCTCGAGCGCCTCGATCGGCGTGTCACCCAGCGCTTGCTCTGGGCCGAGCTCGCTGCGCAAGGTGTCCGGGTCCTGGCGGTACTCGGCGATGGTCACCTTGCTCGGTGGGTGGGTTGTGAGCGAGAGGTGGCCCGGGGCGTTCCAGCGCTTGAGCTGCTCGCTGTCAGGGGGTAGGCGCTCGATCAACTCGGCTGCGAGCTCGAGCTTGCCGCTTTCTGTGGCCGTGCGGGCGCGCTCGAAGATGCTGTCGGCCAGCCTGGAGCGGGCCTCCGTGCGCTCGAAGTCGAGGCTCACCGCGGTCTCCAACTCCTGGATCGCACTGCGGTACTTGCGGTCGGCGACGACCGCCGCAGGCCGGGCCAGCTTCCAGGTGGCCTCGGCGGCTTCGTTTTGCTGGGCGTCGAATTCTTGAAGGGCTTGCTTGCGCAGGCGTACCGCGTGCGCCTGATGCTCGCGGGCCTCGGCGAGTGAGGCCTCGGCGCGGGCGAGTTGCGCGTCGACCTTGCGAGTGAACTCGCGGGCTTGTTGGATGCGGAAGCCGACGAAGACGGCGACGGCGAGGATGGGGATGCTGATCGCGGCGAGGAGTTTGATCCGGCGGGTGCGCTGGACCTGGGAGTCGCTGGCTTCGAGGAAGGCGAGCTCGCGGGGGCGCAGGGAGTCGCGCTCGAGGATGTTGGCTTCGCCGATCTGGGCGGCCGTCCACAGGCCGGTGCGTTCGCTGCCGAGGCGCTGCCACTCGAGGGCGGCGAGCTCGAGGCGGTGGCGGATCTCTCGGGCCTCGCGCTCGTCGGAGATCCAGCGCTGCAGGGTGCCCCAGTTGCGGATCAGGGCCTCGTGGGCGATCTCGTAGACGGTGCCGTCCTGGGCCTCGCGGACGACGACGAGGCGGCCGCGGACGAGGGC
>JBGAUO010000023.1:0-49053 GCA_044228605.1 Nannocystis sp. | reverse complement strand
CGGGCCGCTCACCGCGGGCTCGCTCGCGGCCGCGGGAGCGGCCGGCAGGTCCTCGACGCACAACGCGTCGCCGCGGCACAGGATCACCGCTCGCTCGCAGGCGTTGGCCAGCTCGCGCACATTGCCCGGCCAGCTGCGTCGCGCCAGCTCGTCCTGCACGGCGGTGGGCACTTCGAGATCTCGACCCTCGGCGAAGCCGGCGACGAAGTGCAGCACCAGCGGCGCGATGTCCTCCCGGCGCTCACGCAGTGGCGGGAGCGGCAGCTCGACGACGTTGAGGCGGTACAGCAGGTCCTTGCGGAGCAGCCCTTCGGCGGCGCGGGCGTGGATGTCCTGGTTGGTGGCCGCGAGCACACGGACGTCGACCGCGACCGGCGCGTCGCCGCCGACGACGTCGACGACGTGCTCCTGCAACACGCGCAGCAGCTTGGCCTGCAGCGCCAGCGGGAGCTCCGTGACCTCGTCGAGGAACAGCGTGCCGCCGCTGGCCTGGCGGAAGCGGCCCGGCCGCTCGCGGACGGCCCCGGTGAAGGCCCCGCGCACGTGGCCAAACAGCTCCGACTCGAGCAGCTCGCCGGGGATGGCCGCGCAGTTGACCGCGACAAAGGGCCCCGACCCGCGCCGGCTGCGGGCATGAATTCGCCGCGCGACCAGCTCCTTGCCGGTGCCGCTCTCGCCGGTGATAAGCACCGGTGCGCTGCTGCTCGCCACACGGTCGGCGATCTCGAGGGCGCGGGCCATCGCCGGGGAGGCGTGGACGATCGGCCGCTCGACGCCGGCGGCCTGGCGGCGCAGCGCCGCGAGCTCCTGGCTCATGCGGCGGCGCTCGAGCGCCTTGTGCACCGTCAACACCAGGTGATCGCGATGAAATGGCTTGCCGAGGAAGTCGAACGCGCCGGCCTTCATGGCGGCGACCGCCACCTCGATGTCGCCATACGCGGTGATCACCAACACCGGCGTCTCCGCGGATCGTTCCTTGATGCGGCGCAGCACCTCCATGCCGCCGACCCCGGGCATCTGCAGGTCGGTGATCACCAGCGCGTGGCGCTCGGGCGCGAAGCGGGCGAGGCCGGCCTCGCCGTCGGCCGCGCCGTCGACGGTGTAGCCGGCCTTGCGCAGGTTGAAGAGGCCGAGCTCGCGGCCCGAGTCGTCGTCCTCGATGAGCAGGATCGTCTCGCCCGGCATGACTCGCGGCATGGTACGCCCGACCGCGCGGACAGGCGCTCGCCGGCATCCTCACGCGGCCGCGCTCGAGCTGCGCCCTGCTCGCGCGAGGCGCGCGGACAAACCATGGTATCCGGGGCGAATGAGCGCGATCATCGTGGGCATCGCCGGCGGGAGCGGCTCGGGCAAGACGACCATCGCCCGCAAGATCGCCGAGGCTCTGCCCAGCGAGGGCGTCGGCATCATCGAGCACGACGCCTACTACCGCGACCGTCAGGACCTCAGCTTCGAGGATCGTTGCCAGCTCAACTTCGATCACCCGGAGTCGCTGGAGACCGAGCTTCTGGTCGAGCAGATCATCGCGCTCAAGGCCGGTCACCGGGTCGCGGTGCCGGTCTACGACTTCAAGACCCACCGCCGCACCGACGAGCCGCGCTGGCTCGAGCCCAAGCCAGTTGTCATCGTGGAGGGCATTCTGGCGCTGGTCGACGCCCGTCTGCGGGCCGAGCTCGACATCAAGATCTTCGTCGACACCGACCCCGACATCCGCATCTTTCGGCGCATCCGCCGGGATATCGAGCAGCGCGGTCGCACCTTCGAGTCGGTCCGCGAGCAGTACTACCGCCACGTGCGGCCGATGCACCTGCAGTTCGTCGAGCCCTCCAAGCGCCGCGCGGACCTCATCATCCCCGAGGGCGGTGATAACCGCGTCGCTCTCGATCTCGTGGTGTCGAAGCTGCGAAACATCATCGACCGCGCTCGCGAGCTGCGCTGACGCTGCGAGGCGGGGACCAGTCCCTCGGGACAGGTTCGTCGCCCGTGGCGCCGCTGTCGGGATCGCCTAGATCGAGCCCGCGAGTCGGGCGTTCGCTGCTCCCACGAGCGCACGGGCGTCTGCGCGCCGCGCGATGAACTGCGTTCGCCGCGAGATCCCGCGAGCGACTCGCGGTGGCGATGCACGCGTAATGCGTGCGATGCTCCCGCGATCGCATCGTTGTCGTTGCATGTGAGGTGATTGTGAATTCGGTCCCGACCCCCGTCCCCGCCCGTCGTTCCTCGCAGCGCATCTGGATCGTCGCCGGTCTGCTCGCGTTGCTCGCCGGCGCCACCACGATTGCGATCCTCAAGCCCTGGCAAAAGCCCCCACCCGCGCAGACGCAGCGGCTCGGCAGCAGCCTCGAGCTGGCCGCCGGCGAGGTCTTGCTGGAGCGCAACGGCGGTACGGAGCGCCTGCTCTCGGGCACCCCGCTGCCCGCCGACGCGATCGTCCGCACTGGCGCCGGCGCGCGAGCCATGATCCGCCTCGGCGACGGCTCGCGGGCGTTCCTCCGCGACGGCACCCGCGTCACTCTCGGCGGCGGCGTGACCCTCACGGAGGGCCAGCTGTGGCTCGAGGCCCCGCCGCTCGAGGAGGGCCAGGAGGCCGCGGCCCATCGCGTCGGCGAGCACACCGTCTCGCTCAGCGACGGCGGCGCGAGCCTCACGCTCAAGGAGGGGACCGCCCAGGTCTACGTCGCCGAGGGCCTGGCGATCGTCAGCGCCAGCGGCGGACGGGCCGAGGTCAAGGCCGGCGAGCAGGCGACGATCACCAGCGACGGCGCGCCGAAGGTCGCGGCGGTCGCATTTTGGGACGACTGGACCGGCGGCATGGGCGACCGCGGCGGCAGTGGTGCGGGCGCGGGCGTCGGCTCGGGTGCCCTGTACGCGGTCGACCGCAGCGGCCCGCCGGGCGCGCCAGCGCTGCCGCTCACGATCCAGCGCCAGACGGTCAAGATCGCGGTCGAGGGCGACCTCGCCGAGACTCTGGTCGATCAGCGCTTCTTCAACCCTGCGAGCACTCCGGTCGAGGGTTGGTACTGGTTCACGATCCCCGAAAATTCGATGCTGGTGAGCTTCGCCCTCGAGACCAACGGCCAGCTCGTCGAGGGCGAGATCGTCGAGCGCAAGAAAGCCGCCGCCAGCTACGAGGCCGCGGTCCGCCGCGACAACGACCCCGCCTTGCTCGAGTGGATCGACGGTCGCACCGTGCGGGCCCGGATCTACCCGGTGCCGGCGCTCGGCGAGCGCCGCATCGTGCTGCGTTATCAGCAGCTGCTCACCGAGAGCGAGGGCAAGCTGCGCTACCGCTACCCGCTCTCGGGCCCGCCCGGGCGCGACGCCGCGACGATCGAGGAGTTCTCGCTCGAGGTTCAGCTGCGCGACGGCCTCGAGCAGCGCTACACCCTCGCCACCCTCGGCGAGGCGCGCGTCGAACAGGACAACAAGCGCGTCACGATGCGCCGCTCCGGCTACACCCCGCGCGCCGACTTCGAGATCGAGCTGACCCGCAAGCCCGAGGTCCCGCGCACGCCGCTGCGCTACAATCTGCTCGACCCCGGCGGCGACCAGGCTCGCTTTGTCATGGTCCGCTACGCCCCCGACCTCGACTTCTCGAAGGTGGCGATGCCGACCGGCGAGGTCGTCGTCGTCGTCGACACCTCGGCCGCCGGTGACCCGTCGGAGCAGCAGACCAAGCTCGCCGTCGCCGAGGCCCTGCTGCGCAGCCTGTCGGCCGGCGACCGCTTCGCGGTCATGAGCGCCGATGTCACCGCGACCGTGCTGTACCCGCCCGAGGGCCTCGCCGAGGCCTCTCCGGACGCGATCTCGCAGGCCCTCGAGAAGGTCGCCCAGCACGCTGCGGGCGGCGCCACCGACCTCGGGGCGATCTTCGAGCAGGCGCTCACGCGTGTGCACGGCCTCGAGCAGCCCGCGGTCGTGTACATCGGCGACGGCCTCGCAACCTCGGGTGAACGCGGCGGCGACGCCCTCGCCGAGCGCCTGCGTCGCTCGATGACCGGCTCGCGCGCGCGCCTCTTCACCGTCGGCGTCGGCGCCGAGGTCGATGACGCGATGCTCGGCCGACTCGCGCGGGTCGGCGGCGGCGAGGCGCTGCGCGTCGAGGCGCCCGAGCAGGCGGTGGTCCGCGCCCTTCAGCTGTCCGGTGCGCTCAAGACCCCGACGATCACCGACCTCGAGGTCGAGCTCGGAGATGGCCTCGACGACCTGTTCATCTCGACCGGCGGCAAGCTGTCGCGCGGGCAGGAGATGGTCGTGCTGGCTCGCACCCACCACGATCTCCCGGACTCGATCACCGTCCGCGGTCGCCTCGCAGGCGGCAGCTTCGAGCAGAAGTACCCGCTGGTCCGCGACAAGGGCGTGCTCAACCAGATCGTCCCGCGCCTGTGGGCCCACGCGTTTGTCGAGCGCCTGCTCGGCGACAGCCGCGGGGTCGAGGCGGTGCGCGGCAAGATCCTCTCGCTCGGCCTCGAGTACGGGATGATGACCCCCTTCACGTCCTTCCTCTCGCTCGACAGCGAGTCGGCCTTCGCCGCCCAGGGCATCCAGCGGCGCTATCGCAACTTCGGCGGCGTCAAGCTGACCGCCGACGCCGCCTGGACCCGCGGCATCGAGACCAGGCCGGTCGGCGTGATCGCCATGCTCTCCGCCGCCGCCTCGGCGCCCTTCGGCTGCGGTGCCTCCAGCGCCCCCGAAGCTGCGTCGCGCAGCGAGGATCGCGGCCCCGCCAACGCGCCGAGCCCGACCAGCGCGACCACGCCGACCGGAAGCGCGGCGGCCCAGTCCGCGCCGGTCACCGAGAAAGCCGCCGCCGTCGCGCCGGCGGCCCCGCCCCCGGCCGAGCCTGCGCGCGCCGAGGCCGAGGAGAGCGTGAGCGCCGTCGACGACAGCAAGGCCGACGAGCCGGCCCGCCCCTCACCGTCGCCCATGGCCCCGGGCGCGAGCCCCAGCGCCGGCGCCGGTGGTATCAGCCGCGAGATGGCGCCCAAGAAGGCCAAGTCGATGGACGGCTACCTGGGCAACACCAAAGACGAGATCAGCAGGCCGGCGCCGCCACGAGCCCCGGCCCCGGTGATCGTGAATTCGGGCGTGGCGCGCGGCCTCAAGTTGCCCTGCTCCGACGCCGCCGCCCGCGGCCTCGCCCACCGCCGCCTGCTGTGGCAGAAGCGCCTCGCCGACGCCGGCTCGATCTACGCCGCCCTCAACATCTACGAGGCCGCCGCCGGCAGCTGCGAGATCGGCGGATGGAAGGATCAACGCGTGTTCTTGCAGCTCTTGCACGAGCGCGTCGCCACCGAGGGCGAGATCGCGGTGCTGCTCGGCCACTTCAGCGGCGAAAATGACGCCCGCAGCTACCTCGCGCGCGGCCTCATGCGCCGCCTCGTCGACCCCGCCCTCCTGGCCGCGGTCGAGACCGCGATGTTCGGCGGCGGCGTCGACTGGCGCGACATCGATCGCCAGATGCTCCTGGTCATCGAACCGGACGCCGCCGACAAGCGCCTGCTGCTGGTCCAACAGGCCCTGCTGCGCAGCCCCGGCGACCCGCAGGGCGAGCGCCGGATGATCCGCCTGCTCACCGAGCAAGGCAAGCTCGAGGAGGCGATCGCCCGCGGCCGTCGCCTGCGCGAGCAGGGCCTCATGACGCCGATCCTCGCCCAGCAGATCGGCGAGGTCTTCGTCGCTCACAACCAGCCCGAGCAAGCCCAGCGCGTGTTCTCGGAGATCGTCGAGTTCGACCCGCGCTCGCCCGGCAGTCGGCGCCTGCTCGGCGACATCTTCTTCCGCCATCACTGGTTTGACCGCGCCTATCGCCAGTACGAGGACCTCGTCGAGATGACCCCCGACGACGCCCTGGCGATCATCCGCCTCGCCCGGGCCGCCGCCGGTCAGGGCCGCACCGACGAGGCCCTGCGGATCCTCCGCAAGGTCGCCGCCGGCGAGGGCCGCCCGGGCGCCGACGATCCGCGCCGCTTCGCTCGCTTGCACGCCGCCGTCTACCTCGCCGGTCTGCTCGCCGACAACGACGGCAAGACCCCGCTCGCCAGCGTCGCCCGCGAGCTCGGCCGCCTGCAGCTCTTCGACGCCCCCGCGACCTGGACCCTGCTCGTGTGGGACGATCTCGAGGCGCGTCTCACCCTCACCGCCGACCCGCCGATCCCCCTCGCGGGCGACGCCATCGACGCGGGCAGCACCGGCCTCTTCGCCCTCCAGGCCCCCGCAGGCGGCCTCCCGCCGCTGTCGGTCCGCCACCAGGGTGTGCCCCTCGACCGCGAGGTCGGCTACCTGCGCCTCACGGTCACGTGGGACGGCAAGGAATTCAAGGTGGAGCGCAGCCCCGGCACGCTCGCGGCCGGCGACGCCGGCCCGCCGCCGCCCGTCGTCCCATGATCGCGCCGGCTCGCCCACACGAGCCGGCGGCGAAACTCACATCCTCGCGTCCAGCCAGCGTAGCGCCCCCGTCAAGCCCCGCCGCAGCCCCCGCGGGCCCTGTGGTATACGGCGCCGATGGCCGATACGATCAAGATGACTTCGCAGGGACTCTCGGTCCCGAACAACCCCATCATCCCCTTCATCGAGGGCGACGGGATCGGCCCCGACATCTGGGCGGCCTCGGTCCGCGTCTTCGACGCTGCGGTCGCAAAGGCCTACGGCGGCCAGCGCAAGGTCGAGTGGCGTGAGGTGCTGGCCGGCGAGAAGGCCTTCGACAAGACCGGAAACTGGCTGCCGGCCGAGACCCTCACCGTTTTCCGCGACCAGCTGGTCGGCATCAAGGGCCCGCTCACCACGCCGGTCGGCGGCGGCATCCGCAGCCTCAACGTCGCCCTGCGCCAGGAGCTCGACCTCTACGTCTGCCTGCGCCCGGTCCGCTGGTTCGAGGGCGTGCCCTCGCCGGTCAAGCGCCCGCAGGACACCAACATGGTGATCTTCCGCGAGAACACCGAGGACATCTACGCCGGCATCGAGTTCCAGGCCGGCACCCCCGACGGCAACAAGTTCCGCGACCTCCTGCGCGACAACTTCCCCAAGCCCTTCACCAAGGTGCGCTTCCCCGACACCGCAGGTTTCGGCGTCAAGCCGGTCTCGCAGGAGGGCACCGAGCGCCTGGTCCGCGCCGCGCTCAACTACACCATCGCCAACAAGCTCCCGAGCCTCACGCTGGTCCACAAGGGCAACATCATGAAGTTCACGGAGGGCGCCTTCCGTGACTGGGGCTACGCCCTCGCCAAGGCGTCGTACGGCGCCAGCGAGCTCGACGGCGGCCCGTGGATGATGTTCGAGAAGAACGGCCACCGCGTCGTCGTGAAGGACGTCATCGCCGACGCCTTCTTGCAGCAGCTGCTCACCCGCCCGAAGGAGTACTCGGTGATCGCCACCCTGAACCTCAACGGCGACTACATCTCCGACGCGCTCGCGGCCTGCGTCGGCGGCATCGGCATCGCCCCCGGCGGCAACATCAACTACAACACCGGCCACGCGATCTTCGAGGCGACCCACGGCACCGCGCCCAAGTACGCCGGCCAGGACAAGGTCAACCCGGGCTCGGTGATCCTCTCCGGCGAGATGATGTTCCGCTACCTCGGCTGGAACGAGGCGGCCGACCTGATCATCCGCGGCATCGAGCAGGCGATCCTCGCCAAGACCGTCACCTACGACTTCGCTCGCATGATGGACGGCGCGCGCGAGGTGAAGTGCTCCGAGTTCGGCGACGCGATCATCGCCCACATGAGCCCCAAGTCGGCCTCCTGAGCGACCTGGCACCCGCGAAGGGCCGCCCCCGCGAGGGCGCGGCCCTTCGGCAATTCACTCGCCGAACACCCGGCGCTGCGTGAAACCCGGCCCGAGCTCGGTCACCGCGGCGATCAGCGCGACACGCTGACGGCGCCAAAAGACCGCCAGCGCCTCGCCCTCGACGTCGTCGAGGTTCGTCAGACGTCCGGCCAGCGCGCGCAGCGGCCCCGCCAGCGCAGGCACGCGGATCGGGTCGTTGTCGTGCCGCGGCGCCAGGCAGTTGATGTGCCAGTTGCGCGTGCGAAACAGGGTCGGCTCCGCGACCCGCCGCGGCTCGATCAACAGGTACAGCGGGTCGACCTCACCATCCGCGCCGACAAACTCGAGGTGGAAGCACAAAAAGCCCAGCACCTCCGGATCGTGAAGCGCGACCGGATGCTCGATCGCCGCCTGCTGCCGCTCCTGCGCCGCCCCGGCGACCTGCGCGTAGGCGAGGTTGCGGACCAGCCCGGAGGTGAGGATCAAGAACGCCTTCTGCGGTCGCAGCTCGGTGTCCTCGCGCAGCAAGATCCGCTTCGACTCCCAGAAGTAGTCGTCGCGCGTCAGGGTCTGCTGATAGTAGAAGCGGACCATGCGCAGCAGGTCGCCAAACAGCTCGGCGTGGTGTCGCTGGTAGCGTTCGACCACCGCGCCCGCGTCGTGACGGCCGAGCTTCTCCTCGATCAGCAGCTCGGCCGCATGGAAGCCGGCGTGCATCGCCAGGAACACACCCGTCGACAGCACGGGGTCGATAAAGCCCGCCGCGTCGCCGACCAGCAGCCAGCCCGGGCCCGCGACCCGCTGCATGCGATAGCTCCAGTCGCGTTGCGTTCGCACGGGCGTGATCCGCTGGGCCGCAGCCCCGAGCACGCCAGCGAGCAAGCGGCTGCCCTGCACCGCCGCGTCGAAGCGCTCGGCCCGACTGGCCTCGCTCTCGCGCTCATCGCCCGGGTCAAGGCGCACCATGCCGATCGACGCGCGGCTCGGCGACATCGGGAACAGCCACAGCCAGTGGTCGCGCTCCGCCACGAACAAGGCCTGGTGCTCGCGCGGCGGCGGCAGTCGCCCGGCGTGCTCGAAGTGGGCCCATGACGCCTGGTGTTGCAGCCCCGCGATCGTCTCGCGCAGGCCCAACTGTCGGGCCAGGAGGGCCGCCTGGCCCGACGCGTCGATGGTCCAGCGCGCGCGTGTCTCGTGCTCGGTCTCCTCGCCGCGTCGACGCCAGCGCACACCGACGACCCGGTCGCCCTCCCACAGCGGCGCACGCACGGCCGCGTGCGTGTAGGTCACGGCCCCGGCGCGCCCCGCCGCCTGAAACAAGATCTCGTCGAAGCGCGCCCGCTCGACCAGGTAGGCGTGGTCGTACGCGTCCGTGTCGGAGAACCACAGGTCCCAGTGCGGCGTGGCCCCCCACTGCCAGTGCGTCGTCCCGCTCTTCGGGACAAAGCCGGCCGCCTCGACCTCCGCGAGCGCGCCCATGCGCTCGAGGATCGGCATGATGCCAGGCAACAAGCTCTCGCCGACGTGCACCCGCGGGTGCTCGTCCGCCTCGAGCAGCAGCACCCGCAGTCCTCCGCGGGCCGCACACGCGGCGACGCTGGTGCCTGCAGGCCCGCCGCCGATGACGATGAGGTCCCAGTTGTCCACGTTCAGGCCACGCTACGTGGGCCGCCTTGTGGGTGTCAACCTTGTTGTCTCCTGCCACCAGATACGCCATCGGAGTTGTCGCCGGCAGACCGCGAGTCAACGCACGAGTCAAAAATAATCAATAAATACAAGTGGTACGGGGGCTGCAAAGAAGCCTCGTGTCCCAACGCCCTCAGGAGCCTCCCATGACCGCCACTCGTTTCGCTGCCAACTCTGTTTTCACCCTCGCCCTCAGCGCGCTGCTCGGCGGCTGCCTCGGGCACCCCGTCAAAGAGGTGGGGTACGACAAGATCGTCACTCCCCGCAAGGCCCTCGACATCGACCTCAACCGCGACGTCGACATCCTGTTTGTCATCGACAACTCGGGCTCGATGGCGGAGGAGCAGGCCCGCCTCGCCCGCAACTTCCCCGCCTTCATCAACGCCCTCGAGGGCATGCAGGCCGACTACCGCATCGGCGTCACGACCACCGACGTCGCCCACCCCGGCTGCACCGCTGGCGCGACCCCGGAGAACGGAAACCTGGTCCTGCGCAGCTGCGTCGACGCCGTCGAGGAGGGCGCCTTCGTGTTCAATGACCTCGACGCCGCCTACGCCTGCACCGACCAGTGCAAGCTCAGCCAGGAGCAGCTGCGTCAGCAGCCCTCCGTCTACGACGGCGAGCTTCACCCCTGGCTCGAGTCGATCGGCGGCCAGCCGAACCTCGCGGCCGGCGTGGCGATGGCCGACGCGTTCGCCTGCTTCGGCCCCCAGGGCATCGACGGCTGCGGCTATGAGTCGCCGCTGGAGGCCATGCGCCTGGCGATCACCAAGGCCCGCGCCAGCGACGGCAACGGCTTCATGCGCGACGAGGCGCTGCTCTCGGTCGTGCTCGTCACCGACGAGGCCGACTGCAGCAGCAATCCCGCGCACAAGGACATCTTCACCAGCAATACGACCTTCCAGAACGACACCGCTCCGCAGCGGACCAGCGCGACCTGCTGGCGCGCTGGCACGGCCTGCAGCGGCGCCGCGCCTGACTTCAAGGAGTGCCACGCCGAAGACTGGGCCGCCGACGGCTCGCCAGCGCAGACCCCGGAGGACGCCGTCCTCCACCCGGTCGACCGCTACGTCGACTTCCTCGCGGGCCTGCGCGGTGGGCCCGGCGAGCTCGCCGACGACGGCGGGCCGGCAGCGCGTGACGTGCTCGTCTCGCTGATCACCGGCGTACCCGTCGGTTACGACCTCGGCGCGGCCGAGATCGAGTACCACGCCGCCGAGCCCGGCTCCGAGCAGGCGATCAACTTCGGTGTCGCGCCCGGCTGCATCAACAGCGAGGACGGGAGCAACAGCACCGCGATCCCGCCGGTGCGCGAGCGCGAGGTCGCCGAGGCGTTCGCCGGGGCCGACGGCGCCCGCAACCTGTTCTCGATCTGCCAGGACGACTACAGCCCGGCGCTGCAGCAGATCGCCCGCAGCATCGAGAAGGTGCTCGCCCCCGCCTGCGCCGGCGCATGCATCGCGGACCGCGATCCCACCACCGACCTGCTCGAGCCAGACTGCATCGTCACGGCCTCCTCCGGGGTCGACACCGAGGTCCAGGTCCCGCCCTGCACGCGCGCTGGCGACGGCTGGGCGACGCCCGCGGACGGCGAGCTTTGTTTCTACATGCTGGTCGACCCCGACGGCCGCAGCGACTTCCTCGGCGACGACATGACCGTGGAAAAAGGCCAGTCGACCCCGACCTGCAGCCAGGGCCGCGAGAACCTCGAGTTCAAGATCCTGCGCGGCGGTCCCCGGCGCCCGGGGGTCCAGTACAACGCCGAGTGCGTGGTCGCCAGCGACGCCTCGATCTGCGAGCGCGGGTGATCGTCGCAGCGCGCTCGCGCCCCCGGCCCGTGGGTCCGGGGTCGCGGGGAATCATGGTAGTGTGCCGCTCGGAGTAGCCATGCGAGAACAGCTCAGCGAGCGCCTCAAACAGCTCAGGTCCGAATTCGAGTCCGGCCAGAAGGTGCTGCGAGACCTGGAGGTCCGCCAGCAAGATGTCCGCGACACCCTTCTGCGTATCGGCGGCGCGATCCAGGTGCTCGAGGAGATGTTGAAGTCCGAGGGTAGCCCGCCGCAGTGAGAAGGTGCATCACCTGGCCTTCGGGTCAGGTCTGAGTGAGGTGGTGAGGCGTGGCGGCCCGCGGAGGGATCGGCTAGCGTTGCCCCGCGCATGTCCCAGCCCTTCCCCTCGCTCCTCCTGCGTCACAGCGGCGTGGCCGCCCAGGGCACCTTCGCCGAGGCCCAGGCGGCCTTCCTCGATCCCGATCCCGCGACCGTGCAGCGCCTGCGAGCGTTGCTCGGCGCCACTGATGCCGGCGTGGTCGCCCACTACTACATGGACGCCGAGCTCCAGGGGGCGCTGCTCGCCACCGGCTGGCCCCGCCTGCACATCTCGGACTCGCTGGTGATGGCCGATCGGGCCGTCACCATGGCCCAGCAAGGGGCTCGCGCCATCGTCGTGCTGGGCGTCGACTTCATGTCCGAGAACGTGCGGGCCGTGCTCGACAGCGCCGGCTACGCCGCGCTCCCGGTCTATCGTGTCGCCGCCGAGCCGATCGGTTGCTCGCTCGCCGCGGCCGCCGAAGCCCCGGCCTACGCCGCCTATCTGCGACGGGCCGCGACCACGCCGCACTCGTTGCACGTCGTCTACATCAACACCAGCCTGCGGACCAAGGCCCACGCCCAGGCGATCCTCCCGACGATCACCTGCACCTCGTCGAACGTCATCCAGACCGTCCTCGAGACCTTCGCCGGCCAGCCCGACGCGCACGTGTGGTTCGGCCCGGATACTTACATGGGCCAGAACCTGCGCGTCCTGTTCGAGCGCCTTGCCACCTTCGACGACGCCACCATCGCGGCCGTCCATCCCGCCCACTCGCGGGCCAGCATCACCGCCTTGCTGCCGCGCTTCCACTACTTCGAGCAGGGCAACTGCGTGGTTCACCAAATGTTCGGCGCCGAGGTCGTCGCCCGCGTGCGTGCCGATTACCCGCTCGCCCATGTCACCGCCCACCTCGAGGTGCCGGGCGAGATGTTCGCTCTGGCGCTCGAGGCCCAGCAGCGCGAGCGTGGGGTCGTCGGCAGCACCTCGGACATTCTCGGTTACATCACCCGGCAAGTTCGGTCGACGCCGCCGGACGAGGTGCGCCACCTGCAATTTGTGCTCGGTACCGAGGCAGGCATGGTCACGGCGATCGTGCATGCTGTCCGCGAGCTGCTCGCGGCGCGGCCGCTCGTCACCGTCGAGATCGTGTTTCCGGTGGCCGAGGGCGCCGTGATGGCGACCGGAGACGCCGAGCTGCCGCTAGTCCCGGGGGTCTCCGGCGGCGAGGGCTGCAGCACCGCCGGCGGCTGCGCGACCTGTCCCTACATGAAGATGAACTCGCTCGACGCATTGATGATGGTCCTGGGGCGGATGCAGACCCCGGCGGCGCTCTCGGCCCACGCACCCCGGATCTATAGCGAGCAGATCGCGGGTCAGACGGTGGCCCAGCTCGGTGAGCTGCCGATCCGCCACATGCGGGACTTTCAGCGCCTGGGCCACCTGCCGCCCGCGCTCGTCGCGGAGATGCGCTCGCGGACCGCCGCTACTTGCGGGTAGCGCTCGGGTTGAGGCGGCCGGTCGCGTAAAGGAGGCGGGTGGTCGCGGTGTGGAGGTCGATGCGGGAGGTCACAGCCTGCAGGCCGGCGCGCACCTGGTCGCCCTCGGCGTCGATGATGTCATTGGTGGTCGCGGCGCCGGCCTTGTAGTTCTCGCTGGCCACGCGGTAGGCCTCGGCCGCGGAGGCGAGGCCGCGGGTGCTGAGCTCGATCGCGGCGATGGCCCGCACGCGGTCGTGGTAGGCCTGCGTGACCTCCATGGCGATGCCGCGGCGCATCAGCTCGGCCTGGAGGATGAGCTCGCGCTTGTCGGTCTTCTGCTCGCGGACCTGGGCCCTGGTCCGCAGGGTCTGGTTGATCGTGTAGCTGAGCTGGACCCCGGCCATCCACGAGCCGCGCCACACCGCCGAGAGCGGGAAGAAGCGCTGGTTGGGGTTGGCGTAGGTGGCCTCGGCGAAGCCGTCGAGGCGCGGGTAGTACTGGGCCCGCGTGGCCCGGATGCCGTACTCGACGCCGTCGATCGCTCGCTGCAGCGCGCGCAGCTCGAGGCGGTTGGTGTGGGCCTCGGCGATCAGGTCGTCGAGCTTGGGCAGCGCGCCGACGGAAGGCGGCGGGGCGAGCATGTCCTCGCCGACCGCGTAGTCGCGGACCGGCTCATTCATGAGGATCGCCAGCGACTGCTCGACGACCTGGCGGAACGCGCGGGCGTCATTGATGGCGCCCTGTTGGGCCGACACCAGGGCGTCGACGCGCAGCACGTCGGAGCGGGTGGCGGCGCCGGCCTCGAACAGGTTCTGCACGTCGGTGAGGCGGGCTTGGGAGCGCGTGAGCGCGTCCTCGATCACGATCAGCGCGGAGACCGAGCGCATCCAGTTGTAGTAGGTGAGCCGGGCGTCGGTCTCGACCTTGACGCGCTCGGCGTCGCGGGCCAGGGTCGCCGACTCGCGCGCGGCGAGCGTGCCCTTCTTGGCCGGCGCGAGCGACAGGATGTAGTCGGAGATCGGGACCGCGAGGTTGGCCACCAGCGAGTAGCTGTTGAGCGGGATGTTGATCTTGAGCGGCGGGGTGACGCCGACGGGCGACCCGCCCGGGTCGAGCACGCACTGGCCGACGCCGCCGGGGCAGGGGCCGACGGTCACCGGCGCGAAGGTCTGGCCGTCGGCCGGGCCGTTCGCGGCGCCGAGGCCCGCGCCGCTGCCGAAGTTGATCGCCGCCTTGGACAGGCGCGTGTAGCTGCCCTTGACGCCGATGACCGGCAGGAAGGCGACGATCGTCTGGTCGACCCTCGCGGCCGCGCGCTCGATCTGCACCTGCTTGATCTGCAAGGAGGGCGAGGCCGCGACGGTGCGCTCGGCGACGATGTTGCTGGTGAGCCCGCCGGCGACCGGCGTGAGGCCCTTGCCGAGCGGGCTCTGGCGCAGCGCCTCGTCGAGCGCCGCAGGGTCGGCGTCCAGCGTCGGTCGGCTGGCGCCCTGCGGGGCGTCGGACGGGGACAGCGCGCGGGGGGCAGGCGGGGCCTGGGTGACGAGCGCACGCGGCGAGGGAGCCGCGGCCATCAGGGCGGCGAGGATCAGGGTGGAGGCGGTCATGCGCGGTGACTCGGCTTGACGATCGTGGGAATGACGAGGTCCGTGTCGATGGTGAAGTCAGCGCCCGAGCTGGCTGGAGCGACAGGTGACGGCTGAACGTGGCCGTGGCCAGCGGGCAGGGGATCGTCGAGCGACTCGGGGGGCAAGTTGGGGTCGATGCCGAAGAACTTGCGGCCGATCCACTGCATCGAGCGGCCGGTGGTCAGGCGGTCGAAGAGCAGGTACGCGACGGGCACGACCACGAGGGTGAGCACGGTCGAGGTGATCATGCCGCCGATGACGATGACGGCCATCGGCGCGCGGGCCTCACCGCCCTCGCCGAGCGCGAGGGCGACGGGGACCATCCCGAAGATCGTCGCCGCAGCGGTCATGACGATCGGGCGCAGGCGGATGCGCCCGGCCTTGACGAGGGCGTCCTTGATCTCGGCCCCGAGCGCCCGCTCCGAGTTGGCGAAGTCGACCAGGAGGATCGCCGTCTTGGTGACGAGGCCCATCAGCATGATGAGGCCGATGAACGAGAAGATGTTGAGGGTCATGCCGGCGAGGTAGATGCCGCCGAAGGCGCCGACGACCGAGAGAGGCAGCGAGATCATGATGACGATCGGCTGCGTGAGGCTGTCGAACTGGGCCGCGAGGATCATGTAGACCAGCACCACGGCGAGGGCGAGCGCCAGGAGCATGGCGGTGAAGGCCTCGATCATGATCTCGGCGTCGCCGAGGTAGCTGGTGGTGAGGTGGGCCGGGACGACCCGGGCCGCGGCCTCGTTGACGATCTCCTGGGCCTCGCCGAGGGTGACCCCGTTGATGTTGGCGAGCACGACGATCTGGCGCAGCCGGTTCTGCCGCTCGATCTCGCTGGGGCCGCTGCTGCGACCGACCTTGACCACGCTGGCGAGGTCGACGAGCTGCCCGGTGACGCTGCGGACCTTGAGATTGCGCAGGGACTCGACGTCAGCGCGCTGCTCCTCCGGCATCTGCAAGATCACGTCGTAGATCTCGGAGCCTTCTTTGAGGTCGGAGATGGTGTCGCCGGCCATGAGGGCGCGGATCGTGCGGGCGATCGCGGCGACCGGGACGCCGAGGTCGGCGGCCTTGTTGCGGTCGACCTGGATCGCCACCTCGGGCTTGCCGCCGCGGTACGTGATGTCGAGGTCGACGAACACGCCGGTCTTGTCGAGCTCGGCGCGCAGGGCCTGGGCTGCGGTCGTGACCTCATCGAGGTTTGTGCCGCGGATCGAGAACTGGACCGGCTGGGTGCGAAAGCCGCCGTCGCCGCCAAAGAGGTTGACCTCCTCGACCGTGACCAGCACGCCCTCGATGCCCGCGTAGCGGTCGCGGGCCCACTGCATCACTTCATGTTGGCTAAAGCCGCGCTCTTTGCGGGGCTTGAGGGTCACCGTGGTCTGGGCGCGGTTGACCTGGCCCTGGGCGCCGCCGCCGATGGTGGTGAAGGTGTCCTTGATGCCCTCAAGGTTGTCGCGGAGGTCCTTGCCGATCGCCTGGGCGGTGGCGACGGTCGCGTCGAGGCCGGTGCCGGTGGGCAGCTCGACGTTGACCGAGAACTGCGACTGGTCCTGCTGGGGGATGAACTCGGTCGGCACGCGGGTGACGAGGCCGATCGAGGCGACCAGGGTAGCGACGGCGATGGCGACGGTGGTCCACGGCCAGGCCAGGGCCCAGCGCAGGACGCCGCCGTACATCCGCTCGACGCCGGCGAACATGCGGTTGAACAGGCGCGCAAACAGTCCGGGAGCGCTGGCGTGCTGCATCCGCATCAGGCGCGACGACAGCATCGGGGTCAGCGTGAAGGAGACCAGCATCGACAGCAGCACCGCGGCCGAGACGGTGAGGCCGAACTGGAAGAAGAAGCGGCCGATGATGCCGTTCATGTAGGCGACCGGCACGAACACCGCGACGATCGAGAGGGTCGTGGCGATGACGGCGAGGCCGATCTCGGAGGTGGCGTCGAGGGCGGCGCGCATGCGCGGCTTGCCCATCTCGAGGTGGCGATAGATGTTCTCGATCACCACGATGGCGTCGTCGACCAGGATGCCGATCGACAGCGAGAGCGCCAACATCGAGATGTTGTTGAAGCTAAAGCCCATGTACGACATGAACGCGAAGGTTGCGACCACGGAGGTCGGGATCGCCAGGGCGGCGATGAAGGTCGCGCGGATGTCGTGGAGGAAGACCAGGATGATGATGATCGTGAGCAGGGCGCCGAGGACGAGGTCGAACTTGACGTCGTCGATCGCGTGCTCGGCGAAGACCGAGTTGTCGGTCGGCATCGACAGCTTGATGCCGCGCTTCTCGAGCTCGGGGGCCATCTCCTCGATCTCGGCGCGTACGTCCTCGGCGAGGGCGACCACGTTGGCGCCGCTCTGCTTGCGCACGACCAGCGCGAGGGCGGCCTCGCCGTTGAGGAAGGAGGCCGAGCGGGCCTCCTCGACGCTGTCGATCACCTCGGCGACGTCCTTGACGCGGACGGCCGCGCCGCCGAGGCCACGGATCACGATGTCGCCGATCTCGGCGGCCGACTTGACCTCGCCCTTGGTCTTGATGGTCAGCTCGCTGCCGCCGGACTTGACGTAGCCGGCGGGGAGCTCGAGGTTACCGGCCTGGATGGCGCCGCTGACGTCGTCGACGGTGAGGCCGAAGCCGATCATGCGGGCGGGGTCGACGAGCACCTTGACCTCGCGCTCGCGCGCGCCGATGAGGTCGACCGTGCCGACACCCGGCACCTGCTGGATGCGCTGCTTGACCTCGTCCTTGGCCAGCTTGGTGAGGTCGCGGATCGGCATGTCGCTGGCGAGGGCGACCGAGAGCACCGGCGCGGCGCCGGTGTTGAATTTTTGGATCACGGGCGGGTCGATGCCCCGGGGCAGCTCGCGCTCGATCGCCGTGACCTTGTCGCGTACGTCCTGGAGCGCGAGGTTGCCGTCGACCTCGAGCTCGAACTCGAGGATCACGGAGGTCACGCTCTCGTAGTTGCGCGAGGTCATGCGCTTGACCCCCGAGATGGACTGCAGCGCCTCCTCGATCGGGTCGGCGACCTTCGACTCCATCGTCTCGGGGTCGGCGCCCGGATAGATGACGGTCGTCGTGACGATCGGGAATTCGACGTTCGGGAACAGCTCCACGCCGATCTTCGGCAGGCTGTAGAAGCCGAACACCATGAGGGCGGCGATGAGCATCGCCGCGAATACCGACCTGCGGATCGAAATCTCTGCGATCTTCACGGGGTCTCCTTGGCGGGGGCGGGCTTCTTGGCGCTGGCCAGCGGTCCCTTGGTCGTGGTCGCCTCGCTCGCGGGCGGCGTGTTGGGGGCCGGGGTCGCCACGGCAGGGCCCGGCGGGCTGAGCTCGACCTCGACGTACATCCCGGGGCGCAGCAGGTTGTCCTTGTTGTCGACGTCGGCGACGATCTCGATGGTGCGAGTCATCGGGTCGACGGTCGGCTGGATGCGCACGACCTTGGCCTCGCGGGTGGCCTCGACGGCGGTGAAATGGGCGGTGACGATGTCGCCCTCCTTGACGTGCTTGAGGGTGCTCTCGGGGATGCGGGTGCGCAGCTCGATCACCGAGTGGTCCTGGATCAGCAGCACCGTCGTCGGTGGCATCATGGTGACGGTCTCGCCGACGCTCTTGAGCTTGCGGGCGACCACGCCGTCGATCGGGGAGGCGACCGAGGAGTCGTTGGTGTTGCGCCGGGCCATCGAGAGCATCACCTCGGCCTGGCTGACGCCGTTGACGCTGGCGTTGAAAGCCGCCTCGGCGCGCTCGAGCACGGCGGCGGAGATGGTGCCCTTCTCGGCGAGCTGCTTCTGGCGATCGAGCTCTCGCTGGGCGTTGTCGCGGTTGATCGTGGCGCCCTGCAGGGCGGTCGCCGCTTGATCGACGCCGAGGCGGGTGCCGCGGGAGTCGAGGCGGAACAGGGTCTGGCCCTTCTTCACGTGCTCGCCCTCTTCAACCATCACGGCGGTGAGGGTGCCGCTCATCTTGGGCCCGAGCTCCGCGCTGTGTTTGGGCAGGGCGGTGGCGACGTAGCGGCTGGCGGTATTGCTGGCCTGCGCAGTGCCAGCTTGGGCGACGCTGGGGCCGGTCTCCGGTCGCGGCGGTGGACCGGGGATCGCGGTCGTGGTGGCGCCCGCGGCCTTGGCGGGCGGGAGGCCGGCCTTCTTCTCGCCGCTGTCGCAGGCGGCGGTGATGCTGGCGAGGAGGGAGGCCGCGAGAAGTAGGCGGGGGAGGTGTGTCGTGGTCATGGTGCTTGAGCGCCCCGGAGGAAGAGTTCAATGATGGTGTCGGCCTTGGCGACGAGTCCGGGCGGGCAGCCCGCGCGGGTCCAGGCGAAGATGGTTGCATCGCACACGCCCATGAGCATGACGGCGAGGTCCTCGACGGCGGCGTCGCGCCGGAGTTGGCCGCGTTCGATCGCCTCACGGATCACGACGAGCGTGCGCGCGACACCGGCGGTGTAGCTGTGCTCGCCGTGCTCGTCGAGGGCCCGTTTGCGGGCGTATTCGGAGACGCCCATGGTGCGCAGGAACATTGAGAACAGGGCCCCGTGCTCCTCGATGTAGGCGAAGGCGCCGCGCAGGCGCAGGCGCGTGCGCTCGATGGGGTCGGGCTCGTCGGCGTGGGCGTCGAACAGGGTGGTGACCTGATCCCGACCGCGTTCGAGGATCGAGTTGAAGACCTCGTCCTTGTTCTTGAAATAGTTGTAGAGGGTGCCCGCGGCGACGCCCGCCTCGTTGGCGATGTCGGTCATCTTGGCGTCGTGGAAACCGAGGCGACCGAACACTCGCTCGGCGGCGGCGAGGATCGCCTCGCGGAAGGCCGCCCGCGACTCCTCTCGGACCGCGTCGCGCATGCTCGGCTTCTCGGCTGCGCGCGCGCCTCCGCGCTTGGTCCCGACCCGCACCGGCTCTTCCACGTTGCTCATGTCCGGGGGTTCACTGCGATGAATCTCAGTTCATGTCAAGGTGAGAGATGTCTCTTTTCTGTTTTTGTCAATAAAAACAATTATTTGTGAGATTATCGATCGATTGGCGAAACCTATTCCAGTGGCGTGGACCCCAGGCCATGGTTCACCAGTTTGAACTCGAATTCATCCTTCGGTACCGCGCGCGGCACGACGAGCGAACGGCTCCTGTCCGACCGGACAGGAGCCGTGGGTGGAGTCTCGACGGTCAGCGCGGTGGCGGAGGCTTGGGCGGGCGAGTGTCGTCGCCGAGTTTGTCGCGCAGGACCTTGCTGAGGTCGACGCCGGTGACGGCCCGGACTTGCTCGCTGGCGTCCACGAGGCGGGCGCCGAGAGTGCTCGTGGATGTGTCAGCGCCGGCGCGTTGCGGCAGCACGGTGAGGCGGTCGATGCGGAGCTCGCCGATGGTGCCAGCGAGGTGCTGGAACAGCGGGACGAGCTTCTGCATGAGGAGCACATCGCGGCTGTGGCTGCCGCCCTTGTTGTAAGTGTCGGCGATGCGGGTGAGGACCGACGCGGTCGCGCGACCCTGCTCGATGATCTTGGCGGCCGCGCCCTTGGCGTTCTCCTCGGCCTCGCGGCGGGCGGCCTCGGCGGGCTGCAGGATGTCGGCGTGGAGCTGGCGGCGGACCTGTTCGATGCGCGCCTCCTGCATGGCGACCTCGCCGCTGGCGGTGGCGATGAGGGCCTGGACCTCGGCCTGCTGCTGGGCGATGAGGGCGCCGCGGCGCGATTGGGCGTCGGCGACGCGGCGCTCGTTCTCCTTGGCCGCGATCTGCATCTGCGATTCGAGGGTGGCGAGCTCGGCGTTGCGGGTGTTGTTCCAGCGGAACTCGGCGGCCTGGGCCTGGCTGGCGGCCTCGGCGATGAGGGCGTCGCGGCGGATCGCGGCCGAGCGCTGGCGGCCCATGGCGTCGAGGTAGCCGACCTCGTCGCTGACGTTTTGGATCTTGAGGGTGTCGAGGACGAGGCCGAGCTTGCTGAGGTCGTGCTCGGCCTCGGCGGCGAGGCGCTGGGCGAAGGTCTCTTTGTCGGTGTTGACCTGCTCCGGAGTCATGGTCGACAGCACGCCGCGCAGGTTGCCCTCGAGTGTCTCGCGGGCGGTCTTCATGATCGCCTCGCGACCTCGGCCGAGGAAGCGCTCGAGGGTGTTGTTGAGCAGCGGCTCCTCGCCGGGGACCTTGATGTTGGCGAAGCCCTGGATGTTGAGCGGGATGCCGCCCTTGGAGTAGGCGTTCTTGACCTGGACATCGATGATCATGTTGGTCAGGTCCATGCGGTCGACGGTCTCGAACAGCGGGACCCGGATCGCCCGGCCGCCGCGGATGATGCGGTAGCCGTAGATCTTGCCGTCCTGGGTCTCGCGTCGGCGGCCCGAGAAGATCAGGACCTCGTTGGGCTGGCAGACGTAGAGGACGTTCTTGATGACGAGGAGGAGGGCGACGAAGGCGAGGGCGCCGACGCCGAGGAGCGCGAGGATGACGTCGGTGTTCACTTGGAGGTCCTCCCGCTCGCCGAGGCGCCGGCGAGGATGGCGGGGATGTCGACGCCGGTGGTCTCGCGCAGGGCGCTGAGGACGGCGGCGACCGTGTGGGGGAAGCTCGCGGCGTAGCTGGCGATGCCCGAGCCGTCGCCGGGATCGAGGATATGGACCTCGCGGACCTTGATCTTGTGCACGCTCTCGACGACGGCGCCGATCAGCTCCTCGAGGTGCTGGATGACGTAGATCTCCTTGGCCTGGGCGCCCATGCTGCGCCACGCGTCGCTGGTGAGCTGGAGGACCTCGGCCACGGCGGCGCCGTTCTCGATGGTGGTCGCCGCGGCGCCCTTGGCTAGGATGGCCTCGGCGGCGCGATGGATCTCGGCGGGGATGATGACCTCGGCCATGAGGCGCTTGGCCTCGAGCTGACCGCGCACGGTCTGCAGGTCTTGCTCGGCGCTGGCGCGCGCGGTCTTGGCGGCGGCTTCGGCCTCGCGCTCGACGGCGGAGGCGCGACCCTCGAGCTCGGAGCGCAGCTGCTGGAGCGCGTTGCGCTTCATCAAGATCGCGGTCTCGGCGGTGGCCTTGGCGACCTCGGCGCGCTGGTTGGCGGTGGCCTGGGCTTCGGAGACCTCCTGAGAGGCCTGGCTCTCCGCTTGCTCGGCGTCGCGGAGGACGGCGGCGATCTGGGGGCGGCCGAGGGAGTCGAGGTAGCCGGTGTCGTCGGAGACGTGTTGGATCTTGAGGGTGTCGAGGTGGAGGCCGAGCTTGTCCAGGTCGTCCTGGGCGCTCTTGACCAGGTTGTCGGCGAAGGCGAGGCGGTCCTCGTTGACGCCCTCGGGGGTCATCTGGGCCAGGACCTCGCGCAGGGCGCCCTCGAGGGTCTGGCGGGCGACCATCTGGACCTCGTGCGGCGACTGGCCGAGGAAGCGCTCGATGGCGTTGCGGATCAGGCGCGGGTCGGAGCTGATCTTGACGTTGGCGATCGCGTGGATCTTGAGCGGGATGTTGCCGGAGGAGTAGGCGTTGTTGACGGCGACGTCGATCGACATGATCGACATGTCGAGGCGATCGACACGTTCGATGATGGGGACCCGCCAGGCCCGGCCACGGCCGCCGCCGTGGTGCTCGGCGGCCTGGCTGCGGTCGCCGCGACCGAGCACGATCATCGGCCCGAGGTCGACGCCGTCACGCATGCGGCGGCGGCCGGTGAAGATCAGGGCTTCGTTGGGCCGCGCGATCAGGAGGAAGTTCTTGACCAGCAAGAGCAGGAACAGGATGAAGAGGGCGACCGCGACGGCGCCGGCCACGGCCAGCGTGGCCATGTCCTTGGTCAGGAGCTCGAGGCCGGCGGCCAGGGGTGGTGATTGCAGGTGCATCGTGGGGTCTCCGGCGAGGGCCGAGGGGAGGGGCGTGGGCGCGTTTCAGGCGTGATCGCGGACGGGCACGCGGGCGACCATCGCGGTGGTGTCGTTCATCTGGATCACCATGGCTTCATCGCCGGTGACGAAGGGGCGCTCGTCGTCGCTGGTGGCGAGCACGTCGACGGTGGTGCCCTTGAGGGTGAGGCGCAGCTTGCCGAGGTTGCCGGGTCCGAAGCCGACGAGCACGCGCCCGGACTTGCCGATGTAGTCGCCGGGGCCGGCGGCGGTGCTGGTCTCGCTGGCGGACAGGCTGCGGAACACGGCGACGGTGGCCTGGCCCGTGACCAGACCCATGACGAGCGAGATGACCAGGGCGACGGGGCTCGACTCGAGCAAGTCGAGGCCGTCGAGCACGAGGCCGGTGAGGCCGAAGAAGGCCAGGAAGAACATCCAGAAGCGCAGCGAGAGGAAGGCGGTGAACAGGCCGGCGACGCTGCCGTGGCTGTCGGGGACGCCGTGGTCGATGCCCTGGCTGGGGCCGGCTTCGGCGTCGCTGTCGCCGGGGCTGTCATGGCCGCCGCCGTCTTTGTCGCCGAGGAAGATCGAGGCGAGCAGAAGGACGCCGCCGAGCGCGAAGGAGAACAGGTACAGGTAGATGTACATTCGCGGAGCGCCATGATGGCACACGTGGGCGCCTCGCGGCAGGGTTTGCGCGTGGCGCGGGAACACGCGAGGCTGTCTGCTCGGCGCGACGAAACACGGTTCGCAGGCGCTGCGAATGTGCACGGGGGAGCGGTGCAACGCCGGGCAGATCGGGGGCGGGCGTGCAGGTCGGGTCACGCGACCTCGGGTCGGTCGTCGCCCCGTGCCGCAGTGGCGGGGAGAGTCTCGACGCGACCGGTTCAGCGTTCCGGACGGCCTGCGACGCGTGTAGAGTCTCGCCCATGCCGACCGTGTTCACCCGTATCCTCCAGGGCGAACTGCCCGCGCGCTTCGTGTGGAAGGACGAGTTGTGCGCCGTTTTCATGTCGATCGCGCCGCTTCGCCCTGGGCACGCGCTCGTGGTGCCGCGTGCCGAGATCGACCACTGGATCGAGCTGCCACCGGCGACCGCGAGTCACCTGATGAGCGTCGCTCAGGTGATCGGAAAGGCCCAGCAGGCCGCGTTCTCGCCGACCCGGATCGGGCTGATGATCGCGGGTTTCGAGGTGCCGCACGTGCATGTGCACGTGGTACCGGTCGAGGGAATGCGCGATCTTGACTTCGCCAACGCCGACGCCCGGGCGACCGCGGCGGCGCTCGATGAGGCGGCGCAGCGCCTGCGCTCGGCCCTGCGCGAGCAAGGGGCCGCCCACGTCGTCGAGACCTGACCTGTCCTGAAAGCCAGCCTGATATGACCATGATCCTCCCGCATCGTCCCCGCCGCAACCGCAAGCACCCCGCCATCCGGGCGATGGTCCGCGAGCACCACGTCGGCCCCGAGCACTTCGTGTACCCGCTGTTCATCCACGAGGGCGACGAGGACATCCCGATCGCCTCGATGCCGGGCTGCCATCGGCTCTCGCCCGCGGGGTTGGTGCGCGAGGTCGAGGCGGCACGAGCGGTCGGCGTGAACAGCTTCGAGGTGTTCCCGGCGATCGCCGAGGCGAAGAAGACGAAGGACGGGCGTGAGGCGTATAGCCGCGACGGCCTGGTGCCGCGCTCGCTCAAGGCGCTCAAGGACCGCTGGCCCGACGTGGTGCTGGTGACCGACGTGGCGCTCGACCCCTACAACTCGGACGGGCACGACGGGATCGTCGCGCCGGACGGGCGGATCCTCAACGACGAGACGGTGATGGTGTTGTGCAAGCAGGCGCTGGCGCACGCGCGGGCCGGCGCCGACATCGTCGCGCCGAGCGACATGATGGACGGGCGCGTCGGCGCCATCCGCCTGGCGCTGGACTCGGAGGGGTTCTCCGAGGTGTCGATCCTGGCGTACACGGCCAAGTACGCGTCGGGCTTCTATGGGCCGTTTCGCGAGGCGCTCGACTCGGCGCCCAAGAGCGGCGACAAGAAGACGTATCAGATGGACCCGGCCAACCGCCGCGAGGCGCTGCGCGAGGCGAGGCTCGACGCGGCCGAGGGCGCCGACATGCTGATGGTCAAGCCCGCGGGGCCGTACCTCGACATCATTCGCGATCTGCGCGAGGTGACCGACCTCCCGATCGCGGCGTACCAGGTGAGCGGGGAGTACGCGATGCTCAAGGCGGCCGCTGAGCGCGGCTGGCTCGACGAGAGGCGGGTGGTGCTCGAGAGCTTGCTCGGCATTCGTCGCGCCGGCGCGGACCTGATCCTGACGTACTACGCGAAGCAGGCCGCGCAGTGGCTTGCAGGGGAGTGACGGCGATGACCCGGCGGGTCGAGTTTTGGTTCGACTTCTCGTGCCCCTACGCGTACGTCGCGTCGACGCGGATCGAGGCGGTCGCGCGGCGTGTGGGCGCCGAGCTCGACGTGCGGCCGATGCTGCTCGGCGGGGTGTTTCGTGCCCGAGGCACGCCGCAGAATCTGTCGGCGACGCTCAACCCGGCCAAGGCGGTGCACAACATGCACGACATGCGGCGTCAGGCCCAGCAGGCCGACGTGCCGTTGCACATGCCGCCGGGGCACCCGCTGCGCACGGTCGAGGCGCTGCGCTGCTTGCTCGCGGTCGGCCCGCCGTTCATGCCGCTTGCGCACCGCTTCTATCGCGCGTACTGGGCCCTGGGGCAGGACATCGGCCAGGGTGAGGTGGTCGCGGCGATCTTGACGGAGGCGGGCCTCGACGCGGGGGCAGTGCGCGAGCGTGCGGCCAGTGACGCGATCAAGGATGAACTGCGGCGACGGACCGACGAGGCGGTCGAACGCGGGATCTTCGGGGTGCCGACCTGCTTTGTTGGCGACGAGTTGTTCTGGGGGCAGGACCGGCTCGACATGGTCGAAGCGGCGCTCGGCGGCTCGCCACCGTCGCTACGGCCGGCGCCCGGTGCCTCGCTGGCGCCGATCGATCTGTACTTTGATTACTCGAGCCCCTTCGCGTACCTGGCGCTGGCGCAGGCCGAGGCGGTCTTCGGTGAGGCGGCGCGCTGGCGTCCGCTGCTGCTCGGTGGGCTGTTTCGTAGCGTCGGCACACCGGATGTTCCGCTGTTTCATCAGAGCCCGGAGAAGCGACGGCACACGATGCAGGATCTGACCCGTCAGGCGCGACGCGCGGGGCTGGCGTTCGCGTGGCCGTCGCGCTTCCCGATCAGCACCGTGCTGCCGCTGCGTATGACCCTGCAGGCGCGCCTGGGTGAGTCGGCGCGGGGGCGGGCGTTGATCGTTCGCATCGCTCGGGCCTTGTGGGCGGAGGATCTCGACATCTCCGATCCGCGGGTGCTCGCCGGGCTCGCCGACGAGCTCGGGTTTCCCGGCGCGGCGATGGTGGCGGCTGCGGGGGAGGCGAAGGCCGAGCTGTTCGCGGCGACGGCGGCGGCCGAGGCCGTCGGGGTCTTCGGGGTTCCGACTGCGGTGGTCCACGCGCCGCAGGGGCCGCAGCTGTACTGGGGGGCCGATCGCCTCGAGTGGGCCGCGCGGGCGGCCGCGGGCGACGAGACCTTCATGTAGACCGAGGCGCTTAGCGGTGGCGGTCGGTGGCGCTCCGCAGCGCGGCGGCGATGCCGGGCTCGAACGCCGAGTGGCCGGCGTCGGCGACGATGTTGAGCACGGATTGCGGCAAGCGCTTGTGCAGCTTCCAGGCGTTCTCGAGCGGGCAGATGACGTCGTAGCGCCCGTGGACGATCGTGGTCGGGATGTGGCGGATCTTGTGGGTGTCCTCGAGCAGTTGTTGCTCGTGCGCGAGAAATCCGCGGTGGAGGAAGTAGTGGCACTCGATGCGGGCGAAGGCGAGGGTGAAGTTCGGGTCCTCGCAGTGGGCGAGGGTGGCGTTGTCGGCGATCAGGGCGGCGACGGTGCTCTCCCACAGGCTCCACGCGCGTGCGGCTTCGATGCGAATTTGCGGGTCGTCGCTGGTGAGGCGAGCGTAGTAGGCGGAGATCAAGTTGCCGCGTTCGGCGGGGGGGATGACGGCGATGAAGGCGTCCCACGCGTCTGGAAACAGGATCCGGGTGCCCCGACCGTAGAACCATTCGGCTTCACGGTCGGTGAACATAAAGATGCCGCGCAGGATCAGCTCGGTCACGCGCGTCGGGAAGGCCTCGGCGTAGGCGACCCCGAGGGTGCTGCCCCACGAGCCGCCGAACACCTGCCAGCGCTCGATGCCGAGGTGTACGCGCAGCGCCTCGATGTCGTCGACGAGGTGCCAGGTGGTGTTGTCCTCGAGCGAGGCGAAGGGCTCGCTCTGCCCGCAGCCGCGCTGGTCGAACAGGATGATGCGGTAGTGCTTGGGGTCGAAGAAGCGGCGGTGCTTCGGGTCGGTGCCGCCGCCTGGGCCGCCGTGCAGGAACACGACGGGCTTGCCGCTCGGGTTGCCCGACTGCTCGAAGTAGAGGTCATGGCGCGCGTCGACGGCGAGACGTCCGAAGTGATACGGCTCGATCGCCGGGTACAGCGCGCTGAGCGGATCGACGCGGTGCGGGACAGAGACGGCGGAGTTGTGCGGTCGTACGGCGGCCATGGTGGTGGTCAAACGAGTGCGAAGCGGTCGGTGGCGGCGACGAGCGCCTCGAGGATGCCGGGTTCGAAGGCGGAGTGGCCGGCGTCTGGCACGATGACCAGCTCGGCCTCGGGCCAGGCGCGGTGCAGCTGCCACGCGCTGGCCATCGGGCAGACGACGTCGTAGCGACCCTGGACGATGACGCTTGGGATGTGGCGCAGGCGGCCGACGTTCTCCAGCAGCTGCAGCTCGCGCTCGAGGAAGCCGCGGTGGACGAAGTAGTGGGCCTCGATGCGGGCGAAGGCGAGGGCGAAGTCGTCGCCGGCGGCGTTGGCGATATAGTCGGGGCGCTGCAGCAGGAAGCTGGTGCTGGCCTCCCACACGCTCCATGCGCGGGCGGCCTCGAGGCGAGCGCTTGCGTCGTCGCCGGTGAGGCGGCGGTGGTAGGCCTTCATCAGGTCGCCGCGCTCGGCCGCGGGGATCGGTGCGAGGAAGGCCTCCCAGGCGTCGGGGAACAACGCGCTCGCGCCCTCCTGGTAGAACCACAGCAGCTCGGCGCGGCGCAGCAGGAAGATCCCGCGGAGCACCAATTCGCTGACGCGGCGCGGGTGGGTCTGCGCGTAGGCGAGCGCGAGGGTGCTGCCCCAGGACCCGCCGAACACCTGCCAGCGCTCGATCCCGAGGTGGGCGCGCAGCTTCTCGATGTCAGCGACGAGGTCCCAGGTCGTGTTCTCGCGCAGCTCGGCGTGGGGCGTGCTGCGTCCGCAGCCGCGCTGATCAAAGAGGACGATGCGATACGCGGCTGGGTCGAAGAAGCGGCGCTGTTTCGGGTCGGTGCCGCCGCCCGGGCCGCCGTGGAGGAACACCACGGGCTTGCCCTCGGGGTTGCCAGAGACCTCGTAGTGGATGCGGTGCAGGCCGGAGACCTGCAGTTGGCCGACGTCGTGCGGCTCGATCTCCGGGTACAGCGCTGGGCGCGAGGGGATCATCGCGGCCTACATTGGCAAAGGCCGGCGAAGGCGTCCAGCCGGGGTGCAGAAGCGGGTATGGCTCCAGTCAGCTGCGCAAGGTGCGCGCCGGCTGGCGCCGTCGGGTTGGCGCGGGCGTGGACGGCCATCACGGGCCCGAATATGACGGTCCGCGGCGCCACGTCGCCTGCGATCTACCCGGCCCGGCCACGGGGTACAGTCGGCTCTGGTAGGAGATCTTGCTTTGCGCCCACGCCACCTCCGTCTCGCGTCCCTCTTTGCGCCTCTCGTCGTCGCGTGTGCCCACGGCCGCGATCCCTATGCCGCGACCGACAGCACTCTTGGGCTCGATCGCGTGGTGTTGTACCGCAACGGCGTCGGCTACTTTGAGCGCAGCGGCGAGGTCGACGGCGAGGTGCTCACGATCAAGGTTCGCAAGGACCAGATCAACGACCTCCTCAAGAGCTTGACCGTGGTCGACCGCCGCAGCGGTAAAGCCGTCAGCGTGTCGATGCCGCTGGATCCGCAGTCGTGGGCCAACGCGGCGCTCGCCACCCTCGCGCCTGGGCAAGGCTCGCTGGATCAGATCATCGACGCCCTGCGCGGCAACGAGGTCGTGCTGGGCACCACGCAGGGCAAGATCCGGGGGCGCATCGTCATGATCGAGGCGATCGTCGATGAGCCGGATGCGTCGCCGCCGGCACACCACGACCGGGTCATGCCGCCGCAGGCCGGCTCCAAGGACTTCCGGCTGACGGTGCTCGCTGGCAAGAAGATGCAGGTGGTGCGCCTGTCGAAGGTCCGCAGCATCACCTTGCGCGACGGGAACCTCGCGCTGCAGTTTCACCGCAGCCTCGATGCGACCGCCGGTGAGGGTATGTTCCAGCAGGTCGAGGTCGACATCCGCCTCGACAGCGCGAGCAAGCATGATCTCTCGGTCAGCTACGTGGTGGAGGCACCGATGTGGAAGCCGACCTACCGCGTGGTCCTGCCGGAGGCGGGCAAGGGCAAGGCGCTGTTGCAGGGCTGGGCGGTCGTCGACAACATCAGCGGCGAGGACTGGGCCAAGGTGACGATGAGCCTGACCTCGGGCGCGCCGATCGCCTTTCGCTACGACCTGCACACGCCGCGGATCGTGCCCCGCAGCGACCTCAGCGGCAGCGGCAGCTACAAGCGCGCCAACGTGGCGATGGGCGAGACCAGCTACGGGCCCGCGGGCTCTGATCGTGACAGCGACGGCATCGCCGACAGCGGGGACAGCTGCCCCGACACGCCCGAGACCTACAATGGCATGAGCGACGGCGACGGTTGCCCCGATAGCATGCCGGTCGCTGCGGATGCGCCGGCGTCCGAGATGGCGGCCGCTGACTACGATGACTACAAGGAGGCCGAGGAGTCGCGCAGCGCCGGCAAGGCCAAGAAGAAGGACAGCGCGCCGCGCAAGCCTGCGCCGCGGGCGAGCCGGGCCGCAGGTGCTCCCATGATGGATCCTTACGGGCCGAGCGGCGCGGGGGCCAGCACCCCGTCGGCCCCGCCGCCGCCGCCTCCGGCGGTCGACTTCGAGTCGCTGCGGCGCAGCACCCAGGCCAACGCGCGGGCCAAGGAGATCAGCGGCATGACCCGCTTCGACCTCGGCGACCGCGTGACAGTGCCAGACGGGAGCTCGACGATGGTGGCGATCATCAACCAGGACGTCGAGGCCGAGCAGACCTTCCTGTTCAAGCCCGGGGGCGCGGGGCAGGGCTACGAGCAGAACCCATACCGCGTGATCCGCTTCAAGAACAGCACGCCCTTCGTGCTCGAGCCGGGCCCGATCAGCATCTACACGGGCGGCAGCTTCGTGGGAGAGGGCATCTCCGAGGCGGTCGGCACCGGCACCAGCACCACGATCCCGTTTGCGGTCGAGCCGGGGGTGCTGGTCAGCTCGTCGAGCCAGTACAGCGGCGAGGATATGCACATCGTCCGCATCGTCCGCGGCACGATCGAGGTCGAGAACTTCCAGCGCATGACGACCACCTGGACCGTCAAGGGTCCGCCGAGCGGCAGCGGCTTCACCGTGCTGGTGCGCCAGAACAAGCAGGGCGGCAGCTACGCGCTCAAGAGCAAGATCGACGGCGCGGAGGAGCTGCCTGACGCCTACCTCATCCCGGTCAAGGCGCCTGCGAACCAGACCGGCGGCACGATCGAGGTGGTGGAGCAGACTCCGTCGCGCACCACGCTGACGATCTGGGACAGCCGCGTGCCGATGTTGTTCGACCTGGTGTTGAAGTTGACGAACCTGGACGCGGCGACGCGCGCCAAGATCCAGCCGCTGATCACGCTACGGCAGGAGATCGGCCGGATCGACACCGAGCTCGAGGGCCTCGAGGCGCAGCGCGTCGAGCTCGATCAGCGCGCAAGCGAGACCCGCGAGAACCTGGAGGCGATCAAGAAGGACCCGCGGGCCGGAGACCTCAGGGGGCGGCTGAGCAAGCGCCTGGAGGAGTTCACGCGTGACGGTGACAAGATCGGGCGCACCTTGGTCGAGCTCCAGTCCAAGCGCCTGGAGAAGAAGATTGAGCTGGAGGACCAGCTACAAAACCTCGATCTCAGCATCCCCGATCCACCAGCGACGCCAGCCGCAGCGAGTGGCCCGGCGAAGGCGCGTGAAGGCAAATGAGCTTGCGTGTAGGTGTGCGGCCACCAGGTGGCCTCACCGACACCGTCGGGTGTGATCGGGTGTGACACCGGCATGAGCGACGACGACGAAGCCCGACGAAAGCTGGCGAAGGTTGCGCTTCTCTGGCGAACGGAGGATCCTGGCCTGGGATCAGGTGCGCCCTCTCAGGAGTCATCGATGACGCGCGACTCATCGGTCCGTCAACCGACGGCGCCAGTTGTTGGCATCACCAACCGCAGTGGTTCGAAGGGGCATGCCGCGGTCGGACGGGTGAGCCAGGCGAGCCAGTCGGGCCGCGGCAAGCTCGAGTCTGACCCGCAGCCTGAGCCGGGCGACTGGGTGCCGCCGCAGAGCTTCGACGAGTACCGGCTGATCCGCCTGCTCGGGCGCGGGAGCATGGGCAGCGTCTACCTCGCCCACGACGACGTGCTCGATCGTCCAGTTGCCGTGAAGTTCATCGGCAACGTCGCGCCCGACGCCGAGGACCGGGACCGCTTCCTCGTCGAGGCGCGCGCGGTGGCCCGCATCCAGCACCCGAACGTGATGGTGATCTATCGCGTTGGGGAGCTCGAGGGGCACCCCTTCCTGATCACCGAGTACATCCGCGGCAAGAGCCTCAGCGAGCTCACAGTGCCGCTGCCGTGGCGCAAGGTCCTGGAGCTGGGGATCGGCCTGGCCCGGGGTCTGGCGACCGCGCACCGCATGGGGGTGCTCCACCGCGACATCAAGCTCGCCAACGCGGTGCTCGCGGACGACGGCGAGATCAAGCTCCTCGACTTCAGCCTCGCCAAGTTGCTCGACGAGAGCGTGCCGGACCTGGCCCCCGCGAGCGGCGAGCTCGACCTCGGCGCCTCCACGCGGGCCGCGATCTCGGCGGTCGAGCGCCACCATGGAGAGCCTCGTCCGCGCGTGGATCGCATGGCCGAGACCATGAAGATGCAGGCCGTGATCGAGGCGGCGGCGGCTGGTGGCGGCGTCGGCGTCGGCGTCAACGAGATCGAGGCGGAGGGCTCGGGCGCGTGGGTGCGGCGCTCGGCGTCGCTGACACAGGCAGGCACGCTCCTCGGAACACCGCACTATATGGCGCCGGAGTTGTGGCGCGCCGAGCCGGCCTCGCGCCGCTCCGACGTGTACGCGCTCGGCGTCCTGCTCTACATCCTGCTCAGCGGGCGGCCGCCGACGGAGGCCGCATCACCGGTCGAGCTGGCCACGAGGGTGCAGGAGCACGAGCCGCGTCCGCTGCTCGAGCGGGCCCCGCGAGTGGACCCGCGCCTGGCGTCGATCATCGACCGCTGCCTCCGGCGCGACCCCTTCGCCCGCTTCTCCTCGGCTGACGACCTGCGTAGCGCGCTCGAGCAGCTGACACCGATGGGTCGCGAGCTGGCGATCCCCGAGGGCAACCCGTACCGCGGCCTGCAGGCGTTCGAGGCCCAGCATCGGGCGCTGTTCTTCGGCCGCAGCGCGGAGATCCGGGCCGTCGTGGAGCGCCTGCGCGGGGACGCGATCGTCGTCGTCGCCGGTGACTCGGGCGCGGGCAAGTCGTCGCTGTGCCGCGCGGGCGTGCTGCCGGTCGTTGAGGAGGGCGGGCTCGAGCCGGGGCGCTCGTGGGCCAGCGCCGTCATGACGCCCGGCCGCTATCCGCTGCAGACCCTCACGGCGACCCTGGCCGGCCTCTTCGACATGACCGAGGAGACCGTCAGCGCCTTGATCACGGGTGTGCCCGACGCGCTCATTCGGGCCCTGCGCAAGCAGCTCGGCGACGTGCGTGGGCGCTTGATCTTCGTCGACCAGCTCGAGGAGCTCGTCACCCTCGGCGACGCGGCCGAGGTGGCGACCGTCGGTGTCGTGCTGGCCCGCCTCGCCTCGGGCATCCCGGGGCTGCGCCTCATCACCACCGTGCGCGGCGACTTCCTGACCCGTGTCGCTCAGATCCCCGCGCTCGGCGACGAGATCGGACGGGCGATCTACCTGCTGCGCCCGCTGACGCCGGAGGGCGCCCGTGAGGCGATCGTCGGTCCGGCGCAGACCAAGTCGGTGAGCTTCGAGAGCGAGGCGCTGGTCGACGACCTGGTGAAGGCCGGCTCGCGTGGCAGCTTGCCGCTGCTGCAGTTCGCCCTCGCCGAGTTGTGGGAGATCCGCGACAAGACCACGGCGGTGATCACCGCCGCGGATCTCGGCAAGGTCGGCGGCGTCACCGGGGCGCTCGCTCGCCACGGGGACGGCGCGTTGGCCCAGCTGCTGCCTGCTCAACGCCGGGCCGGTCGCCGCGTGCTGATGCGCCTGGTCACCCTCGAGGATACTCGCGCGAGCCTCAGCGAGGACGAGATCGTCGCCGGCGAGGCGCCGGCCAAGGCGGCACTCAGCGCCCTCGTGAACGCCCGCCTGGTCGTCGTGCGCGAGGTCGGCGACCGTGTCGTCTTTGAGATCGCCCACGAGGCGCTGCTCGCGGGTTGGGCGACGCTGCGCGGCTGGCTCGACGAGGAGCGCGAGAGCCGAGCAGTCCGCCACCGCCTCGAGCTCGCGGTCGCCGACTGGGAGCGCCTCGGTCGCAGCCGCGAAGGCCTGTGGACCACCGTGCAGCTCAAGGAGGCCGCGCTGCTCGAGCCGGAGACGCTTCGCTCGCGCGAACGGGCCTTCCTCGACGCCAGCCGCACCGCGATGGCCCGCGGTCGCCGGCTCCGCCGCGCCCTCGTGATCTCCTTGCCGCTGCTCGCGGTGCTCGGCTACGGCGGGATGTGGCTGCAGGCCCAGCAGGAATTGCGAACGAGGATCTCCGAACATGTGGCCGAGGCCGAAGCCCGCTTGACCTCGGCCGAGGCGCGCATGAACGCCGCCGACGCCTTTCATGCCGAGGCGTTGGCTCAGTTCGACCGTGGCGAGAAGGAGTCCCTCGCCGAGCCGACCTGGGCCCGCTACATCGCTCTGCTACCGCAGATCGAGGGTGACTACTCGCGCGCAGCCCAGGCCCTCGAGACGGCCCTCAGCATCGACAGCGGTCGTGAGGACATCCGGTCGCGTCTTGGCGATCTGCTGCTGCTGCGGGCTTTGCTCGCGGAGCGGCAGGGGCAGAGCGGACAGGTCGCGGACCTCCTTTCCCGTCTCGAGCTCTACGATCCGGACGGGGAGCGCACGCGGCAGTGGCAGGCCCCCGCGATCGTGAACGTGACGACCACGCCGCCCGGGGCCAACGTCGTGCTCGAGACTTACACGACCACCGCCGAGCAGCACCGTGTCGCCAAACCGACGCAGATCCTCGGCCCGACCCCGGTCGCGGGCTTCGAGCTGCCCCCCGGTTCGTATCGCCTCAGCTTCGAGATGCCTGGTCGTGCTGTCGTCCGTCTTCCCTTCGTTGTTGCTCGCGGCGAGACCCTGCCGGTGGAGGTCCACCTGCCCGGCGCCGAGGAGTTGCCGGCAGGCTTCGTCTACGTCCCCGCAGGCCGCTCGCTCTACGGGAGCAACGACATCGAGGAGATGCGTCAGCGCTTCTTCCTCACAGATCCGCTGCATCAGAAATTCACGGCCGCCTACCTGGTCGCCCAGTACGAGACCACGGTCGGTGAGTACATCGACTTCCTGATGGCGCAGTCGCCTGAGGAGCGGTTGCTGCGCGCGCCAGCGAAGACCGAGGTCGGGCTGACGCAGGTCTCGGGTACGGTCTGGGAGTACAGCTTCCCGCAGGGCGAGGATCTTCGTGTCGCTCAGACTGGTTCGGCGCTCCAGCTGCGTGGCACCGACGGCCCGGTGCTGGTCGACTGGATGCGCCTGCCGATCTCGGGCCTCACGTGGGACGACGCGGCCGCGTACCTCGCTTGGGTCGACGATACTGGCCGCGTACCCGGAGCGCGCTTCTGCAGCGAGTACGAGTGGGAACGTGCTGCGCGGGGGGCCGACGACCGCAAGTACCCGCATGCGGACACCCTAAGCAATGGCGAGGCGAACTTCGCCAAGGGACACGACATCGCCCTCATGGCTCTGGCGCCGGTCGGCTCCTTCCCACTGTCGGTGAGCCCTTTTGGGCTGCATGACACCACGGGGAACGTCTTCGAGTGGGTCTCCTCGCTTGGCACCGGCGACCAACGCGTCGCCCGCAGCAGCATGTACCTTTACGACCAGATCTCGGCCCGCCTCATCAACCGCACCACCCTCGGGCCCAACGACCGGGTGCCTCGGGTCGGCATACGAGTGTGCGCGAACTACACCCCTCGCAAGTAGCTGGGACATTCGGCCCGCCGTCCGCTTTACCTACATCCGTGCATGCGTGTCGGATACCCGGCGTACAATGCCTCCTCTGACGTCTGTGTCAGAGATTTTTTTTCGCCTCTCAGCTAGCGGCTGGCCATCACGATACCATCGACATCTCGGAAGGCGGTGTCACATGGCGGGTCTCAAGCAGGTGGTTCTCAGCGCAGCGATGGTGCTCAGCGGCGGCTGTTATTCGGGGCTCGGTGAGGCAGACAGCACGGACGAGATGGCGCAGATGCGCGAGGTCAACTTCAACACGGTCAAGCTCAACACGGCCCGCTTCAACACAGTCAAGTTCAACACGTTCCGGTTCAACAGCTTCAAGTTCAACACGGTCAAGTTCAACACGGTCAAGTTCAACACGGTCAAGTTCAACACGGTCAAGTTCAACAGCATCGATCTTGACGGTAGCGAGTTTGTCGGCGTGCTCGAGGGCGAGGATCTTGAGCGCCGCGGTGCCGATCTTATCGGCACCGAGATCGACCTGACGATCTACGCCCTCGACGAGAACAACGTCGAGGTCTCCGAGAACGTCACGCTGCGCTTCGACGATATCTACCTGGATGAACAGGCTCCGGGCGGCGACGTGTGGCTCTACGACATCACCTACAAGATGGCGGGTGGCGACTCGTGGAGCCCGATCTGTGAGACCGGCGCCCCCGTCGTGCCGATGCACAACTACTGGGACGAAGTCACCGGCGAGCGCATCGACGACGAGGAGGCGTACACTCTGGCGTGCACGGACGCCGTGATCGGCAAGTGTGTCACCTGGGGCTACCGGCCGTATGGCGACGCCTGGAACTGCCCGAAGTGGGATAGCCCCAAGAAGTGCGACCTGATCTCGCTGCAGGACCACCACCAGGCCTGCACTCGCATGGCTCGCGCCGACTATTGCGGCGACGGCGTGCCGTGGACGGTGCCTGGCACCGCGATCGACATCTACGACCACCTCTACCCGCAGATCGAGACCCAGGAGACGCAGAACTGGCAGATCGAGGCAGAGTGGGACGTCGACGGCGCGTACTGCCTGCAGGACATCCGCCTGCAGAGCCTGAAGCAGGAGGGCAAGTACCCGAAGTGCAAGAAGAAGTCGAAGTCCAGCCCGCGCAAGGACTGCGGCAGCCTCAAGAACCACCGCGCCTTGCTGGTCAGCAGCTTCGCCAAGTGAGCTGAGCACCGCCCGGCGGCGGGGTTCGGGCCCCTTCCCGGGCGGCAAGTGCCGACCCGGTCACGGGCATTGGTGTACCCTCTTGGCCGTCATGCCCACCGTCGAGTTCGACCGCGAGAAGACCGTGGAGGTCGACGACCCGGACCTCACGCTGCTGGAGATCGCACGCGAGGCCGGCATCCCGCACGCCTCGGCCTGCGGCGGTAACGGGCGGTGTTCGACCTGTCGGGTGATGATCCTCGAGCACCCGGAGAACCTCGACCCGCGCAACGCGGTCGAGACCCGGCTCGCCCGCGCCAAGGGCTTCGACGCCAACATTCGCCTGGCCTGTCAGACGACCATCACCGGCGATGTCAAGCTACGGCGCCTGGTGATCGACGAGGAAGACCTGCAGATCGCCCAGGACGGCACGCCGCAGACGACGGGCAAGGATCGCCACCTGGTGATCCTGTTCTCGGACATCCGCAACTTCACGCCCTTCGCCGAGAGCCACCTTCCCTACGACGTCATCCACATCCTGGGGCGTTACTTCCGCAAGGTCGGCGAGCCGGTGATCCGGCACGGCGGCTACATCGACAAGTACCTCGGGGACGGCATCATGGCGATCTTCGGGCTCGAGCGGGCGAGCCCGGCCGAGGCTTGCCTCGACGCCGTGGCCGCGGGCCTCGGCATGCAGGAGGCCCTGCTCGAGCTCAACGAGTACATCTCCAAGCAGTTCGACACCACCTTCCGTATGGGCATCGGCGTGCACGTCGGATCGGTGATCATCGGCGAGATGGGTCACCCGCAGAAGATGCAGTTTACGGCGATCGGCGACACGGTGAACATCGCCAGTCGTATCGAGACGGCGACCAAGGAGCTCGGCGTGGGGCTCCTGATCTCGGCCGAGGTTCGGGCCCTGCTGGGCGACGCGGCCCGCTATGGTCTGTCGCAGCGGGTCAACCTCAAGGGCAAGACCGGCGAGCACCTGCTCACCGAGGTGGTCGGCCTCAATGTCGCGCCGCCGCCTCCGCCTGGGGGCGCTCCACAGGCTTGATCGACGGCCGCAGGCGCGCGCATACTCGCGCGATGATGGATCCGCGCTCGCCCCTCGTCGCCGTCGTCATCCTGGCCGCCTGCGCCGACAGCGGGGGTGGGAGCGGCTCGCAGGGCAGCACGGGGTCGATCACGAGCGCGAGCGCGAGCGCGAGCGAGACGGCGAGCGCCACCGTCGTGTCGACGGGTGATGGCAGCGACAGCGCCACCCCGACCACAAGTTCCGCCAGCGGCACCGGCAGCAGCACTGGCGGGGGGATCAAGTACGACCTCGGCGCCGAGACTGACACCGGTCCGATCGGCACCGCCTGTCAGATGGCCGAGCTGGCCAAGGCGAACACGGGTTGCCTGTTCTGGGCGGTCGACCTGCCCAATGCCTGGAAGGTGAGCCTGTCGCCGGCGCCCGAGGAGCAGACCTACGCGATCGTGGCGGCCAACACCGGCGGCGAGACGGCCGCGGTCAGCGTGTTTGCCGGCGCAGACGGGACCCCGCTGCAGACCGCCAACGTCGGCGACGGCCAGATCCACGTGTTCAAGTTCGACAACACGCACGGCATCAAGAACCGGCAGAACTCGGTCGGTCTGGCCTACCGCGTCGAGAGCGACCAGCCGATCACGCTCTACCAATTCAACCCGCTCGACAACAGCACCGAGGTGTTCTCCAACGACGCCTCGCTGTTGTTCCCGGTGCACGCGCTGGACAGGGACTACACGGCGGTCACGGGCGACGGCATCCGCCTCCTCGGCCCTGGCGGCGACTTCAACGCTGGCGCCTTCGTGACCGTCGTGGCGACCGAGAACGACACGGTGATCGACCTCTACCCGCCCAAGGGCGTGCCGCTCTATCCGGGGGCGACGAGCGTGGAGATCGACGCCGGCCAGACCTACACGCTGATGTCCAACGCGGTGCTGTCGCTGCTGCAGAACACCGCCGGTCAGGGCAACCTGTCGGGCACGCGCGTGGCCGCCGACAAGCCGGTGGCGGTGTTCTCGGGCAACGTCGCCTCGTTCGAGCCGACCCCGCAGATGGGCTGCTGCGCCGACCACCTCGAGCACCAGATGCTGCCGCTGTCGGCGTGGGGCAGCAGCTATGCCGTCGTGCTCGCGCCGCCGAACAACGACGACGGCGGCGAGGACAAGGTCCGCGTGCGCATCACCGGGAGCTTCGACGGGACCAAGCTCAGCTACTCGCCGGCGACCCCGCCCGGGGCGCCGCCGAGCATCAACGCCTATCAGACGGTGACCTTCGTCGCCGACGCGTCGTTCATCGTGTCCGCGGAGCAGAACTTCGCGGTGACTCAGTTCCTGCTGTCCAACGAGGTGATCACCGAGGATCCGACCCCGGACGACGACGCCGATAACGGGTTTTGGCCCGGCGATCCGGCGATGATCCTGGTCCCGGCGACGGCGCAGTATCAGCGCCGCTATGTGTTCCTCGTGCCCGCCGAGTACGCCAGGAACGCCGTCACGATCGTGCGGCCCGCGGGCGCGACGGTCACGCTCGACGGCGTCGATGTCACCGCGACCGGCGACTGGGGTCCCGTCGGCAGCGGCGACGGGGTCGCCTACGAGCGTGCCCACTTCGTCCTCAAGTCAGGCGCGCACAACGTCGAGGCGGGTGACGACGCGAAGGTCGGGATCACGGTGGTCGGCTATGACGTGGCCGTCAGCTTCGGTTACGCCGGCGGTAGCGGTGCGGCCTTCATCGGCGCGGCCCCGGTGCCGCCGCCCCAGTGACCGCGTGAGCCGGAGGCAGGCCCGGTACCTGTCACAGAGGACAGGTCGCTCGGGTCAGCCCGCGGTCGGCTGCGCGGCGGTGCGGGTCTTGCCTTTCTTCCCAGCCTTGCTGGGCCTGGGCGGATCGTTCTGCTTGTGCCAGGCGGCCAACACCGCGGCCTCGCGCTCGCGGGTGATGCCGGCGCGCAGCTTGCCCTGACGTTCGGGTGGCAGGGTGGCCCACCAGTCGAGCGTCGCCTTGAGGGTGGCGTCCAGCGGCCGGTACTTGAGGCCGCGGGCGATCGCCCGCGCGCTGCTGGCGGAGGTCAGGCCGATGCCGTCACCGATCGGCGGCACCCACACAGGCATGTCGCTCCACGGGGCGACCTGCTGGGCTTCGAGGAATTCGGCGTTGGCCCACGTGAAGGCGGCGTCGCTGCCTGACACCTGTTTGCAGGCTGTGAGCAGCGCGCCGACCCCGAGCGGCTCGGCCGGGCCGTTGACGTTGTGGACGCCGACGTGGCCGCGCTCCAGGGCGGTGAGGATGAAGTCGGCGAGGTCGCGGACATCGATCATCTGCACGGGGTCGCCCGGGTCGCCGGGGGCCAGCACCTCGCCGCCCTGGGCGACACGCACCGGCCAGTAGCTGAAGCGGTCGGTGGGGTCGCCGGGGCCGACGATGAGGCCGGGGCGAATGATGGTCGTGCGGCCGGGCAGCGCCGCCTCGGTGACTTGCTCGCACAGGGCCTTGAGCGCGCCGTAGTACTCCATGACGGCCTCGCTCTTGGGGTCGGGCATGGTTGCGACCTTGTGGTTCTCGTCGATGCCGGGCGTGGTCGTCTCGGTGTAGACGGAGATCGACGAGACAAACACGGCCTGGCGGACGTTCGGCGCGAGCAGCTCGGCCGAGGCCCGGACGATCCGCGGCACGTACCCCGAGGTGTCGATGACAGCGTCCCAGCGTCGGCCCTGCAGCACCGCGAGGCCGCCATCACGGTCGCCGCGCAGCTTCTCGACGTCCGGGAAGAGCGTCGGGCGGGTCTTGCCGCGGTTGAAGAGGGTTGGGGTGTGGCCGCGCTGCAGCATGCCCTCGACCAGGTGTGGGCCGAGGAAGCCGGTCCCGCCGAGGACCAGGATCTTGAGCTTGTCGCCGCCGAGGAGGACGGGTTCGGGCGCCAGCGGGGGGTCGGTCGTGGGGGCCGGTGTCGCGCTGGGGGCGGGCGGAGTCGTCGACGCCGCCGGGCGACACGCGGCGACACCAGCGAGGGCGCTCGCGTAGCGCAGGAACAGGCGGCGAGGGATCGGTGCGGGGGCCCTGGGGTTGTTCAAGCGGTGGTCCTTTGCGCGGGATGGGACCCGCTGGTGAGCGTCGCAGTTTCATCGGCGGAGCGCGGCGAGCACACGCGCGGCGCCACGCTGTTCGCCCAGGTGGCGACGTAGACTGGCCGCGGATGTCGAGGGTGCCTCATGACCTGTCCGCTGGGCCAGGCGATCCGCAGCGGCCGGCCGGGCGCGGGCTGCGGGCGTTGCAGGGGGTCGTGGACGTGCGTCCGGGCGAGCTCGCGGCGATGTTGTGGTCGGCCGCCTTGTTCTTCACGGTGCTTGCCAGTTACTACCTCATCCGCCCGCTGCGCGACGCGATGGGCATCACCGGCGGCGTGAAGTCGCTGCAGTGGATGTTCACCGCGACCTTCGTGGCGATGCTCGTGGCGGTGCCGCTGTTCGCCGCGGTGGTCGCCCGCTGGCCGCGGCAGGTGTTCATGCCGTGGGTGTTCCGCGGCTTCGCGTTGCAGCTGCTGGCCTTCTTCGTGGCGATGCGCCTGGACCTCGCCGAGGTCGTGGTGGCGCAGGTCTTCTACGTGTGGGCGGCGGTGTTCAGCTTGTTCGTGGTCTCGGTGTTCTGGGAGTACATGGCGGACCTGTGGCGGCGGGAGCAGGCTGAGCGCTTGTACGGCTTCATCGCCGCGGGCGGCACCGCGGGGGCGCTGGTCGGCCCGTTTGTGGCGGGCTTGCTGGGGACGCGGGTCGACACGGCCTGGCTGGTGGCGCTGTCGTTGCTGGGGCTCGAGTTCGCGGCGCTGTGCGTGCGTCGGCTCGGGCGGGTCGCGTCGTCGGCGGGTCCCGGCGGGGCTGCGTCGGCGGCGGCGATCGGCGGCGGGCTGTTCACGGGCTTCACGCTCGTGCTCGCCTCGCCGCGTTTGCGGGCGATCTGCGGCTACGTGCTGCTGCTCTCGCTCACCGGCACCTTCCTCTACCTCGAACAGATGACGCTGGTGGAGGCGGCGATCGCCGACCCGGGGGAGCGCACGGCGTTGTTCGCGTACATCGATCTCGCGGTCAACACGACCACGATCGTGCTGCAGACGGTCGTGCTCGGGCGCTTGCTGCCCCGCATCGGCCTCGGGTGGACGCTCGCCGCGTTGCCGATCGTGTCGCTCGCGGCTTTCCTCGCGCTCGGGGTGACGCCGCTGCTCGTGGTCGTCGTCGTCGGTCAGGTCGCGCGCCGGGCCGCAGATTATGCCCTGGCGAAGCCGGCCCGCGAGGTGCTGTTTACGCAGGTCGGACGCGAGGCCAAGTACAAGGCCAAGAGCTTCATCGACACCGCCGTGTATCGCGGCGGCGACGCGCTGGGCGCGTGGGCCTTCCGCGGCGCGGCGGGTCTGGGGCTGGGGCTCTCGGGGCTGGCGCTGCTGGTCGCGCCCTTCGCTGCGCTGTGGATCGCGGCCAGCTTCCGCCTCGGTCGCACGCCCGCCGGGCGCGACATGTCCGAAGAGTCAGAGTGAAGATCAGGCGTCGCCGGGCGCGGGGCGGTCCTTGCGTTGGACGGAGAGGATCTGGCAGACGCGGTCGACGATCGTGTCGAGGCTGGCCGGCTTTTGGATGCAACCGACAGCGCCGAGGTGGCCCTGGATCTCCATCAGCTGCTCGATCGGCAGGCCGCTGAGGATGACCACGGGCAGCGGACGGACGTCCCCGACATTGGCGGCGCGGCGCACCATTTTCATGGCCGTGTCACCGCGCATGTCCGGGAGGTTGATGTCGAGGAGCAAGAGGTCGGGCTGGAAGCGGAGCACGACCGCGACCAGCAGGAAGCCCTTGTCGAGAGTCTCCACGGTGAAGCCGGCCTCGGCGAGCGCGCCCTTGACCACGCGAGCCGTCGCGCCGTCGTCTTCAACCACAAGGACCCGTGGTGCTCGTGTCGTCACGGCAACAGAGGTTGCCCAGGTTCGCTGGCACCGTCCAGAGCAAACTCGCGGGCGTATGAGGCCCGCCAGCCCCAGATCCCGTGGGGCGCTTGCGGTTGTTGCCAGCCCTGTGTTCTTTGGTTGGCAGCCGTGGCGTACAGCTCCCCCCGGGCGTGGATCGGTGCGGCGCACACGCGGGGCGGGCGCGCGCGCAGGGGAGGGCCATGCACGCGGTCGTGACGGTGTTTCTGGTCACCTACCTGCTGGTGGCGACCCGGCGCCTGGCGTGGTTGCCGGTCGGACGGGTGGCGGGCGCGCTGCTGGGCGCGGCGGCGATGGTGGCGATCGGTGCGTTGACACCTGCACAGAGCTTCGCGGCGATCGACCACGACACGATCCTCCTGCTGTTCGGGATGATGCTGCTCATGGTGTATGCGGAGCGCGGCGGCTTGTTCGCCCGCATCGTCGCCAGCGCGCTGACCGTGGCGCGCACCGCGAGGCAGCTGCTGGTGCTGGTCTCGCTGCTGTCGGCGCTGCTGTCGGCCTTCCTCGTCAACGACGCGGTCTGCCTGCTGCTCACGCCGATCGTGGTGACGCTGTGCGGGCGCGCCGGACTGCCGCTCGCGCCGTACCTGCTGGCGATCTGCACGTCCGCGAACATCGGTTCGGCGGCCACCCTGGTCGGCAATCCGCAGAACATGATCATCGGCAATCTCAGCGGGATGGGCTTTGGCGAGTTCATGGCCCTGGCAGGTCCGCCGGCGCTGGTCGGGCTGGCGATCAACACCGTGTTGTTGTGGCTCTACTACCGTCGGCGGCTGCCGGCCGGGCCGCTGCCGGTGGCACCGAAGGTCGCGCCGCCGCTCGATCGCTGGGTGGTGCCGGTGCTGGTGCTGGTCGCCGCCGGCTTCATGGCGGGGCTGCACCTCGGCTACACGGCGCTGGCCGGCGCGCTGGTGTTCGTGGTCCGCGATCGACGGGCGCCCGATCTCGCGCTGGCGCAGGTCGACTGGGGCCTCCTGGTGTTCTTCTGCGGGCTCTTCATCGTCGTGCAGGGCCTCGCGCAGACCGGCCTCGTCGCGTCGCTGTGGGACATGGCTGCCCCGTCGCAGCTGACCTCGCCTGGCCAGCTCGGAGCCTTCGCCGGCCTGCTGGCGATCGGCTCGAACCTGGTCTCGAACGTGCCGATGGTGCTGCTCGCCGGCCCCGAACTTGTCGGCTATGCCGACCCGCGTATGGCCTGGGTCGCGCTGGCGCTGGCGACGACGATGGCTGGTAACTTCACCTTGCTCGGGTCGGTGGCCAATCTCATCGTCGCCGAGCAGGCGGCCCCGCAGCACGAGCTCGGATTTTTCGAGTACCTGCGCTTTGGCGCGGTGTCGACGTTGTTGGTGCTGCCGGCCGTGCTCGCGGCGCTGTGGTGCGAGCTGCGGCTGTTTCCGGGCTGAGTGTTCTGCACGCTGCGCGCGGGCGGTCTTCGCTTGCGCGCCGCGAGCGACGAGCACTACCCTGACCGCGAGATTGCGGTGATGAGTGGCCCTGATAGCGATACGAGCTTGGTTCGCAGGGAACCGCTCGATGCGGCGGCGGTGCTCGAGCTCGTCGCGGCCCCATGCGATCGCGTCTGGAGCTACTCGCCCGTCGAGGATCGCCTGCTGTCGTTGCACCCCACGGAGGCCGTGGCGACCCGCGCGATGGCCCCGCGAAGCGACACGGCCGCGGGCTGGCGTGACGCGGTCCACCCCGATGACCGCGAGCGCTTCGCCGCCGCGCTGCAGCAGGTGTTCGCTTGCGGCGAGGCCGAGCTGATCTACCGCCGGGTTGGCGCCGACGGGGCAGCGCGCTGGTTGCATGACCGCATGCGCCGGGTCGACGACGCGATCGCCGGTGTGCGCATCGTCGGCTACGCACGAGACGTGACCACCAGCAGGCAGGCCGAGGTGCAAGCCGAGCGCATGCAAGCGATCGTGGCGACGGTGAGCGAGGGCCTGAGCGTGACCGATGAGCAGGGCCGCTGCGTCGTGTTCAACCCGCAGATGGAGGCGATCACAGGCTACACGGCGGCCGACGCCGAGGCCCCCGGCCTGTTCGCGCAGATGTTCCCGGATCGCCACACGCGGGCCCGCGCGGTGGCCCATTTGCAGCGAGCTCGTCGCGGGGTCGAGGTCGTCAATCAGGAGTGGCGGATCGTCCGCAAGGACGGGCAGCTGCGCGACGTGCTGGTGTCGACGCGGATCCTCGGTGGACCGACGGCGCACCTGCTGATGGCGGTGCGCGATGTGACCGTGCGCCGCCGCGCGGAGGAGGAGCGCTGGGCGATCGAGCGGCGGCTCCGTGAGGCCGAACGCCTCGACAGTCTCGGTGTCATGGCCGGTGGAATCGCCCACGACTTTAACAACCTGCTGCAGGCGATCCTCGGTTTTAGCGAGCTGGCGGCCGCGGCGGTGCCCGGGGGCTCGCCCGCCGCGCTGGCGCTGGCACAGGTGCAGAGCGCCGGGCTCCGCGCGTCCGAGCTGATTCGCCAGATGCTCGCCTATTCGGGGCGTGTGCGCTTCGTGCCGCGGCGCTGCGAGCTGGGCCAGGTGTTGCGGCGCGCCGAGCCCTTGCTGGCGGCCTCGTTGCGCGCCGGGGTGCGGCTCGTGCTCGAGATCGGAGAGTCGCCGCCCGTCGACGCCGACCCGGCGCAGCTGCGTCAGGTGCTGATCAACCTGGTAGCGAACGCCGGCGAGGCGCTGTGCGAGCGCGACGGGCGTGTGGTGCTGCGCGCCGGCGTGCACCGCTGCGACCGGAGCTACCTCGCCGGCTGCTACCCCGACGACGATCTGCCCACCGGCGACTATGCGTTCATCGAGGTTGAGGACGACGGCTGTGGCATGAACGAGGTGACCCGCGCGCACCTGTTCGACCCGTTCTTCTCGACCAAGTTCACGGGCCGCGGACTCGGCCTCGCGGCGGTGCTAGGGGTCGTCCGCGGCCACCGCGGCGCCATCTTCGTGCGCAGCGTGCTCGGTCGCGGCACGACCCTTCGCGTGTTGCTCCCGGCGATCACCTGACCGTCAGGACAGGCGCGAGTCGAGGGCCTGGCGCACCCTTAGGGCCAGCGCCTCGAAGGTGCAAGGCACGATCAGTGGATCGCCGCCGAGGCCGGCCGCTGCGAGCCCGCGTCCGAGCCACAGCACCCGCAGATCGGGCGCCGCCTCGCGCAGGCGACGCACGAGCTCACGCGGCTCAGGCGCGGACGTCGACAGCAGGGCCAGAGCGACCCCGGCGTGCACGGTCTCCGGAGACTCGGTGCAGTGTGCGAGCGCGGTCGACAGGTCCTCGGCCACGCGCACGCGGTAGCCGAGGTGGCGCAGCGTGGTCGCCAGCGTGAGCGCCAGCACCGGCTCGTCCTCGACCAGCAGCAGGGTCTCGGCGCCGCGGATGTCGACCAAGGGGCCCGTCCCGGCCTCTGGACGTGGAGCGGCGAACACCCGCGGCAAGTAGATGTTGAGGGTGGCACCGTCGTCGTGCAGCGCCCCGCCAGCGATCCCCGCGATCGTGTGCGCGAGCGCGAGGCGGAGGTCCAACCCCGCTGGCGCGCTGGCAGGTTCGAGGCGCCAGCGCAGCCGGAGATATTCGCCCGCGGGCAACGCGAGGGCGAGGGCCTGCTCGTCGGCCAGGGTCTCGGGTGTCGCCTCGACCACGACCCGGCCGCGGCTGCGCAGGCGCCCGCGCAGGTGCACCGCGAGCGCGGCGAACAGATGTTCGCAGAGCCGTGGGTCGAGGCGGACCACGCAGCGCAGCGCAGGCGGAACGATCTCGAGCGCGACTCGCTCGCCGAGCAGCCGCACCAGGGCCGGTTGCATCCGCGTCAGCAGCTGCCCAGGCACCAGCTCGATCGCCTCGCGTGGCTGGCGACGATCGAAGGCGGCGAGCTGAAGCAGCAGATCGTCGACCTGACGCGCGCAGAGTTCGATCCGCTCGAGCTCGGCCGGCCTCGCGGGCTCCTCGCGCGCAGTGGCGACGCTCGCCGCGATCGCCTCGGTGATCGGCCGCAGCTCGGCCGCCAGCCCACCTGCGAGCCGGCCGACGGCCGCGATCCGAAGTGCCAGCTGCAGCTGCTGGCCCAGCGCAACACGAGCGCTGATCTCGTCCTGCACGATCAAGACGCCGCCCTCATGGGGGATCCTGCTCACCTCGAACCATTGTTCGCGCTCGCCCGGCAGCGGCGCCGACTCGATCCGACGGAGCGTCGCGGTGCTGAGCGCAAGGCGCTCGCGCTTGGTCGCGGCCTCGTTGCTGTCGTCGCTGCGCCCGAGCAGCTGCGCTGGCACGAGCCCGCTCGCCCGCGCGAACGCCCGATTCACCGCGCGGTGGCGCAGCGAGGCGTCCTTCCACGCGATCCGCAGGGGCAGCGCGTCGAGCAGTCGCTGACGCTCGCGGGCCGCCAGCCACCCCGCGAGCCCGGCCGCGAGCCCGCGCAGCGCCTGCTCCTGAGCCGAAGACCAGGCCGCTTCGGCCAGATCTGCCGCGATCAGCAGGGCGGAGCCTGGTGGGCCCTCGAGCGCCGGTAGTGGTGCCAGCAGCACGCTCGTCGCGGGCCCGAGGCGCAGACCTGCGCGCTCGCCCGGGCTCAGCTCGCTCGCCTTGCCGGCGATCACCCGGCCCTCGGTCATCCCCGCGGTCCAGGTGGGGGAGAGGCGCAGCTCTTGCTCCGGGGCCACTCGCCGCTCGCGTGTCCCCAGCGCTCGCACCACAGCCACGCCGTCGTGGCACACCAGCAGGGCGGCGAGCTCGAGCCGAAGCGCCTCCACGAAACCCGCCAGCACGCGATCGATCGGCTCCCCCGGGAGCGCCGTCAGGGCGGCGCACAGGCCCGCCAAACAGCGGTCGTCAGCGGGCAGGGCAGGGGCCTCGGGCATCTCGCGGCGGGCAGTCTACCAGGACCTGATCGGCGTCGGGCACTTGTGAGATCGGCCGGAGATTCGCCCGAAAGCCCGCCCTCGGTTACTGTGCGACCGATGTCTCCGCCGCACGCGTTGCTCCTCGATCTCGACGGCACCTTGATCGACAGCGAGATGGTCCACGCGGCCGGCCTCGCCCGCCTCTGCCGCGACCGCGGCGCCCCGTTGGCCGCCGAGGAGTCGCTCTACGTCATCGGCCACGGTTGGCGCGAGATCTACGAGCACCTGCGCCTGCGTGAACGCCTCGGCCTGACGGTCGAGGCCGTCATTCAGGGCACCGTCGCGGCCAAGGAGATGCTGTTCGGCGAGGGCCTCGAGCTGCCGGTGTTGCCCGGTGCGCGCGAGCTGCTGGCACTGGCCCGCGAACACGCGATCCCGGTGGCGATCGTCACCGGCTCGGCCCGCTGCGAGTTCGAGCAGGCGCTCCCCGCTCTCGGCCTCAAACCAGGCGACCTCAGGGTCACGATCTGCTCGGAGGACGTGCCGCGTGGCAAGCCCAACCCCGATGGCTATCTGCGGGCGGCCGAGTTGCTGGCGGTGAGGCCGTCCCAGTGTCTCGTGATCGAAGACAGCGAGGCCGGCATCGACGCCGCGCTCGCGGCCGGCATGCGAGTGGTCGCAAGCGCCGCCGGAAACCGCCCCGAGGGCACGCCTGGGCATCAGGACCAGGGCCGCGCCCAGCACCACCTGGCCTCGCTGGTCGGCCTGCGTCTCGCCGATCTCACGGCGATGATGACGAGGTAGTCGCGTGGCGGCTGGCTGTCCGATCCGACATGCCCTCGGGGTCCTGTCTCAAAGTACAGGAGACCACAGGTGAACGGACCCCTGTTGCTGTTGCTCCCGGACCCCGAGGCGCGGGTCGATCTCGGACGGCCGGTACTCGGGGTCATGCCCGGCCTGCGCCTCGCCGACAGCGCCCGGCAGGCCGGATTTGGCGCTGTCTGGGTCGCCCCGGGGACCTGCGCGGGCCCGCCGGGATCGCAGCCCGCGTCGGTCGGAGATCGCGTCGACGCAGCCGCGCTGGTCGTCTTCGAGAGCGTCATGATCGAGCCGGCCGCGCTCCAGCGCTTGCTCGGCGCTGAGGGCGAGGGCAGCCTCTACGACGAACGCGGGCGGCCGGCAGCGTGGTGGAGTGCGGCCTTGGGACGCGTGCCGGCGGCGTTGCCGGTCGGTGAGGCCCTCGTCGCGCCCGAGGCCCCCGCGCCTGCCGAGCTCGCGCGCCTGGTCGACGTCGAAGATCGCCCGCGGATGGAGGCCCTGATCGTCCGGGCCGTCGCCACCGCTCCATCAGGCGCAAGTCCTGCGATGTCCCTCCCGGTCGGGCCGTGGCGGCGCTGGCTCGAGCTCCCGCTGCTGCGCTCGTTGTGCGCCCGGGCCTGGCCGCCCGGGCAGGTCGAGCTGAGCGCGCTGGTGCTGGTGGTCGCCTCGGGGTTTGCGGCGCTGCTCGAGAGCCGCGCGGGGCTCGTGTTTGCGGCGTTCTTGTTGCTCGCAGGTGTTCAGCTCGCGGTCTTGTTGCCCGAGCTTCGGGCGCTGCTGCGGCCTGGGGCGTCCGGGGCGGCGGGCTGGCTCACGCCCGCGATCCGTCCGTTTGGCCACGCGTCCCTCGCTGCCGCGCTGACGTACGGGCTCGTCGCCTCACCAGTACGGACCGGCGCTGCCGACGTCGTCTTGCTGGTGCTCGGTGGGTCCGCGGCGCTGCTCTCGCTGGCGCAGGCCCGCGCCGTGCTGCGCGGTCAGCAGCCGGCCCCCTTCGATTTGCCCAGCCTCGAGCGTTTCGCCGCCGAGCTGGAGCTACCCATCCCTGCGTGGTTGCGGACCTCCGTGCGTGCGGAGCTCATCGTGTTTGTGCTCGCGTGGATAGGCGCGCCAGGTTTGCCCTGGGGCGTGCTCGTGGTCGTCGGACTGGCGCGTCTGTGGCGGTGGTTCATCGGCCACCCTGACGCTCGGGTCGCCTGACGTCTGACCTGGCTCTACCGACAGGCTGGTCCGAGAGACTCGCCGCGTCGCGACCGATCTCAGTGTAGGAAGTTCTGAAAGGTCCACCTTGTAGGTATGTCTTCCGGCTGATAACT
>JBGAUO010000239.1:0-2972 GCA_044228605.1 Nannocystis sp. | reverse complement strand
CTGGGTGCGCACGTGATTGCCGGTGCTGTCGAAGTACTTGATCCGGGTCACCCCGTTGACGGTCGAGTCGATGAAGATCTCGAGCTTCGAATAGGACAGCGACACCCCGGTCTTGGGCTTGAGCACCAGCTTGGTCTCACTGCCCTCCTTGCCGACCAGCTCGGCGTCGAAGCTCGGCGACAGCTTGGCCATCACCATGTCCTCGGGGGTGAACTCGCTGCCGAGGAAGCCCTGGTTCTGCATGTGGGCCGCGATGCGCCGGACCTTCTGAAACTCCGGGCTGTACATGTAGATCGTCTCGCGGTCCTCCATCAGGATCTTCATGCCGGCGACGTCGCCCGGGGCGGTGAAGTGGATGAACTGCTTCTCGAGGTTCTTCATCCACATCCCGAAGACCATCGTGGTCCGCAGGTTGCCACCCTTGTAGATCTCCATCGTCGCCTTGTAGGTCTGGTCCGGGAAGCGCACCGCGAGGGTGTCGAGCTTGGCCAGCACGTCGGCGCCCGTGACAGCGGCCTCGGCCGGCTGCGAGGGGACGAGCATGACGCCCGAAGTGGCGAGGATCGTGGCGAGGAGGAATGAAATCGGCTTCATGGCAGTCGAGCTCCTGGACTATATCTCAGCGGCGGCGCAGGTACGCGCCGGGGCCCTTGGACGGGCATGTAGGTCGCCTATTCTGGCCGCTGCCGAGTCTCCTCCCGTCGCATGCACTGGGCATGAACGGCCTCAAAAGGCCCCAATTAGCCCGTGTGGGCCATTTGGTGATCCGCGTCACACTGGGACAATGGCCGCGAGCGGACACCCCTGAAACGCACAGATCGTCGCCAGGGAGCCTCCGGGGGCCTCCTGCGCAAGGATCTGCACGCTGCAAGTCGTTGCACGTGCCGCGAATCTACGCGGGCCGCCCCCACCAGCCCGATCGCCAGGCCGATCCCGAATTCCCGCAGGGGTGCCAGCTCCGAGGCCAGCAGCACGGCGAACGCGCAAGCCAGCTGCAGCGCCGAGATCAGCGTGACGACGCCGATCTCATCGACCGCCCGCTGCCCGCGATCCGGCCCGCTGAAGCTGCGGGCACGGAAGCCCAGGTGGATCGCAAAGTCGACGCCGGCGCCGATCGCGATGCAGGAGATCATGCTGGTGCCGACGCTGATCGGCAGGCCGAGCAGCGCGAGCAGGCCCATCGTCACGCACAGGGTCCACAGCGCGGGGATCAGGGCCCGAAGCTGTCGGGCCACCAGCAAGGTCAGCGCCAGACCGACCACCGACACCAGCGTCGACTCGAACAGGCTGCGCGTCTCCGACTCGGCGAAGGCCGCACCGATCACTGGCTGTCCGGTGAGCCGCGTCTGCAAGTTGAGCGCGCGGCCCTCCCCGGTCGCCATGCGCCACTCGTCGTCGTCGAGCTCGGACAGGCTCGACTCGATCGGGGCGCAGGCCTTCGCGTCGGCCATGCCGAGCGCCGCGCAGCGGCCCTCGACGACGAACTTCTCGAGCACCTCGTCGACCCAGGGCCCAAGGTGCTTGGCGACGAAGCCAACGCCCTCGGCGTCCTTGGCCGCCAGCGTGGGCCGCGCGGGACGATCAGGCTGGCCGGATCGATCGCGTCGATCTCGCTGCGGGGCACGCCCTCGACCGGACTGTCCTCCGAGTCGAGCGCCCGATCGCGAACCTGGGCCACCGCGGCCAGCAACGCGGGCGACGGTTCCTTCGCTGCCGCGCCGGTCAGCGCCTGAGCATCGACCGGCTTGCCAGTCAGCCGCGTGAGATGCTCGCCGACCTCGGCGATCTGCTGCGCGTGCGCGGCCTGGCTGGCCGCGGGACCGCGGGTCTTCACCACGCGCATCTGCCCGCTCGCGTACCGCTCGAGCAGCGCCCGCACCTCCGCCGCCACCCGCAGCTGCTCGGCGCCCGACATCGGCGCGAGCTTGATGTGGATCAGCGCGCCGCCGCCGTCGGCGGTCATGAGCTGTGCGACCGCGGGGTGACCCTGCAAGTACGTGAGCACCCGGCCGGCCCGACCCGGCGTCTCGGGGATGCCCCGCCGCCCGCCCAGCGCCTCATTGAGCAGCATCACCGGCTCGACCACCGAGCGGACATCGACGACCCCAGGGACCGCCTTGATCCGCTCGCCGAGGTCGCGGATCTCCCGCAGCACGGTCGGCTCGGCCAGGCCCTTGCGGTCCGGGTTCGCGGGGTCCGGGGCCGCGTGGCTCACCTCAACGGCGACCTGCAGGAAGGTGCTGCCGCCGAAGTGCGCGTTGAAGAAGTTGTTCGACTGGATCGGCTCGCTCTCCTCGGAGAACACCGCCGTCATGTCGGGGTCGGCGCGCAGCTGGGTCGCCCCGGCGGCGCCGCCCACCGCGAGGATCGCCATCAGCCACAGCGGCGGGCGCCCGCGCATCGGCATCGCCCGCTCGGTCCGCGGCTTCAATAGGCTGTTCGGCAGCACGGCGAGCAGGGCCGGCAGCACCCCGAGCGCCAGCAACAGCAGCAACAGCACGCCCGCCCCGGCGATCACGCCGAAGCGCTGCATCGGCACCTGCGGCATCACCACCAGCGCGAAGAAGGCCACCGCCGTGGTTACCCCGCTCAGCACCACCGGCAGCCACAGCTCGCGCAAGGTGGCATTGGCGCGCTCGCGGCTGCTGCCCTGCTGCCGCTGGAAGCCCGCGAGGATGTGCACGCCGAAGGCCCCGCCGAGCGCGACCATCATCACCGGCAGCGAGCTGCTGACGATCGTCAGCGGCTCGCCGAAGCGCCCGTGCGCGCCCATCACCAGGCCGACGCCGAGACCGGTGAGGATGAGGTTCAACCCGGCCGCGGTGACACTCCCGAGCAGCAGCGCCGACACCAGCACGAGCACGCCGATCACGATCGGCGACAGGCGGTTCACGTCGCTGCGGCTCGAGCGGGCCGCGGCGTCCTCGACGAAGGGACCGCCGCCGACGTGACTCTCGCCCTGCCAGCCAGCG
>JBGAUO010000238.1:0-3290 GCA_044228605.1 Nannocystis sp. | reverse complement strand
GTCGCCTGGTCACCCGCGCTGGCCTGGTCCGTACCCTCCCGCGCTGACGCCGTGCCCGAGCGGCCGCCCCGAGGGACGCCCCGCGCTGACGTGGTGCTGATTAACGACAAAGAGACCCGGGCCGCAAAGCCCGGGTCTCCCGTGTTCACAGCGCAGGACGATCAGTAACGACCGCCACCGCCGCCGCCACGACCACGGCCACCGCCGCCGCCGCCACCGCCGCCGCCGCCGTAGCTTCCGCCACCGCCGCCGCCGTAGCCGCCGCCACCGCCGCCGCCGCGCGAGCCACCGCCGCCGCTACCGCCACCGGGCTTGTCCTCGGCAGCGTTGACGCGGATCGAACGACCGTCGAGGGACGCACCGTCCATCGCCTGCTGGGCCGTCGCACCATCGGCCGGATCCTGGAAACCAACGAAGCCGAAGCCGCGCGAGCGCCCGGTCTCACGGTCCGTCACGACCTTCGCCTCGATCACCGATCCGAACTTGCTAAACGCCTCGCGCAGGCCCTCATCGTTCGTATCCCAGCTCAAACCACCGACAAAAAGCTTCTTTGACATCGTCTCTTCTCTTCTCGTGACATCCGCCCCGCAGCGCGCGAAGCGTGCGATCCATTCTCTGGATGCGCTGGTCGGGCTGGAGAATGCGCTTTTTCTCGCGCCTGTCAACGCGGCCCCTCGCCGCTCGGAGGTCGGCCTCGATCCCCGCGAATCGAACTGGCTGCGCATGCAAGCGGTCTACGGCGCCGTGGCAGCGTGGCCCGACCCGCCCCGGGCGTTGCGTCACGTCTCCAGTGCTTCTGCTTCACCACCTTCTGCGCCCATCCCGCCTTTGCCCGCCGATTTGCCCGCCGACGGGCCAACTGCGCTACCCTCCGCCCGCCATGGGCTTCGGTCGCAATCCCCACGTCCCCAAGGCCCAGGCGGCCGAACAGAAGGCCGAGGAGGCCTCCGACGAGCTGGCCCGGGCCCGCGCCTACTTCGAGGCCGCCCACGCCTGGGACCGCGCCGCCGAGCGCGAGAAGCCCGGCAAGCTGCGCAGCGAGTACGAGGCCCACGCCATCCGCACCCGCGAGCTCGCCGAATAGCAATCACAACATTCGCAGCACGACCGACAGCACGATCGCCGCGACAAACAGCACGATGATGACCGGCACCTTCCACGCCAGCTCGCTGGTGAAGGTCTGGCGACAGTGGCAGCAATTCGCCTCCGCGCTCGGCGTGAACTTCCCGCAGTTCGTGCAGCTGCGCCGCGGCGCCTGCTTGCTCCGGCCACACCCGCCGCAGCGCCCGACCTCGCCGGTCATGTCGCCACAGAACGGGCAGGCCACCAGCGGGGCGACCTCCGGCGTCACGCCGGCAGCGCCTTGGCGGACAGCGCCGCGGCGATCGCCATGGCCTGCTCGCGGTTGGTCTTCATGCCCATGCGATGAAACTTGGCGGTGAAGGGCACGGCCCCGCCGATCGAGATGTGCGTGAACAGCGAGCCGGTCGAGGTCTTGACCCCGTGCAGGTCGCCGAGCGCGTACTCGCTGACCTCCTTGACCTTCACCCCGCCGCCGACGCGCAGCACGATGAGGCGGCGGTCGGTGAGGCCGACCACGTACTCCTTCGTCAGCAGCGCCACCGCGATGAGCCCCGGCAAGATCGCCAGACACACCAGCAGGATGATGAGCCACATGTTCGGCTGCTTGACGCCGAACGCGTAATATTGGAGTTGCTCGCCGGGCTGGAGCTGCGCCGTGAGGGCCGCCTTGACTGGTTCATCTTTGAATCGCGCCATCGGGGCGAGCTTCTCCCGTCCCGCTCCGGCGTGCAAGCTCCGGCGATCCACTTCGCCTCGGACCCGGCAAACCACGGATGGACTGCGCCCGCCGCCGCGCGAGATACTGCGCGCATGGCCAGAGTCCCGGCGCCGCCGGTCGCAACAATGAGCACCCCAACTTCGCCCGTCGCCGCGCCGCGCGAGCAGCCGCCCGAGGATGACGCCGGCGTGCTCACCCGCCTCGCGGGCGAGCCCGCAGCCGTGCGCGACAGCATCGGTCTGTTCGCAATCCTCGTGTTCCTCGTCGGCGACCGCAACGACCACGGCGACCGCCTCGTCGCCGCGATCACCGAGGGCATCGGCCTCTCGGAGGACGACATCGAGCGACTGATGCCCCACGGACGGATCTCCCTCGAGAGCGTCGCCGTCACCCCGCCCGCCTCGGACTGGGCGCGTCGAGTCTGCCTCGAGCTGCTCTGCCGCGTCGCCCGGACCACCAGGGCCCCCACCGCCGGCCAGCTGCAGGTGCTCGGCCGCCTCGGCGAGGCCTACGGCCTGTCCCAGCCGGTCCTGACCCGCATCCTCGCCGCCGAGCTCGGCATCAGCCCGGCATCAGCGACGACTTGAAGCCCAGCGTCACGCGCAGGCGCTTGTCCGGCTCGTCGACGTTGTTGCCCATCGTCGTGTGCGTCTCGAGCTTGCCGTCGATCGCGTTCGGCTCGCTGCCCGGCGCATAGTTGTCGCCGAGCCCGAGGAAGCTGGCGAGGAAGCTGCCGTACTCGACCGAGTTATCGTCGTAGTTGAGGCTGATCTCCGCGAGGTTCAGCCCGCCGCCGGCCGGCAGCTTGGCGCCGAAGGAGCCGGCGATCGTCAGGTAGCTGCCGTCGGCGTTGAAGGTGCCGTCCTCCTCCGAATAGTAGACATCGTAGAATTCAACGCCGGTGCCCTGAATGTCGCGATTCTGCTGAGTCAGCGGATCGGCGAGCTGATTGTTGAGCTCCGGGCCGTCGACCGTGAAGGTATATTCGGTGACCATGCCGGTCGTCTCGTAGAAGGTGATCGACTTGAGGCCCGGGATGTCGTGCACCGGGATCGGCTTGTCCGGCACCGGGAGGTCGAGCTTGAAGCCACCGCTGCTCTCGCCGCCGCTGCTACCGTCGCCGGTCGTGCCGCCGCTGCTGCTGGCCGAGACCTGCCCGGTCGTGCCGCCGCCGCTGCTCTCACCGCTCACGCCGCTGTCACTGGTCGTCGGCGTCGCGCCGCTGCTGCCCCCGGAGCTGGTCCCGGCCGTGCCCGTCGCGCTCGCGTCGGTGGCCGTGCCCGGCGTGGTCGCGGGCGTGTCGCTCTCGTTGCGACCGTCGCCGGGGCCGCAGGCGAGCGCGAGGAGAGCGAGGCAAGGAGAGGCGAGCGAGGTCATGCGCATGCGGCCGATCGAACCCCGCGGACCGAGGAACTGCAAGCGCCGCCTGGCGCCGAGATCGTGCGCCACGGCGGACCCCCCGCCTGCGCTGACCCGCGAACACGCCCAC
>JBGAUO010000237.1:484-3461 GCA_044228605.1 Nannocystis sp. | reverse complement strand
ATGTTCTCCGGCTTGATGTCGCGATGGACGATCCCCGCCTTGTGCGCCGCGCCGAGGCCCTTGCAGATCTGGCGCAGGATCGCGAACACCCGACCGACCTCGATCTCCCCCTCGGTGAGCGCCGCCAGGTCGACGCCCGCCAGCAGCTCCATGCAGAAGAACAGGCGCCCGTCGGGCAGCTCGCCGAAGTCGAAGATCTCGACGTTGTTCTTCGAGCCCGCCCGCGCGGCCGCCCGCGCCTCTTCGCGAAACACCTGCGCCGTGTCGCTGCGCTCGCTGAGCTCGGCCCGCAAGATCTTCAGCGCCACCCGCCGCTCGATGTCGATGTGCTCGGCCTCGTAGACCACGCCCATCCCGCCCTCTCCGAGCCAGCGCAGCAGGCGATAGCGCGTGCCCGGGATGGCCTTGCCGGCGATCAGACGGATGTGCGCCCGCTCCACCGGGGCCACGCTCTCCGACGGGGCCGGGGCCGGACTCTGCACCCGGGTCGCGCGCATCTGCAGCCCGAGGTCCGGCGTGGTCGCCGAGAAGTCGCCCGTCTGCGGCCGCCGCAGCGCCGCATCATCGCGCTCAGGGGCACGCACGGGCATCGTCTGGCCACTAGCGGCCCCCACCAGCTGACCCGGCAACGCGTGCAGCGTGTGGCTCGTGTCGACCGCGGCGCCGGGCTTGCGCAGCACCGCGTCGTCCTGCTCCTGCCGCGCCGCCGAGGCCCGCGGCACCATCGGCGCCACCATCGGAGCCGCCATCGGCGCCGCCATCGGAGCCGCCATCGGAGCCGCCATCGGAGCCACCATCGGAGCCGGACGGGCCGAGACAACCGGTGGGGTCGGGCGAGCGACTGGCATCACCGGGGCGGCGGCCTTGCTCGCCGCCTGCACCGACGCGGGCAGGCCGATGCCAAAGACGGTTCGCCCCTTGTTCTTCTCGCCCTGCTCGTCGCCTTCCGAGCCTTCGTCCGCCATGGGAAACCTCTCGACCGGGCGAGTATACGGTAGCTGCGCCGCGCACATGCGCGGACGCCGGACGATCTTTGTGGTGGTGCAACAACTTCCACCGGACGGCCCGGCGCGCCTGCGCGCTACGCGGCGGAATCGAGCACCAGCCCAGCAAAACGGTGATAGCCTCGCCCGCGCAATGACTGCGAGAGGCTCACTCCCCGCCGCAACGCCGCTGTTTCGTCGCCTCATGGTGGGCAACCGCGGCGAGGTCGCCGTCCGGATCTCCCGCGCCTGCGATGCTCTCGGCATCACCCCTGTGCTCGCCGTCTCCGCGGCGGATCGCGGCGCCGCGTACACCCAGGGGCGCGAAACCGTGTGCCTCGGCGGCCCCCGCTCCACCCAGAGCTACCTGGACATGCGAGCCATCGTCCAGGCCGCCCGCCAGAGCGAGTGCAGCGCGCTCCACCCGGGCTGGGGCTTCCTCTCGGAGAACCCGGTGTTCGCCGCCCTGTGTGAGGCCCACGGCGTCACCTTCATCGGCCCCCCCGCGCACGCGATGCACCGCATGGGCAAGAAGACCCCGGCCAAGGCGGCGATGCGAGCCGCCGGCTTGCAGCTGATCCCCGGCAGCGACGGCATCCTCACCAGCGTCGAGGAGGCCCAGGCCGTCGCCGAACGCGTCGGCTATCCGGTGCTGCTCAAGGCCGAGAGCGGCGGCGGCGGTCGTGGCATGCGGATCGCCCGCGGCCCGGACGAGGTCGCCGGCGCCTACGCCGACGCCCAGGCCGAGGCCAGCGCCGCCTTCGCGGACGGCCGCCTCTATCTCGAGCGCCTCATCGAGGGCGGCCGCCACATCGAGATCCAGATCCTGGCCGACCGCTACGGCCACGTGGTCCACCTCGGCGAGCGCGACTGCACTGTCCAGCGCAACCATCAGAAGTTGATCGAGGAGTCGCCCTCGCCGGTGCTGCCCGAGCTCGAGCGCAGCCGCACCCTCGCCGCCGCCGTGCGGGCCGCCGCCAGCATCGGCTACGTCGGCGCCGGCACCATGGAGTTCCTGCTCGACCCGGACGGCACCCTCCGCTTCATGGAGATGAACACCCGCCTGCAGGTCGAGCACTGCGTCAGCGAGCAGCGCTCCGGCGTCGACCTCGTGATCGAGCAGATCCGCGTCGCCGCCGGCCACCGACTGTCGCTGCGCCAGGAGGACATCGTCCTCCGCGGCCACGCGATCGAGTGCCGCATCAACGCCGAGGACACCACCCAGAACTTCCGACCCGCGCCCGGCCGCATCACCCGCTGGCACGCCCCCGCCAGCGAACACCTGCGCGTCGACACCCACGTCCAGAGCGGCTACGAGGTCCCGCCTCACTACGACAGCCTCCTGTGCAAAGTGATCGCCAGCGGCGACACCCGCGACCAGGCGATCGAGCGCATGATCGCCGCGCTCACCGACCTGGTCTGCGAGGGCGTGCCCACCACCGTCCCGGTGCACCTGGCGATCCTCCGCTCGCCCGCCTTCCGCACCCACCACTACGACACCCGATCGATCCCCGGCTGGCCGCCCGCCTGAAACGACCTGTCCCATGGCTCATGTCCCGCTGACACCGATCGGCAGCCCCCGCGAGCAGCTCGCCGACGACCGCACCTTCACCGAGCACCGCGCCGCCCTCGACGAGCTCGAGGCCTCCCTCCGCCTGCGCCGCGCCGCCGTCCAGGCCGGCTGGGGTGAGAAGTACGCCGAACGCGTGCGGGCCAAGGGCAAGCTCACCGCCCGCGAGCGCCTCGCCAGGCTCATGGACCCCGGCACCCGCGCCTTCGAGGTCGGCACCTTCGTCAACGACGGCGTCATCTTCGGCGACGGCCTGCGCTCGCCCGCCGCCGGGGTCGTCACCGCCTTCGCCCGCGTCGAGGGTCGCTGGTGCATGGTCATCGCCAACGACAACACCGTCGCCTCGGGCTCGTGGTGGCCACGCACGCCGGAGAAGATCGAGCGCGCCCAGACCATGGCCCTGCGCCTGCGCCTGCCCACGATC
>JBGAUO010000236.1:0-3505 GCA_044228605.1 Nannocystis sp. | reverse complement strand
CCCGGGCATGGCGGTGTGCCTCCGCTTCACGCTGAGCAAGGTGACGATCATCTACGACCCGGCGTTTGTCCTCGGTCGCTGCAGCGTGTTCTGCCAGAACCATGTCAACTTGATGGACGCCCACGCCGCCTGCGCGGCGATCAAGCAGCCGTTTTGCGGGCTGATGAACGCGTGGCAGTTCCACATCCCCATGTATGGGTGGATCATGTGGCTGGCGGAGGGTATCCCGGTCCGCCGGGGGGCCAACCGTTACCGTGAGGTCGCGGACGCGGCCCGCGAGCGCGCGTCGCGTGGCATCTCGATCCTCACCTACCCCGAGGCCCATCGCACGCGCGACGGCAAGGTCCAGCCGTTCAAGAAGGGCGTGTTCCTGATGGCCCGCGAGGCCGGCCTGCCGGTCGTCCCGCTGGCGACGCGCGGCATGTCCGAGCTCAACCGCAAGGGCAGCTGGATGCTCAAGCCGAGCGACATTCAGATCTACGTCGGCGCCCAGATCGAGACCGCGGGCCTCAGCGACGACGAGCTGCGCGCGGTCATCGAGCGCACCGAGCAGATCGTCCGCGCCTTCAACGAGCGCGGGCTCGCCGGGGTGCTGGGGCGCGAGCCGGGATCGCCGGCTGGCCGGCGATCGACGTCTGATTCGCGGAGTTCCGCCGGATCTCGACCGGCCGCGTGATCCTCCTGTGAATGACTCTGGAGATCCACGAGGATGGTATGCTGCAGGAGATGGTGCATGGCTGCACATCACTGATACATACGCACGATTTCATGTGGGAAGATGCTGTGCCAGGCGGCGCGTAGTCTGCGTCCTGGGCTCAGCGGCTGCTTGGCGGGGGCGCCGGCTCCTGGCCTGCGAACGCGATGTCGAGGACCTCGCGCGGTGGTCGGCCGGAGGCCGCGGCGAGGTCGGCGAGCGAGGCCGAGGTCGACGTGACGGTCAGGCCCGCGGCGGTGAGGCGCGAGGCGAGCGCGGCCGGGGTGGTGTCGAGGAGTGGGGCGACCTCGTCGAGCGGCGCGCGCAGGACGACGCTGGCGAGCGCCCGCGAGCCGCCGCCACCCTCCTTCTGGGGGGCAGTGAGGGCCGGGACGATGAAGGCCGCCGCGGTCGCCAGGACCAGGGCCGCGGCGATCCACAGCGTCGGCCGTCGCGCGTAGCCGGCGAGGGCGCGCGCGTTGCGGGCGAGGTGCAGGGCCGCGGCGACGACGAAGGCGAGGCCGATCCACTCGTGCAGCTCCTTGATCAGGCGCTCGCCGAGGTGGAAGAACAGCAGCACGCCGGTGGTCGCGGACACGGCGAACACCGCGGCCGCGATCGGGGTGACGGCGCGGAGGAGCTTGCGTGGGGGAGCTTCGGACATGAGCCTCGCGTGGTGCCGGACGTGGTCGCCGCGACTGCGCGAGGATAGTGAAGATCGTGTCGCGGTGTCGAGCGCCGTGGGTCGACAGCGCGGGGGCGTCCGGTGGCGAAGCCGATATCGCTGACCGCCCGCGGGCGCAGCATGGGGACCCGCCGCACTGGCGATGGCGGCGGGGACACGCTGCTTGCCAGCGCCTCCGGGACATCCGAGACTGGGCCCCGATGGCGGTCATCGACGCTCCGAGTTCGCAGCGGTACTTTCACGGCACGAAGGCCGACCTGAGGCCCGGAGATCTTATCGAGGCTGGCCGGAGCTCCAACTACGGCAAGCGGAAGAAGGCGGTCTACGTGTACCTGACCGCGACTCTGGACGCTGCCACCTGGGGAGCCGAGCTGGCGACCGGCGAGGGGCCGGGCAGGATCTACGTCGTCGAGCCGACCGGGCCGATTGAAGACGACCCCAACCTGACGGACAAGAAGTTCCCGGGCAACCCGACGAAGTCGTACCGCACCCGGGACCCGCTGCGTGTCACCGGTGAGATCACGGACTGGGAGGGACACGCCCCGGAGCAGCTCCAGGCCATGAAGGACCACCTCGCGCGGCTCGCGGAGCTTGGCGTCGAGGCCATCGAGGATTGACGCTATCGCAGCACCCGCACGATCTCTCCGCCGCGCGACCTGCATTCCTGGCGCTGACACGCGACATTGCTGCGATCTGGTTCGGCAGGCGATGGTTCACGGGCACGCGGGCGTGTAGGGGCGGTCGCCGATCAGTCGGGTCCACTCGTCGTGGCTGAGGTTGCGGCCGGCGCGGGCGCAGGCGTCGGCGAGCTGGTCGGCGAGGGTGACCGGGAAGACGCGAGCGAGGCCGTCGGCGCCGGCGGTGAGGAGGTGGCGGCCGTCGGGGCTGAAGCCGCCGGTCCACAGGGTGTCGTCGCCGGCGCTGGGGGCGGTGCCGCGGTGGGCGAGGAGGAGGGAGGTGTATGTATCGTTGTCGCGGCGCCACAGGCGGGCGGTGCCGTCGGAGGAGATGGTGGCGATTCGCGTGCCGTCGGGGGAGGGCGTGGCGACCCAGACGGCGTCGGCGTGGCCGGCGAGGACTTGCGCGGGGCCGCCGTCGCGGGGCCAGACGCGGGCGGTGGCGTCGGCGGAGGCGGTGAGGACGGCGTCGGCGTGGGGGTGCGCGGAGATCTGCCAGATCGCCCGCAGGTGGCCGTGGAGGAGGCGTGGCGGGCCCTGTGGGGTGAGCGGCCAGACGCGGGCGATGGCGTCGTCGCCGGCGCTGAGCAGGCCGTCGGGGGTGAAGGCGAGGCTGCGGATCGGGAGGCTGTCGGCGGTGAGGATTTTCGGGGTGGTCGGGGTGGTCGAAGGGACAGGTGGTATGGATATGATGGTGGTGGTCGAAGGGACAGGTGTGAGGATTGGCGAGGTGTCCAGGTGCCAGAGGCGCAGGGTAGGGTCGTCGCCGGCGCTGGCGAGGCGGGTGTTATCTTGGGAAAAGGCGAGGGCGCGGACCGGGCCGGTGTGGCCGCGGAGGGTGGTGCTGCTTGGGCCGTCGGCGGTGAGCGTGACCAGGAAGATGGCGCCGTCCTCGGCGGCGAGGGCGAGGTGGTGGCCGTCGGGGCTCCACTGCAGGTCGGTGAGCGAGGCGCCGCGGTCGGGTTCCGGCGGGAGGGTGGCGAGCAGGGTCGGAGGGTCGCTGGTGAGCGACCACAGGCGGGCGAGGCCGTCGCTGCCGGCGGTGGCGAGGTGGTGGCTGTCGGGGCTGAAGGCGGCGGTGACCGAGCTGCCCTCGCGGTGGCCGCGGAGCAGGGTCGGGCGGCGGCCGTCGCGGGGCCAGACGCGGGTGGTGCCGTCCATGCTTGCGGTGACGATGCTGCGGCCGTCGGGGGCGAAGCTCGCGTGTTCGATGCCGGCGTCGTGGCCGCGGAGGACATCGGGGTCGTCGGCGAAGCGCCACATGCGGGCGCTGCCGTCGGTGGAGGCGGTGAGGATGCGGAGGCCGTCGGGGCTGAAGCGGGCGGCGACGACGCTGCTGCGGTGGCCGTGGAGGACCAGGGGCGGGCCCGGGCGATCGAGCTGCCACAACCAGGCGGAGCCGCCGGCGGGGGTGCCGAGGAGGAGGTTGCGGTCGGGGCCGAGGCGGGC
>JBGAUO010000235.1:0-3593 GCA_044228605.1 Nannocystis sp. | reverse complement strand
GCCGCGACCACGTCGTCGACGCTCTCACCCGCATGCCACGCCGCGATCCCCCGCGCCCGCGCGGCCTCGGCGGCGTGCACACTCAGCGACCCAATGGTGAACAGCGCGTCGAGCCCCAGCTCCGCCACCTGCGCCCCCAGCTCCGCGTGCAGCTGCGGCCCCGTCGGCCCGAGCTCCAACATGTCCCCAAGGACAGCCACCAGCGGCCCCGTCCGCCGCCCTCGCAGCCCCGCCAGGCTCCGCAGCGCCGCCGTCATCGACCCGGGGTTGGCGTTGTAACAGTCGGCGATCAGCAGGTGCGGCCCAAAGCCGAGCACCCGCCCGCGATCCCCGACCGGCCGCACCTCCGCCAGCGCCTCGAGCATCGCCGGCACCGGACACCCCAGCTCGAGCCCGACCGCCAGCGCCGCCGCCGCGTTGCGCCCGTTGTGCCCGCCAAACACCGCCAGCCCGACCCGCACCTCCTCACCCCCGGCCCGGTGATGCAGCCGCAAGGTCAGGTGCGTCCGCGCGTCCTGCTCGACCCCGACGATCTGCACCGCCGTCCCCGCCTCGGACCCAAACCGCAGCGCCCGCACGCTCGCCGGCACGTGCGGTTCCAGCAAGGGCTCATCCGCCGGCAGCACGACCACCCCGCCCGGCCGCAGATACGCCACCACCTCGGCCTCGGCCGCCGCGATCGCCTCGATGCTGCCCATGAACTCGAGGTGCTCGAGCGCGACGCTGGTGATCACCGCGACGTCCGGCCGCACGATCGACCCCAGCAGCGCGTTCTCCCCCGGCGCGCTCATGCCCAGCTCGAGCACCGCCGCGTCGGCCTCGTCCGGCCCATTGAGCAGCGTCAACGGCACCCCGAGGTGGTTGTTAAAATTGCCCGCGGTCGCCAGCAGCCGGGGATAGCGGGTCCGCAGCACCGCATCGATCATCGCCCGCGTCGTCGTCTTGCCGTTGCTCCCGGTCACCGCCACCACCGGCCCGGACACGCGGTCCCGGGCCGCCCGCGCCAGCGCGTGCAAAGCCTGCAGCGTGTCCTCCACCTCGACCACCGTGCAGCCCGGGTCCGCGGGCGCACGCCCGCGCTGACACAGCACCGCCGCCGCCCCACCAGCCAGCGCCGCCGGGATGAAGTCGTGCCCGTCGCGGGCCGCCACGATCGGCACAAACACACCGCCCACCACCGGGCTGCGACTGTCGATGAACGCGCCGGCGATCGCTCGCCCATCCGCAGCGCCGCGCCGGAGCAGGCGCCCGCCCGCGGCCGCCGCCAGTGTCTCGGGGGTCCAATGCACGCCCCCCGGATACCAGACGCGACCCCCACCGCGCCAGGTGCCAACAAAAGCTCCACCCAGCAAGCCCCGCCACATGGCGCGCTCGCGAGCCCAGCCCCCCGCGCCCACGCCCTGCCAGCCCCCGCCGACGCCGTGCTAGCCTGACTCGCGTTCGTCGGGGAGGAGGTTGGTGATGCAGACGCTGGTACTCGATCAAGGCTACGTCCCGCTCAAGGTCATCGCCTGGCACCGCGCCCTCTGCATGTCCCTCATCGAGAAGGTCGAGGTGCTCGCCAGCTACGACCGCGAGGTCCGCACCGTCAGCCGCAGCTTCCAGGCCCCCGCCGTCGTCCGCCTCCTCGGGGCCGTCCGCGCCCGCCCCCAGCTGGTCCGCTTCTCCCGCCGCAACGTCTACCTCCGCGACAACCACCGCTGCCAGTACTGCTTCAAGGTCTTTAGCGACGCCGAGCTCACCCTCGACCACGTCGTCCCCCGCGTCTCCGGCGGCAAGACCTCCTGGACCAACGTGGTCGCCGCCTGCGGCAGCTGTAACCGCCGCAAGGGCGGCCGCACCCCCGAGCAGGCCGGCCTCAGCCTGCGCACCCTCCCCAAGCGCCCGACCTGGTCCCCCCTCTCCGTCGCCCAGCGCCTGCCCGACCACGACATGCCCGACCTCTGGCGCGACTGGATCTTCAGCAACACCGGCTGACCCCGTGACGTGAAACCCGGCGCGGGGCGAGCATCTGCCCCGACCTGCAGCCCGACCGTCACCGTCTCGGCCCACGCCGATAACTTGCCCCCTGCGGCCCGCCGTGCCATCCCCGCGATGGTTTGCTGTACCAACTGCTCTTCGCGCTCCACGACGACGTGAGCTGGCTACGCTGGCTCAACGTCCTGCGCTACACGTCCACGCGGATCCTCGCGGCGACCCTGACCGCGCTGATCCTCTCGCTGGTCCTGTACCCCTGGTTCATCCGCACCCTGCAGAAGATCCAGCTCGGCCAGGTCGTCCGCGAAGACGGGCCCAAGTCGCACTTCTCCAAGCGCGGCACCCCGACCATGGGCGGCAGCCTGATCCTCTTCACCCTGATCATCCCCACGGTGTTGTGGTCGGACATGAGCAACGGCTTTGTCCTGCTCGCCACCGCCGTGACCGCCGGTTGCGGCGTGATCGGCTTCATCGACGACGCCCTCAAGATCCGGCGAAAGAGCTCCGGCGGCCTGCCCGGGCGCATCAAGCTGCTCCTGCAGTTCATCGTCGCCGGCGCCGCCGTCTGGTACCTGTTCGACCACTCGGGCCTCATGCCCGAGGCGATCCGCTACCGCCTCGCCCTGCCCTTCACCGACTTCTACCAGCACATCTTCACGCTCCCGCCGTGGATGTACCTCGGCTTCGCCACCCTGGTGATCGTCGGCTTCTCCAACGCCGTCAACCTCACCGACGGCCTCGACGGCCTCGCCATCGGCCCCGTCGTGCTGTCCGCCGGCACCTTCCTGATCCTCACCTACGCCGCCGGCACCCTCATCGCCGGCTTCGACATCGCCCGCTATCTCAACATCCCCCACATCCCCGGCGTCGGCGAGCTCGCCGTCTACGCCGGCGCCATGTGCGGCGCCGGCATCGGCTTCCTCTGGTACAACAGCTTCCCCGCCAGCGTCTTCATGGGCGACGTCGGCTCCCTCCCGCTCGGCGCCGGCATCGGCTTCCTCGCCGTCGCCTCCAAGAACGAGTTCACCCTCGTCATCGTCGGCGGCCTGTTTGTCCTCGAGGCCGTCAGCGTGATCGTCCAGGTCATCAGCTTCAAGCTGTTTGGCAAGCGTGTCTTCAAGATGGCGCCGATCCACCACCACTTCGAGCTCAAGGGCTGGAGCGAGCCCAAGGTCGTCGTCCGCTTCTGGATCATCAGCATCATGCTGGCCCTCGTCGGCCTCGCCACCCTCAAGCTGCGCTGACCCTCGCGCTGCGCTGAACCTGCCCATGCAAGCGACCCCCTGGACCGGCCAGACCGCCCTCGTCATCGGCGCCGGCGCGTCCGGCTCCGCCGCCGCCGCCCTCCTCCTCGCCCTCGGCGCCCGCGTCCGCATCTACGACCAGCGCCCCGGCGCCAGCCTCCCCGCCGGCGCCGAGGCCTGCCTCGGCGAGCCCACCGTGCCCGACGCCGCCCTCGCCGGCATCGACCTCATGGTCCTCAGCCCCGGCGTCCCACCGACACCCTTCCGCGCGGCCCAGCAGCGCCTCGCCCCGCACGCCCGCGTCGACGGCGAGATGTCGCTGTCCCTCGCCGTCGCCGCCCACCGCTGGGGTCGCCTGCCCACCGTCCTGAT